>NZ_JBFTMU010000003.1:0-441778 GCF_056397125.1 Arthrobacter sp. 05N425
GCCCAGTAGCTGGCCGCCAGCAGCAGCACGACGCCGCCGATGGCCGCCCAGCGCGGCGTGACGGTCACAGCCGTGTCGGCGTCGCCTGCGGCGTCGCCTGCGGCGAGGGCGCCGCTTTCCACCAGGTCMCGCCAGCGCGTGCGCACCAGGCGGGCGGCCTGGCCGGAGTCGGTGGATTTGAGGTCGCCCGGCCGCACCGACTTCCCCGGGCCGTAGCTGGTGTCCGGCAGGCCCTGCAGGTCCTCGGGGCGGGCATTGCGTCCGCCCCAGATGCCCGGGGCCGGCGCCGCCCAGGCGGCGTAGCCCTTCTGTGCCGTCACCAGCGTCAGGGCGTAGCGGGTGTCCACGTGCACCAGGGCCGCCCACGGCACCAGGACCGAGCGGAACGGGTTCTCCAGGGTGACGCCGCCGTCGTGCACCACGACGGCGGGCATCCAGAAGAACTGCCAGCCCAGCAGCGCGATCAGCAGCAGCGGCGCGGTGGTGGGGAGTGCCGCGGGGCCGGCCGAGGCGACCGTGACCACCAGGCCGACGACCGCCACGGTCCAGGCCAGCCAGGCGAACCACTTGTTGGTCCTGGCCTTGAAGATTTCAACGTTTCCGGCAGCGGGCACAGTGCTCATGCCCCCCATAATTCAGTATTCCGAGTTCCAGCACTAATCACCGGTGCGACGGCGGCTCGGGTGGAAGGAAAAACCCATCATGACTGACTTCATCACCCTGGATCCCGCCCCGGCTCCCGCGCCCGGAAAAGGTGACACCGTCCTGGAGGTCCGGGACCTCAGCGTCGACTTCGGCGTGGACAAGAAGTGGGTTCCCGCGGCGATCGGCTTGAACTACGAGGTTCGGGCCGGTGAGGTCCTGGCGATCGTGGGGGAGTCCGGCTCCGGCAAGAGCGCCAGCTCGATGGCACTGCTGGGACTGCTACCGAGCAACAGCCGGGTCAGCGGCAGCGTGAAACTTGGCGGCAAGGAATTGCTCGGCGGGAACGAGGCCAACATCCGCGCGGTCCGCGGCAAGGATGTCGCAGTCATCTTCCAGGAGCCCATGACGGCCCTGAACCCGGTGTACACCGTGGGCGCGCAGATCGTGGAGACCATCCGGCTGCACAATGAGGTCTCGCCCGACCAGGCAAAGGAGCGTGCCCTGCGGATGCTCGACCTCGTGGAGCTGCCGGACCCGGAAAAGGCCTTCAAGTCCTACCCGCACCAGCTCTCCGGCGGTCAGCGGCAGCGCGCCATGATCGCCCAGTCGCTCTCCTGCGACCCGAAGCTGCTGATCGCGGACGAGCCCACCACCGCGCTGGACGTCACCGTCCAGGCGGAAATCCTGGACCTCATGCGCAACCTGCGCAACAAGCTGGACAGTGCGATTGTGCTGATCACCCACGACATGGGCGTCGTGGCGGACCTCGCGGACCGGATCGCCGTCATGCGCCGGGGGCTGATCGTCGAGACCGGCACCGCGGAGCAGATCTTCCACAACCCGCAGCATGAGTACACCAAGGCCCTCCTGGCCGCCGTCCCGCACCTCGGGCAGGGCGGTGCGGCGAGCGACGACGAGGTTGACGTGACCGCGGCCCTCGCGGCGGCGACGCACGCCGACCTTGAGGCGGTCCCGCGTTCGGAGCTGCTCCGCCGCGAGCGCGAAAACGCCGCCGCGCTGTCCGCCGCCGAGACGGTGAAGCCGCAGGGCGAACCGGTGCTGGAACTCACCGACGTCGCCATCGAGTACCCCAAGCAGGGGCGCGTGCCGGCCTTCCGCGCCGTCGAGGGCGCCAACCTCGCGATCTACCCCGGCCAGGTGGTCGGCCTGGTGGGGGAGTCCGGATCCGGCAAGACAACGATCGGGCGTGCCGCCGTCGGCCTGCTCCCCGTGGCGGCGGGCACCATGAAGGTCGTGGGGCAGGACATCTCCGCCGCCAAGAAGAACGGCCGCCAGCTGCACGAAATGCGCCGGCACGTCGGCATGGTCTTCCAAGACCCGTCATCCTCGCTGAACCCGCGGCTGCCCATCGGCGAAAGCATCGGCGAACCGATGTTCCTCGCCGGCGTCGCCAAGGGCGCCGCGCTGCAGTCCCGGATCGAGGCGCTGCTGGACCAGGTGGAACTGCCGCGCGACTACCGCAACCGGTACCCGCACGAGCTCTCCGGCGGCCAGAAGCAGCGCGTGGGCATCGCCCGGGCCCTGTCGCTGAAGCCGAAGCTGATGGTGGCCGACGAACCTACCTCGGCCCTTGACGTGTCCGTCCAGGCCAAGGTGCTCGAACTCTTCCAGAACCTGCAGAAGGAACTTGGCTTCGCCTGCCTGTTCGTCACTCACGACCTGGCCGTCGTCGACGTCCTGGCCGACAGGATCTGCGTGATGCAGCGCGGACGGATCGTCGAACAGGGCACCCGCGACCAGATCCTCCGGAACCCTCAGGAGGCCTACACCCAGCGGCTCCTGGCCGCTGTGCCGCTGCCGGATCCGGAGAAGCAGCGGGAGCGGCGGGAGCTGCGCGCCCAGCTGCTCTCGGGCGCCAGCTAAGGGGTTCCGCGGGAGATTTTCGGTTAACGGGCCATAACCAGGAGCCGCCGGGAGCGAATGGTACCAGCCAGTAATGTGTGACTTGAAATACGTTGCGATTGACGCTAGCCGTCACGACGTTGTCGAGTCACGGTTTGGCAACGGAGTTCCACCATTCGGACTTTTTGCGGTTAGGCTACTTCCATATGTAGGCCACGTCACAGGATATCTCTGTGCCCGGGCCTGCCGGGAAGCACAAGTCTCTCCCGCACGAACTCCCACAACTCTTAGGAGGCGGAATGCGTTTTTCGCGCACTTCCAAAGCACTGGGCATGGTGGCTATCGCCGCTTTGGCCCTGACCGGTTGCGGCGGCGGCGGTTCTAACACCGCCGGCGGCAGCACCGGCGGCAACGCCAGCAAGGTCATCATCGCCGACGGCTCGGAGCCGCAGCGCCCGCTGATGCCGGCCGACACCAACGAAGTTGGCGGCGGCAAGGTCATCGACATGATCTTCGCCGGCCTGGTCAGCTATGACCCCAGCGGCAAGCCCGTGAACGAACTGGCCGAGTCCATCGAAGGCAAGGACGGCCAGCACTTCACCATCAAGATCAAGAAGGACCAGAAGTTCACGAACGGCGAGGCCATCACCGCCAAGTCGTTCGTCGACTCCTGGAACTTCGGTGCGGCCGCTAAGAACGCCCAGCTCAGCGGCGCCTTCTTCGAAAGCATCAAGGGTTACGACGAGGCCAGCGCCGAAGGCTCCAAGGTCGAGACCATGTCCGGCCTGAAGGTCGTCGACGACCAGACCTTCACCGTCGAACTCAAGCAGCCGGAATCCGACTGGCCGCTGCGCCTCGGCTACACCGCCTTCGTTCCGGTTCCCTCCGGTGCGCTGAAGGACCCGAAGGGCTTCGGCGAGAAGCCGGTCGGCAACGGCCCGTACAAGCTGGCCGACGGCGGCTGGCAGCACAACGTGCAGATCCAGCTCGTCCCGAACCCGGACTACAACGGCCCCCGCAAGGCCAAGAACGCCGGCGTGACGTTCAAGATCTTCCAGAACGACGACGCCGCGTACCAGGACCTGCTGTCCAACAACCTGGACATCCTGCAGACCATCCCCACGAGCGCCTTGAAGAACTTCAAGACCGACCTGGGCGACCGCACCATCAACAAGCCGTACGCCGGCAACCAGACCATCGCGATTCCGGAATACCTGCCGGAGTGGAGCGGGGAAGCCGGCAAGCTTCGCCGCCAGGCCATCTCCATGGCCATCAACCGCGATGAAATCACCAAGGTCATCTTCAGCGGCGCACGCCAGCCCGCCAAGGACTTCACCGCCCCCGTCCTGGACGGTTACAGCGACTCGATCCCGGGTTCCGAGAACCTGAAGTTCGACGCCGACAAGGCCAAGGCCGCTTGGGCCAAGGCTGACGCCATCCAGAAGTGGGACGCCAACAAGACCTTCACCATCGCCTACAACGCCGACAAGGGCGGCCACAAGGCATGGGTCGAGGCTGTTGTGAACCAGCTCAAGAACACCCTGGGTATCAAGGTTGAGGGCAAGCCGTACGCGACCTTCAAGGAAGCCCGCAACGACGCCACCGCAGGCACGCTGACCGGTGCGATCCGCGCCGGCTGGCAGGCCGACTACCCGTCGCTGTACAACTTCCTCGGACCGATCTACAAGACCGGTGCAGGCTCGAACGACGCCCGCTACGCCAACAAGGAGTTCGACAAGGCCATCTCTGAAGGTCTCGCCGCTTCCTCGGTCAGCGAAGGCAACAAGGCCATGAACAAGGCCCAGGAAACCCTCCTGACCGACCTTCCGGCCATCCCCCTGTGGTACCAGGTTGCCCAGGGCGGCTGGAGCGACAAGGTCACCAACGTTGACTACGGCTGGGACGGCGTCCCGCTGTACTACAACATCACTGGCAAGTAACAACTGAACAACGGCGGGGGCTGCCTGGATTGGGGCCTCCGCCGTTGTTTTGCTTCCACCCCAATTTCTAAGCACCAGCCTTCGGCCGGTGTCTTCGCAGCCGGCCCGCCGTGACCGCACCGGCGACGGCTGCACCCATAGTGAAAAGGTTCTTTGATGAACAACTCCGCCGCATCCTTGGACAGGATGCCTGCTGACGGGGGTGTCCTTCGCTGATGGCGACCTACATCCTTAAGCGTTTCCTGCAGCTGATCCCGGTCTTCCTGGGCGCCACGCTGCTTGTCTACTTCCTGGTCTTCAGCCTGCCTGGCGACCCTATCGTGGCACTCTTCGGCGACAAGCCGGTCAACCAGGCCGTCGCGGCCCAGCTCCGCGAGCAGTACCACCTGGACCAGCCGTTCTGGATCCAATACCTGCTGTATCTCAAGGGGATCTTCACCTTCGACCTTGGCCAGGACTTCTCCGGCCGCCCGATCGCCGCCGTGCTGGGCGAGGTCTTCCCGGTCACGGCCCGGCTGGCCGTCATGGCGCTGATCTTCGAAGCCGTCTTCGGCATCATCTTCGGTCTGATCGCCGGCCTCCGGAAGGGCAAGTTCTTCGACGCAACGGTCCTGATCGCCTCCCTGATCGTGATCGGCATCCCGATCTTCGTGCTCGGCTTCCTGCTGCAGTTCACCATCGGCGTCCAGCTCGGCTGGGCCAAGCCCACCGTCAGCTCGGCCGCCACGGTGCAGGACCTGATCCTGCCGGCGATCGTCCTCGGCCTGGGCTCATTCGCCTACGTCCTGCGCCTCACCCGGACATCCGTCATCGAAAACATGAATGCCGACTATGTGCGCACCGCCACGGCTAAGGGCCTGTCCCGCTTCCGTGTGGTCCGCGTGCACATTCTGCGCAACTCGCTGATCCCGGTGATCACCTTCCTCGGCGCCGACCTGGGCGCCCTGATGGGCGGAGCCATCGTCACCGAAGGCATCTTCAACGTCCCCGGTGTCGGCAACCGGCTCTACCGCGCCGTTACGCAGGGTGAGGGCCCCACGGTCGTCTCGATCGTCACGGTGCTCGTGTTGATCTACGTCGTGTCCAACCTGCTTGTAGACCTGCTGTACGCCTGGCTTGACCCAAGGATCCGCTATGACGCCTGAGAACATGACCCCAGACCTGCGCCCTGCGGCGCCGGCGAAGCGGCACGTCGAACACTTCGTCGCCGACTTTGCCGAAACACCGCTGCAGGCAACCGACAAGGTCAAGGAAGACCAGGCCCCGCTGAGCCTTTGGGGCGAGGCCTGGAAGAACCTGCGCAGGCAGCCGCTCTTCCTGATCTCCGCGTTCCTGATCCTCGTCGTCGTCGCCGTGTCACTCTTCCCCTCGCTCTTTTCCGGTATTGATCCGGCCTCCGAGGCATGCCAGCTGGCCAATTCCGACGCCGGACCGGCGGCCGGGCACCCGCTGGGCTTCACCCAGCAAGGCTGCGACGTGTATGCGCGCGTCATTTTCGGCACGCGCTCTTCGGTGACCGTGGGCCTCTTCACCACCCTCGGCGTCCTCCTCATCGGCGGCATCATGGGGGCCCTCGCCGGCTACTACGGGGGCTGGGTGGACTCCATCCTGGCCCGCATCAACGACATCTTCTTCGCCCTGCCGCTGATCCTCGGCGCCATTGTGATGATGCAGCTGCCGGTGTTCCGTGCCAACCGCACGGCCTGGACGCTCGTGCTGATCCTGGTCACCTTCGGCTGGCCGCAGATCGCGCGCATCACCCGCGGCGCCGTCATCGAGGTCCGCAACGCTGACTTCGTGACTGCCGCCCGTTCCCTGGGTGTCTCCAAGTTCGGCGCGCTGATGCGCCATGTCATGCCGAACTCGCTCGCGCCGATCATCGTCGTGGCCACCATTTCGCTGGGCACCTTCATCGTCGCGGAATCCACCCTGTCGTTCCTCGGCATCGGCCTCCCGCCGAGCGTCATGTCCTGGGGCAATGACATCCAGGCAGCGCAGGCGTCCCTGCGGTCCAACCCGATGCCGCTGCTCTGGCCGGCTATCGCGCTGTCCATCACCGTCCTGAGCTTCATCATGCTGGGCGACGCCCTGCGTGATGCGCTCGATCCCAAAGCGCGCAAGCGATGAAAGGGGACGCCATGAACGCCTCTGTCGAAATCCACGAAGCCGGCGCGGCGGCCGGGCGCCCGCTCCTTGAAATCAAGGACCTGGCAATCAGCTTCACCACCAGCAACGGCGAGGTCAACGCCGTCCGCAACGCCCACCTCACCGTGATGCCCGGCGAAACCGTCGCGATCGTCGGCGAATCCGGTTCCGGCAAGTCGACGACGGCGCTGGCCGCCATCGGCCTGCTTCCGGGCAACGGCCGGGTGGCTGCCGGACAAGTCATCTTCGACGGCGAGGACATCGCCCACGCCTCGGAGAAGCGCATGATCGAGCTGCGCGGCAACAGCATCGGCATGGTGCCGCAGGATCCGATGTCCAACCTCAACCCGGTCTGGAAAATCGGTTACCAGGTCCGGGAAACACTGAAGGCGAACGGGCTGCCCAGCGGCCCGGACGACGTCGCGAAGGTGCTTTCCGAGGCCGGCCTGCCGGATGCTGCGCGCCGCGCCAACCAGTATCCGCACGAATTCTCCGGCGGCATGCGCCAGCGTGCCCTGATCGCCATCGGCCTGTCCTGCCAGCCGCGCCTGCTCATCGCCGATGAGCCGACGTCGGCCCTGGATGTGACCGTGCAGCGCCAGATCCTGGACCACCTGGACAAGATGACCACCGAACTCGGAACGGCCGTCCTGCTGATCACGCACGATCTGGGCCTGGCTGCCGAACGTGCCGACAAGGTCGTGGTGATGTACCGCGGGCAGGTCGTTGAATCCGGTCCCTCGCTGGAGCTGCTGCAGAACCCGCAGCACCCGTATACCCAGCGGCTGGTCGCCTCGGCGCCGTCGCTGGCGTCACGGCGCATCCAGGCCGCCAAGGAACTGGGCGTCGAATCGGAGGATCTGCTGGCGCCGGCCGAGGACGTCGTCGTCGCGTCGAGCATGCCCGACGAGGTGCTCCAGATTGAGAACCTGAGCAAGGTTTTCAAGCTGCGCTCCGGCTTCGGCCGGGCCACCGACTTCACCGCGGTGGACGACGTCTCCTTCAGCGTCAAGCGCGGAACCACGACGGCGATCGTGGGGGAGTCGGGTTCCGGCAAGTCCACGGTGGCGCAGATGGTGCTGAACCTGCTGCAGCCCACCTCGGGCAAGATCGTGTTCGACGGCGTCGACACCTCCACGCTGAACAGCAAGGAGATCTTCGCCTTCCGCCGCCGCGTGCAGCCGATCTTCCAGGACCCCTACGGTTCCCTCGATCCGATGTACAACATCTTCCGGACCATCGAGGAACCGCTGCGGACCCACAAGATCGGGGACAAGGCCAGCCGCGAGAAGAAGGTCCGGGAACTGCTGGACCAGGTGGCGCTGCCGCAGTCCACCATGCAGCGGTACCCGAACGAGCTCTCCGGCGGCCAGCGCCAGCGCGTGGCAATCGCACGCGCCCTGGCCCTCGACCCCGAGGTGATCATCTGCGACGAGGCCGTTTCGGCGCTCGACGTGCTGGTGCAGGCGCAGGTGTTGAACCTGCTTGCAGACCTGCAGTCCCGGCTGGGCCTGACCTACCTGTTCATCACCCATGACCTTGCGGTGGTCCGGCAGATCGCCGACCACGTGTGCGTGATGGAGAAGGGCAAGCTGGTCGAAACCGGTTCCACCGACGACGTGTTCGACTCGCCGCAGCAGGACTACACCAAGGCCCTGCTCAACGCGATTCCCGGCGCCAAGCTCATGCTGCCCCCCGAGGTGGCAACGGCCTAGCCATAGGCTGCGGCAAGAGCAAGCCTTAAAACACAAGAGCCGGCGTCCACCCCAGGGTGGGCGCCGGCTCTTGCGTTGGCTGGTTGTTTCTTGGTTGTTTTCTGGTTGGTGGCTGACGGTCCTAGCCGGCGTGGGCCCGTGTCAGTCCTTACAGGTCGAGGGCCTCAAGCCGCTTGGTTAGCAGGGCCCCCGCGAGCCTGTGCCCTTCTGCATTCAGGTGGCGGTCGTCAGCCAGGTACCGGGCGAGACCGTAACGGGTCAGCCAGTCGCCGACGCTGACGAAGGAGAGACCGTACTCCTTGGCAACCGCGCCCAGCAGGGTGTCCACCTGTGTCCGGCGCCCGCCGCCGGCCTGGGCGCCCCGCGCCAGGGTCCCGACCAGCACCACCTCGGCGGCGGGGTAGCGGTCCTCGATGGCCTGGATCAGGCGCTCGGCGTGCTCAGCAATGTCGACATTTGAGGCGCCTCTGGCGGCGTCGTTTCCGCCGCCTTCGATGACGACCAGCGGTGGCGCGCCGTAGGGCAGGCGCCAGTCCCCGTTCTCGAGGCCGTCGATGTAGTTTCCGCGGGTGCCGTTGCCGGCCACGAACCCGGTGCCGCTTCCGCCGCCGAACACCACGTCGTAGCCGAGGTTCCCGAGGGCAAGCCGGGGCCAGCTCTCCGAAGGCTCGGACTGGGAATCGCCGATCAATACGGCGGTGCTCGAAATGTCCTCGACGATGACTTCGTCCCTGCCGTTCGCAGGGTTCCGGTAGACCGAGCCCGGGGGCAGGCTGTCCGGATTCACCGCTGCGGTCTTCTTGCGGACGGAACCTGCTGCCGCGGGCTGTCCCGGGCCGGCCGCCGCGGCCACCGGAAGCTCCTTCACGCGGTCTGAGGTTTTGGGCAACTCGGCTGCGTCGGGCGCCGGGGCACAGCCGCCAAGGAAGAGGGCTGCGGCGAGAAATGGCGGGATGATACGGGCCATCCTCTGGACGCTTGGCATGTCGGACTTCCCCCGCGTTCGTAGTTACTCCAGCAATAATGCGGCATGCCCGGCCCGAATACCAGTGACTTTGGTCACCTGACAGCGTGGGGGACTCACGATTCGGTAACAGGCCGGGGGAGGGGCGCTTTGGGATTTTAGGCCAATAAATGCCCTAGCGTCTAGAATGGATGAAGGCGCCCTGTGTCAAAGGGCCGTACCTGTCGTGCGTTCCGGTTGGAAATGTCGCGATACAACAGCTGACTTCACCACTGAATCGAGCAATAACGCATGTCTGAAACCACCACCAACACTGCGGTAGCCACTGCATCGCGCAGTGACCTGCGCAACGTCGCGATCGTGGCCCACGTTGACCACGGCAAGACCACTCTGGTCGACGCCATGCTCAAGCAGACCAACTCCTTTGCCGAGCACAACCACCTCGAAGACCGTGTCATGGACTCCGGTGACCTGGAACGCGAAAAGGGCATCACCATCCTGGCCAAGAACACCACGGTGGCCTACAACGGTCCGTCCTCGCACGGTGAGACCATCACGATCAACGTGATCGACACCCCCGGCCACGCCGACTTCGGCGGTGAGGTCGAGCGCGGCCTGTCGATGGTCGACGGCGTCGTCCTCCTCGTCGACGCCTCTGAGGGCCCACTGCCCCAGACCCGCTTCGTGCTGCGCAAGGCCCTCGCCGCGCACCTCCCGGTGATCCTGTTGGTCAACAAGACCGACCGCCCCGACGCCCGGATCGAGGAAGTCGTCCACGAGTCCATGGACCTGCTCCTTGGCCTGGCCTCCGACCTCGCCGACGAAGTTCCGGACCTGGACCTGGACAAGATCCTCAACGTTCCGGTCGTCTACGCCGCCGCCAAGGTCGGCCGCGCTTCGCTCGAGCAGCCCGCTGACGGCACCGCTCCGGAGAACGAGGACCTGGAGCCGCTGTTCCAGACCATCATCGACCACATCCCGGCGCCGACCTACAACCCGAACGGTGTGCTGCAGGCGCACGTCACCAACCTTGACGCCTCCCCGTTCCTTGGCCGCCTCGCCCTGCTGCGTATCTATAACGGCACCCTGCGCAAGGGCCAGACCGTGGCCTGGGCTCGCGCCAACGGTGAGCTGAAGAACGTCAAGATCACCGAGTTGCTCGCCACCAAGGCACTGGACCGCGTCCCGGCCGAGTCCGCGGGCCCGGGCGAGATTGTCGCCGTCGCCGGCATCGAGGAAATCACCATCGGTGAGACCCTGACCGACGCCGAGAACCCGCAGCCGCTGCCGCTGATCACGGTGGATGACCCCGCCATCTCCATGACCATCGGTATCAACACCTCGCCGCTGGCCGGCAAGGTCAAGGGCGCGAAGGTCACCGCACGTCAGGTCAAGGATCGCCTCGATAAGGAACTGATCGGTAACGTCTCGATCAAGGTGCTCCCCACCGAGCGTCCGGATGCCTGGGAAGTCCAGGGCCGTGGCGAGCTCGCGCTGGCCATCCTGGTCGAGCAGATGCGCCGCGAAGGCTTCGAGCTGACTGTGGGCAAGCCGCAGGTTGTCACCAAGACCATCGACGGCAAGATCCACGAGCCGATGGAGCACATGACCATCGACGTGCCGGAAGAGTACCTCGGCGCCGTCACCCAGCTCATGGCAGCCCGCAAGGGCCGCATGACCAACATGGCCAACCACGGCACCGGCTGGTGCCGCATGGAATTCATCGTTCCGGCCCGTGGCCTGATCGGCTTCCGCACCAAGTTCCTCACGGACACCCGTGGCGCCGGCATCGCCGCCTCCATCTCCGAAGGCTACGAGCCGTGGGCCGGCCCGATCGAGTACCGCACCAACGGTTCGATGATCGCCGACCGCGCCGGTGTTGTGACCCCGTTCGCCATGATCAACCTGCAGGAGCGTGGCTCCTTCTTCGTCAAGCCCACCTCCGAGGTCTATGAGGGCATGATCGTCGGCGAGAACTCCCGCGCCGATGACATGGACGTCAACATCACCAAGGAAAAGAAGCTCACCAACATGCGTGCCGCTTCCTCGGACACCTTCGAGAACCTGACGCCGCCGCGCGACCTGACCCTCGAAGAGTCCCTCGAATTCGCCCGCGAAGACGAGTGCGTCGAGGTCACCCCGGAGTCGATCCGCATCCGCAAGGTCATCCTCGACACCAACGAGCGGGCCAAGTCCAACCGCGCCCGCGCCAAGGTCTAATCCCGGTCTACCGGCTTCGGCTGAGACGTGACTAAGAGAGCTGCCGGAAGGGCAGGYGGTATTGCCGCCGCCCTTCCGGCAGCTCTTTTTGTTGCCCTGGCTGGCACCGCGCTGCACCGGCAGCATCTGGCAGTGGCCGGCGTCGACCTTCCCTGGGGCGCTGTCGCCGCGCTGGTCCTGCTGGCGTCCGTGGAGCTGCTGCTCGGGACCGCCTTCCGTTCCCTCGTCCCGACGGCGGTCTGCGGCGCGGGATGCTACGCGCTGACAGGCTGGTGGTCCACCCTCGAGGTAGGCAAGCGTCTGATCATCGGGGACCTCGCCGGGAATCTCTGGATCTTCGGCGCGGGCGCGGTCACAGTGGCCATGCTCGTCTGGTGCCGCCGCTACGCACGGCACGCGGGGTAGCGGAGCCGGACCCACGGGGGACATGCCCATCCTCCGCTCCCCGGGGTGGACATGCCCATCCTCCGCACCTGCCCCCTTGGGACATGCCCATCCTCCGCTCCCCGGGGTGGACATGCCCATCCTCCGCACCTGCCCTCTTGGGACATGCCCATCCTTCGGCCGCTGGGATGGACATATCCGCACTATGTCCACCGATCGGGCCCGGCAGCGGACATGTCCCGTGCTGAGCAATGGACATGCCCAGTCCGGGCCTGCCAACGGACATGTCCCGATCCCGCCGGTGGACATGCCCAACGGCGGCGCCTACCAACGGACATGCACTTGTGCACATACCGGAAAAAGGGGCTGCTCCGGGGCGGTCGGCACAGAGATCATGGACCCATGGTCAAAGTCAGTGAAGTCATGTCCAAGTACGACGGTGTGGTCCGAGCCAAGCATCTCGCGGCGGCAGGAATATCCAGCTTCCAGCTCAACGCCGCCCTCGCCAACGGAAGTGTCGCCCGGGTCGCCCGCGGGGTATATGCAATACCGGGCGCGGATCCGCAACTGGTCGCCATCCGTTCCCTGCCCGCCGAGCCCGCCTGTGTCAGTGCCGCGCACTTTAGTGGACTTTGGGTGCTCGAAACGCCCAAGCATCCGCATGTAGCGCTGCCCCACAGCCGCAGTTACCCGGGCTTTGTCTGCCACCGGTCTGCGGCACCGCCGACACTGCTGGACACCGTGGTCCAAAGCCTGCGCTGCCTGCCGGAACTGGACGGCCTGGCACTCGCCGAATCCGCCATCGTCCTCAAGGGCCTTCCGCTATCAGCGCTTCGACAGCGGCTGGCCGGCCGAAGCGACGCCCGGGAGCGCAGAATTGCTGCGGCTATCGTTCCGCAGTCGCAGTCGGTCATCGAGTGCATGGCGCGGTTCCTGCTGCGACAGGCGGGCTTTCATGTTGAGTCGCAGGTGAACATCCCCGGAATGGGCCACCTGGACCTCATGGTGGACGGCCGGCTCGGGATTGAGACCGACGGTGCCGGGTTTCACATGGACCGCGCAAGTTTCGAAGAAGACCGACGGCGGTGGAATGTCACTGTCCGGTTGGGCGTACCCACCCTGGTCGTGACCTACCCTCTGCTCAAGTACCGTCCTCAGGAATTCATAGCCATGGTCCGTGAGGCATTGAACCGGCTCTCAGCGGCCGCTTGACGCCGGTCGTCCGGGCCGAGCAAAGCAGCTCGCAGGATGTGTGCACCCCTGCCGGCACTGGACTTGTCCGCGTTGCAGCATCGTCGATGGACATGTTCCGCGCTCGGTCGGGCGCGGGACGGACATGCTCCGTGCGCGCGGCCGGCAATGGACATATGGACAATATGTCCATTGCCCGGCTCTAGGCGAGGACATGTCCGTCGGCGACCGCGGAGAATGAGCGTGCTCCCCGCTCCCGGCCAAGGCTGGACACATGGGCAGTATGTCCATTGCTCGAAGCTAGGGGTGGGCATGTTCCGCGGGGGGCGGGTGGGCTCGCAACGGGCATGCTCCCCGCTTCCCGTCAGGGATGGACGTATACGTGTTATGTCCATTGCTCAGTGCAGGCGGTGGGCATGTCCGGCGGGGCGTGCAGGCGGTGGGCATGTCCGGCGGGGCGGGCAGGGGGGGGGGTGGGCATGTCCGGCGGCCGGGGCTACGGTTGGGCGTGTCCCCGGGGCCGGCGGGGCGGTGCGGGCGGGACTTCCTTGGCCGCCACGACGAGCCGGAGCGGGATGACGACGTCGGCGCGCCGGGTGCGGACGGTGCAGCCGCCGTCGGCCTTCCCCACGAGGTCGCCGATCGCGTCCGTGAGGCCTCCCTCGATCCGGTACCGCACCACCACGCGGGTGCCCAGGGGCGCGTCGGAGAGGAACTGCTGCGGCTGGGGGATCGGTGAACTCACCCGTTCATAGTAGGACGCGCGGGCTCTGTGACGCCCGGCTAGGTTCGCGGGATCAGACTGGGAGATAATAGGCTCGGAAGTCAGTAGCCCGGCGCTCAGGCCGGGAGCAAGATCCGGCGGGACGCCGGAACCAACGTGGAGAGGCCAGGGACGTGACGTACGTAATCGCGCAGCCGTGTGTAGATGTCAAAGATAAGGCATGTATTGAAGAGTGCCCCGTCGATTGCATCTACGAGGGTGAGCGCTCCCTGTACATCCACCCGGACGAGTGCGTGGACTGCGGTGCCTGCGAGCCGGTCTGCCCCGTCGAAGCCATCTACTACGAGGACGACACCCCCGAGGAGTGGGCCGACTACTACAAGGCCAACGTTGAGTTCTTCGACGTGCTCGGTTCGCCGGGTGGCGCCGCCAAGATCGGCAACACCCACACGGACCACCCGATGATCGCCGCCCTGCCCCCGCAGAACCAAGACAACTAGGACGGCGCTCCGGTGACTTCTGCGGTGCGCAGCTTCGGCCTCAGCCTGCCCGACTACCCGTGGGAAGCCATGGCCCCGTATCTCGCGCGGGCCGCGGCGCACCCGGGGGGCGTAGCCAACCTCTCGATCGGCACCCCGGTGGATGACACGCCGGCCCTGGTGCAGGAGGCGCTCCGGGCGGCGGCCAATGCGCCCGGCTACCCGACGGTGCACGGCACCCAGGCGCTCCGGGAAGCGATCGCTGCCTGGTTCGACCGGCGCCGCGGCGTCCCCGGACTGGACCCGCGGAACGTGATGCCCACCGTCGGGTCCAAGGAGCTCGTGGCCTGGCTGCCGTTCCTGCTCGGACTCAGGGCCGGCGACGTCGTGGTCCGCCCGACCGTCGCGTACCCCACCTACGACATCGGGGCCACCTTCGCCGGCGCCGAGCACGTGGCCGCGGACGACCTCGACGAACTCGACGCCGACACCCGCTCGCGCGTCCGGCTCGTCTGGATTAACTCCCCGGCCAATCCAACCGGCAGCGTGCGTGACGTCGCGTCGCTGCAGCGGATCGTCGGCCAGGCGCGGGAACTTGGTGCCGTGGTCGCCTCCGACGAGTGCTACGCCGAACTTGGCTGGGGCGAATGGGACGTCCAGCGCGGCGGCGAGCCGGTCCCCAGCATCCTTGACCCCCGGGTGGCCGGGGACTCCCATGAGGGCCTCCTGGCGGTCTACTCGCTGAGCAAACAGTCCAACCTCGCCGGCTACCGCGCCGCTTTCGTGGCCGGCGACGGCGCGATCATGGCCAACCTGGTGAACAGCCGCAAACACGCGGGCATGATCGTGCCGTACCCGGTCCAGGAGGCCATGCGGGTGGCCCTCGGCGACGACGCCCACGTGGCGGCGCAAAAGGACCTGTACCGCGGCCGGCGCGAACGGATCGTCCCGGCACTGGAGCGTTTCGGGCTGGACATCCGTGAATCCCGCGCCGGACTGTACCTCTGGGCCACGGCGGGCGAGGCGACCTGGGACACCGTGGGCAGGCTCGCCGACCGTGGAATCGTCGTCGGTCCCGGTGTCTTCTACGGGGACGCCGGCAACGGCTTCATCCGGGTGGCGCTCACTGCCAGTGACGAGCGGATCGACGCCGCCGTCGAGCGGCTGGCTACGGGACCGTAACAATGCTGTGAGGAGGGCCACAAGATGCGGGATTTGGTCGCCTTGGAATCGCCTCGGATTAGTGCCACCCGCGAACTGACGGTAGTTTTTAACTGACTATCAATGGTGGCTTTCCACAAGAAGGCAGCGCAGCCGTTGGAATCCGTGTCCAGATACAGGTTCCGTGGGCGGCTTCACCAGATGTTGGATCAAGCTTTCAACAGGGGCCCAGACGCCTCATGAGGAGAATCCATGACTGAGACCACCAGCGCAACCCTGCGTCACGCGGGCGGCGAGCTCGAGCTCCCGCGCATCAAGGTTGTTGAAGGAAACGAAGGCTACGACGTTTCCAAGCTGCTGAAGCAGACCGGCGCCGTTGCCTTCGACCCCGGTTTCATGAACACCGCGGCCACCACCTCGGCCATCACCTACATTGACGGTGACGCCGGCATCCTGCGCTACCGGGGCTACCCGATCGAGCAGCTCGCCCAGCACTCCAGCTTCCTGGAAGTTTCCTACCTGCTGATCTACGGCAACCTGCCGACGCCGGCCGAGCTGGAAGCGTTCGACCAGCGGATCCGCCACCACACCCTGCTGCACGAGGAGCTCAAGGGCTTCTTCAGCGGCTTCCCGCGGGACGCCCACCCGATGCCGGTGCTGTCCTCCGCCGTGTCCGCCCTGTCCACCTTCTACCAGGACTCGCTGGACCCGTTCAACGCCGAGCAGGTTGAGGTTTCCACCTACCGGCTGCTGGCCAAGATGCCGGTCATCGCCGCCTATGCCCTGAAGAAGTCCGTCGGCCAGCCCATGCTGTACCCGGACAACTCCCACAACCTCGTGGAGAACTTCCTGCGCCTGAGCTTCGGCCTCCCGGCCGAGCAGTACGAGGTGGACCCGGTGGTCGCCAAGGCACTGGACCTGCTGCTGATCCTGCACGCGGACCACGAGCAGAACTGCTCCACCTCCACGGTCCGGCTGGTCGGCTCCTCCAACGCCAACCTCTTCGCCTCCGTCTCCGCCGGCATCAACGCGCTCTTCGGCCCCGCCCATGGCGGCGCCAACGAGGCCGTGCTCAAGATGCTCCGCCAGATCCAGGCCGACGGCATCAAGCCCGAGGACTACATGGAGAAGGTCAAGAACAAGGAAGACGGCGTCCGCCTGATGGGCTTCGGGCACCGGGTCTACAAGAACTACGACCCGCGCGCCAAGATCGTCAAGGCCACCGCCCACGAGATCCTCAGCAAGCTCGGCGGCAACGACGAGCTGCTGGAGATCGCGCTCCGCCTCGAAGAGAAGGCGCTGCAGGATGACTACTTCATCGAGCGCAAGCTCTACCCGAACGTGGACTTCTACACCGGCCTGATCTACAAGGCCATGGGCTTCCCGGAGAAGATGTTCACCGTGCTGTTCGCGATCGGCCGCCTGCCGGGCTGGATTGCCCAGTGGCGTGAAATGATCAGCGACCCGAACACCAAGATCGGCCGCCCGCGCCAGCTCTACACGGGAGAGCCGGAACGGAACTACCCTTCGGTCTAGGCTAGAAGCCGCTAACGACGCCGGCCGCGCACCTCAAGCATGAGGGGCGCGGCCGGCGGCACATCCGTGCTAAAAAGGAGCAATGCCCAAATTTGTCGACGCTGCATTGCGGCGCCAGGAAGTTGTCGAAGCCGTCTTCAGGATCGTCGCGGCGGACGGGCTGGAACGGGCCTCCCTCCGCGAAGTAGCGGACGAAGCCGATCTGGCGGTGGGCTCGGTGCGGCACTACTTTGCCAGCAGCGACGAACTCCTGGCGCACTCCTTCGGCGTCGTGGTGGACCGCATCGCCGGCCGGCTCGACGCCGCCGAGGACCGGCTGGCGGAAACCGCCCCTGGCTCGGCCGAGCACCGGCGAGGCGTGTTAACCCTGCTGGGGGAACTGCTGCCGCTGGATGAGGAGCGGGCCGTGGATGCCTGCGTCTGGATGGCCTTCAAGAACGCGGCCCGGACCAAGCCATTCCTCGCCGCGGAAGCCGACCGCAGCCACCGCACGGTGGCAGCCGTCGTGGGCCGGTTGATGATGGACCTGGCCGCGGCCGACGGCACGGCCGCCGTCGACGGCACAGACGGCACGGAGGTGCCGGGGCAGCAGCGGCTCGTCACCGAGGCCGAGCGGCTGCTGGCGACCCTGGACGGACTTACCATGCACGCTTTGCTGCAGCCGGAATGGATGACGGCGCAAATGTGCCACGATGTACTGGAAGCCCATCTGGCGAGCCTGGACCACCGCGCTGCCAGCCATTAACGTGCGCTACCTTCAGGAATAGACTGGATAAGTACGTCATGCCAAGGGAGGCAATCGGATGCACCACACAGGCGGTCCCGGCTGGCGAATCACCATGGACACCTCAGGTCCCATGCTCATAGCGCTTTACGTCCGCGACGCGGCCGGCCTGGACACCGCGGGCCACCCCGCACTCTCCCACGTGGCACCGAAAATCCGTTCCTCCGACCATACGCACCTGATTGACGAGGTCGGCGGCATGCCGGCCCTTAAGACCGAGTGGGAAGCCTGGTGGGCGCAGATCCTGAAGGCCCACCCGGAGATGGAGCCCGAGCTTGGTCCGCCTGGCTTCCGGGCCTTCGGTAACTCGCCGGCCCTCCGGCGCGTGCTGCAGGCGCACTTCGGCGCCGCCCTCAGCTGGGCCCGGGAACGCCGCGGGGAGTATCTTGCCCTCGAAGCCGAGCGGGACGCCAGCGGGGCCAATCAGGTGCTCGCCGACATGGTCGATGACCGGCTGCTGGAAGTCGGCCGGGCCGCGCGCGACTTCGAACTGACCATCATCGAGCTTCCGCTCGCCGAGCCCCGGGCCTGGTACCTGGAGCCGGACAAGATCATCATGAGCTCGGCCCTGCTGTCCGAACCGGAACTCTTCCGCAGCTACGTCCAGCCGGTCGTCGAACTGCTGGTCTGAGAGGGCCCGGCAGCTACGACGCGGGTTTGTCGGCAACCGTGATGGTGACCTGCCCCTCAGGCCCTTCTGCGGTTTCCCAGCCCTTGTGGGACACCCTGGTCCAGCCCTGCCCGTCCAGCCGCACCTCCGTGACGGACAAGGCCTTGGCGTTGGCCACCGCCCACTGCGCCACTGCCCACGCCTCGCTGCCCTGGACCTGGATGGTCAGCGTCCGGCCGGCCGCCGTCGCCGGGATGCTCCCGAAAGCCGCCAGCAGGCGCTGGCGGACCTGCCCGGCGGCCCCGGCGGTATCCGGCTTGCGCAGCGAGCAATCGACGCCCTGCGGGGTGTACCCGGTCAGCGCCGAGGCGAAGGCCCGGGCCATCGGCTCATGCTGGGCATAGGCGCCCGGGTACGCTGAACGCTGGACCCGCTGCGCGGCCTCCGTGATGGGAAGCGATTCGTAGCCCGGGATCTTCACCAGCGCATCGTAGAAGGCGTTTGTGGCGTGGTACGGGTCCATCACCTGCTGCTCGGTGCCCCAGCCCTGCGACGGCCGTTGCTGGAACAGCCCTCGGGAATCCGGGCCGGCCTGGTCGCCGTGGCCGATGTTGCGCAGCTTCGATTCCTGCATGGAGGTGGCCAGGGCGATGCTGGCTGCGCGTGCCGGCAGCCCGCGCCGGACCGCAATGGCGCTGATCAGGGCGGCATTGGCGGCCTGGTCGGTGGCAAGATCTTCGCCGCCTGCGCCCACCGCGGTGCAGCGCTCCGTGATCAGCGTTTCGGAGCGCTGCAGGAATCCCACCGCCGTGTAGATGGCCCCCGCCACCATGGCCAGGGTCAGCAACAGCACGATCCGACGGCGCCAGCCACCTCTGCGTGCCACGTAACTACTCCCTCAAGCCCTGACGGGCTAGTTAGTCCTTCAGCCAGTTGTTCTTCAGCCGGTTTGTTCTTCAGGCGGTTGGTTGGCGGCAGCCGCCTAGTTGGCGTGCAGGGCCTCATTGAGCTCGACAGTCTGGCCCTTGCGCGGCAGTACTTCCACCTCGCCGCTGGAGGAGTTGCGGCGGAAGAGCAGATTCGGGACGCCGGAGAGTTCGACGGCCTTGACGATCCGGCTGGTGTCCTCGCCGTCGGCGTCCTTCGGCCCGATCACCCGCACCCGGGTTCCGGCCGTGACGTAGAGGCCGGCCTCGACGACGGAGTCGTCGCCGATGCTGATGCCCACGCCGGAGTTGGCGCCGAGCAGGACCCGTTCCCCAAGGGAGATCTTCTCCTTGCCGCCGCCGGAGAGGGTGCCCATGATGGAGGCCCCGCCGCCGACGTCGGAGCCGTCGCCGGCCACCACGCCGGCGGAGATGCGGCCCTCGACCATGGATGTTCCGAGCGTACCGGCGTTGAAGTTTACGAAACCCTCGTGCATGACGGTGGTGCCCTCGGCCAGGTGCGCGCCGAGGCGGACCCGGTCGGCATCGGCGATCCGCACACCGGAGGGGATGACGTAGTCGACCATCCGGGGGAACTTGTCCACGCCGTAGACGGTCACCGCGCCGCGTTTGCGCAGCCGTGCGCGGGTCAGTTCGAAGTCCTCGACGGCGGCCGGGCCGAAGTTGGTCCACACGACGTTGGGCAGCTTGCCGAAAACGCCGTCCAGGTTGATGCTGTTCGGTCGCACCAGACGGTGGGAGAGCAGGTGCAGGCGCAGGTACGCGTCGGCGGTGTCGGCAGGCGCCTCGTCAAGGTGGATCTGCGCGAAAACGACCTTTTGTTCGGTGCCACGGTCCGCGTCGGCGCCGTGTGCGGCGATGTCGAGCAGTGACTGGTCCGCGTTCGCGACGTCGCGCAGGTTCTCTGCAGCGGTTCCGAGCGCCGGCGCCGGGAACCAGACGTCCAGCACCGTGGCCGTGCCGTTGCGGGTGGCGATGGTTGCGAGCCCGTAACCGTAGGCGGAGCGGGAGTTGTCGGGCACAGCAGCAGAAGCGGTTTCAGTCATGCGTCAAGTCTATAGACGGCCCCCTCGCTCCCCGAAACCGGTGACGGGGGGGCAGATACAGTGGAACGGTGACTGATCATACTGCCCCCGCCCGCCTGGACCTGCGCCAGGACGTTGCCCTGCTGACCGCGGACATCATCGACATTTTCAGCGTCTCCGGAGAGGAACGCCGGCTGGCTGACGCCGTGGAGCATGCCCTCCGCGCCATCCCGCAGCTGGAGCTGACCCGCGACGGCGACGCGATGATCGCCCGCACCAACCTGGGCAGGGCGGAGCGCGTCATTCTCGCCGGACACCTGGACACGGTCCCGCTGCCGACCACCGAGGGCGCGCTGGGCACCGTCCCCTCCTACTGGCCCTCAGGGGCGCCGGGGGAGGGCGTCCTGTACGGGCGCGGCGCCACCGACATGAAGAGCGGCGTCGCGGTGCAGCTCGCGCTGGCAGCGGGCCTGTTCGAGGGCGGCGCGGCACCGGATAAGGACGTCACCTTCGTCTTCTATGACCACGAGGAAGTCGAGGGGGTCAAGAGCGGCCTCGGCCGGCTGGTCCGGAACCACGGCGGCCTGCTCGAGGGCGACTTTGCGATCCTGCTGGAACCGACCGACGGGACCGTCGAGGGCGGCTGCAACGGCACCATCCGTTTCGAGGCGACCACCCTCGGTGAGGCGGCCCACTCGGCGCGGGCCTGGATGGGCAGCAACGCCATCCACGCTGCGGCCCCGATCCTGGCCAGGCTGGCCGCCTACCAGCCGCAGACCGTCACCGTGGACGGACTGGACTACCGGGAGAGCCTCAACGCCGTGCGGGTCAACGGCGGGACGGCCGGGAACGTCATTCCGGATCGCTGCGTCGTTGAGATCAACTACCGCTTCGCCCCGGACAAATCCATGCAGCAGGCCGAGGAGCACGTCCGCGAACTCCTCGCCGGCTTCGACCTGGTCCGCACCGACGGAGCGAACGGGGCCCGGCCCGGCCTGAACCATCCCGCCGCCGCGTCCTTCGTCGCCGCCGTCGGCGCGGAGCCGAAGCCGAAGTACGGCTGGACCGACGTCGCGCGTTTCAGCGAGCTCGGCGTCCCCGCCGTGAACTTCGGGCCGGGCGATGCGCTGCTGGCGCACAAGGACGACGAGCACGTCGACGCCGACGCGATCCGCGAGTGCCTGCGGGCGCTGCGGAGCTGGCTGGGAGTATAGCCGGCCGGGACCAATTCGCCGCTGGCCCGTCCGGGAAAAAAGGCAGGAGGTCCGGAACCCGACTGGGTTCCGGACCTTCTTGGAACCGCGCTTCTCGATCCAGATGGCGATGCGGGAGACTGCCAGGTTGATCGCGATGTAGATCGCGGCGGCCACGAAGAACACCGGGAAGAGGAACTGCGGACCCAGGAAGTCCGCCATGACCTGCACCGCGCGGAGGAGCTCGCCGTAGGCCACGATGTATCCGAGCGAGGTGTCCTTGAGCAGGACAACCAGCTGCGCCACGAGCGAGGGGAGCATGCGGCGGATGGCCTGGGGCAGCTCGATGGTCAGCCGGGACTGGAAGCTGGTCAGGCCGATGGCGAGGCCGGCTTCCCGCTGGCCCTTGGGCAGCGACTGGATGCCGGCCCGGATGATTTCGGCGAAGATGGCCGAGTTGTAGAGGACCAGGCCGGCCACGACGGCGATGAAGGAGCTGGTGGCAAAGACGAGCAACACGAACAGCATCATCAGGACCACCGGCATGCCGCGGAGGAACTCCAGGACGATGCGGGTGGGGACACGGATCCAGGCGACGTCGGAGATCCGCATCAGGCACAGCAGCAGGCCCAGGGGGAAGGCGATCACGGCAGAGACCGCGGCGGCGCTCAGCGTGGCACCGATGCCGTTGGCGATCAGCGTCCAAACGTCGGCCTGGCCGAAGATGGCCCACCGCTGGCCTTCGAAGATGCCCTGCTGGGCCAGGGTCATTACGGCCAGGACCAGGAGCGCGCCGATCACAATGACGCCGATGACCGAACCGATCAGGGAAACGCGGCGGGCCTTGGGACCCGGGACGTCGTAGAGAACTGAGGTCATCGTGCGATCGCCACCTTTCGTTCAACCACGTTGGCGAGGTAGCCAAGCGGGACGGTTATCAGCAGGTAGAAGAACGCGACGCCCACCAGGACCCACATGACGGCATCGCCGTGGTCGTTGGCGAGCTGCTTGCCGTAGCCGAAGAGCTCCAGCACATAGAACGCGCCGGCCACGGAGGAGTTCTTCACCAGGGCGATCAGGATATTGATCAAGGGCGGGATGACCGTGCGCAGGGCCTGCGGCAGGATGATCAGGGAGAGCACCTGGCTGAACTTCATGCCGATGCTGCGGGCGGCCTCGGCCTGGCCCACGGGAACGCTGTTGACGCCGGAGCGGACGGCCTCGGCGATGAAGGCCGAGGTGTAGGCGCTCAGGGCGATGATGGCGGCGACTTCGAACTGCTGGAACGTGACACCCAGGCGGGGCAGCACCACGGCGGCGAAGAAGAAGGCGATGGTCAGCGGGGTGTTCCGGACGATCTCCACGTAGGCCATGCTGAAGCCGCGCAGCGCGGCGATGGGGGAGACCCGGGCCGCTGCGAGCAGGGTACCGAAGACAAGGGCGATGATTCCCGAGACCACTGCCAGGAAGAGGGTTCTGAGAAAGCCGTCCCAGTATTGGGGCAGGCTCTCAATGATGACGTCCATAGGTTCCTTCAGCTGCGTTGAGGGGATTCAATCGTTAGCGGGGCTGTGGCGGCCGCCGGGGCGCGAGTGCCGCGGTTTCCGGCGGCCGCCACATCCGGCTTTAGTAGCGGTTGATGGCGGGGAGCTTCGGGGCCGTCTTGATGACGGAGCCCGCGGTGGCTTCCCAGGCCTTCTTGTAGGAGCCATCCTTGTCGAAGGCTTCCAGCTGGTCGTTGATCCAGTTGCGGAAGACCTTGTCGTCCTTCTTCAGGCCAATGCCGTAAGGCTCCTTGGTGAAGGTCTCGTCCGAGGCCAGCTTGAAGGCGTCCGGCTCCTTGTTGACGAATCCGGCGAGGATGACGTTGTCGGTGGTGACGGCTTCAACCTGCTTGTTGCGCAGCGGCTCAAGGCAGGCCGAGTAGGTAGCGGCCGGGACCAGGATTGCTCCGTACTTCTCCACGATGGTGGAGGCAGGGGTGGAACCGGTCACGGAGCAGACCTTCTTGCCCTTGACGTCCTCGGGCTTGGTGATGGAGTTGTTGTCCTTGTTCACCATGAGGGCCTGGCCAGCCTCGTAGTACGGGCCGGCGAAGTCGACTTCGGTCTTGCGCTTGTCGTTGATCGTGTAGGTGGCGACGATGATGTCGACCTTGCCCTGCTTGATGAACTGCTCGCGGTTGGCGGAAACAGTCTCGACCCACTCGATCTTGTCGGCGGGGATGCCCAGCTTCGCGGCGATCAGCTTGCCGATCTCAACGTCGAAACCGACAGGCTTGCCGTCGAGGCCCTTCTGGCCGAACAGCGGCTGGTCGAACTTGGTGCCGATGGTGATCTTACCGGCAGAAGAAAGCTTTGCCATGGTGCTGTCGGCGGCGAAGCTCGGCTTCTCGGCTACGGGCGGGTTCGTCGTGGAGGAGCTGCCGCCGCAGGCGCTCAGGCTCAACGCCAGAGCTGCGGATGCGGCCACCAGAAGGGATTTCCTTCGGGTCAAAAATGCCATCATGACATTCCTTTCATTGGACGGCCGCCTCGCGGCAGCCTGGGTGCGGAATCTGCGGAATTTCAGTGGTGGTGTGCGGAGCCTTGCCGGCTCAGTGGGTCAGGAGCTTGGACAGGAAGTCTTTGGCCCGATCGCTCTTGGGATTGGTGAAGAACTCCTCGGGCGTCGCGTCCTCGACGATCTGGCCGTCGGCCATGAAGACCACGCGGTCGGCTGCCTTGCGGGCGAAGCCCATCTCGTGGGTCACCACGATCATCGTCATGCCTTCCTTGGCCAGCTGGATCATGACGTCGAGGACTTCGTTGATCATTTCCGGGTCCAGCGCGGAGGTGGGCTCGTCGAAGAGCATCACCTTCGGCTTCATGGCCAGGGCGCGGGCGATGGCCACGCGCTGCTGCTGGCCGCCGGAGAGCTGGGCCGGCAGCTTCGGTGCCTGGTGTCCGACGCCGACGCGCTCCAGCAGAGCCATGGCGTCCTTGTCGGCCTCGGCCTTGGACACCCCCTTGACCTTGATCGGGCCTAGCGTGACGTTTTCCAGGATCGTTTTGTGCGCGAACAGGTTGAAGGACTGGAAGACCATCCCGACGTCGGCGCGCAGCTTTGCGAGTTCCTTGCCCTCCGCGGGAAGTTCCTTGCCGTCGATCGTGATGACGCCGTCGTCGATGGTCTCGAGGCGGTTGATGGCGCGGCAGAGCGTTGACTTGCCGGAGCCCGAGGGGCCGATGACAACAACGACCTCTCCCTTGCGGACGTTCAGATTGATGTCCTTGAGGACGTGCAACTGGCCGTAATGCTTGTTGACGGCATTTAGGGAGACGAGGGCATCGCCGGGCACTTGAGTAGTCATAAGAAGAATCTAGCGAACATTGGCGGATTATGACCCCAATCACTCGGAGTTGGTCAACATCGTGACCCAAGAGATATCCGCAGGTCAGGGTCGTACCACACCCTCCCGGCGCCCCGCCGCGCCGCGGCGCCGGGCCTTCCGATCCGCGCTAGCCTATGGGCATGAGTACCGAGCAGCAGCCCACGCCAGAGCAGAACCCCGCACCGAACGCCGGGGCCGGGCGGCGGGACGCCCCGCAGGCGAACGGCATCCGGCACAAGGGCCCGTTGGAGCTGCGCCGCAAGGCTGCCAGGGTCACGATGTCGGACCAGACGCTGCTGGACACCAAGGGCCCCGGACAGTTTGTGCACACCGACCCGTGGCGTGTGCTGCGGATCCAGAGCGAATTCGTGGAAGGTTTCGGCGCCCTCGCGGACCTTGGCCCGGCGGTCAGCGTGTTCGGCTCCGCCCGGACGCTGCCGGGCAGCCTCAACTATGAGCTGGCCGTCGACGTGGGCCGCAAACTGGCCGAAGCCGGCCTGGCCGTGATCACCGGCGGCGGTCCCGGGTCCATGGAAGCGGCCAACAAGGGCGCGGTTCAGGGCAACGGGGTGTCGGTAGGCCTGGGGATCGAACTGCCCTTCGAGCAGGGCATGAACCAGTGGGTGGACCTGGGCATCAACTTCCGCTATTTCTTTGCGCGCAAGACCATGTTCGTGAAGTACGCCCAGGGTTTCATTGTCCTTCCCGGCGGCCTCGGCACCCTGGATGAGCTATTCGAGGCCATGGTCCTGGTCCAGACCCGGAAGGTGACTTCCTTCCCGATCGTGCTGATCGGGACCGCCTTCTGGAGCCCGATGCTGGACTGGATCCAGACCACCCTGGTCGCCGAGGGCATGATGGCGGAGGAAGACCTCGACCTGGTGCAGGTAGTTGACGACCCGGCGCTCGCCGTCGAACTCATCGTCGAAGGCGCCGCCCGCCACCGCAACCCGAACGGAACCAACCCCAGCACTGGGAACAACGGCACTGGGACCAACGGCACTGGAAACGGCAGCTACGGCGCGGCTAACGGCCCGCGGGCCTGAGCAGCCCGCACGGCCGGGTCTGGCACGATGGAGCTGTGAGTTTCTTCCTGGTTTTCGTGGCGATCGTGCTGGCCGCCGTCGCCATCCTCGTCGGCACCGACCTGGTGCCGCGGATCTTCCGCCGCGGCGCCGGCGAACAGCCCTTCAACGACGGCTTCGACGAGCCGGTGGCCTCGCTGCCGGCCGTGCTGCTGCCCGCCGACGCGGACCCGGCCGACGTCGACCGGATCAGGTTCGGCGTCGGGCTGCGCGGCTACAGGATGGACCAGGTGGACCAGGTCCTCGACGAGCTGCGGGACCAGATCGCCCGGAAGGACCGCGAAATCGCCCGGCTCCGCACGGAGCGTGAGGCAACGACGCCGGAACTACCCCCGCTGGAACACCCGCTGCCGGAAGGGGCACCGGAACGGCACCCGGACCCTGCGCCGGACCCGGCCCCGTGACCCCGGTGGCTCAGGAGGGCCTGAACTCCGCCGTGTGGAGCCGGATTGCGGCCGCCGGCACGCGCGCCGCCCGCTGGCCGTGGTGGCTTCAGGTCGGCGGCATCTACCTTGCCGCGCGGCTGGTCAGCGCCTGCATCTTCATGGCGGCCGCCCTGCACCAGGGCGTGAACCCGTGGTTTCCGGCGAAGCCCGACTACTGGAACTTCATCAACATCTGGGATGCCCGCTGGTACGGCGAGGCCCTGCGGAACGGCTATCCCGCCCAACTGCCGACCGACGACGCCGGCGCGGTGCAGGAAAACACATGGGCCTTCTACCCGCTCTTCCCGCTGCTGGGCCGGACCCTCGCCGGGCTGGCTGGAATCGCGCCCGCCGCCGCGCTTACCGTCATCGCCATGCTCTCCGGACTGGCGGCGGCCCTCGTGGTCTACCGGCTATTCCGGCACAAGGCCACCCACCGCACGGCGCTCTGGGGCACGGTGTTCTTCTCCACCTTCCCCGTCTCCCCGGTGCTGCAGGTTCCCTACGCGGAGTCCCTGAATCTCCTGCTGCTGGCCGCGGCGCTGCTGCTCGTCCTGCGCCGGCGCTACCTCTGGGCCATGCCGGTGGTGCTGCTGATGTGCCTGTCGCGGCCAACCGGCGTGCCGTTCGCCGCGATGGTCGGGCTGCTGTTCCTGTACCGCGTGTACCCGAGCCTCGTCGCGACGGTCCGCGGCCGGCCCCGGACCGGTGCGGTGCACAGCCCCGACCTGGGGATGCCCGCCGCCGGGACCTCCGCCGCCGGGCCGCCCGCCGCCGGGACCCATAGCCCCGGGGAGCTGTGGTCGCTGGCCGGCCTTGCCGCCGTCAGCGGTCTGGGGGCGCTGTTGTGGCCCGCGTTTGCCTGGGCCGTCACGGGCGACGTCCAGGCCTACACCAAGACCGAAACGGTGTGGCGCGGGCATGACCTGGTGCCGTTCAAACCCTGGTTCGACGCCGGCGTCCAGCTCTTCGGACCCGTCCTGGGGCTGCTGGCGCCGTTCGTCTTCGTGGCCGCCTTTGTCCTGCTCATGATGTCCCGTCCCGTGGCGGCGCTGGGCACGGAGCTGCGGCTGTGGTGCGTTTGTTACGTGGGTTATCTGCTGGTGTTCCTGCACCCGCAGACCAGCACCTTCCGGATGCTGCTGCCGCTCTTCCCGCTGGCCCTCGGCGCGGCACTCGTATCCCGCTCCCGCGCCTACCGCGCGACGGTTGTTGTCATGTTTATTCTGCTGCAAATCGTCTGGATCGTGTGGCTTTGGGCGTGGGCCCAATTGCCCGGCGGCGGCGACTATCCGCCGTGACGCCGAACACGTTTTCCTGCCGTAAGCGCGACATTCCCAAGGAGGATAAAAAGTCCATCGATTAGCTACAAGCGCGTAATTACGGGATAATGGGCCGTAAGCAAAGGAAAACTGAGTGTTGAGCCACGGCGGCTGCCATCACGGCCGCCAGGCGTCTTGTTTGACCAAGCGGACACAGCCCGGCCGGGCTGGTAAGTCACGGGACTACTGGAGGGGATATTCCTCATGGCGGCTATGAAACCACGCACCGGCGACGGCCCTATGGAAGTGACCAAAGAGGGCCGCAGCCTGATCATGCGGGTTCCGCTCGAAGGCGGGGGACGGCTTGTGGTCGAACTCAACGCTGCCGAAGCGACAAATCTTAAGGAATGCCTGGTCGGCGTTACCGAATAGCCTTATCGTCACAGGAAAAGGGGCCCGCAGCCGGTTGGCAGCGGGCCCCTTTCCGGCAGCCCGGGCTATTTCTTGACCGCCACCAGCAAACCGTCGCCGGTGGGCAGCATGGCTGAGGCGAGGCGGTCGTCGTCGCGGATGGATTTTCCGACCTGGCGCAGGACGACGGTGGTTGCCTCGCGGGCCGCGGGGTTGGAGACGCGGTCCTTGTCCAGGGCGTCGTTGACGATCAGCAGGCCGCCGGACTTGAGCAGCCGGACGGCCTGCTCCACGTAGCTGGGGTAGTTGGGCTTGTCCGCGTCGATGAACACCAGGTCATAGGCGCCGTCGGTCAGGCGCGGCAGCACGTCGCCGGCACGGCCGGAAATGGTGCGCGTGCGGTTGGCGGGGCTCCCGGCCTCCTGGAAGGACTCCCGCGCGGCGCGGAGGTGTTCGACGTCGACGTCGATCGTCGTCAGCACCGCCTGCGGCCCCAGGCCCCGCAGGATGCAGACGCCGGAAACGCCGGCCCCGGTGCCGATTTCCACCGCGGTCTGAGCCTTGGAGGCGGCTGCGAGTACGGTCAGGACGGCTCCGACGCCGGGCCCGATCGGGGTGACGCCCAATTCGAAAGACCGTTCGCGCGCGTGCAACAAGACCTCATCCTCGGCAGGCAGATCTTCTGCGTAGGACCAGCTCGTGGACTTATCGGCGCTCATGGGTATCGCTTTCCGGGCAGGAGGGGAGTGTTTCATACAGCGTACTGTGTCCTGCGCGGTCTTCTGCGTTCCGCCGTGGGCGGAAGAACCGGCCACGTCAGGAAATTCCCAGCTTATTTTGAAATGATAGATATCCGCTCATCCGCGTGGTGATCGGCGCCGAATCTAGGGGTGTAGGGGCTTGCAGCAGCAAGTGCCATCCAGGCGTAAGCACCATCCGCGAGGGGAGTGGACAATGTCGGTTGTGGCAGCTGTCCCGGTAACTGACGAGTCCCAGCCCACGGCCGAGGCCGAATGGGTCAGGCCGACGTGGGAAGAGGTGGTGACCAACCACTCCGCCAAGGTCTACCGCCTGGCGTATCGGCTCACGGGCAACAAGTACGACGCCGAGGACCTCACCCAGGAAGTCTTCGTCCGGGTCTTCCGCTCGCTGGACAACTTCAAGCCCGGTACGCTCGACGGCTGGCTGCACCGCATCACCACCAATCTCTTCCTCGACCAGGCCCGGCGTAAGAGCCGGATCCGCTTCGATGCGCTGGCCGAGGACGCCGAGTCGCGCATTCCCGGCCGCGAGCCCGGTCCGGAGCAGAGCTTTGAATTCAACAACCTTGATCTGGACGTGCAGGCCGCCCTCGAGGAGCTCCCGCCGGATTTCCGCGCCGCCGTGGTGCTTTGCGACCTAGAGGGCCTGTCCTATGACGAGGTTGCCGTGGCCCTGGACGTCAAACTCGGCACCGTCCGGTCCCGGATCCACCGCGGCCGGACGATGCTCCGCGAGAAGCTCGCCCACCGCGACCCCAGGCCGCAGCCGGCCGCAAAGCAGTCACTGAAGCCCCGGCTCAAGATGCCCCGCATCGCCGGCCTCCTCTGAACCAGGCAATGGGTCAACTGAAACACTTCCTCGCGGGCCTCACGTGCACGTATTTCGGCCGGAAACCGGGCCGGGTCCGGACGGGCGCGCAGCCGCTCACCGGCAGGGCCCAGGAGCGGCGCCGGAAACACCTTGAGCGGTGCACCGCGTGCCGTGCCCGGCTGCAGCGCGAACGCCAATACCTCGAACGGCTGCGCGGTGCCGCTGTGCCCGCCGCAAGCGAAGACCTGACCGCCCGCCTGCTGGCCCGCACCGGCGTCCTGGCCGCCGGGCAGCAGGATGCGGAGGCGGCTCCCGCGCCCGGTCCGACCTCGGTTGCGCCGCGGCGGACGCCGCCACAGCAGGGGCGGCCGCTGCGGCTCGCTGTCCGGATCGCCGGCGGCGTGGCTGCCACCGCCGTCCTGATGGGCGGCGCCGCCTACCTCATGGGCAGCGATACGGCGCTGCCCGCCGACGAGGCGTTCACCTCGGCCTTTCCCGGGTCGGGTCCGTCCGGCCCGGCGCTGTCTTCCGAGAGCATCTCGGCGGCCGCGTGGARGCTCAGCGGCGAGCCGGACGTCACGCCGGCCGGCTCGCTGAGCGCCGAACAGCTCTCCGCACTGCGTGCCCGTGGCTGGACCTGCCCGGAACTGCGGGAGCTGGGCTACCACCTCGTCTGGGCCCGCGGCGGGGTCGCCGACGGCTCGAAACTCCTGGAGCTTCGCCTCACCGACGGCCGGCACTTTGCGACGGTCCTGGAACAACACGCGGACGTCTCCGCCGACCAGCACGGCACGGCCGGCACTGTGCGGCCGACCCCCGGGGCGGCTGGCCCAGCACAGTCTGGCCCAGCACAGCCCGCCGCCGGGCCGCCGGTGAACGTGCTGACCGGGCATCCGGCCACCGAGGACGGCTTCGTTGCCGCCCGGCTGGACGCTGCCGCTGCGGTTGGCCCCGCCGCCCCGGCCGGCTCGCTCTGGATCAACAAAGAGGCGCCCTTCCGCGCCATCTACCGGACGTCCACGGCCACCTTCACGTATATCTCCGAGCTCCCAGCGGAGCAGGCGGACGACGGCGTGGGCGCCCTGGTGCATCCTCATCCCGTTGAGGCCCCGACGGCGCACGGCGCCGAGGGAGTCCCGGCCCGCCTTGAGCGGGGCCTGGAACGGATTGTGGAGCTGCTGGCACGATGACGCACACCATGGCGCCGCACCGTAACGGGGCCCGTCAGCCAGGCCCGGGCAGCGTTTTCTGGAATCGTCGCGCACAGGACTGAGAGGGTAATCTTCCTAGGGTGCTTGGAATAAACGGACCGGAGTTCATACTTCTGCTGATCATCGGCCTTTTGGTGATCGGACCCAGCAGGCTGCCCGAATACACGCAGAAGCTGGCCAACATCGTCAAGGAAGTCCGGCGGATGGCCTCCGGCGCCCGCGAGCAGATCAAGGAAGAAGTCGGCATCGACATCGACGATGTGGACTGGAAGAAGTACGACCCCCGGCAGTACGACCCCCGCCGGATCATCAAGGAAGCCCTCCTGGAGGACGACACCAAGCCCGTGAGCACCGGTGCGCCCGCCGCCGTCGCCACCGCCGAAGAGCGCCGGCCGGCCCGGGTCGTTGAGCGGCTGCCGGAGGGCGAGGCTGCGCCGTTCGACTCCGAGGCAACCTAAACAGGACGTCCGGCGGGCCCGGTGCGGCCCGTGTCAGCGGGGCTGGAGGCCCAGCGACATCCCTTTCAGCCCGCGCGGGCTGGCAGCCAGACTGCCGGCTATGCCCGCCAGGGCCAGCGCTGCCGGAGTTTCGGGCCGGCCAAGCACGAGCGGAACGCCGGTGTCTCCGCCTTCGCGAAGCAGGATGTCGAGCGGAATCTGGCCCAGCAGCGGCACGTCGGTGCCAACGGTGGCGGAGAGACGCTCGGCGAGCACGGCGCCTCCGCCGCTGCCGAAGAGTTCCATCCTGCCGCCGTCGGGCATTTCCAGATAGGACATGTTCTCCACGACGCCGGCCACTGACTGGCCGGTCTGGACCGCGATCGCCCCGGCCCGCTCGGCCACGTCGGCCGCCGCGGCCTGGGGAGTGGTCACGACCAGGATCTGCGCCTTGGGCAGCAGCTGGGCCACCGAGATGGCGATGTCGCCCGTGCCCGGCGGCAAGTCCAGGAACAGGGCGTCCAGGTCGCCGAAGTAGACGTCGGTGAGGAACTGCTCGAGGGCGCGGTGCAACATCGGCCCGCGCCAGGCCACCGGCTGGTTGCCCGTGACGAACATGCCGATGGAGATGACCTTGACGCCGTAGGCCACCGGCGGCAGGATCATGTCGTCCACCCGGGTGGGTGCCTGGCTGATGCCCATCAGCGCCGGGACCGAGAAGCCGTACACATCCGCGTCCACGATCCCCACCCGCAGCCCCTGGGCCGCGAGGGCGCAGGCCAGGTTCACGGTCACCGAGGATTTCCCCACCCCGCCCTTGCCGCTCGCCACGGCGTAGACCTTGGTCAGGGAGCCCGGCGCGTTGAACGGGATGCCGCGCGCACCGCCCGGGCCGCGCAACCGCTCCTTGAGCGCATCGCGCTGTTCCTGGGACATGACCTTGAGTTCGACGTCGACGGCGGTGACGCCCGGCACGGCGGCCAGGGCCGCCTCGCAGTCCGCGGTGATGGTGCCGCGCAGCGGGCAGCCCGCAATGGTGAGCAGCACGGCTATCCGTACGTGGCCGGAGCCGGAAATGTCCACGGAATCGACCATGCCGAGTTCGGTGATGGGGCGGCGCAGTTCCGGGTCGATCACGGTGGCCAGTGCGGCGTGCACGGCCTGGTCCAGGGGGAATGCCGGGGTTGATCCCTGCGGGGTGCTCATTGCGGGCTTGGCTCAGCTTTCGGGGAAGGTGCGGTGCGCCGGCGCGCCGGTGGCGTCCGGACCGGAACCGGACTGCTTGTCCGGCGTTGCCTCGCTCCTGACGCGGGGGATCTGCTGGGTACGCGGGCTGCGCTGTTTGTCGCGGCGTTCCTTGAGCTTTTCCTTGACTTTGTCCCGCGGGGTCTCGTGTACGCCGGCCGAGGGGTCGTGGGTGCGCAGTTCCTCCTGCGCTTCGAGCATGTCCTCAAGGAGGCTGCGCAGCTCGGCCCGGACGTAGTCGCGGGTTGCGACCTCGCGCAGGGCGATGCGCAGCGAGGCGAGTTCCCGGGTCAGGTATTCGGTGTCGGAGAGGTTGCGTTCGGCACGCTGGCGGTCCTGCTCCAGCGAGACGCGGTCACGGTCGTCCTGGCGGTTCTGGGCCAGCAGCAGCAGCGGTGCGGCGTAGGAGGCCTGCAGGGAGAGCATCAGGGTCAGCAGCGTGTACCCGAGCGCCTGGGAGTCGAACTGCCACTCCTTCGGCGCAAAAGTGTTCCAGACCAGCCAGAAGACGCAAAACACGGTCATGTAGACCAGGAACGTCGGCGTGCCCATGAACCGGGCGAAGCCCTCGGTGGCGTGGCCGAAGGCATCCGGGTTGGGGGAGAACTTGGGCAGGATCCGGGCGCGGCCGCTCAGCGGGGTATCAAGGCCGCCGGTGGTCCGGGCTCCCGGGCGGACGTTGGGGTTCCGTGGTGTGCTGATATCAGCCAATGCGGCCTCCAAGTTTCCTTATCGGGGCGTCGTCATCGTGGGCGCGCCAGTCGTCGGGCAACAGATGATCAAGCACGTCATCAACAGTCACCGCCCCGACGAGTCGGCCGTCTTCGTTGACCACGGGGAGTGAGTTGAGGTTGTAGGTAGCCAGGGTGCGCGCCACCTCGCTGATGTGGGCCTGGTCAGAGACCGGCTCGAGGTTCTTGTCCACCAGGTTGCCCAGCGGTTCCGGCGGCGGGTAGCGCAGCAGCTGCTGGATGTGCACGACGCCGAGGAAACGCCCCGTCGGCGTCTCCAGCGGCGGGCGCGCGATGAAGATCGACGAGGCCAGCGCGGGGGAGAGCTCCTCGCGCCGGACGTGGGCGAGGGCCTCGGCGACGGTCGCTTCCGGGGGCAGGATGACCGGAACGGGCGTCATCAGGCCGCCGGCGGTGTCCTCGTCGTATTCGAGCAGGCGGCGCACGTCCTCGGCGCCTTCGGGTTCCATCAACTGCAGCAGTTCCTCGGCCTGCGCGCTGGGGAGCTCGGCGAGGAGGTCTGCGGCGTCGTCGGGGTCCATCTCCTCCAGCACGTCGGCGGCGCGTTCGACGTCGAGGGCGGAGAGGATTTCCACCTGGTCGCCCTCGGGCATTTCCTGCAGGACGTCGGCGAGGCGTTCGTCCTGGAGCTCGCTGGCGACCTCGAAGCGGCGCTTGTCGCTCATCTCCTGGAGCGCCTCGGCAAAGTCAGCGGGCTTGAGGTCCTCGTGGGTGGCGACGAACTGGGTGGCTGCCTGGGGCTCGGTGCGGGCGCCCTGCTGGGCGTCGGCCCAGTCGATGATCATGGTTTCGTTGCGGCGCAGCCTGCTCAGCGGCGAGAGGGAGTGGCCGCGGCGGACGAAGAGCTTGCTGACAAACCAGTCGCCGGAGCGGTGCCGGTCCATCGCGATGTCCTCGATGGTGGCGTCCCCGCTGCCRTCGGCCAGGGTCACGCGGCGGTCGAACATCTCGGCGACCACGAGGGTTTCCGCGCCGCGCTGTTCGAACCGGCGCAGGTTCACCAGCCCGGTGCAGATGACCTGGGTCTGGTCGATCGAGGTGATCCGGGTCATCGGCACGAAGACGCGCTTCTTGCCGGGGACCTCGACGACGATGCCCACCACGTGCGGGGCGCCCCGGTTGCCGCGGGAGAGCACGACGACGTCGCGCAACCGGCCCAGACGGTCGCCCAGGGGGTCGAAGACGTCCAGTCCGAGGAGGCGCGCGACAAATACCCGCGAAAGAGTTGTGCTCACACCTACAGGCTACCGAGTCCGCTCTCTTTTAGCTGAATTTGCAGCCGCTGCCCAGCTGGATGGGTGAGAATGGGCGTATGTCTAACATTTTTGGTGGTCCAAAGGCCGGCGCTCCCGGCGGGGCGGACGAGTCCCGCGCTGTTCCCAAGGGGGACACCGTCGGTTCCTACAACTCCTACCTGGACGCCCAGAAGGCGGTGGACTATCTGGCGGACCAGCAGTTCCCCGTGCAGCTGGTCTCGATCGTCGGCAATGACCTGAAGATGGTGGAGCGCGTCACCGGCCGGCTCACCTACCCCCGCGTGGCGCTCTCCGGCGCGCTGAGCGGCATGTGGTTCGGCCTCTTCGTGGGAGTCATGCTCTCCTTCTTCTCGGAGTCGGGCGGCTACTTCTCGATCGTCACCTCGGTGTTGATGGGTGCGGCCTTCTTTATGCTGTTCGGCATCGTCACGTACGCCATGCAGCGCGGCAAGCGTGACTTCACCTCCACCAGCCAGGTGGTCGCAACGAACTACGACGTCGTGGTGGCCTTCGAGGCCGCCCATGAGGCGCGCCGCCTGCTGCACCAGCTGCCGATGACGCAGCATGACGCCTCCGCCGCGGGCTACCAGCAGCACGACCACCAGCACCAGCCGTTCCAGCCCGGCCCGCAGCAGCCCGGCCCGCAGCAGCCCGGTCCGCAACAGCCGGGCCCGCAGCAGCAGCAGCCCGGCCACCAGGGGCAGGGGCCGATGCCCCAGCGTCCCGCGGGCTGGAGCGACCCGTATGGCCAGCGGACCGCCGACGCCGGCCAGCCGGCGGCCGCCGGTGAGCCCGCCGCGGAGGAGGAACCGGTGCGCCCCTCCGGGGTCAGCTACCCGGACCTGCCCGACGGCCGGCCGCAGTACGGCGTCCGGGTCACCAACGAACCCCGGCAGGGAGAACCCAGCGCGGACGGACCCCGCCGGGACGGCGAGCAGCGCTAAGGCCGCCAGGCAGTCAAAGCACGGCACTGGACAAGAAAGGGAGGGCCGCCGGATCACCGGCGGCCCTCCCTTTCTTGTTGCCCGGCTGCTAGGGCAGCTGCGCCTCAACGTCCTGGTAGATGCCTGCCATCCAGGACTCGACGTCGTCGGCCTTCCGCGGCAGCGCCGCGCTCAGGTTGACCGGGCCGTCCGCCGTCATCAGGATGTCGTCCTCGATCCGGACGCCGATTCCTCGGTATTCCGCCGGAATGCCGAGGTCCTCCTCCTTGAAGTACAGTCCCGGTTCGATCGTGAAGACCATGCCGGGGGCCAGGATCCCGTCCAGGTACAGTTCACGCTTGGCCTGGGCGCAGTCGTGCACGTCCAGGCCCAGGTGGTGGCTGGTGCCGTGCGGCATCCAGCGGCGGTGCTGCTGGCCCTCGGGGCTGATGGCTTCCTCGACGGACACCGGCAGGAGGCCCCATTCGGCGAGGCGTTCGGCCAGAACGGTGGTGGCCGCGGTGTGGATGTCGCGGAACTTGGTGCCGGGCTGCGCGGCGGCAAAGCCGGCGTCGGCGGCGTCGAGCACGGCTTCGTAGACCTTGCGCTGGATCTCGGAGAAGGTGCCGTTGGCCGGCAGGGTGCGGGTGATGTCCGCGGTGTACAGGGAGTCGGCCTCGACGCCGGCGTCCAGCAGCAGCAGCTCGCCGGCGTTGACCTTGCCCGTGTTGCGGGTCCAGTGCAGCACGGTGGCGTTGTTGCCCGAAGCGGCAATGGTGTCGTAGCCGAGCTCGTTGCCTTCCTCGCGGGCCCGGGCGAAGAAGGCGCCCTCGACCACGCGTTCGCCGCGGCGGTGGGTGAGCGCCCGCGGCAGGGCCTTGACCACTTCGGTGAAGCCTTCAACCGTGGCGGCCACGGCGGTCTTCATCTGTTCGACTTCCCATTCGTCCTTGATCAGGCGCAGCTCGGAGAGGGCCTCGCTGAGCTTCTCGTCGAGCGCGTCCAGCACGCCCAGGTCCAGGTTCTCCGGATCCTTGGCGGTGTTGTAGCGGGCGGTGTCCACGAGCGCATCAATGTTCTCGTCCACCTTGCGCACCAGCCGGATGGAGATGCCGCCGATTTCCGGGGCACCGACGTTCTTGGTGATGGCGAGCTCGAGTTCGGCCAGGTCGGCGGTCTCCAGGCCCAGCTGGGCCTTGAACTCGGCGAGGGTCGGCCGGGCGCCGATCCAGAACTCGCCTGAGCGGGAGTCGGCGTAGAACTGCTCGGTGTCGCGGCCGGCCAGCGGGCGGAAGTACAGCGTCGCGCGGTGGTGTCCGCCGTCGTCGCCCTTGCCTTCGTCGGCCGGCTCCAGGATCAGCACGGCGTCGGGCTCGTGATCCAGGCCCAGGCCGGTGAGGTGGGCGAAGCCCGAGTGGGGGCGGAAGCGGTAGTCGCAGTCGTTGGAGCGGACCTTCAGCGGACCGGCGGGGATGACCAGGCGTTCACCTTTGAACAACTCTGAGATGGCCCGGCGGCGGGCGGCGGCGTGGCCGGCCACGGCGTCGAGTTCCGGCAGCTGTTCCCGGGACGGGGCCCAGTTGCTGGCCATGAACGCCTTGAAGGCATCGGAGCTGGGCCGCTGCGAGCGGTTGTTGACGCGCTCTTCGAGGGGCTGGGAAGCGGAGACTTGGGTGTTATCTGCATCGTTCACCGTCCCATCGTCTCACCAGCTGCGCGGCTTAGGCCAACAAGCCGCCCCGGCGGATCTACTAGGCTAGGGAGGTGAGGATTGACCTGCATGCCCACTCGAATGTTTCCGACGGCACCCAAGCGCCCGCGGAGGTGATCGCGTCCGCTGCGGGGGCCGGGCTCGACGTCGTCGCGCTGACCGACCACGACTCCACCGACGGCTGGGCCGAGGCTTCCGCCGCCGCCCGGGAAAACGGCGTGGCGCTGGTCCCCGGCATGGAGATCTCCTGCCGGACTCGGGAGGGCATCAGCGTCCACCTGCTCAGCTACCTGCACGACCCGGCGCACCCCGGGCTGCTGGAGGAAATCACCAAGGCCAAGGACGCGCGCTTCACGCGGGCCGAACGGATGGTCAGCCTGCTGGCCGAGGACTACCCGCTGACCTGGGACGACGTTATCCACCACGTCGCCCCCGGCGCCACCCTGGGCCGGCCGCACATCGCCGACGCCCTCGTTGCCGCGGGCGTGGTCGAGGACCGCAGCGAAGCCTTCGAATCGATCCTGACCTCGCATTCCCGGTACTGGGTGCAGCACTACGCGCCGGACCCGGCGTACGCCGTCGAACTGGTCCGCGACGCCGGCGGGGTGCCCGTGTTCGCGCATCCTGTGGCGTCCTCCCGCGGGCGGATCGTGGGGGACCGCACCTACGGGGAGATGATCGACGCCGGCCTGGCCGGGCTGGAAATCGACCACCGGGACAACCCTGAGGAGGGCCGCGCCTTCCTGCGCCGCCTCGCAGCACAGCACGGACTGCTCGTGACCGGGTCCTCTGACTACCACGGGACCGGCAAACCCAACCTGCTGGGCGAGAACCTGACCGCTCCCGAGGTCTTCGCGCGGATCGAGGAACTGGGCACCGGATCGTCCGTGGTGCGCTGATGGAGTGGATTGACCTCCAGCTCCTGGCCTCCGTGATCGTCACGCTGTTCGTGATCATGGATCCGCCCGGGACGGTGCCGATCTTCATGTCCCTGACGGCCCAGATGGACGCCAGGGACCGCAACCTGTCGGCGCTGCAGGCGCTGCTCGTGGCCACGGGCGTGATCGTGACCTTCGCGATTTTCGGGCAGTCCATCCTGAACTACATGCACATCTCGCTCGCCGCACTGCAGGGGGCCGGCGGCCTGCTGCTGGTGCTGATCGCGCTGCAGCTGCTCACGGGCTCCACCAGCGGCGAGGAGAACGCCGCCAAGTACAAGAACGTCGCGTTTGTGCCGCTGGGGACGCCGCTGATGGCGGGCCCGGGTGCAATCGTGGCCGTCATGGTGTTCGTCCAGCGCTCCGGCAGCATGGCGCAGTACCTCGCCGTCGGGCTGGGGATCGCCGTGACACTCGCGTCCCTGTACCTGGCGATGCGGTTCGCCGGGCTCGTGCAGCGCGCCCTGGGCGAGAACGGCGTCGAACTCATCACCCGGATCGCCGGCCTGCTGCTCTCCGCGATTGCGGTGCAGATGATCGCCGACGCCGTGCACGCCTTCATCAAGAGCTGGACCTGACGACGTCGCCCAACTGACTCGCACTTGTTGTCGTTTTGAGGCGTCAAAACGACAACTAATGCGAGCTAGTTGGGGTCTGAGCCCGGCAGCGCGGTGAACGACGCGTGCGCGCTGAGCCGCTTGGCCATGACGTCCACGGCCGCCTGGTTCTGGTCCACACACACAAACCGACGGTCCAGCTTGGCCGCCACAGCGCCGAGCGTGCCGGAACCGGCGAAGAAGTCCAGGCACCAGTCGCCGGGGCGGCTGGAGGCCGCGACCACCCGCCGGATCAGGCCCTCGGGCTTCTGCGTCGGGTAGCCGGTCTTTTCCTTGCCGGTGGGCGAGACAATCGTGTGCCACCAGACGTCGGTGGGAAGCTTGCCGAGTTCGCGCTTGGCCGGCGTGACGAGTCCGGGTGCCATGTACGGCTCCCGGTCCACCTCGGCGCTGTCGAAGTGGTATTTCGCCGGGTTCTTTACGTACACGAGGATGTTGTCGTGTTTGGTCGGCCAGCGGAACTTGGCCCGGGCGCCGTAGTCGTACGCCCAGATGATCTCGTTGAGGAAGCACTCGCGGCCGAAGATCGCATCCAGCATGACCTTGGCGTAGTGCACCTCGCGGTAGTCGAGGTGCAGGTACAGGGTGCCGTCGTCGGCGAGCAGCCGCCAGGCTTCGACCAGCCGGGGCTCCAAGAAGGACCAGTAGTCGCTGAAGGCGTCGTCGTAGCTGTGCAGCGCGCCCTTGATGGTGTCGTAGGAGCGGCCCTTGAAGCCGACGCGGTCGCCCTCGCCGCCGGTGTTGAGCACCATTTTGGTTTCCTGGCGCCGCTGGACCCGGCCCGTGTTGAAGGGCGGATCCACGTAAATGAGTGTGAAGGCGCCGTCCGGCAGCGTCGGGAGGTATTCCGCGTTATCCGCGTGAACCACCAGGTTGCTGCCGTCCGGCGCCCAGACGGTGTCAGTCATGTAGGGGATTAGGCCTCGGCGCTGCGTGCCGGGGCGCCGCCCTGTGCCTCGCCGGCCACCACTTCGCCGTTGCGGCGGCGGGTGCGGGTCCGGCGGCGCGCGCGGGTAGCCCGGTCGACCTCGGTCGGAGCGCTCGCCGTTGCCGGGGCGCTTGCCTCGGCGGGTCCCGTGGCGGTCTCCTTTTCGGGCGAACGACGACGGCGCTCACCGGAGCGTCCGGCGTCACGGCCGCCTTCGCGGGAGCCGGAGCGTCCGGCGTCACGGCCGCCTTCGCGGGAGCCGGAGCGGCCATTGTCGCGTCCGCCCTCGCGGGAGCCTGAGCGGCCGCCGTCGCGTGCACCGTCGCGTGTGCCGGGACGGGCGTTCTTCTTGCCGGTCTCGCCGAGGTCCTCGAGGACTTCGGCGTCGACGCCGGCGAGCACCCGCTTGTCGCGGGGGAGACGGCCCTTGGTGCCCTCCGGGATGTCCAGCTCCTCGAACAGGTGCGGCGAGGAGGAGTAGGTCTCCACCGGTTCGGGCACGCTCAGGCCGAGGGCCTTGTTGATCAGGCCCCAGCGCGGCATATCGTCCCAGTCGACGAAGGTCACGGCGGTGCCCTTGTTGCCGGCGCGGCCGGTGCGGCCGACGCGGTGCAGGTAGATCTTCTCGTCTTCGACGCACTGGTAGTTGATCACGTGCGTGACGTCGTCGACGTCAATGCCGCGCGCGGCGACGTCAGTGGCGACGAGAACGTCCACCTTGTTGTTGCGGAAGGCGCGCAGCGCCTGCTCACGGGCACCCTGGCCGAGGTCGCCGTGGATGGCGGCCGCAGCGAAGCCGCGGTCCACGAGCTCCTCGGCGACCTTGGCGGCGGTGCGCTTGGTCTTGGTGAAGATGATGGTCCGGCCTCGTCCGCGGGCCTGCAGGATCCGAGCCACCACCTCGATCTTGTCCATGCTGTGGGCACGGTAGATCAGCTGGCGGATGTCGCGCTTGGTGAGGCCCTCATCCTCGGGATCCGCGGCGCGGATGTGGGTGGGCTTGGTCATGTAGCGGCGCGCCATCGCGACGACCGGGCCGGGCATCGTGGCGGAGAACAGCAGCGTCTGGCGGACGGCCGGGGTACCTGCGATGAGGGTCTCGACGTCCGGCAGGAAGCCGAGGTCCAGCATCTCGTCGGCCTCGTCGAGGATGACCATCTTGACGTTCTTGAGGACGAGGTGCTTCTGCTTGTAGAGGTCGATCAGGCGCCCGGGGGTGCCGACGACGATCTCGACGCCCTGCTGCAGCGACTCGACCTGCGGCTCGTAAGCACGGCCGCCGTAGATCGTGGTGATGCGGGCGTTGCGTTTGCGGGCGGCGTTCTGCAGGTCGCCGGCGACCTGCACCGCGAGCTCACGGGTCGGCACGATCACGAGGGCCTGCGGTGCGCCGGGGGCCGGGAGGTCGGCGAAGCCCGCGTCGTCGCGTCCGATGACGCGCTGCAGGGCCGGGATGCCGAAGCCGAGGGTCTTGCCCGTGCCGGTTTTGGCCTGGCCGATGATGTCGTGGCCGCTCAGTGCGACCGGCAGCGTCATGGCCTGGATCGGGAACGGGTGGGTGATTCCGGCGTCGGCAAGGGATTCAACAATGTCGGCGCGGACGTTGTAGTCGGCGAAGGACTTTTCCGCGATTTCGTGCGGGGTTTCGTCCGAAATGATGGTCTCTTCCGGCTCGATCGATTCCGTGCCGGACTCGTCGGTAAGAAGCTGGTGCGTGTGCAATTCACTCACAGGGGAGTTTCCTTATTCATTTGGGCTGCGCTGCTTGCTCAACGGGGCCGGCCGAGGGCCGTTCCGGAGCACGCTCAGGAGCGCAAGCAAGTCCAGTGGAAGCCGATCGCGGGCTATCTAAATGCTGGCACTGGGACCAGCGGGTGTGTCTCAAGATCGCGTAGGGGCGGGCTTGTTGAATTCGAAAAACATGGAAATCAACGACCGGGCATCCATTACTACCCTTCCAGTCTAGCTGTTCGCCGTTCGGAACCTCGACCGGGGCCCGCGGTGCGGCGCGCCAGTGGCACGGCTGCGGGGCGCAAGCCGGGCGTAACATCAGCCCACGAGTTCGAGCCGGACCTCCCGAGTGGCGATGTCCGAGGATACGACCCGCACCCGGACCTGGGTGCCGGGCTCCAGCTCGCCGGGGCACCGTGCGGTCACCGCGGGCTCGGCGATCTGCACGATCCCGGACGGGCCATTGCCGTTCCCGTTGCTCTTCCCGTTCCCGTTGCTGCCCTTACCGTTTCCGTTCGTGCCGCCGTTCTTCGCGGGCTTTGAGCCCGAGATCACGACGGCGTCGAACTCCTGCCCGATGTGGTTGCTCAGCAGGGCCGCCTCCACGGTGTCCAGCGACAGCCGCTCCAGCTTGGCGGCCAGTTGGTCCGAAGCCGCCATGATGGCCGGCAGCGACGGGAGGGCTTCGCGGGCCCAGCCCGGAACCTCGGCGCCGTTGGACAGGGCCTCGCAGATGACCAGGACGAAGCGGTCGATCAGGCGCCGCAGCGGGGCGGTGGAGTGGGCATACGCCGCGCCGATAGCGGACTGGATGGCGTCCTCCGGGACGGCGCCGTCGAAGTGGGTGTAGCCGGCGCCGCGGAAGAGCATCCCGGCCGAGTGCACGATGGCAAGCTGGCGCGGGTCGGTGGGGTCCAGGGTGCGAAGGTATTCGCCGTAGCTGATCCGGCCGTCCCAGGGCTTGCCGAGTGCGCCGGTCTGGCGCCGGAAGTGCCGCAGCGAGCTCTCATCCGGGGCGGGCATGGTCCGCAGGATGCCGACCTTGCCCTGCAGCATGAGCTCCGCTGCGGCCATGCCGGTCATCAGCGAAATCTGGGCGTTCCAGTCCTCCACCGGCAGCGGCGGCGCCGCGACGATCCGGTAGCCGCCGTCGGGCAGCTGCTCGATCTCCTGCTCCGGCATGTTCAGGCTGGCCCCGCCGCGCAGGCGCTCCAGTTCCACCCGCTTGCTGCCGACTTCCTTGAGCAACTGCAGAACGGGGTCCGCGGTACCGCCGTCGAGTTCGGCCTGCACACCTTGGTAGCTGAGCTTGGCCCGGCTGCGGACCTGTGCCCGGCGGACCAGCACGGAGGAGACCTCGGCAGCGGCGTCGAGCTCGAACTCCCAGACGAAGGCCGCGCAGAGCTGGCCCGCCAGCAGGCTGCCGGCCGCTTCGCTGATGACCTCGGGGTGCAGGGGGATGCGGCCGTCCGGAGTGTAGAACGTCTGGCCGCGGCGCCGGGTCTCGGCGTCGAGCGCGCCGCCGGGGGCGACGAAGGACGGGACGTCGGCGATCGCGTAGAAAACCCTGTACCCGTCGCCGGCGCGGTCAATGAACAAGGCCTGGTCCAGGTCCGTCGAGGACGCCGGGTCGATGGTCACGAACTCCACGTGAGTCAAATCCAGTTCCGGCAGCTCGTGGGAGGCGACGGCCGCCTCGGCGTCCCGGAGCACGGCTTCCGGAAACGGCCCGGGCAGCTCCAGGACGGTGCGCAGTGCGTTGAGCGCCTGGGCAAGCTGGTTCTTCTGCTGGCGGACGCTCGGAGTCAGGCGATGATGAGACACGGAATCAGGTTAGCCCGATTTCCGCTACTAGTCTTGAAGCATGAGCACCTCCCCGGCCGAGCCCGCCCGCTACAACCGTTTCCTCCGGGACCTGCTGGGCGTGATGGCCTACGGGGAGCTCTCGGCCTTCGAACGGCTCTCCTCCGACGCCCGGTATTCGCCCACCCTGCACGACCGGGCGGTGCTGGGCGGCCTCGCCGTCATCGAGTTCCAGCATTTTGAACTGGTCTGCGCGAAGCTGGCGGAGATGGGCATTGACGCGGAGGAGGCCATGCTGCCGTTCCAGCCTTCGGTGGACCACTTCCATGAGCGCACCCGCCCCGCCGACTGGCACGAGTCGCTCATGAAGGCCTACGTGATCGACACGGTCTCCGCGGACTTTTACCGGTCCATTTCGGGCTATGTCGACGCCGGGACGGCCGGGCTGATCGAACTGGTCCAGGCGGCCGGGGACGCGACGGTGGTGCTGCGGGACCGGCTCAAGGCCGCGCTCGCCGACGATCCGCGGCTGGCGTCCCGGCTGGCCCTGTGGGCTCGGCGGTTGCTCGGCGAAGCGCTTACCCAGGCCCAGCGGGTCAGCGTGGAGCACGCCTTCCTCGGCGGCCTGACCGGCACGGACGAGGACCGGGCCGGTGAACTCGCCCGCGCCCTGACCGCCGAGCTTGCCGCCGCCCATTCCCGTCGGATGTCAGAGCTGGGACTAGCCGGCTAGTTGTCCGCGGCGCCGCTGTGGACGTCGGCGTCGGCGTCCGCCCCGGCGTCGAGCGCGGCGAGCAGGGCACGCGCGGCCCCGGCAGGATCAGCGGCCTCGGTAATCGCCCGGACCACCACAATCCTTCTGGCTCCGGCGTCGACCACCTGGGCCACGTTGCCCAGGTCGATGCCGCCGATCGCGAACCACGGCACCACCCCGGCGACTTTCCCGACGTCGGCGGCCTCGGCCCGGCCGATCGCCGCGGCGGCGTAGCGCACCAGGTCCAGCCCGACGGCGGCGCGGCCCGGCTTGGTGGGGGTGGCCCAGACCGGGCCCACGCAGAAGTAGTCCAGCCCGCCCCGGCCCGGGGACGCCGCGATGGCCGCATCCACCTGTTCCGGCGTGTGCGTGGACATGCCGATCACGGTGCCCTTGCCCAGGAAATCCCGTGCCGCGGCGAACGGGATGTCCTTTTGCCCAATGTGGAACACCGGCGCCCCTGCCAGTGAGGCCAGGTCGGCACGGTCGTTTACCGCCCAGAGCCGGCCGTGCCGCCGCGCCACGGAGTGCAGGACCTCCAGCAGCTCAAGCTCCTCGGCCGCCTCCAGCGACTTGTCCCGCAACTGGATGATGTCGACGCCGCCGGAAAAGGCGGCGTCAACGAAGTCCTCGAAGTCACCGCGCTCCTTCCGGGCATCGGTGCACAGGTACAGGCGGGCGGTGGTGTGGACATCCTGGCTCATGCCCCAAGCCTAGTTCCTCTAAACTGGGCGCATACCGCGGGAGCCCGCGCGGGCCGCCAGACGTCCGACGGGCTGAGAGGGCGTCAGAGCCGACCGCTTGACCTGATCCGGCTAGTACCGGCGTAGGGAAGGAACCCATGGACGTATCCGTCGCACCACCCGCCACACCACCGGGCCCATCCTCGGATTATTACGACGTCATCGTGATCGGCGGGGGAGTGATCGGCCACGGCATCGCCTGGGAGGCCCGCCGTTCGGGCCGTACCGTCGCGCTGGTCGACGACGCCCCCGGCACCGGCGCCAGCTGGGCTGCCGCCGGCATGCTGGCGCCCGTGAGTGAACTCCACTACCAGGAGGAGGAGCTACTGGCCCTGATGCTGGAAGCCTCAGGGCTGTGGCCGGAGTTCGCCGCCGGCCTGGCCGGCGGCAGCACTGACGGCGGCGGCACTGGATATCTCACGACGCCGACCCTCGCCGTCGGCGCGGACGCGGCCGACCGCCGGGCGCTCGCCGACCTGCGGGCCGCGCAGCAGGCCTGCGGCCTGGCCGTGGAGCCGCTGACCGTCCGTGAAGCACGCAGCCGCGAACCGTTGCTCAGCCCCGGTATCTCCTGCGCCTTCGACATCCCGGCCGACCACCAGGTGGATCCGCGCCGGTTGCTGGCCAGGATCGGTTCACTGCTGGCTGCCGACAGCCGGTTCACGGCCGTGCCCCGCCGCGCGGCCGGGCTGCTCTGGCGCGGCGGCCGCGTCGCCGGCATCCGTTTCGAGGGCGGCGGAGAGCTCCGCGCCGGCGAGACGGTCGTAGCCAACGGTCTGGCCGCGGCGGAACTGCAGGGCCTGCCCGGGGGATTGTCCCTGCCGCTGCGTCCGGTTTACGGGGACATCCTGCGGCTCCGGGTCCCGGCACGGCTCCGGCCACTGCTGCGCTCGACCGTGCGGGGCCTGGTCCGCGGGGTTCCGGTCTACATCGTCCCGCGGGAGGACGGCACGGTCGTGATCGGCGCAACCCAGCGGGAGGATGCGCCCTCCGAGGCTGGCGCCGTCTCTGCCGGCGGCGTGTACCAGCTTCTGCGCGATGCCCAGCAGCTGGTCCCGGCCGTTGCCGAGCTGGAACTGCTCGAGGCCACGGCGCGGGCACGGCCCGGGACCCCGGACAACGCCCCGCTCCTGGGGCGCGTGGCCAGCGCCGGATCCGGACAGGACGTCGAGGGACTCATCGTTGCCACCGGGTTCTTCCGGCACGGGGTCCTGCTCACCCCGGCGGCCGCCGCCATTTGCCGGGCGTTGCTGGACGGAGAGCCGGACCGGCGCTGGGAGGGCTTCCGCCCGGACCGCTTCTCCAGCCGCCGCCCGGTTTCTCCAGCCCCCGGCTCATCCGAGCGGGACGCTTCACCCGCGGACGCTCCAGCGAAAGACAGGACGACAGCATGAATATCAGGCTCAACGGAGCGCAGCACGCCCTCGCCGACGGCGCCACTATCAGCGCCTTGGTCAGCGGGGTGACCGGCCGGACGCTGGCCGCCGACGGCCGGGCCACGGACGGCCGGAAACTGGGCGTCGCCGTCGCCCGCAACGCCGAGGTGGTGCCGCGCAGCCAGTGGCACGCGACCGCGCTCGCCGAGGGCGACGACGTCGAACTCGTTACGGCAGTACAGGGAGGATAGAGGGCATGGAAGCAACAGCAATGCAGGAAACGCAGCAGGCACGCCGGGATCTGCTGACGGTTGACGGAGTGGAACTGGGCTCCCGCCTGATCATGGGCACCGGCGGTGCGCCGAGCCTGGACGGCCTCGGAGCCGCGCTGGTGGCCTCCGGAACGGAACTCACGACGGTGGCCATGCGTCGCTACTCTCCGGCCGAGAGCGGCTCGTTGTTCCAGTTGCTGGCGGACCACAACATCCGGGTGCTGCCCAACACCGCCGGATGCTTCACCGCCCGGGACGCCGTCCTCACGGCCGAACTGGCCCGCGAAGCGCTGGAGACGGACTGGGTGAAGCTCGAGGTGATCGCGGATGAGCACACCCTGCTGCCCGACGCCTTGGAACTGGTGGAGGCAACCGAACAGCTGGTGGCGCGCGGCTTCAAGGTCTTCGCTTACACGAATGACGACCCGGTCCTGGCCCTCCGGCTGGAGAACCTCGGCGCCACGGCAGTGATGCCGCTGGGCGCCCCGATCGGCACCGGCCTGGGCATCCTGAATCCGCACAACATTGAACTCATCGTCTCCCGTGCCTCGGTGCCGGTGGTGCTCGACGCAGGAATTGGCACCGCCTCCGACGCCGCGCTCGCGATGGAACTGGGTTGCGACGCCGTGCTGCTCGCCACCGCCGTGACCCGTGCCCAGGACCCGGCGCTGATGGGTGAGGCGTTCCGGCACGCCGTCATCGCCGGCCGGCTGGCGCGGCGGGCCGGCCGGATCCCGCGCCGCGAGCATGCCCTCGCGTCGTCCGCGATGGAAGGACGCGCCGAGTTCCTGTAGGGGCCCCGGCGCCGCTCCCGTCCAGGCCCGTTCGCCTCGCCAAACCGTGATTAAAGGCACTGTTGAAGATTAAATCCAGTGTCTATCCTGTTGGGTAACGACCGCTGCACTGCACGGTCCGCAGGCCGCCGGCACGTCCCGGGAAGCCTTCCCGCTCCGGGGGCCCGTCTCGGTGAGGAGGCGTCCATGTCCAGTCCTGATGTGCCAACGCGGGGGCCGGCCAAGCCGGGTCCCTATGTAGTGTCCGGAATCCTGTTGCTCGTCGCCATTGTGGTTCCGTTGGTTGTGCCCGCGTACGCCTTCGACGAACCGCGGCTGGCGGGTATCCCGTATTTCTACTGGTATCAGATGGCATGGATCCCGGTCACCGCGGCCTTGGTGGGGATCTCCTACTGGCTGGTCACCAGGGAGGACCGCCGTCGCCGTGAATCCGTCCGCGGGGCGGCCGCTGCGGGGGAGGAGCGGTGAACGGGGCGGTCGTGCCGCTGGCGGCACCGGACCGGCCGGTCAACGGCATAGCCCTCACCATTGTGATCATCCTCTTCGTCCTGGTGGCGGTCCTCGGCTTCTTTGCCGCGCGGTGGAGGCGGGAAGAAACGACAGGGCTGCATAGCCTCGACGAATGGGGACTGGGCGGCCGGGGCTTTGGTACCTGGGTGACCTGGTTCCTGCTCGGCGGGGACCTCTACACGGCTTACACCTTCGTGGCGGTCCCGGCGGCGATGTGGGCCACCGGAGCCGTGAGCGGCTTCTTCGCGGTGCCGTACACAATCGTGCTCTATCCGATTGTGTTTTTGCTGATGAGCAGGCTGTGGTCCGTCTCGCACCGCCACGGTTTCGTCACGCCGGCGGACTTTGTTGGCGGCCGGTATGGCAGCAGGGCGCTTACCGTTGCGGTCGCCGCCACCGGCATCGTCGCCACCATGCCCTACATTGCCCTGCAACTCGTGGGCATCAAGGCCGTACTCACTGTGCTCGGCCTGGGCAGTGCTGAGAACGCGCTGCTGACCGACCTGCCGCTCATCGTCGCGTTCGTGGTTCTGGCCGCGTATACCTATACCTCGGGCCTGCGCGCTCCTGCCCTGATCGCCGTCGTGAAGGACCTGCTGATCTATCTGGCCGTGATCGTGGCGGTGATCTACCTGCCCATCAAGTTCGGCGGGTGGGGTACCATTTTCGACTCCGCCGAGGCGAAGCTGGGGGCAGTCAATCCGGCGACGGGCAAACCGGCGGGCGCATTCATCCCGGGGGCGTCCAGCTACTCGGCGTATTGGACCCTGGCGCTTGGTTCCGCGCTGGCCCTGTTCATGTATCCGCACTCGATCACGGGCGTCCTGGCGACCAAAAGCCGGAACACCATCCGCCGGAACGCTGCGGTGCTGCCGCTGTACTCCTTGATGCTGGGCTTCCTGGCACTCCTGGGCTACGCGGCCATTTTCGCCGGCACCAAGCCCACCGACCTGAACGGCGCCGTCAATCCGCAACTGGTGGTGCCGCAGTTGTTTCTGGATCAGTTCCCGGCCTGGTTTGCCGGCATTGCGCTCGCCGCCATCGCCATCGGGGCGCTGGTCCCGGCCGCCATCATGTCCATCGCCGCGGCCAACCTGTTCACCCGAAACATTTACCGGGACCTGATCAAGCCGGACGCCACGCCCCGGCAGGAAGCCAGCGTTTCCAAGATCGCCTCGCTGGTGGTGAAGTTCGGCGCGCTGGTCTTCGTGATCGCCATGGACCAGTCCGCGGCCATCAACATGCAACTACTTGGCGGCATCTGGATCCTGCAGACCTTCCCTGCCATCGTGGCTGGACTCTATACCCGTTGGTTCCACCGGTGGGCGCTGTTCCTCGGTTGGGCGGCCGGCATCGCCTATGGCACCATCGCGGCGTATAACGTCGTCAATCCCGTCACGAAAGCCCACTTTGGCGGGTCCATCTCGGCCATCCCCGGCACCGATATCCAGGTCTACATCGCCGTTGTGGCGTTCGTGATTAACCTCGTCGTCGCAGCTGTGCTGTCCCTGGTTTTCCGGGCAATGAAAGTCCCCGACGGCAAGGACATCACCCGCTCCTCGGACTACGGCGCAGACGAGAACGATCCGAAGGTGGCCCAGCTCCAGCGCGAACACCCGCTCGCCGAACCAGGGGGCCCGACGTACTGAAGCCCTTTATCCGTGGTGACCATGAATCGACGATTGACCGCCCGCGGGCGGTCACGGGCCATAGACTCCGGTTGGAGGTGGCTGGCCGGCCGACCAGGAATTTTTCCACCGGGTGTCCTTTTGCCGGCAGCTCCTTCGTCGTATTGACGTATCGACCTACTAGAAGGAGTCACCGTGGACTACATGCTGTTCATCTGCACCGATCCGACTGCGCCGGAATATGTGCCGGCCGAGGACAACATCGAGGAATGGGCGGCGGAGATAGAAGCGCGAGGCATCGCCCGCCACGGCGACAGGCTGCGACCTGTCGAGGACGCGACCACCGTGACGGTGCGGGCGGGGGAGGTGGTCGTCGCGGACGGCCCGTTTGCCGAGACAAAGGAATGGATCGCGGGCTATGACATCATCGCCTGCACCGATCTTGACGAGGCGATCGAGGTGGCGTCCAAGCATCCGATGGCAAAATTCGGCAAGATCGAGATCAGGCCCGTGTGGCCGCTCGGTTTATAGCACTCGTTACAGCAATCGGCGCCTCAGCGCGGGAGGGCGAAAAGGGGGATCAGATGGCAGCGGACGCGGCGGAGGTGCGGGCGGCCCTCGGGGGTGCTTCCGCCGAGGCGGCAGCACGGATCACGGCCACCCTCATCCGCATCACCGGCGACTGGGGCCTGGCCGAGGACTGTGTCCAGGACGCGTTCGCGCGTGCCCTCGTCGACTGGCCCCAGCGCGGCATCCCCGGAAACCCGGCGGCCTGGCTGACGACCGTTGCCAAGAACAGGGCTATTGACTGCTTGCGGAGCGCAGCGAGCGAGAAGAAGGCGGTGCGGGAGCTCTCGGTCCTGGCCAGGCTCGAAGAGGTGGCGGAGGATGCTCCCGGGGATCCCGTGGACGGCGACGACCGGCTGCGCCTGATCTACACCTGTTGCCATCCCGCCCTTCCGCTTGAGGCGCGGGTCGCCCTGACCTTGCGCACCGTGGCTGGCCTGACGACCAGCGAGATCGCTCGCGCGTTCCTCGTCTCGGAGTCAACCATGTCCAAACGGCTGGTCCGTGCCCGCGCCAAAATCCGCGACGCCGGGATCCCCTACCGGGTGCCGCCGCCAGAATTAATAGCGGAACGCACGGCCGGGATCCTGGCAGTCCTCTACCTCATGTTCAATGAAGGGTATGCGGCCACCGGCGCCAACACACTGATCCGCGAGCCCCTTGCCCGGGAGGCGATCCGTCTCGACCGGCTGCTGATTGGCCTGCTCAAAGGGTCACCGCAGGAACCCGAAGCGCTGGGCCTGCTGGCGCTGATGCTCCTCCAGCACGGCCGCCGGCACGCACGTACGGACGCGGCCGGGGACCTGGTGACGCTGGAGGACCAGGACCGCGAACGATGGGACCGGGCAGCGACTGCGGAAGCGGTGGCGCTCCTGGCGGCCGCCGACCGCGCCGGCATTTCACTCGGCGTCCGGCCCGGCAGCTACCGGATCCAGGCAGCCATCGCCGCGTGCCATATGACCGCCCGCGATTTTGGCAGCACCGACTTCGGCCGCGTGGCAATGCTGTACGACCGTCTTGCGCGGCTGGCACCGTCACCGGTCGTCGAACTCAACCGTGCCGTCGCCGTCGCGATGTCCCAAGGGCCGGACGCCGGGCTGGCGCTCATCGACCGGCTGGAGGATGCCCGGTCACTGGAGGGGTACTACCTCCTGCCTGCCGCGAAGGCGGACCTCCTGCGGCGCCTTGGCAGAATGCCGGAGGCCAGCCAGGAATACCGGCGTGCCCGGGAGCTCGCACCGTCTGAGGCCGAGCGCCGCTACCTCAGCAAACGCCTGGCGGAGACCCGCCCGGAAGTATCGGGAGTACTGTGATGCGCATGGAGATGCGTCTGGAAGTCGTACAAGTGCCGGTCACCGACGTGGACGCGGCCAAGTTGTTCTACACGGAGAAGCTGGGTTTCGTACTGGACCACGACGTCGAATACATTCCAGGCATGCGGGTCGTCCAGCTCACGCCGCCCGGCTCCGCCGCCTCAATCGTCATCGGCACCGGAATGACCGCCATGGCCCCCGGAAGCCTGGAAGGACTGCAGTTGGTGGTCCCGGACATGGCCGGCACCCGCGCCGAACTTCTGGGACGCGGAGCCGAGATCAGTGAAGTCCAGGACATCGGCGGGATAGCCTTCGCATACTTTAGCGACCCGGACGGCAACCGCTGGGTCCTTCAGGAAACCACGGACCCGGAAGTGAAGGAAGCTTCCCGGCGCTGAGGGCTTCAGCCGGTTAAGGCACTGCGGCCACTCACCCGAGGGGGAGTGGCCACAGCGCTTTGCGACTTCAGCTGTCCGCTAGATGCGCAGGATGGCGGTCATCCGGGCCGTGTCCAGCCGGGTCCGGGACTTGCCGAGGTACAGCACCGCGCCGACCGCCGCCGCCGAGCCCAGCAGTACGGGCAGGACCCACGGAATCCAAGTCAGGCCCGGCTGGTACCCGAAGCCGGCCGCCATGAAGATGATCCAGCTCAGCATCGCCACGCCCAGGGCGATACCGGCCGGGACAGTGATGCCGTACTTGGCGTGCCGCTTGTCGTTCGCCCAGACCAAAAAACCCGCGGCCACGGCGACCATGGCCACCACAATCAGGGACAGCATTCAGACTCCTTTGGGAACTGCGGGTTGAGGGGCGGGTTGAACGGTAGGGGATCCGGGGCGTTGCCTAGAGGGCGCCGAAGCCGACCCGGCGGACCTCTTCGGCGCCGATTTCCACGTAGCCCAGGACGTTCGCCGGGATGATGATCTGGCGGCCCTTCTCATCGGTCAGGCGGAGTTCGGTGCCCTTGGAAATGGCCTCTTCCACAAGCTTCGCCACCGCGTCCGCGTCCTGGTTGGATTCGAGGGCAATTTCGCGGCCGATGTTCTGAATGCCGATCTTTACTTCCACAGCAAGGCCTCCCAGCCAATCAAAGTGTTCAAATTTTCTCTGCGAGGGTTTCTCTGCGAGGCGTTCTCTGCGAGTTTCCTCCACGAGGTGTTCTCTATTTGTAGTCTAGGACTCTTTGGGAAAGCGGGAGATTCCGCGCCAAGCTAAACGGTAAATCAGGTCACTGGCCACATCGATGTCCAGGTTACCGTCGGTTTCCAGCCAGTACCGGGCACTGACCTGCGCCATTCCGGACAGTCCGCGGCCCAGGAGCTGGGCTTCCAGCAGCGGCAGTTTGGTGTCCTCGGCGATGACTTTCGCGATCGCGTCCGCGAAAGTCTTGTTGAACGTTTCCAGCCGCGCGCTCACATCGTGGTCGTTGACCAGATCGGATTCGAAGACCAGCCGGTGGGCCTGGTCATCGTTGGCGATGAAATGGAAATAGGCCCGCATGACGGCCTGGACGCGCTCATCGTTGTCCGTCGTGGAGTTCAGCGCACCGAGCAGCAGTTCCGTGAGCGCCGACAGGTGGCTGTCCAGCAGGGCCAGGTACAGCTCGCGCTTGGACGGGAAGTGCTGGTACAGCACGGGCTTGCTCACGTGCGCGGTCTCGGCGATTTCGTCCATGGCGGCGCCATGGTAGCCGTTGGCCACGAAGACCTCCTGCGCGGCGGCGAGCAGCTGGGCCCGCCGTTCATCGCGCGGCAGCCGCGCCGAGCGCTGCGTCCCGCTCCGCGCCTGGGCCGCCGACGACTTTCCGGTATGTCCCCGCTCAACCGGTGCCTGATGAACCACTATCGGCCTTCTTTCCTTCGCTGTTAGCTCCACTTTACGCGGGGGTAATATGACCTGGCGGCATCTTCGGGCATACATTGAAGTATGGCTTCCCAGTTGACCCCAAACGGAACCCCCGCAACCCCGCCGCCGGCGCCCGGACCGCTGGTCGAACCTGCGGACGCGCTGACGCCGGACGAGGTGGAGCGCTACTCCCGCCACCTGATCATTCCCGAGATCGGTACGCTCGGACAGCGCCGGTTAAAGAACGCCAGGGTCCTGGTGATCGGCGCCGGCGGCCTCGGCTCGCCCGCGCTGCTCTACCTGGCCGCCGCCGGGGTGGGAACCCTGGGCATTATCGACGACGACGACGTGGACCTCAGCAACCTCCAACGCCAGGTGATCCATGGCGTGGCCGACGTCGGCCGGCCCAAGACCGAGTCCGCCCGCGACGCGATCGCAGCGCTGAACCCCCTGGTCGATGTCCGGCTGCACAACGTCCGGCTGGATGCCTCCAACGCTCTGGAGCTCTTCGCCGATTACGACCTGATCGTCGACGGCGCCGACAACTTCGCCACCCGCTACCTGGTCAACGATGCCGCCGCCATCCTCGGAAAGCCCTACGTGTGGGGCTCGATCTTCCGCTTCGACGGACAGGTCAGCGTCTTCTGGGGGCAGCACGGCCCGACGTACCGGGACCTGTACCCCGAAGCGCCGCCCGCCGGCTCGGTGCCCTCCTGCGGGGAAGGCGGCGTGTTCGGCATGCTGTGCGCCGCGGTCGGCTCGCTCATGGTGACCGAGGCGGTCAAGCTCATCACCGGCGTCGGGCGTTCCCTGCTGGGCCGGGTGGCGCTGTTCGACGCCCTCGGCGGCAGCTGGCGCGAAATCAAAGTCTCCCGGGACCCCGAAGCCCCGCGCGTCACCGAGCTCACCGACTACGAGGCCTTCTGCGGGATCGCACCCGCCGCGGACGCCGGAACCGAACACACCGTCACCGCCACCCAGCTCGCCACCATGCTCGCGTCGCGCAAGGCCGGGCTGAAGGATTTCCAGCTCGTGGACGTGCGCGAGAGCGGCGAATTCGACATCGTCCGCATCGACGGCGCCACGCTGATCCCGCAAGGCAGGATCCTGGCCGGCGACGCGTGGGCCGAGTTGCCGCTGGACACGGACATTGTGTTCCACTGCAAGGGCGGGACACGCTCCGCGGCCGTGCTCGCCGCCGCCCGGGCAGCCGGCTACGAACGGGTCAGCCACCTGGAGGGCGGGATCCTCGCCTGGGTGCGCGAGGTGGAACCGGGAAAACCGGTCTACTGACGTTTTTGAACACCTTGCCCTGAACGCCTTGCCCTGAGCACCTTGTCCCCGGACCGCCGGGCCCCTACCCGAGAGGCACTGCCATGAGCGAAGACACCAGCCTGACCCCGCAGCACAAGATCGGCTCGGGTTTCGGCCCGCGTTCGACGGCGACGGAGGTGATTGCGGGCGTGGACCTGAGCGGGAAGACCGCCGTCGTCACCGGCGGCTATTCCGGGCTCGGCCTGGAGACGGTGCGGGCGCTATCGTCCGCCGGGGCCCGGGTGATGGTTCCGGCGCGGCGCCCCGACCATGCCCGCAAGGTCCTGGCCGAGGCCGGCCTCGACAGCGTCCGCGTGGCCGGGCTGGACCTGGCCGAACTGTCCAGCGTGAGGGAGTTCGCGGCCGGTTTCCTTGCCTCCGATTTCCTCGGCGACGGCGGCAGCCTGGACATCCTGATCAACAACGCCGCCATCATGGCCAGCCCGGAGCAGCGCGTCGGCCCGGGGTGGGAATCCCAGTTCGCCACGAACCACCTGGGCCACTTCGCGCTCACCAACCTGCTTTGGCCCGCGCTCTCCGCGGGGGAGGGGGCGCGGGTGGTGGCACTGTCCTCCACCGGCCACAAGCTGTCGCCCATCCGGTTCGATGACATCAATTTCGACTCAGGCTACGACAAGTGGAAGGCCTACGGTCAGGCGAAGACCGCGAATGCGCTGTTCGCGGTGCAGCTGGACGCGCTCGGGAAACATGCCGGCGTCAGGGCCTTCGCCGTGCACCCGGGAGGCATCATGACCGAGTTGCAGCGGCACCTGCCCCGGGAAGAGATGATCGCCTCGGGCTGGATGGACGCGGAGGGCAACCTCAACGAACGGTTCAAGACGCCCGCCCAGGGGGCCGCGACCTCGGTCTGGGCGGCCACCTCGCCGCTGCTTGCCGGCAAGGGCGGCGTCTACTGCGAGGACTGCGACATTGCCGAGCCGACGGTGCCGGGAACCCCGGAAGCACGGGTCAGGGGAGTCGACGCCCACGCCGTGGACCGGGCGGACGCCGAGAGGCTGTGGCAGCTGTCCGCCGAGCTGACGGGCGTCAACGCCTTCGCCGCGCAATCGGACTAAGCGCCTGACTGGCCGGCCGGACTGACCGGACTGGCGGCCGGACGGAAATACCGCCGGGCAAGGGGCTGAAGGTTGTTAGGCCGTTTCCCGCTGGCCGTCGGCGGCGGGAAACGCGCTGTGGTCGACCGGGCACTCGGCCTCGGTGCCGGAAGCGGGGCGCCGTGCCGTATGCTGTTCAACCGTGATGCCGTAGACGGCCTCGAGGCCGGCCACATAGTCGTCCTGCTGGCCGTTCGCAGCGAGTTCCCGGGCACGGACGGTGGGCACGTGCAACAGCTGCTTGACCATCCGGCGCAGGGCAAACTCGACTTCCTCGGCCGCGGCGGTGCAGCCGTGGCGGGCGCGCACCTTTTCCATTTCGGCGTCGAGCACGTCCATCGTGTGGCGGCGCAGGGCGACGATGGCCGAATCAACCGAGCGCGCCTCGCGCTCCTGCTCAAAGGCGGTGGCGGCGCCGTCGACGATGCCGCTGGCCTGGTTCAGGGACTCCGCCTGCTCCTGCGGGGCGGCCAGCCGGACGGACTCAAGCGTGAGCAGCTCGACGCCGTCGAGTTCGGCGACGGCGGGGTCGAAATCGTGGGTGAGGGCCAGATCGATCGCGATCAGCGGCTGCGGCGACGCCGAGCGGATCCGGGCCAGTTCGGGGGCCTCGACGCGGTTGTCGGAGCCGCTGCAGCCGATCATCACGTCGGCGGCCGCGACTGCGTCCGGCAGGGAAGCGCTGTCCAGGGCGGTGCCGCCGCGGGTGGCGACGAAGCCGGCGGCGCGGCCGGAGGAGGAGAAGACGGAGATGTCAGTGCAGCCGCGTTCGCGGAGCAGGGACATGGTTGCGCCCGCGTAGGCGCCGGTGCCGAAGACGACGGCCTTCTTGGTGGACCAGTCGGGGTTCTCGGAGAGGTCGGTCGCGAGGTCCAGGGCGACGGAGACGATCGACAGTCCGCGCGAGCCGAGGGCCGTCTGCGCACCGACGTCCTTGGCGGTCTTGGAAGCGGCCTGGAACAGCCGCACGAGACCGGAGCTCGCGGTGCCTTCGTGCTGCGCGGTGATCAGGGCGCGCCGGACCTGGCCTGCGATCTCCCGTTCCCCGACGACGGCGGAATCCAGTCCGGAACTGACCGCGAACAGGTGGCGGCTGACGTCCGGGCCGGTGCGGGTATTAAAGGACCGGGAGACGAGCTGTTCGTTGAGTCCGCTGGCACCGCTGATCTCGGAGACCAGCGCGGCGCGGGCCGCCTCGACGTCGTCCGGGTGCGGCGCTTCGCCGTAGATTTCGAAGCGGTTGCAGGTGGCAAGGACAACGGCACCCGCCACGGCCGGCGATCCGGCGAGGGCGGATGTGGCAAGCCCGGAAGCGCCGGTGCTCAGTTGAGCAACGGTCTCCAGATCGATGTCGGCGTGTGTAGCCACCAATGAGAAAAGAACCACAGCACGACAATCATAGCTTTTTCGCGTCCGTGTAGAACAACTACCGGGCGTGGGACTGCCCACCCGGGGTTGTGATTCCCGCCACGGCGGCGCCCGCAGCGGCTGCCCTGACAGGTTGTCGTTATCTTTTGGAGCCGATTTTCGGCACAATCAAAGGCATGACTCTTAGCGCTGCGGCCACGAACGGCACTGCAATCGACGGCACGGCAGACTCCGGCACGGCACACTCCGACATGGCAAACTCCGGCACGGCACACAACAGTCTCGACGCCGGCCACCCCCTGATGGACGGCCGTACCGCCGACTCGCCGCTGATCACCGCCTACCGCGGCGGCAAGCCCTCCCGGCGCCCCGTCTGGTTCATGCGCCAGGCCGGCCGGTCGCTGCCCGAGTACCTCAAGGTACGCGAAGGCGTGGCCATGCTGGATTCCTGCCTGCGCCCCGATCTCGCCTCCGAGATCACCCTCCAGCCCGTGCGCCGGCACGACGTCGACGCGGCGATCTTCTTCTCCGACATCGTCATCCCGCTCAAGCTGGCCGGCGTCGGCGTCGACATCGTCCCCGGCGTCGGCCCGGTGCTGGACAAGCCCGTGCGCACCGCCGCGGACGTTGCCGCGCTGCCCCAGCTGAGCTGGGAGGCCCTGGAGCCGATCCGCGAGGCCGTGCGGCTCACCGTGGCCGAACTCGGCAGCACCCCGCTGATCGGTTTCGCCGGCGCCCCCTTCACCCTGGCGGCGTACATGGTGGAGGGCAAGCCGTCCCGCGACCACCTCGGCCCGCGCACCATGATGCACGCGGATCCGGAGACCTGGACGGCGCTGGCCAACTGGGCGGCCGACGCCTCCGGCATGTTCCTGCGCGCGCAGCTGGAGGCCGGCGCCTCCGCCGGGCAGCTCTTCGACTCCTGGGCCGGCTCCCTGGGCCTGGCCGACTACACGCGGTTCGTGGCTCCGGCGTCCGCCCGCGCCCTGGATCACGTCCGGCACCTCGGAGCACCCCTGATCCACTTCGGCACCGGCACCTCGGAGCTGCTGGTGGCAATGCGCGACGTCGGCGTGGACGTCGTCGGCGTCGACTACCGGCTGCCGCTGGACGAGGCCAACCGCCGGCTCGGCGGGACCGTGCCGCTGCAGGGAAACATCGACCCGGCACTGCTCTCCGCACCATGGGAAATCCTCGAGGCCCATGTCCGCGACGTCATCAAAGCCGGCGCCTCGGCCCCGGGCCACGTCCTGAATCTGGGCCACGGCGTGCCTCCGGAGACGGACGCGGCGGTGCTGACCCGCGTGGTCGAACTGATCCACTCGATCGCCCCGGAGTAACCCCGATGGCCACCGACGCCGCCACTGACACCAACCCCGGCTCCAACACCAGTGCTGCTCCCGCGCCGACGGCCGTGGTGGTGGGCGGCGGCATCTCCGGCCTGCTCGCCGCCCGGGAGCTGGCGCGGGCTGGCGTCCGGACCACGGTGCTGGAAGCATCGGGCGACTGGGGCGGCTGCGTGGGCAGCCATGTGGTGGCCGGCCTGACCCTGGACAGCGGCGCCGAATCCTTCGCCACCCGGTCCGCCGCGGTGGCCAGCCTGGCCGAAGAGCTCGGCCTCGGCGCGCAGATCGTTCCGCCCAACCCCGGCGGCGCCTGGGTCCAACTGCCGGAGGGTCCGCGGGAATTGCCGAAGACCGGGGTGCTGGGCATTCCCGCCAACCCCTGGGACCCCGAAGTCCGGCGTTCCCTTGGCCTGCTCGGATCCCTGCGCGCCTCGCTCGACGCACTGCTGCCGGCTTCCATGGGGACCGCTGCCGAGGCCACAAGCGTGGCGGCCCTGGTCCGCGCCCGGATGGGCCGACGCGTACTGGAGCGGCTGGTGGCGCCGGTGGTCGGCGGCGTGCACTCGGCCGACCCGGCCCTGCTTGACGTGGACATGGTGGCGCCCGGATTGCGCGCCGGAATCCGCACGCACGGCTCCCTCGCCGCCGCCGTGGCCGCGCAGCGCCGGGGGGCTGGACCCCGGCCGGGCGCGCCGGGGTCCAGCGCTCCCGCGCCCGGTGCCCAGCAGCCTGGGCTGCAGAAGGCGGGCTCCGCCGTGGCCGGCCTCCGCGGCGGGATGCACACCCTCGTCACTGCCCTCCTCACCGAGCTGCGCGGGCTGGACGTGGCCCTGCTCAGCGGCACCCGGGTAGGCGCGGTGCAGCGCATCCCGGGCGGCTGGCGGGCCACCGCGGGCCAGGCCACCTTCGACGCCGGGCGGCTAATCGTGGCGGTTGAGGGCCCGGCGGCGGTCTCGCTGCTCGCCGGCACGCTGCCGGCATTGGCGGCCCTCCGTCCGGACGCGGGACCCGATGTGCGGCTCGTGACGCTGGTGCTGGACAGTCCCGCCCTCGACGCGGCACCGCGGGGCACCGGAGTGCTCGTGGCCCCGCAAAGCCCCGGCATCCGCGCGAAGGCACTCACCCACGCGACCGCCAAGTGGGCCTGGCTGGCCGAACGGACGGCGCCCGGCCGGCACGTCCTCCGGCTCTCCTACGGACGCGGCGCGAACCTGCCGGACGCCGCGGCGGCCCCGGAGCCCCGGAGCGACGAGGAGTTGTTCGACGACGCGCTGCAGGACGCCGCCGCGCTGCTCGCCGTCCCGCTGGCCCGGACCGACGTCGTCGGCTGGGACGTGGTGCGATGGTCCGGCGCGCTGCCCTTCGCGGCACTCGGCCACAAGCGGCGGGTCGAGCAGGTTCGGCAGCTTTGCGCGGCGGAAGGTGGCCTCGCCGTCGTCGGGGGCTGGCTGTCCGGAAACGGCCTCGCCGCCATCGTCGCCGACACCCCCAAACAGKTGGCCGCCCTGCTTCCCTGAAGCCTGCCCCGGGGCTTGATGGGGGGGCCACGGCACGGTGCCCGATAGCCGGAAAGTAGGCGTTTGGGCAAATTTTCCACGCCGGCGTTCTCCGGCTAGGGTCGATGACCATGGTTATGCACAGGTCCGAAGTTCCAGAAACGCCGGCCGGTCACCATGGGGGACTCCGACGCGGCACGGCCGTGGCAGCACTCGGAGCGGTACTGGCTCTCACCGCAGGGGTTCCTGCCACCCAGGCGGCCACCCCGACGCCCAGCCCGGACGGCCCGTCAGCCTCGATTTCCGTCGGCATCGACGACCTGATCGGCGGCCTGGTGGAATCCCCGACGCCGTCGCCCTCGCCGACCTCCGACTCCGGCAGCCCGGACCCCACCGAAAGCACGGCCCCGCCGACGTGGACCGCACCGGATCCGACCGAGACGCCGGAGCAGCGGGCTTCCCGGCAGGCCTCCGAGCGGGCCACGGCGCCGGGAACCTCGGTTCCGCCACCGGTGCCCGCAGCCCCGCAGCCGGCGGCCGGCCAGCCCTCCGGAACCCAGCAAGCCCCGGCCCCGGTCCAGGCGCCAGCGAACGACACTCCCGCCGGTGCCGCTCCCGGTGTTGCGGCTGGTACGCCGGCGGCAACCGGAACGCCGGCGGCAACGCCGAGCGGCCCGCCCAGGTCCGCCACCACGATGTCCGCCGCCAAGCAGGCTCCCACCGCCGCGCCCGGGTCCGGCGACAAGATGCAGGCTGCCTCCTCCGTTGAACCGTCCCCCTCCGCCCTGGTCGGCTGGGGGATCTGCCTGCTCGCGGTGTCGCTGGGAGCAGGCGTCGTGGCCCTACGGATGCGCAAGATCTAAGGGACGTCCGAACCACCCGGCTGTGAAATTGAGCACTTCTACGCGTTGTAGAAGTGCTCTATTTCGACTTAGCTCGGGGGAGGGGGCAGACTGGTATCCATGAGCCACACTTCTGCCGAATCTGTCACTAAAACCGGAACAGCAGCCGAGGAATCGACCGAGCAGTTCTTCACGCTCTGGACGGTTTTCAAGCGCTCCGCCGATGTCCTGCGCAGCGGCGACGCGGCTGAGGACTTCGACGCACTCATCGAACGGCTGGCCGAGGACGGCGTCGTCCACCGCGGCAGCTACGACGTGTCCGCGATGCGGGCCGACGCCGACATCATGATCTGGCTGCACGGCCCCCGGGCCGAAGCGCTGCAGCGCGCCGTGCGCGACATCCGGCGCAGCAAGCTCTTCACGGGGACTGAGATCGCCTGGTCCGCGATGGGCGTCCACCGCGAGGCCGAGTTCGCCAAGAACCACACGCCGGCCTTCTCCCGCGGCGTGGAACCGGCCGAATGGCTCTGCGTCTACCCCTTCGTGCGCTCCTACGAGTGGTACCTGCTCCCGGACGCCGAGCGCGGCGCGATGCTGCGGGACCACGGCCTGCTGGGCCGGGACTTCCCGCAGGTCATCTCCAACACCGTTTCCTCCTTCGCCCTGGGCGACTGGGAGTGGATCCTGGGCCTCGAAGCCCCGGAGCTGGTGGACCTCGTGGACCTGATGCGCCACCTGCGCTCCACCGAAGCCCGCCACCATGTTCGCGAAGAAGTCCCGTTCTACACCGGCCGCCGCGTCAGCGCCGTCGAGATTGCCGAGGTCCTCGCATGAGCCCGCTCGATCCGCAGGATCCCACGGCCACCGCCGTGAATCCCGTCACCGAGGCCGGCCGGATGGCCCCCAAGGACTACGACGCCGTGCTGCTGGCCTCCTTCGGCGGTCCCGAAGGCCAGGAAGACGTCATCCCGTTCCTGCGCAACGTGACCCGCGGCCGCGGCATCCCGGACGAACGGCTCGAAGAGGTCTCGCACCACTACCGCGCCAACGGCGGCATCAGCCCGATCAACCAGCAGAACCGCGAGCTCAAGGCCGCCATGGAGAAGGAGCTCGCCACCCGGGGCATCGGCCTGCCGGTCTTCTGGGGCAACCGCAACTGGGATCCCTACATCCCGCAGACCCTGCAGGAGATCTACGACGCCGGGCACCGCAAGGTCCTGATGATCACCACCAGCGCCTACTCCTGCTACTCCAGCTGCCGGCAGTACCGCGAAGACATCGGCATGGCGCTCACCGAGACCGGGCTGGACGGCAAGCTCGAGGTGGACAAGGTGCGCCAGTACTTCGACCACCCGGGCTTCGTGGAGCCTTTCGTCGAGGGCACCGCCGCCGGCCTCGCCGACGTCCGCGCCCAGCTGGCCGCGGCCGGCACCCCTGACGCGCCGGTGCACATCCTCTTCGCGACCCATTCGATTCCGACCCGCGACGCCGAAGCCGCAGGCCGCTCCGAGGGCGAGCCGCGCCACTTCGAACAGGACTCCGCCTATGTGGCCCAGCACCTGGCCACCGGCACCGAGGTCATCCGCCGGGTCGAAGCCGAAACCGGCCTGACCGCCCCCTGGTCCCTCGTGTACCAGTCCCGGTCCGGGGCCCCGCACGTGCCGTGGCTCGAACCCGACATCAACGACGCCATCGAGGAACTCGCCGGCCAGGGCGTCAAGGGCGTCGTGATCGTGCCGCTGGGCTTCGTCAGCGACCACATGGAAGTCGTCTGGGACCTCGACACCGAGGCCCTGGAAACCTGCGGCAAGCTGGGCCTCGCGGCCACCCGCGTTCCGACGCCCGGGACGCACCGCAAATTCGTTGCCGGGATCGTGGACCTGATCAGCGAGCGGACGGCGGCACACAACATCGCCGACCGGCCGCACCTGACCAAGCTCGGCCCCTGGTACGACGTCTGCCGCCCCGGCTGCTGCGCCAACTTCCGCGGCGAAAAGCCCACCATCGCGGGCGCGGACACCACCGTCGGGACAGGGCATGATCCCTACCCGGCAGGGGCATCCGCGGCTGCGAATGAGGCGGTCCCGGCAGCAGGCCAGGCCACGCCGTGACCGTACGGATCGGCACCCGGGCCAGCAAACTTGCCCTCACCCAGACCCAGCAGACTGCGGACCAGCTGGCCGCCGTCGGAGGGTTTCCGGTGGAACTCGTCCACATCCGCACCGACGGCGACGTCCTGACCGGCCCGCTGTCCCAAATGGGCGGCACCGGCGTGTTCGTGGCGGCGCTGCGCGACGCCCTGCTGCGGGACGCGTGCGACGTCGCGGTCCATTCGCTCAAGGACCTGCCCACCGGCGCTGCCCTGGGCCTGACCCTCGCGGCTACGCCCAAGCGCGTGGACGTCCGGGACGTGCTCTGCGCCCGGGACGGGCTCACGCTGGCCCAGCTGCCGGCCGGCGCCACCGTCGGCACCGGCTCCCCGCGCCGGGCCGCCCAGTTGCGCGCCGCACGGCCGGACCTGGACATCCGGGACATCCGCGGCAACGTGGACACCCGCCTGGGCCGCGTGCCGGGCCTGCCGGGCAACAACACAGGCGCCGTCGTCGAAGGCAAGTCCGGCGACCTCGACGCCGTCGTGCTCGCCGCTGCCGGCCTGCACCGGATCGGCCGGCTGGACGCGGTCAGCGAATACCTCGACACCGAGGTGATGCTCCCGGCCGCCGGCCAGGGTTCGCTCGCGATCGAATGCCGCAGCTCCGACGCGCCGCGCAAGGCCGGGTCCACCGAGGGCTCCCAGGGCGTGCTCGCCCAGGCCCTCGCAGCCCTGGACGACCCGGACACCCGGCTGGCCGTCACCGCCGAACGCGCGCTGCTGGCCCGGCTGGAGGCCGGCTGCGCCGCGCCGGTGGGCGCCTACGCCTACCGCAAGGGCAGCATGCTGCACCTCGAGGCCGTTGTCTGTGCCGTGGACGGCACCGCGACGGTCCGGGACAAGAAGGCCACCGACGGGCTGACCGAGGTCGGCGCCACCCTGCTGGGAATCGAACTGGCCGAGGCGCTGCTGGCGGCCGGTGCTGCCGACATCGCCGACCTGGCCGCTTCCTGAGCCGGACGGATTCTCACCTGATGGGACGCCGCAGCGCCAGCCGCCGGCCGGACGGGGGCGCCGGGCCCCGGGTGCTCGAGGGCGCCCGGGTCCTGGTCACCCGCAACCCGGACCGTGCCGGTGCCTTGGTCTCCGCGCTCCGCGAGACCGGCGCCGAGCCGCTGCTGCTGCCGCTCATCGACTTCGAGCGCGCCGCCGACCAGCACTCGCTGGACGTGGCCTTCGACGCGCTCGGCGCCGGCGCCTACTCATGGCTGGTGGTCAGCAGCGTGACCACGGTCCAGGTCCTGGAAGCCAAGGCGGCCGAACGCGGTGCGGCCCTCAGCGCGTGGCTTCCGGGCAGCCTGCAGGTGGCCGCCGTCGGCCCGGCCACCCGCCGCATGCTTGAAGGCCTGGACATCGCAGTGGACCTCGCGCCCGCCGGCCAGCAGTCCGGCGCGGGATTGCTCGACATCTGGCCCCGCGGCCACGGCAGCGTCCTGCTGCCGCAGGCCGACATCGCCGACCCGCGGCTCCGCCGGGGGCTGGAGGCCCGCGGCGCCTCGGTCCAGGCCGTCACCGCCTACCAGACCGTCGATTTCCCCGCGGACCCGCGACGCAGCCTGGCCGCCGCCCCCGACCCCCAGGGGCACGACGCCGCGGTCCTGACCGTGGCCGACGCGAAAGCCGCGATCGACGCCGGAACGCTGCACGCCGTCGTCGCGGCCTCACCGAGCGCCGCCCGCCGCGTCCACACCGGGCTGTCGCCGCTGGGCGGCTGCCGGCTCGTCGCGATCGGACGCTCGACGGCGGCCGAGGCCCTGGCCCTCGGACTCCCGGTCGCCGCCGTTGCCGAGGAGCCCACCGCCTCCGGACTCGTCGCCGCCGTCATCCGGGCCCTGGATCCGGCGCCCCCCACTCCCCATCCCGACCCCGAGCAGACCGTGAAGGACCAGACATGAGCTTCCCGACCCACCGCCCCCGCCGGCTCCGCACCACCCCCGCGATGCGGCGGCTGACGGCCGAACACCGCCTCTCGGCTGCCGAACTCATCCTCCCGGCCTTCATCCGCGAGGGCCTCTCCGAGCCGAACCCGATCGCCTCGATGCCCGGCGTGCAGCAGCACACGACCGACTCGCTCAAGCGCGCCGCCGCCGAGGCCGTGCAGCTGGGCGTGGGCGGCATCATGCTCTTCGGCATTCCGGCCCAACGGGACGCCCGCGGCACCGCCTCGCTGGACCCCGAGGGCGTGCTGAACAAGGCCATCCGGGATGTGAAGGCCGAGGTCGGCGACGAACTGGTCATCATGAGCGACGTCTGCCTCGACGAATTCACCGACCACGGCCACTGCGGCGTCCTGGACGCGCACGGCTACGTCGACAACGACGCGACCCTGGAGATCTACGGGCAGATGGCCGTGGCGCAGGCCGAGGCCGGCGCGCACGCGCTCGGCCCCTCAGGCATGATGGACGGCCAGATCGCCGTGATCCGGCAGGCCTTGGAGGAGGCGGGACACGCCAACACCGCCGTCGTGGCCTACGCCGCCAAGTACGCCTCCGCCTTCTACGGCCCGTTCCGCGAAGCCGTCGACTCGCAGCTCACCGGGGACCGGCGCACTTACCAGATGGACGCCGCCAACCGCCGCGAAGCGATCCTCGAAGTGGAACTGGACCTCGAGGAGGGCGCCGACATGGTGATGGTGAAACCAGCCATGAGCTACCTCGACATCCTGGCCGACGTCGCCGCGATGAGCCCGGTGCCCGTGGCCGCCTACCAGATCTCCGGCGAGTACTCGATGATCGAGGCCGCCGCCGCGAACGGCTGGATCGACCGCCGCGCCGCGATCACCGAATCCGTGCTCGGCATCAAACGGGCCGGGGCCAACATGGTCCTGACCTACTGGGCCAGCGAACTCGCCGGCTGGCTGAAGGAGACCCGATGAGCCCCGCGGAAGCGCCGGACCCGGCATCGGGAGCCAACCCGACCGCGCCGGTCGGCCCGGACAAGATCCTGCTCGGCCTGAACACCTTCGGCGACGTCGGGGTGTTCCCGGACGGGCACCCGGTCCCGCACGCCCAGGTGCTGCGGCAACTGCTGGAACAGGCCGAACTCGCGGACCAGGTGGGCCTGCACGCCTTCGGGGTGGGGGAGCACCACCGCCGCGACTTCGCCGTCTCCGCGCCCGAGGTCTTTCTCGCCGCCGCCGCGGCCCGGACCAAGAAGATCCGGCTCGGCTCCGCCGTCACCGTTCTCAGCTCCGATGACCCGATCCGGGTATTCCAGCGTTTCGCCACCGTGGACGCCATCTCCAACGGCCGGGCCGAGGTCATGCTGGGCCGCGGTTCCTTCGTGGAGTCCTTCCCGCTGTTCGGACTGGACCTGGACGACTATGAGGTCCTGTTCGAGGAGAAGCTGGAGCTCTTCGACAAGGTCCGGGCCCAGAAACCGATCAAATGGGAGGGCCGGACGCGCCGGGCCATCAACGGGCTCAGCGTCTACCCGCCGCTCGAACACCACCTGCTGCCGGCCTGGATCGGCGTCGGCGGCACCCCGGAATCGGTGCTGCGCTGCGCCGAATACGGCTACCCGATCATCTTCGCCATCATCGGCGGCCAGCCACGGTCCTTCGGTCCGCTGGCCGGGCTCTACCGTGAGGCCATGGCCAAATACGGCCACCCGATGCAGCAGGTGGCCACGCATTCGCCCGGCCACGTGGCGGCCACGGATGAGGACGCGCGGGAGGAGTTCTTCCCGCACTGGCTGGGCCAGCGCAACCAGCTCGGCGCCGAACGCGGCTGGGGTCCGGGCAGCCGCGACGAATTCGACCACCTGTGCAGCCCCGAGGGTGCGCTCTACGTCGGCTCGCCGGACACGGTGGCCGCGAAGATCGCCCTGCTCAAGCGGAACCTGGGCGTGGACCGCTTCGACCTCAAATACAGCAACGGCACGCTCCCGCATACCGCCATGATGCGCTCCATCGAGCTGTTCGGCACCGAAGTGGCGCCGCGTGTGGCCACCCAGCTGGGCGGCGGGGTGCCTGCCAGTGACCGGGCCCTGTGAGAGCGACCTGTGAGAACCACTGAGAGAATAGGAACCATGACTTCCAGCCACCCTCGCAACGAGGAACTCTTCGACCGCGCCCGCCGCCTGATGCCGGGCGGCGTCAACTCGCCGGTCCGGGCCTTCGGCTCGGTGGGCGGCACACCCCGCTTTATGGTCTCCGCCACGGGCCCCTACCTCACCGACGCCGACGGCGCCGAGTACGTGGACCTCGTCTGCTCCTGGGGGCCGGCGCTGCTGGGCCACGCCCACCCGGCCGTCCTCGCGGCCGTGCACGCCGCCGTCGACCGCGGACTGTCCTTCGGCGCCTCGACCCCGGACGAGGCCAACCTCGCCGCAATCGTCCAGGAGCGCGTCCCGGCGGCCGAGCGCGTCCGGATGGTCTCCACCGGCACCGAGGCGACCATGACCGCGATCCGGCTGGCCCGCGGCTACACCGGCCGGAACCTCGTGATCAAGTTCGCCGGCTGCTACCACGGCCACCTCGACGGCCTCCTCGCCGCCGCCGGTTCCGGGCTCGCGACACTCGCGCTGCCCGGCTCGGCAGGCGTCACCGCCGCCACGGCCGCCGAAACCCTCGTGCTGCCCTACAACGACCTCGCCGCGGTCGAAGCCGCCTTCGCCAAACACGGCGACAGCATCGCGGCCGTCATCACCGAGGCCGCGCCGGCCAACATGGGCGTGGTCACCCCGGGCGAGGGCTTCAACGCCGGCCTGGCCCGGATCACCCGCGAACACGGCGCCCTGCTGATCCTCGACGAGGTCCTCACCGGGTTCCGCACCGGCTACTCCGGCTACTGGGGACTCACCGGCGGGGCGGCCGACGCCGCCGAGCCCTGGGCCCCGGACCTACTGACCTTCGGCAAGGTCATCGGCGGGGGCATGCCGACGGCGGCCCTCGGCGGCCGCGCCGAGGTCATGGACTACCTCGCCCCGGTGGGCCCGGTCTACCAGGCCGGGACCCTCTCGGGGAACCCGGTGGCGATGGCTGCCGGCGTCGCCACCCTCACCCACGCGACCCCCGAGGTCTACTCGTTCGTCGACGCCCGCTCGCTGGAACTCTCCGGCGCCCTGTCTTCGGCGCTGGACGCGGCAGGGGTGGACCACTCCATCCAGCGCGCCGGGAACCTGTTCTCGGTGGCCTTCGGCACCTCGGCCCGCGGCGTCCATAACTACGACGACGCGCAGGGCCAGGAGGTCTTCCGCTACGCGCCGTTCTTCCACTCGATGCTGGACTCCGGGGTGTACCTGCCGCCGTCGGTGTTCGAGGCCTGGTTCCTCTCCGCCGCGCACGACGACGCCGCGATGAACCGGATCTTCGAGGCCCTGCCGGCTGCCGCCCGGGCCGCCGCGGCGGCGGGAGCCTAGGCGCAGGGCGCGAGCCTGGGAGCAGGGCGCAGGCCCAGCGAGCCGGCGGCGGCCGTCGCCGTCGTCGCCCTTTAAACACTTTCGGCACCCGCCGCAGCGGGTGCCGAAAGTTGTTAACGCTGGTCCGGGCCTAGAAGGCCGGGGTCACGTCGCCGTTGGGCCATTCCTTCTCGATGAAGGCCTTGACCTCGGGGGAGTGCAGCAGCTCATCAAGCTTCTTGATGCGCACGTCGTCCTTGGAGTCCTCACGCCAGGCCAGGAAGTTGGCGTAGGGGTTGTTGTCCACGGATTCCACCGCGAGTGCGTTCTTGGTGCTCAGCCCGGCCTTGAGGATGAAGTTGCCGTTGATCAGGGCCAGATCCACCGAGGGGTCCTTGAGGTCGTTGATCAGCAGTTCCGGCTGGTTCTCGGAGAACTTCAGCTTCTTGGGRTTCTGTTCGTCGCTGAGCGTCAGTACCGAGGTGTCGTCCTTGATGTCCTTGACCAGACCGGCGACCTGGAGGACCTTGAGGGCCCGGACCTGGTTGGACGGGTCGTTCGTGATGGCGACCTTGGCTCCGTCCTGGATGTCCTTGATGTCCTTGACCTTTTCCGAGAACGCGGCGTAGGGCTCGATGTGCACGCCGGCGCCGTGGCCGAACTTGTAGCCCTTGGTCTTGACCTGGTCCTCGAACCAGGGCAGGTGCTGGTAGAAGTTGGCGTCCAGGGAGCCGTCGCTCAGCGCGGTGTTCGGCGTCTGGTAGTCCTCGATCTCCTTGATCTCCAGTTTGAGGCCGGCCTTGGGGGCGAGCTCCTGGTTGATGAATTCGAGGATCTTGGCGTGCGGGACCGGGCTGGCGCCGACCTTGAGGGTGGCGGGCTTCGCCGGATCCAGGGTCGTGACCTGGGCGCTGGGGGTGGAAGAACCACCGCAAGCCGTCAGCGCCAGGGCAGTGACAATGCCGGTGGCCAAGAGGGTGAGTGACTTACGCATCGGATGCGTTCCTTTCGAAATAGGCGGAAAACACGACGGCGGTGCCGTGGTCCGCGCAGATGCAGAGGGCGGCTACCCGCTGCAAGGCTGGGGTGGTTGTTTGTCGGGTCAGCGGTGGTCGAGGCCGCGGGAAATCCGCTCGCCCACGAGTTGGATGACCTGGACGAGGACGACGATCAGGACGATGGTGACGATCATGACCGTGACGTCGAAGCGCTGGAAGCCGTAGTTGTAGGCCAGCTTGCCGAGGCCGCCGCCGCCGACGAGGCCGGCCATCGCGGAGTAGCCCACGAGGGTCACCACCGTGGTGGTGGCGGCCGCGACGAGGGCTGGCAGGGATTCGCGCAGCATCACCTTGCTGATGACCTGCATGTTGGTGGACCCCATCACCTGGGCGGCGTCGATCTTGCCGTGGTGCACATCGCGCAGGCAGGATTCGACGAGCCGGGCGAAGAAGGGGATGGTACCGATGGACAGCGACACCGACGCTGCAATCGGGCCGAGGCTCGTCCCGGTCAGGGCGCGGGCCAGCGGGATGAGCGCCACCATCAGGATGGCGAACGGGATGGACCGGGTGATGTTGACGATCACGTCGCTGAGGATCCGGTTGGTGACGGGCATCGGGCGCAGTCCGCCGGGGGCCGTGACGTGCAGGAAGACGCCCAGCGGCAGGCCGATCAGCACGGTGAAGAATGCCGAGATGCCGACCATCTGCAGGGTCTCCACGATTGCCTCGGGGAGGGCCCTGGCGAGTACGGGGTTGCTGAAGATGTCGTTCATTAGTTGGCTCCTTCTTCCGCCGGAGCAGCATCGGCGGCGACGCGCTTGGCGCTGATGCCCCGCTCGTGCAGGTAGTGGAGGACGGCGTCGAAATCGGCGTTTTCGGCGAGCTGGACCCGGAGGTGCCCGAACTGCTGGCCGCCGAGGGTCTCGACGCTGCCGGCGAGGACGTTAAGGTCCATGTCGAAGTGCCGGGCGACGCCGGTCAGGACGGGTTCTTTGGCGCTCTCGCCGGAGAAGAGGATCTCCAGGACCGGCCCGCGCTGCAGCGCGCCGTGCAGGGGCTCCGACGGCGGCAGCGGAAGCAGGGCCCGGGCCAGCTTGCTGTCCAGCTCGCCGGCCACGTCCTGCAGGGCGCCGTGTTCGATGATGCGGCCCCGGGAGAGCAGGGACACCGAGTCGCAGACCCGCTTCACGACGTTCATCTCGTGCGTGATGATCAAGACGGTCAGCTGCAGCCGCCGGGTCAGGTCCTGGATCAGGTCCAGGATTTCCTCAGTGGTGGCAGGGTCCAGGGCCGAGGTGGGCTCGTCGCAGAGCAGCACTTCGGGGTCCGAGGCGAGGGCCCGCGCGATCCCTACGCGCTGGCGCTGGCCGCCGGAGAGCTGGGACGGGTAGGCGTTCTCGAAGCCTTCGAGTCCCACGAGCTTGAGGAGCTCGGCAACCCGGGTCCGGATCTTGTCCTTGGGGGTCTTGACGAGTTCCAGCGGGTGCGCCACGTTGCCGGCCGCGGTCCGGGAGTCCATCAGGTTCGCGTGCTGGAAAACCATGCCGATGCGCCGCCGCGCAGCACGGATCTCCGAATCCCGCACGGAGCTCAGCTCGGTGCCGTCGATGCTGACGGACCCGGCGGTGGGGCGGTCCAGCAGGGTCAGGCAGCGCACCAGCGTCGACTTGCCGGCGCCGGAGTGTCCGATGATGCCGTGGATCGAGCTCTTCGGCACGGAGAGCGTGACGCCGTCGAGCGCTACCACTTCCTTTTTGCCCTGCCGGTAGACCTTGCGAAGGTCGGTAACTGTGATCATTTATCCCTTGGCGGTTGGGGTCTGGGCGCGACATAACACACGCCCTGTTCTGAACTAAATTATGTCAGCGGCACCAAAGGCCATCCACTTGCGCATTTAGTTCGTCACAAAGTGCCATCGGGTGCAGATAATTTCGTCCTGAAGGTCGCTGGGCGCGGGAGGAAACCGGCAGCCGTCCCGCGGCCAAATCCCTGAGGGCGCCACGAGCCGCCGGCAGGGGCAACCGCCGCTGTGATCTCAGTCCCAGTAGCTTGCCGGTCCCGTGCCGGTGGCCCGCGCTCAGGGCTAGAAGTCGCCCCGGCTGGCATCTTCCGGCGGCAGAACCGGCCAGTCGCCCTCAATCACGGCCGCGGGCTTTGTCTTGCGCAGGTAGCTCTGGAAATCCGCGGCCTGGGCCGACGCCCACTCGACCTGGAGCTGGTGCAGGTGGCTGGCCGGCATCCGGAGCTTGGGAAACTTCCCGGCCATGGCATCCAGCATCCGCAGCGTGGCCAGCGCATCGGCCGCGGAGGTGTGCGCATTGTCGAGGCTGACGCCGTACTCCTCGCACAGCGCGGTCAGGGTGCGCTTGCCCTTGCGGTACCGGTCCACCTGCTTGTTCATGATGAACGGGTCCAGCACGGGAAAGCGGCTCAGCTGGGGCACGCCGTAGCGGGCCGACTCGGCGGCGAGCACGGTGAAGTCATAGCTGGCGTTGAAAGCAATGACCGGTACGCCGGTGTCGAACAGCTCCTGCAGCACGGCCGCCAGCTCCCGGGTCACCTCGGCCGCAGGCCGGCCGTCACGGCGGGCCTGCTCGGTGGTGACGCCGTGGATGTCGCTCGCCTCGGTGGGGATCTCCACCCCGGGATCGGCCAGCCACTCGTGCTCCTTGATGACCGAGCCGTCGGCGTCCACCACGGTCACCGATGCCGTCACGATCCTCGCAGCGCGGGAATTCCGCCCGGTGGTTTCCAGGTCGAAGGCTGCGCGGGGGAGGGTGTGCCAGGTGCTCATGCTTCAACGCTACCTGTTGCCGCTGACAGTTTTTTGCACCGCCGTGCCGAGACCGGCGGCAGCCGGCACCGGTAACCTTGGTCCATGCGGACGGAGTATGTGGAGGCGGTACTGGAGCTCGCAGCGATGGTTCCGGCGGGCACCGCCGTCGCCTACGGGGACGTCGCCGAACTCCTGGGCGCGGGCGGCCCCCGCCAGGTCGGCTCCGTAATGAGCCACCACGGCAGCGCCGTTCCCTGGTGGCGGATCCTCAAAGCCAACGGAGACGCCCCGCCCGGCCACGAGCGGGAGGCCCTGGCCTTCTACCTCGCCGAAGGGACACCGCTGCTGGGCAGCTACCTGGAATACGAGCGCACCGGCGAGGGCCGCTGGCGGGTCGACCTGATGGCGGCCCGGTGGACGCCGTCCGAGCCGGACTTCGAGCAGATCGACGCCATCGCCGAACGCCTCGAACGGGAGCTGCATAAATTGTCTGTCCCCAATGATGAAATGTCTGTGTGAGTAGCCCCAGCCGGACCGCCCCCAACAAAGCCGCCCCCAACAAGACCGTCCCCAAAAAAGCCGTGCCCGGCCAGACGGGCCTCCGGCTGCTGCCGCCCCGGACGCAGCACAGCGCCGTCCCGGTACTGTCCCCGGACCAGCGGGACGCCGTCGACGTCGCGCACGGCTCCGGACCCGTCCTGGTGCCCGGCGCGCCGGGCACCGGCAAGTCCACGGTCCTGGTCGAGGCCGCCGTCCGCAGGGCCCAGCGCGACGGCCTGGACCCGGAACGGATGCTGATCCTGGCCCCCGGCCGGCTGGCCGCCGATGCGCTGCGCGACCGGTTCACCGCGCGCCTGGACCGCAGCCTGAGCACGACGCCGGCCCGCACCTGGGCGTCGTACGCCTTCGACCTGATCCGGCGTGCCAAGGCGGAGGGCATCCTGCCGCTGCCGCGTGCGCCGAAGCTCCTCTCCGGGCCCGAACAGGACCTGATCATCAAGGAACTCCTCGAAGGCCATGCCCAGCCCGGGCTGGAACTGCCCTGGCCCGAGGACCTGGCCGCCGCCCTGCAGACCCGCGGCTTCCGGCAGGAAGTGCGCCAGCTCTTTGACCGGATCATCGAATCCGGGCGCACCGCGCAGGACCTGGCGGCCCTCGCGCAGCGCTGCGGCCGGCCGGACTGGACCGCCGCGGCCGCCCTCTATGCCGAGTACCGCGACGTCCTTGACCTGCGGATGCCCGAATCCTTTGACCCGGCCGGGATCATCACGGCGGCACGCCAGATTTTCCAGGACGCCCCGGAATTCCTGGCCGCGGAGCGCGACCGGCTCCAGCTGATCCTCGTGGACGATATCCAGGAGGCGAACCCGGCCGTGTTCGAACTGCTCGCGGACATCGCCGCAGGCAAGGACACGCTCGTCACCTCTTCCCCGGACACCGTGGTGCAGGGATTCCGCGGCGCGCGGCCGGACCTGGTGGCCGAGCTGCCCCGGCTGCTCGCGCCGGCCGGCGGCACCGTCCTGGAGCGGCCGCTCTGGACCGCACACCGCCATACCCCGGCCGTCGCGCAGGCCTGGCAGGGCGTCGCCGAACGGATCTCGCTGCGCTCCGGCGGGACGGTGGCGCGCCGGCTGGAACACCCGAAGCCCAGCGGACAGCGCGACGGCGTCGTTGAGGCGCACCTGCTGCCGTCCCCGGTCCACGAACTGCGCTATGTGGCGCAGCGGATCCTGGAAGCCCAGCTGAATGACGGCCGGGAGCTGGGAGACATCGCGGTGATCGTGCGCAACGGCGGCCAGCTCAGCCAGCTGCAGCGCCACCTGGCCGGCCAAGGCATCCCGGTCCGGATCCCGGTGGCCGAGTCCGCGGTCCGGGACGAGGTGGCCGTGCGGCCGCTGCTGGACGCCTACGCGGTGGCGTTGGACCCTGACGTCCTTACCCCGGAAGCCGCCGTCTCGCTGCTCACCTCAAGGATCGGCGGGGCAACGTCGATCGAGCTGCGCCGGCTCCGCCAGTCACTGCGGCGTGAGGAACTCCTGGGCGGCGGCGGCCGCACCAGCGACGCGCTGCTCGTGGAAGCACTCCTGGACCCCGGCGCCCTGGCCACGCTCGGCATCGAGGGGCATTCCGCCCGCCGCGTTGCCCGGATGATCCGCGCCGGCCGGGACGCCGCCGAGGCCACGGGCGGCAACGCCGAGACCGTGCTCTGGGCGCTCTGGCATTCCACCGGACTGGCCGGCCGCTGGACCGAGGCAGCCCTGGCCGGCGGGGCGGCGGGCGCCCGCGCGGACCGCGACCTGGACGCCATGATGGCCCTGTTCCACACCGCCGAGCGGTACGTGGACCAGCTCCCGGGCTCAGGTCCGGAGCAGTTCCTTGAGTACCTGCTCAGCCAGGAACTGCCTATGGACACGCTGGCGGCCCGGGCACAGCTCGAGGACGCGGTGGAACTCATGACCCCGGCCAGCGCCGCGGGACGTGAATGGCCGGTCGTCATTGTGCCCGGCCTCCAGGAAGGCGTGTGGCCCAACACCCGGCTCCGCGGTGAACTGCTCGGCAGCACACTTTTCGCCGACGCCGTCGAACACGGTGTCGAGTACGCCCTGCAGCTCGATCCGCTGAGCCGTCTCCGCGAGATCCGCTATGACGAGCTGCGGAGCTTCTCCACCGCCGTTTCACGGGCCCGCGAAGTGCTGATCTGCACGGCGGTTTCCTCCGAGGACGAACAGCCCTCATCCTTCCTGGACTACGTTTCGCCCCTGCACCCGGACCAGGACCGGCGCGGCTTCACGTCCGTGGAGCGGCCGCTGACCCTGCGCGCGCTCGTCGCGGAACTGCGCCAGTACGCCCAGCTCGACGGCGCCCCCGCCGAGGCGGCCGAGGCCACCGCCGTGCTGGGCGCCCTCGCAGCCGCGCAGCCGGCGGTGCCCGGCGCCCACCCGGACAGCTGGTGGGGGCTGGCTCCGCTGTCGTCGACGGACCCCGTGGTGCCGCCCGGCAGTACCGTCTTCGTTTCGCCCTCCAAGGTCGAGACCGTGCAGAAGTCACCCCTCGACTGGTTCGTCCAGGCAGCCGGCGGAGAGGCCGCAACGGATTTCGCCCGCAGCCTCGGAACCCTGGTCCATGCCATTGCCCAGGACCTCCCGGACGCCTCGGGCGGCGAGTACGTGGCCGAGCTGGTGAAACGCTGGCCCGCGCTCGGGATGAAGGACAACTGGGAGGGCAAGCTCGACTTCCAGCGGGCCGAAACCATGGTCCGCAAGCTCGCCCAGTACGTGCTGGTCATGCGGAGCGAGGGCCGGAGCCTGCTCGGCGTAGAGCAGGACTTCGAGGTGAAGCTTCCCGATCTGGAGCCCGCAGCCGTTGCCGGCGGTGAAGAGTCCTGGCCCGCGCGGCCCGCCGTGCTCCGCGGCCAGGTCGACAGGCTGGAGATCGACGCCGAAGGGCGGCTGGTCATCGTGGACCTCAAGACCGGCAAGCGCCAGCCCGGCAAGGCCGAGCTGGAACGCCATCCCCAGTTGGGCGCCTACCAGGCGGCGGTCCTGGCCGGCGGGTTTACCGGCCCGGACGACGGTCCGCCGCCGCGACCCGGCGGCGCGGTGCTGGCCCAGCTCGGCACCAGCACCAAAAGCCCCGGGGTGCAGAGCCAGCCGGCGCTGGATCCGGAAGCGAACTGGGCTCTGGAGATGGTCGGCGAGGCCGCCCGCGTCATGTCCGGCAGCACGTTTGAAGCCCGCCACGACCCCGCCAAGGGCGGGCACGGCGGCCACGGCTGCAGGCTTCCCGAAGTCTGCCCGCTGTGCGCACGCGGAAAGCAGGTCACCGAATGAGTATCGAGGCGACGACGGCGGCCGGGCCGGAGACCGCCGCGCCGGCGGACACACGGCCGAAGCCCCTGCCTGAACCGCGGTTCAGCCCGGAAGAGCTGTCCGCGATGCTGGGGGAGAAGAACAGCCCCACCGCCGAACAGTCACGGATCATCTCCTCGCCGCTGGCGCCCCGGCTTGTCATCGCCGGGGCCGGCTCCGGCAAGACCGCCACCATGGCGGACCGTGTGGTGTGGCTCGTCGCAAACGGCTGGGTCAGGCCGGAGGAAGTACTCGGCGTGACGTTCACCCGCAAGGCTGCCGGCGAGCTCGCCACCCGGATCCGGGCCAAGCTGGCCGCCTTGGCGCGGATCGCCGCGGCCGATCCGGAGCACAAGGTGTTTCCGGCCGGGCTGCTGAGCACCGACGCGCTGGAACCCAAGGTCTCCACCTACCACTCTTACGCGAGCGGCATCGTCTCGGATTACGGGCTCCGGCTCGGCGTCGAACGGGACGTTGTGCTCCTCGGCGGTGCCCAGTCCTTCCAGCTCGCGAGCGAGGTGGTGGAAGCCTTCGACGGCGACTACCAGCATTTCCGTTCCGCCAAGTCCACCCTGGTCAAGGCGGTCATCCAGCTTGCCGGGGAATGCGCGGAGCACCTGCAGGACCCCGCGCAAGTCCGGGGCTGGCTGCTGGACCGGGTGGCCGAGTTCGAGGCGCTGCCGTATGTCGCCACGGCCAAGAAGAATCCCAGCCAGGCCGCGGGGGACCTCAGCGCTTTGCTCCGGACCCGCGCCAGCGTTGCGGACATGGTGGGCCGCTATGCGGAGGCCAAACGGGCCCGCGGCGCACTGGACTTCGGTGACCTTGTGGCCCTCGCGGCCCGGGTGGCCAACGAGATCCCGGTGGCCGCGCAAACGGAACGCCAGCGCTACAAGGTGGTGCTGCTGGACGAATTCCAGGACACCTCCCACGCCCAGCTTGTCCTCTTCTCCCGCCTGTTCGGTGACGGGCACGCCGTCACCGCGGTGGGAGACCCGAACCAGTCCATCTACGGCTTCCGCGGCGCGTCCGCGGGCCAGCTCTTCCACTTCGTCCGCGAATTCCCCGTCCGGGTTGACGACGGCGGAAGTGCGCATGATTCCGGCGACGCCGGCGGCGGCCCGCCACGGTTCGCCGTCGCGCCGACGTCGTACCTCACCACCGCGTGGCGCAACGGCCGGAACATTCTCGAGGCCGCCAACGTCATTTCGGCCCCGCTCAGCAAGGCTGCGGCCCATGCCAGCGCGGCCGGTGCCCGGGACAGCGCCGACACCGTGGAGGTCCCGCCGCTGCAGCCCAGCCCCGCCGCGGTCCAGGGCCGCGTGTTGATGGGCCGCTTCGGCACGGACGAGGACGAAGCGGCGGCCATCGCCGCCGACGTGCTGAAATTCCGGCGGACCGACTTCGACGCCGGCAAGGCGGAGGAGCCCGAGCCGCCGGCGATGGCCGTACTGTGCCGCCGCCGGGCCCAGATGGAGTGCATCCGCCGCGAATTCGAGCTGCGCGGCATCCCCTACGAAATCGTGGGCCTCGGCGGGCTGCTGGACACCCCCGAAATCGTCGACCTCGTGGCGACCCTGCGGGTGCTGGCCGATCCGGGCCGCTCCGACTCGCTGATGCGGCTGCTGGCCGGCGCGCGCTGGCGGATCGGGCCTGCGGACCTGATGGCGTTCCGCGACTGGTCGAGCTTCCTGGCGCGGCGCCGCGGACGCCCCGGCAGCGACACCGACAGCGACACCGACACCGATACCGACGGCGACAGCGCCGAAACCGTCATCGAGGGCGACCTCACCGACGCCGCGAGCCTGATCGAGGCGCTGGACTGGCTGCCCCGTCCCGACTGGACGTCCGCCCACGGCCGCCGGCTGAGCCCGGACGCGCTGGAGCGGCTGCAGCGGCTCTCCGCCGAGCTCCGTCAACTGCGCAGCTTCATGGGCGATGACCTCAGCACCCTGCTGGGCGAAGTGGAACGTGCCATGCTCCTGGACATCGAAGTTGCGGCCCGGCCCGGCATCAGCATCCATCAGGCGCGGCGCAACCTGGACGCCTTCCAGGATGCTGCCGCCGGGTTCCTGCACACCTCGCAGCGGGTCGACGTGCTCGCCTTCCTGGCCTGGCTGGAAGCGGCCGCCGCCGAGGAGAACGGCCTCGACGCCGCCGCGCCGGACGTCAACCACGAGGCCGTCCAGCTGCTGACTGTCCACGCCTCCAAGGGGCTGGAATGGGACGTCGTGTTCGTTCCCGGCCTCAACGCCGGGGCGTTCCCGTCCAGCCGGGATTCGCGCTGGAGCAGCGGGTCCGCCGCGCTGCCGTGGCCGCTCCGCGGGGACCGCGCCGACCTGCCGCAGTGGGACCTGGATCAGCCGGACCAGAAAGGCTGGCTCGACGCCGAGAAGGAGTTCAAGTCCGCGGTCCAGGCCCACGGCGAAGCCGAGGAACGGCGCCTGGCCTATGTTGCCTACACCCGCGCCAAGCATGTGCTTTGGGTCTCAAGCGCAGCCTGGGTGGGCTCCCGGGCGGGCCTGGCCGAGATGTCCCCGTTCCTGGCCGAACTCGAAGGGCTCAGTGGGGCCGGCGCGGCCGAGATCCATCCGCATTCCGTCGCCGAGGAGGCACTGCCGGAGGAAAGCCCGCTGACCTCCGAGCTGGAGCTGGCCCTGTGGCCCTACGATCCCCTGGAAGGACCAGTCCACCCGCACACCGGAGCCCGGTTGCGGCTCGTACCGGGCCGCCGGGCCGCCATGGAGGCTGCCGCGGCGCGGGTCCTGGAGCAATTGGAACAGCCCGGCGCCGGCTCGCTGCCGGCTCCCGCCGGGCCGGGAACTCCGCCCGCAGCTTCGGCGGCCGGGGCGCGCAGACTGCGCGGGCCGGCGGCCGGGTGGGCGCAGGAAGCGGCCACCCTGTTGGACCGGCGTTCCCGGCGGTCAGCCGTCCAGGAGGTGCACCTGCCGGGCCATATTTCCGCCTCCACCCTGGTGGACCTGGACGAGGATGCGGCCTCCGTGGTGGCCCGGCTGCGGCGGCCCGTCCCGCGCGAACCCGGGATGTCGGCCCGCAAGGGAACGGCCTTCCACGCCTGGGTCGAAGAATACTTCGGCACCTCCGGGATGCTGGACCTCGGCGAGGCCGCCGGCTCGGACGACCACATTGACGAGGCCTACGGCCTGGACGCCATGGTGGAGACCTTCCGCCAGTCGGAGTGGGCCCACCGGGCGCCCGCACACGTCGAGGTGCCGGTCGAAACCCGGATCGGCGACGTCGTGGTCCGCGGGCGCATCGACGCAGTCTTCCGCGACGCCGACGGCGGCTGGGACCTCGTCGACTGGAAGACCGGACGCCGGCCCTCGGCCGGCCAGCTCAAGACCAAGTCCGTGCAGCTCGCCGTCTACCGCCTGGCGTGGTCCCGGCTCAAGGGCGTCCCGCTTGAGGACGTCCGGGCAGCGTTCTACTACGTGGCAGACAACCAGGTGGTCCGCCCGCACGATCTCGGCTCCGCGGAACGGCTGGAGGAAATCGTCGCGGCGGCCCTCGGAAGGAAATCAGGCTAGCTGGCCTTAGCGACGCTCGCTCGCCGGTACCACGGTGAGCGCCGTGGTGGAGGTGTCGTCCGCAGCGGACGGCTTTGGCGGGGCCGGAACGTCGGCAACGGGTTTCCCGTCCTCCGGATCGCCGTCGGCGGCTGCCGGGCTGTCGACGGGCGTGCTGTCCTCCGGATCGCCGTCAGCGGCGGTGGCACCGGCGTCGCGAGTGCTGTCTTCCGGATCGCCGTCAGTGGCCGCCTGCGTCCCGGCGTCGTCCTGCGCCGCGCCCGGAAGCTCATCGCGGGGGATCGGCGTGACGTGGACAGCGGTCGCCATATCGCTGACGTGCTGCGGATCCTGTCCGGGCGTTGAGCCGGGGGCATCCGGGCTGATCGGCTGCACGGTCACGGCCGGCTGCGGCAGCGGCTCGACGCTGATCGGCTGGCCGCCATGTTCCGCGACGTCCTCGGCCAGCACCGCGAGCATCGACTCGGCCTCGCGGATCATGTCCTGGTCGGCCGCCGCAAGGCCCTTGACCAGGTATTGCGCCAAGGCGAACTCGGCGGACAACGCGGCGCGGCGCAGCAGATGGGCGTCGGGGGCGTCCCGGCGGCTGGACGTGTAGTGCGCAAGGACGGCGTCCACAAAGTCCTGGTCGTTGGACGCGACCAGCCACGCCATGTCGTCGGCCGGGTCGCCGATCCGCAGGTCGGTCCAGCCGGTCACGGCGGTGACCCGGTCGCCGTCGACCAGGAGGTTGTCCTCGTGCAGGTCGCCGTGCACCACGCTGGGGTTGAAACGCCAGAGCGACACGTCCTCCAGCGCGTGCTCCCAGCGGCGCAGCAGCAGGGGCGGGATCATTCCCGTGGTGGCGGCCTGATCCAGCTCGTTGAGCCGCCGCTGGCGGAACTCGTTCGGCGTGTAACTGGGCAGGTCGGCGTTGCTGACCAGAGAGTGCGGGAGGTCGTGGATGGCCGCGAGAGCGGCGCCGAGTTCCCGGGTCAGCGCGGCGGAGCCGGTGCTGAGCTCCTCCACCGAGCGCGTGGTGCCGGATAGGTGGGAGTAGACGAAGGTGCTGAGCGTGCCTTGCCGGACGGTGCCGGCCACGGTCGGCATCAGGAAGGGGAGCTCGGCGCGGATGCCGGGAGTGAACGCGCGCAGCACCAGGAACTCTGTTTCGAGCCGCGCACTGGCCTCGGCATGGCGTGGCGAGCGGACACGCCAGCGTTTGCCTTCGGAGTCCAGGAGAAGAGCGGAATCGAAGTCTGCCGGATCGTCGGGCGCGGAGCTCACGGCGGTCGGGGTCAGGCCGGGGACAGCCGCAGTCGCTACAGCTGCCAGTTCGATTGGTTTTCTTCTCACGCTTCCACGGTAGATTGAGCCGGCCCTAAGACGGCGCTGCATCACGGCGAGTCTGAAAGATCGGCCCGAAATAGCGCCTAACGGCGGCTGCTTGGGCAACCGCTCCCGCAATCGGCCGGGAGGCGGGCCCCGGAGGGCCGGCGAAAATGTCAATTGTCGGCGGGGGTCGGTACGGTGGGTACATGAGTCTTGCGGAGTCACCGGAGTCCGGTAATGCAGAAATCGATGGGCAAATTACCGGGCAAATTACCGGACAGGTTGATCCTGGATCGGTGCCCGCTGCCGGGGCCGCACCGGCGGGGGGAGCTGCGGTGGCCCGGGCCGCGGGCGACAGCCCCCCGGCCAACCAGCTGCGGGACACCGTTCTTCCGGTCCGGCCCGCGATGATTGACCGCGGCTCCGCGGCCAGGCTGAAGCCGGGCATGCTGGAGGAGCTGCTGCGTTCCGGTGGCGTGCAGGCGATGGTCCTGTCCCGGCGCCAGGCGCTGGTCAGCGGCGAGGGGCTCGTCTTCCTGGACGCGGCCGGCCTCGCCGGGCGGCTCAAGGGAACCGCGTACGCCCCGGAACAGGTGATTTACCTCGGCACCGCACTGCCCGGAGCGCGTGCGGCCGAGGGAACGCAGTACGTGCTGTTCGTCCTTCCGGAACAGTTCGAGGTCCGTGCCGAGCCGTTCGAGCCGCACGTCGAGGGCATCCCGGCGGGTGCGCAGTGGGCCGGCTTCCGCGAGGTGGCCGCCCAGCTGGACCCCACCGATACCGCCCTGTTCATTGAGGCCAGCGCCATTGCCAACTGGCACGCCACCCATACGCACTGCCCGCGGTGCGGCGCCGCCACGGTCCCGGAGGCCGGCGGCTGGGTCCGGCGCTGCCCCTCGGACAATTCCGAGCATTACCCGCGCACCGATCCGGCCATCATCGTCACGGTCGTCGGTCCGGACGACCGGCTGCTGCTGGGCGGCGGCGGCCCGCTCGACTCCCGGAACTACTCGACCCTGGCCGGGTTCGTCGAGCCCGGTGAGTCCCTCGAGCAGGCAGTGGTCCGGGAAATTGGCGAAGAGGTGGGGGTGCGGGTCACCGCATCGCAGTACCTCGGTTCCCAGTCCTGGCCCTTTCCGGCTTCGCTCATGCTCGGCTTCACCGCGACGACGGCGGACACGGAGGCCACGCCCGACGGCGTCGAGGTCACCCGGGCGCGCTGGTTCAGCCGCGCCGAGCTGCAGGAAGCGGTGCTGAGCGGCGAAATCATCATTTCCAGCCGGCTCTCGATCGCGCGGGCCCTGATTGAACACTGGTACGGGGGCGTCATCCAGGATCGCCCGGACAGTGCCTGACGTCCTCGTGACACCGTCCGGAGGCACCCCCGTGCGGCGGGTTCCACACGCCGCGGCATCCACCGCACACACTCCAACGACTGAGCAGCAGAAGTGAACACAGATATCTTCCAGTCCAGCGCCTTTCCGGCCGGACAGTCCCACGACGGCTCACCCGCCGCTGAAGCTCCGGTGCCGGACGGCCGTTCCCTCGAGGAGCGGATCCTTGGCGGCCTCGACGCCGAACAGCGCGAGGTGGCCAGCACCCTGAACGGGCCCATGTGCGTGCTCGCAGGCGCCGGCACCGGCAAGACCCGCGCCATTACGCACCGCATCGCCTACGGTGTGCACTCCGGCGTGTACAGCCCGCAGCGGCTGCTGGCCGTCACCTTCACCTCGCGGGCCGCCGCCGAAATGCGCAGCCGGCTCCGCGACCTCGGCGTCGGCAGCGTGCAGGCCCGCACCTTCCATGCCGCGGCGCTGCGCCAGCTCCAGTTTTTCTGGCCCCAGGCCGTCGGCGGCGCGCTGCCCAACCTGCTGGACCACAAGGCCCAGATGATCGCGGAGGCTGCCCGCCGGCTGCGGCTCAGCACCGACCGGGCCTCCATCCGCGATCTCGCCTCCGAAATCGAGTGGGCCAAGGTGTCCATGCTCACCCCGGCCAACTACCTGGAAAAGGCCCAGGGCCGTGGCACCCCCGGCGGTTTCGACCTGACCGCCGTCGCCCGCGTGTTCCAGTCCTATGAGGACGTCAAGACGGACCGGAACGTGATCGACTTCGAGGACGTGCTGCTGATCACCGTGGGGATCCTGCAGGAGGACCCCAAGGTCGCCGCCACCGTCCGCGAACAGTACCGGCACTTCGTGGTGGACGAATACCAGGACGTTTCGCCGCTGCAGCAGCGGCTCCTCGAGCTGTGGCTCGGCGGCCGTGACGACCTCTGCGTCGTCGGCGACGCCAGCCAGACCATCTACTCCTTCACGGGCGCCTCGCCGAAGCACCTGCTCGGCTTCAAGGCGCAGTACCCCAACGCCACGGTGGTCAAGCTGATCCGGGACTACCGTTCCACGCCGCAGGTGGTGAAGCTGGCCAACGACCTGCTCGCCGGCCGGCGCAGCGGCGGTCCCGTGGCGGACGCGGCCTGGGCCACGCCGCTGCAACTCGTGGCCCAGCGGCCGGCCGGCCCCGTGCCGCAGTTCACCGAATGTTCCGACGACGAGGCCGAGGCTGCCACCGTCGCCGTGAAGATCCGCGAACTGCTCGACGCCGGGACGCCCGCGAGCCAGATCGCGGTGTTGTTCCGCACCAACGGCCAGTCGGAGGCCTACGAACAGGCACTCGCCTCGGCCGGCATCGGCTACCAGCTCCGCGGCGGCGAACGGTTCTTCGCCCGCAAGGAAGTCCGCGACGCGATCCTGCAGCTGCGGGCCGCCACCCGCGCCGTCGCCGAGACCGCGACGCCGGAGCCCCTGGGTCAGTTGGTCCGCGACATCGTGTCCTCCCTGGGCTACACGGACGCGGCCCCGCACAGCGGCGGCGCCCTCCGGGAACGGTGGGAGTCGCTGGCAGCACTCGTGGCACTCGCCGACGAACTGGTGGTCAGCAGGGGAGCGCAGTTCAGCCTTGCCGACTTCGTGAATGAACTGCAGGAGCGCTCGCTGGCGCAACACGCTCCCACCGTCCAGGGCGTGACCCTGGCCTCGCTGCACGCCGCGAAGGGGCTGGAGTGGGAAGCCGTGTTCCTGGTCGGATTGAGCGAAGGCCTGATGCCGATCTCCTTCGCGGACACTCCCGAAGCCGTGGACGAGGAGCGCCGGCTGCTCTACGTCGGCATCACCCGCGCCAAGGAGCACCTGCACCTGTCCTGGTCCACGGCCAGGACACCGGGCGGCCGCGCCAACCGGAAACCTTCGCGGTTCCTGGACGGGCTGCGGCCCGACTCGGTCGCGAGCTCCTCCGTCCGCGGCAAGGGGGCCGCGCCGCGGCGCAAGGCGGCGGTGCCGGCGTCGTGCCGGGTCTGCGGGAGCATGCTCTCTTCCGGTGCCGAACGCAAGGTGGGCCGGTGCAGCCAGTGCCCGCCGAGCTACGAGGAACAGACTTTCGACGCGCTGCGGCAGTGGCGGAAGGAGACCGCGCTGGAGGCAGACGTCCCCGCCTTCGTGGTCTTCACCGACGCGACCCTGACCGCGATCGCCGAGGCGCGGCCGGAGTCCCTCGAACAGCTCGCCACGCTGCCGGGGGTCGGCGCGTCGAAGCTGGAAAAGTACGGCGAAGCCGTTCTGGCCGTCCTGGTCGAAAGCTCCAGCCTCTGATGGCCGGCGCCGCCAACACCAGCGTCACCCCGGTGACCACCGCCGACGGCGCTCCCGTGGAGGTGCGCCGCTCGGCCCGGCGGCGCCGCACGGTGGCCGCATTCTGGGAGAACGGCACCGCGGTGGTCGCCATCCCGGCGCATTTCAGCGGCGCCCAGGAGCGCGAATGGGTGCACCGGATGCTGGAGAAGCTCCGCCTGCAGGGCAGCCGCGGCCCCAAGGCCGCCGGCAAGCGCCGGGCGGGCAGCGACGCGGAGCTGGCGGCCCATGCGGCCGACCTTTCCGCCAAATACCTCGGCGGCCGGGCGGTCCCGACGTCGGTCCGCTGGGTGACCAACCAGAACTCACGCTGGGGTTCGGCCACGCCATCGGAGGGAACCATCAGGCTCTCCCACAAGCTGCAGCCGATGCCGCAGTGGGTCATTGACTATGTCCTGCTGCACGAGCTGGCGCACCTCCTGGTGGCCGCCCACAACGCCGCGTTCTGGCGGCTGCTGGCCGCCTACCCGGAAACCGAACGCGCCAAGGCGTTCCTGGAGGGCGTGTCCTTTGCCACCGCCCGCGGCCTGCCGGCCGACCGGGACGACGTCGACAGCGCCGATGTCGAAGACGCCGGGACCGCCGTCCGCTGACGACCCCGGGCACGGGAAAGCCCCGGCCGGAACCGAGGTTCCGGCCGGGGCTTTCCGGTGCCGCACGCCGAAATAGCCAGTCAGGCCTTGGGGCTGCCGGTGTCGTCCCCGGCTCCGGGCTCACCGCTGGAATCGTCCCCGGTTTCGCCGGTATGGTCTTCGCCCTGCTCCGCCCCTGGTTCAGCCGTGTCGAACCCGCCGCTCAGCAGCTTCTGCAGCGCGTCGTCAACCTCGGTGTCACTGGCCTCGGCCAGCTTGCGGCGTTCGCTGAAGCCCTTCGGATCGTCCAGGTCTCCGGCCGTGGGCAAGAGGTCGGGGTGCTGCCAGATGGCGTCCCGGCCTTCCACGCCGCGTTCTTCCTTCAGCTGGGCCCACAGCGTGGCGGCCTCGCGCAGCCGGCGGGGCCGCAGCTCAAGACCGACCAGCGAGGAGAACGCGTGCTCCGCGGGGCCGCCGGTCGCGCGTCGGCGCCGGACGGTTTCGCGCAGCGCCGCGGCCGAGGGCAGCAGTTTCTCCGTTGCGGCGGCCGTGAGTTCATCCACCCAGCCCTCCACCAGGGCCAGCGCCGTCTCAAGCTTCTCGAGGGCCTGGTCCTGGGCGGGCGTGCGCTGCGGCATGAAGACACCCTGCGAGAGTGCTTCCTGGATGCCCTCCGGGTTGCTGGGGTCCAGCTCGCGGGCGAGTTCCTCGATCTTGGAGGTGTCGATGTGGATGCCGCGGGCGTAGGCCTCGATCGCGCCGAGCAGGTGCCCGCGCAGCCACGGGACCTGCACAAAGAGCCGGGCGTGGGCGGCTTCGCGGACCGCGAGGAAGAGGCGGATGTCGTTTTCCGGCAGGCCGAGGCCCTCGCCGAACTTCGCCACATTGGCCGGCAGCAGCGCCATTTCCAGGTCGGCCAGCGGGACACCGATGTCGGTGGAGCTGACCACCTCGGCGGAGAGCGCGCCGATCGCCTGGCCCAGCTGCATGCCGAAAATGGCCCCGCCCATGTTCTGCAGCATCGAGGAGGCGCCGCCCATCATGGACTTCATTTCCTCGGGCATCTGCTCGGTCATGGCGGAGGAGAGCGCGTTGGCGATGCTGTTCGCGACGGGCTCCGTCAGCCGCTTCCACGTCCCCAGGGTTTCCTCGACCCATTCGGCGCGGGACCAGGCGCGGCCGATCAGCCCGGTGGCGGGAAGCTCGGTGACCTGGTCCAGCCAGAGCTCGGCGAGCCGGAGGGCCTCGTCGACTTCGCGGGACTGCGCGGCGGTCACTGACGGGTCGGAGCCGCTGGCGGCCACCCGGCGGGCGTTCTCGTGCGCCAGCTGCCAGTTCACCGGACCGTCGGAGGACGCGCTCATCATGGCCTGGACCTGCGAAAACATCTGGGCCAGCAGATTGGGGTCGTCGGGCAGCCCGGCGGCCTTGGCGAGCTCTGCCGGATCGATGTCCCCCATGCCTTTGCCGCCCATCAGGTTCTGCAGCATTTCTGCCAGCGGATCCTTGGGTTCGTCGTCCCCGTTGGACGGATTGAGTGGGTTAGAGGTCATGATCCCGCCGATCGTCGGTGTGACTGGTGCTCATCTTCACGCTACCCCTCCGTGTGAGCGGCTGTCTCCCGAAACCCGGCCACGTTCGCTGTCGGCAAAGAGCCCCTGCGGTGCCCGAGCGCGTAGTGTTAGAGGCTGGAATATTTGAAGGCTGCGGAGCCGGTTTCGGCCGCAGCCGCAGCGCCCTGATCCGGGCCCCGCAAGGGCCAAGGCGCCGGCATGGAGAGGTCCTTCATTGACGTTTAACCAGGGCGGGCAGCTGCCGGCCGAACCCGCGCCCCGCGACGGCGGCAGCGGTACCCGCAGCGCCGGCGGCAAACCCAGCCTGTGGTCCCGTTTCGCCGCCAGACGCGGCGCCGCAGGCAGCGGAGGCCGTGCCCCGGGACGGAGGACCCGCGGTGCCAACGGCGGGGGAGCGGACAACCGCTCCTCCACCATGCTCGTCTCCGGCCTGTTGGCGATGGCCCTCGGCCTCGCCGCCATGAGCCTGCCCGTTCCCTATGTGATCGAATCGCCCGGCCCTACGTTCAATACGCTCGGCACGGACAACGGCAAGCCGGTCATCACCGTGGCGGGACACGAGACTTTCCCGGCCAAGGGCAACCTGGACCTCACCACCGTCTACGTCGACGGCGGCCCCAACGGGCCGGTCACGGTCTTCGAAGCCCTGAGCGCGTGGCTGAACGCCGCAAAGGCGGTCTATCCGGAGGAACTGATCTTCCCCAAGGGCGTCACCAAGGAACAGTCGCAGCAGGAAAGCGCGGTCGCCATGACGACCTCGCAGGAGAATGCCGTCGCCGCGGCGCTCAAGGAACTCAGTATCCCGTTCGAGCAGAAGCTGCAGGTTGCCGGGATTCCGGACGACTCGGCGTCGAAGGGCAAGATCCAGGAAGGCGACGTGCTGGTCTCGATCGACGGCAAGCCGATCACCGCGCTCAGCGTTGTCCAGGCGCAGCTCGCAGCGGGGAACGGCAAACCGGTGACGGTCGTCGTCGAGCGCAATGGCAGCCAACTGCCGCTGACGGTCACCCCGAGCAAGTCCCAGACCGGCCGCTACCTCCTCGGCGTCGTGCTGCAGTACAAGTTCAAGTTCCCGTTCAACGTCAAGATCTCGCTGGACAAGGTCGGAGGCCCCAGCGCCGGCATGATGTTCGCCCTCGGCATCGTGGACACTGTGACCCCCGGTGACCTGACCGGCGGCAAGCATGTTGCAGGCACCGGCACCATTACGCCCGACGGCGCCGTGGGGGCCATCGGCGGGATCAGCCAGAAGATGGTCGGGGCCAGGTCCGGCGGCGCCACGATGTTCCTGGCCCCGGCGGCCAACTGCGACGACGTCGTGGGCCACATCCCGGCAGGCCTCCAGGTCGTCAAGGTGGAGAACCTGGCCGACGCGCGCCGCGCCGTCGAGCTCGCCGCTGCCGGCGGCGACACATCGGGGCTTCCGGTCTGCACCAGCAACTAGACTGACCCCGGAACTAAGCTCTGGCGCCACTCGTGGCACTAATGACGGCCGCTGCCGCCCTGCCGGGCCGGCGCCGGCAGTCGCTAGACTGCAGCAACACGATGCACTTAGACAACTAAAAAACCAGCAGCACTGACGACCAGCTATGAGGTACCGAGTTTGTCCCGTCCCAGCACCGTCCCACCCGGAAGGCCACAGCAACGGCGAGGCGCACTGACGCCGACACTGATTGTTGTCGCCCTGATCGTCGTGGGCTTCATTTTCTTCGCCAATGTCTGGACGGACGTCCTCTGGTACCAGCAGTTGGGCTTTTTTGAAGTCTTCCTGACCGAGAACATCGCACGGATCGCCATCTTCCTGGCCGGCTTCGCCGTGATGTTCGCCGCCGTGTTCTTCGCGATCCGGATCGCCTATATCGCCCGGCCGGTCTACGCACCCGACTCGGACGTCCGCGACAACCTCAACCGCTACCAGGCCCAGCTTGAACCGATCCGCCGCGTGGTCATGATCGGCCTGCCGGTGCTGTTCGGCCTCTTCGCCGGCAGCGCGGCCGCCAGCCAATGGCAAAAGGTGATGCTCTTCCTCAACCAGGAGCCCTTCGGCCAGAACGATCCGCAGTTCAACCTGGACATCAGTTTCTACCTCATGACCCTGCCTTTCCTGGGCTTCGTTACCGGTTTCCTGATCAGCGTCGCCGTCGTGGCCGGAGTCGCCGGCATCCTCACGCACTACCTTTACGGCAGCATCCGCCTGATGGAGCGCGGCGTTTTCACCAGCCGCGCCGCCCAGATCCACCTCGCGGTCGCGGGCGCGGCGTTCCTGCTGCTGCTTGGCGTCAACTTCTGGCTTGACCGCTACTCCGCCGTGCTGAACAACGGCGGCCGCTGGGCCGGTGCGCTGTACACCGACGTGAACGCGGTCATCCCCACCAAGGCCATCCTCGCCGTCGCCGCCGCACTCGTGGCCGTCCTCTTCATCGTCGCCGCAGTGATCGGCAAGTGGCGCTTGCCGGTGATCGGCACCGCCATGCTCGTGATCACCTCGATCCTGGCCGGCGGCGTCTACCCCTGGGTGATCCAGCAGTTCCAGGTCCGCCCCTCGGAGCAGACCCTGGAGAATGAGTACATCAAGCGCAACATCACCATGACCCGCGCCGCCTACGGCCTGGATAAGATCCAGGAGAAACGCTACGAGGCCACCACCAAGGCCACCACCGGCGCCCTGGCCCCGGACGCCCAGACCACCGCCAACATCCGCCTGCTGGACCCGAACCTGATCTCGGACGCGTTCTCCCAACTGGAGCAGTACCGGCCGTACTACCAGTTCCCGAGCACCCTGAACGTGGACCGCTACGAGGTGAACGGCAAGATCCAGGACACCGTCATCGCGGTGCGCGAGCTGAACCCGGGCGGCCTGGCCACCAATCAGCAGTCCTGGCTCAACAAGCACGTGGTCTACACCCACGGGTACGGCGTGGTCGCGGCCAAGGGCAACAAGTTCACCGCGGACGGCAAGCCCGAGTTCCTGCAGTCGGGCATCCCGTCCACGGGCGTGCTGGGGACCGACACCAGCTACCAGCCGCGGATCTACTTCGGCGAGAATTCGCCGGACTACTCGATCGTCGGCGCTCCGGCCGGTGCCGCGCACCGCGAGCAGGACCGCCCGGCGGCCAAGGAAGGCGACGCCGGAACGCAGTACACCTTCACCGGCAACGGCGGTCCGAACGTGGGCAGCTTCTTCAACAAGATCCTCTACTCGATCAAGTTCCAGTCCTCGGACCTGCTGCTGTCCGACGGCGTCAACGCCGAGTCACAGATCCTTTACGACCGGAGCCCGAAGGACCGGGTGGAGAAGGTCGCGCCCTACCTGACGGTCGACGGAAACGCCTATCCCGCCGTCGTCGACGGCAGGGTGAAGTGGATTGTGGACGGCTACACCACGAGCCCGTACTTCCCGTACTCGCAGCAGGAGCAGCTCTCGGACGCCACGCGGGACTCGCAGACCTCGGCCGGCCGCACCGCCGCGCTGCCGAGCAACTCCGTCAACTACATCCGAAACTCGGTGAAGGCCACCGTGGACGCCTACGACGGTTCCGTCACGCTCTACGCCTGGGACGACCAGGATCCGGTCCTGAAAGCCTGGCAGAAGGTGTTCCCGACCTCCCTGAAGCCGTACTCGGAGATGTCCGGCGCCCTGATGAGCCACGTCCGCTACCCGGAGGACCTGTTCAAGGTCCAGCGCGAACTCCTGGGCCGGTACCACGTAACGAACCCGGACAGCTTCTTCACCAACAATGATGCCTGGAGCGTCCCGAACGACCCGACCGTCAAGGAAGAAGGGGTCAAACAGCCGCCGTTCTACATGTCGCTGCAGATGCCCGACCAGGACAAGCCTGCCTTCCAGCTGACGTCGTCATTCATCCCGCAGGTAGTCAATGGCAATGCGCGCAACGTGCTTTACGGCTTCCTGGCCGCGGACTCGGATGCCGGCAACCAGAAGGGCGTAAAGGCGGCGAGCTACGGGCAGTTGCGGCTGCTGCAGATTCCGCCGGAAGCCAACGTCCCCGGGCCCGGCCAGGCGCAGAACAAGTTCAACTCCGATCCCACCGTGTCGCAGGCCCTGAACCTGCTGCGACAGGGCGCATCGGCGGTGCTCAACGGCAACCTGCTGACGCTGCCGGTGGGCGGGGGCCTGCTCTACGTGCAGCCGGTGTACCTGAAGTCGACCGGCGAGACCTCCTACCCGACGCTGCAACGGGTCCTGGTCGCATTCGGTGACAAGATCGGCTTCGCGCCGACCCTTGACGAGGCACTGAACCAGCTGTTCGGCGGCCGCTCCGGCGCCACCGCCGGCGACGCCGCCAACAACGGCCAAACCCCGGCCACCCCGGCCCCGGGAGCAACGCCCCCGGCCACCGGCGGCACGACGGACGCCAAGGCGGAACTGAAAGCGGCCCTAGAAGAGGCCAACGGCGCGATCCAGGCCGGCCAGGCGGCCCTGGCCAAGGGTGACTTCGCGGCCTACGGCGAGCAGCAGAAGAAGCTCTCCGCGGCCCTGCAGCGGGCGATCGACGCAGAGGCCAAGATCACCACGACGACGCCGTCGCCGTCACCGTCGGCCACTCCGTCGCCGAGCGGCAGCGCGTCGCCGTCGTCCACGCCCTCGCCGTCGCCCTCGCCGAGTAAGTAGGCGCCGTCGGCCCGGCAGGCGTTTGCAGGAAGGCCGAAGGCCGGATTCCCCGTTCCGTTCGAGCGGGGGATCCGGCCTTTCGCCTTGGCTTGGACGGGCGAACCGGCAGCTTGCGGGTCCCGTGCGGGCCTCCGGGCAGGGGCCGAGTGACGGATGGGACGCACATCACGCCGCCCCGATTTGGCCTGCCGTTCACCGGCAGGTAAAGTTGATCATGCGACGCGGGGTGGAGCAGTTCGGTAGCTCGCTGGGCTCATAACCCAGAGGTCACAGGTTCAAATCCTGTCCCCGCAACTGAGAAGAAGTCCGGAACACTGGAAAGTGTTCCGGACTTCTTGCTTTAAGTCCTCAGACTGACTCTTTCCTCTGCGCAGCGTCTCGTGATCCATGAGGCGAGCGGTCCGGGCCCGTGGTCGGGGCGGCGGCCAAAGTGCGGTAGTGTTGATCAAGCGACGCGGGGTGGAGCAGTTCGGTAGCTCGCTGGGCTCATAACCCAGAGGTCGCAGGTTCAAATCCTGCCCCCGCAACCAATGGCAGTAATAGCAAAGGCCCGGATCCCAGGATCCGGGCCTTTGTTGTTTCCTAGGCGTCCTTGAGCCGCTGGTAGGTGTCCAGGGCCCGAGCCCGCGACTCGGGCAGACCCACGATCGGGCCCGGGTAGCCGGCCGCGCCGCCGTCGGCCTTCCACGGTTCATGTACCGCCTTGTCGTCGAGGCCGGCAAGCTCCGGAATAAAGGCCCGCAGGTAGCGCCCGGCAGCGTCGAACTTCTTGCTCTGGGTAACCGGGTTGAAGATGCGGAAGTAGGGGGAGGCGTCGGCTCCGGAACCGGCCACCCACTGCCAGTTTGCCGGGTTGCTCGCGGCGTCGGCGTCCACCAGGGTGTCCCAGAACCACGCCTCCCCGAGCCGCCAGTCGGCCAGCAGGTTCTTGACCAGGAACGAGGCCGCTGCCATCCGGACGCGGTTGTGCATCCAGCCGGTCTGCCACAGCTGGCGCATGCCGGCGTCCACCAGCGGGTAGCCCGTGCGGCCCTGCTGCCACGCCTGCAGTTCGGCGTCCGACGGCGTCTGCCAGGCGAAGCGGTCAAACTCGGGGCGGTAGTTACGGGTGGCCAGCTGCGGGTTCTCGTAGAGCAGCTGCCAGCAGAATTCCCGCCAGCCGAGTTCGGAGCGGAAGATCCCGACGTCGGCCGGTGCGCCGCGCGGGTAACGTTCCCGCAGCGCATGCCAGACCCGGAACGGGCTGATCTCGCCGAAACGCAGGTGCGGGGAGAGCCTGCTGGTGCCTTCGACGCCGGGGACGTCCCTGCCGGTGCCGTACTCGACCGCGGGCCCGTCGAGGAAGTCTTCCAGCCTGCTGTGCGCGCCCGCCTCGCCCGGCGTCCATTCCGCGGCGAGCCCGGCGCTCCAGTCCGGGCTGTGGGGGAGCAGGTGCCAGCTTTCCAGAGCGTCGCTCCCCGGCAGTTCACCGGCCTCGGTCTTGGCCGGCTCGGGGAGCCGCTGCGGCGCGTCCAGCGGCAGTCGGGGCTCCGGTGCGTCGAGGCAGGCCTTCCAGAAGGGGGTGAAGACCTTGTACGGGCCGCCGGAACCGGTCCGCACCGTCCACGGCTCGAACATCAGGCTGGCCTGGAAGCTCGTGGCGTTGATCTCCCGCCCCGCCGCCCAGTCCTTGAGGCCGGCATCGATGGTGCGTTCCGGGCCGCCGTAGCGGCGGTTCCAGAGCAGCCGGGTGGCGCCGGTTTCCTCGGACAGCCCCCGGATGACCTCCTCCGCCGGGCCCCGGCGGAGGAGCAGGCGCGACCCTGCCGCCTCAAGGTCGGCGGCGAGCGACTCCAGCGAGTGGTGCAGCCACCACTTCGCGGCGCCGCCGAGGGGCCGCACGCCCGGCGAAGCTTCGTCGAGCACATAGACAACGGTCAGCGGGTCACCGGACGCCGCAGCTTCCGCCAGGGCGGGGTTGTCGTCGAGGCGGAGGTCATCGCGGAGCCAGACAAGGGTCGAAGACATGGCTCCACGCTACTGGATTGGCGGCCCCCCGACACAGCAAAGGCCGGGCACCCGCAGGTGCCCGGCCCCGCCTCAAGGGTTAGAGCTTGTCGAAGTCGGCTTCCTCAACGGTGGAGCGGGCGGCCGCGCCGTTGCCGGCGCCGAGGGCCGGGGCGGCGCCGCCGGACTTCAGCGCTGCCAGGCGGGCCTCGATCTCGGTCTGCTCGCCGAGGTCCTCCAGGGAGTTGAACTGGGCGTCCAGGCTGGAGGCGGCGAGTTCCTGCTGGCCGCGGACCTTGGCCTCCTCGCGGCGGATCTTTTCCTCGAAGCGGCCCACCTCGGAGGTCGGATCCATGATGTCAATGCTCTTGAGGGCATCGTGCACCTGGGTCTGCGCGGCCGCCGTCTTGGACCGGGCCACCAACTCGTTGCGCTTGCTGGTGAGCTCGTTGAGCTTGCCCTTCATCTGGTCCAGGCCGTGCTTGAGCTTGTCCACGACGTCGGTCTGGGAAGCGATGCTCGGCTCGGCCGACTTCGCCTCGTTCTCCGACGACATCTGGCGCTGCAGGGCCACCTTGGCCAGGTTGTCGAACTTCTCGGCATCCACAATGTCGCCCTTGGCACGGTACTCGTCGGCCTTGCGCGAGGCGGCCAGTGCCTTGTTGCCCCAGTCCTGCGCGTTCTTGATGTCCTCGTTGTAGTCGTCCTGGAGCATGCGCAGGTTGCCGATGGTCTGGGCGACCGCTGATTCGGCCTCGGCGATGTTGTTCGTGTAGTCGCGGACCATCTGGTCCAGCATCTTCTGCGGGTCCTCGGCCTGGTCCAGCAAGGAGTTGATGTTCGCCTTCGCCAGCTGCGCCATGCGGCCGAAAATGGACTGCTTAACCATGGTGTTACCTTTCGTCCTATCCAGTGGTGGCCACTGAATTCGGTGAACAGTGAATGTACCGCTTCTACCCGCCGGCCGGATCGAGTCCGCCGGCGCCTAGTCTGTGACCGGCCAGCTAAAAACTCCCTGAGTCCCCGCCGCCGAAATCGCCGCCGCCGCCAAAGTCGCCGCCGCCCCAACCGCCGCCGGAGTCGCCGCCGCCCCAGCCTCCGCCGCCTCCGCCCCAACCGCCGCCACCGCCGCCGTGCAGGATGGAGTTGATCAGGATGCCACCGAGGATGGCGCCGCCGAGGCCGCCTCCTCCGCCGCCGCCGAACATCCCACCGCGGCCGTAGCCCTGGTTCGCGTACCCGCCGAACTGGTCCACGTCGGCTTGCGCCAGCTGTGCGGCCTGGGCGGCGAGGGAATGCGCCTGCTGCGCGTACTGCAGGGCGGTGACCGGGTCGGTGCGGGAGATGGACAGGGCGTAGTCGAGGTTGCGCTGCGCCTCGGCGAGCCGGGTGCGCGCCTCGGTGCCCACCCCGCCGCGGCGTGCCGTGATGTAGTCGGAGGTCGCGCTGATCTGCGCCTGGGCGGACATGATGCTCTGCTGCAGCGAGGCCTGCGCCCGGCGGGCCTGCTCCTGCTGGTCCCGGATGCCGGTCAGGGCCGTGTCGAGGGACTGGTGGGCGTTCTCCACGCGCTCCAGCGTGGCGATGGGGTCGATCTTGCCGGCCTGGATTTCGGCTTTGACCTGGGCCAGTGCGGCCTCCACCCCGGCGACCGGTCCGGCCAGTTCCGGGTGGGCGCCGGACTGGATCATGGCCCGCGCCTGGGCGAGGTCCTGCGACGTGTCCACGACGGCGGACTCGAGTCCGCTGCGGGCCTCGTCCAGATTGGCCGCCACCTTGGCGATGGCCCCGAGCAGCACGTTGGTCTGGTGCAGGCTCTCCTCGGCGGCCCGGACCGCGACGGCGGCAAGGCTGCCCTCGCCGGCGCTGAGCTTGTCCTGGGCCGTGGTGGAGGCGTTTTGCACAAATGCCAGACGTTCCTTGGCCTGGCTGATGTTGTCCGCGACCTGCGTCAGGGCGCTCTCCGCATATTTTGCCCGGAGCTCGCCCAGCGACTGCTCAGCGGCGGCAATCTTGGCCTCCGCGTCCTTTGCGCCGGTGCCGACGGCCGCCAGAGCCTGCGGGGCGTTCTTCTCAAGCTCCCGCAGGGAATCGAAGTCCGCCTTCTGCTCCTGGAGGGAGGACAGTGCGGCCTCGGAGCGGCGGATGATTTCGCCCAGCCAGGTCCGCTGCTGCTCTTCGGTGTCCGGAATGTGGTCGTCAAGCTGCTGCTGCAGCTTGAACGACTCGCTCATGTGGGCCTTGGCGTCCTGCAGTGCTTTCGTGAAGTTGCCGACGGCGGCGTCGCCGTACTGCGCCTGGGCAAAGCCAAGCTCCTGTTCGCTGGACTTGATGGCGTCGTCCGCTTCGATCAGCAGCGAACCGCTCTTGCGGCGCAGCTCCTCGACGCTCAATCCGGCGAGGGGGTCGAGTTCGGCGCCCTGCGGGCCATAAGCGGTGCCGCCTGCCGCGGCGGTCTTTTTCCGTCGGTTGCGCAGGTAAAGATAGGTTCCCACGCCGCCGGCCGCCACGACGCCGACGCCGACCAGGACGCCGTTCCCGGCGCCCGCAGAGGGGACCGAGCCGCTGCCGCCGCCGGCGGCGTCACCGACTGCCGCGGCGGTGTCAATCGCGGCCTGCGCAAAGTCGCGCTTTCCGCCGGCCAGGTTCGCGACGATCGCGTTCTGGCTGATGGTGCTGGTCTTCGAGTAGATGGCGCTGGCCGAGTTGGGCGAGAAGTAGTACTTGCCGTCGTCGGACATGGCCAGGATGACGTCGGCCCGGCCCATGCCCTTCTTGGTGGCCACGGCCTGTGACCATGACTTGGGGTCGGCCGGGTTCTCGAAGGTCTTTACGGTGACCACGTAAAGGTTGTACTTGTGGTCCTTCAGGAGCTTCTGGATCGCGTCCTGGACCTCGCCCTCGCGGCTGCCGAGCACGTTGCCGCTGTCGACGATGTTCTGCCCGGAAGGAATGGTCACCGGATCTTCGGCGAGGGCAGGAGCGGCGGGGAGCGCCAGCAGTCCGGCCACGCCGAGAACGGCGAGGAATCGTTTCATCATTGACCGCATGTGCAACCCTTCAGCACTTCTGTGACCGGATCGAGCCGAGCCGGTCGTCTCAGAACGCAGCAGCGCCCCCACGCAGGTGTAAAGCCGCAGGTCGCTGTGGCAATTCCATTTGATTCTATGGTGCACCCCAAAGGCCGTCCACCGCCGGGAATATGCCACCAGCGAAACGCGCTGAAGCTGGCGGGACGGGAGGACCCAGCCCCGCCCCGGCGCGCGTCGGCATTCAGGAACCTCCCAGCAAATGTTCGCTTATGTTCCAGTCTGGACCGCCATAATTGACTGCAGACGAGGATGAAAGGAAGTCCCATGACTGAGAACCCAATGCAGGGCGCGTCACCGGATCCATCGACCCCGAACGGGGAGCCGCTTGAGCCGGGGGAGGCCGCTGCCGGGGCTTCGCACAGCACAGCGGCGGAGGACTCAGCCCGGGAAAACCCGACCATGAGGCTTGACCAATCGGCGGACGGCTCCCCGCGCCCGGTGTATCCGGAGCGTCCCCCGGCCTATGCCCAGCACTCGGGTCCCGAGACGCAGCAGTTTGGCGCGCCCTCGCACGAACAGCCCGCGCCCTACGGCCAGGGAGCCAGCCCCTATGGCGCCTACGGCAACCAGCCGCCTGCCGGACAGGCTCCCCACAACAATGCGTTTAACCACCCGGCCAACGCGCCGAAGCGCAAGGCCGCCTTCGGCGTTCCCACCCTCATTGCCAGCATCCTGGCCGCCGGTCTGGTGGGCGGCGGAGTCGTGGCCGGCAGCAACGCCCTGATCGGGAACCGGCCCCTGTCTTCCACGGGCAGCACCAGCCAGTCCGGCACCGTGATCGTGAACAACAAGGACGACGTCAACGCGATCACCGCCGCAGCGATGAAGGCCTCGCCCAGCGTCGTGACCATCAAGGCCTCGAGCGGAAGCGACGGAGGCACGGGGTCCGGCATCATCCTCGACGGCGATGGCCACGTCCTCACCAACACCCACGTCGTCACGCTGGACGGCAAGACCGCCAACGCCGCCGTGGAGGTCCGCACGAGCGACGGCAAAGTCTTCAGCGCGAAGATCGTCGGCACCGACCCGCTCTCGGACCTCGCCGTGATCAAGATCGACAAGCCGGCCGGGCTGGTTCCGGCAACCCTTGGCGACTCGGACAAACTCAACGTCGGTGACACCGCCGTCGCGATCGGCTCCCCGCTGGGCCTGACCGGAACCGTCACAGACGGCATCGTCTCCACGCTCAACCGCACCATCAGCGTGGCCTCCTCGGCCGCCCCCAAGGGCGGCGCCGACAATTCCCAGGGCGGCGACCAGGGCTTCCAGTTCGCCCCTCCCGGTGGCGGCCAGGCGCCGAGCACTGCCGATCAGGGCAGCATCTCGATCAACGTCATCCAGACCGACGCGGCCATCAACCCGGGTAACTCCGGCGGCGCGCTGGTGAACAGCAAGGGTGAAATCATCGGCGTCAACGTGGCCATCGCCTCCGCCGGCGGGGACGCCAGCGGCAGCACGAGCAGCGGCAACATCGGCGTCGGCTTCAGCATCCCGATCAACCACGCCAAGCGTGTGGCCCAGGAGATCATCAGCACCGGCAAGGCCACCCACGGCCAGCTTGGAGTGAGCGTGAAGTCCAAGGCGGCCGGCACCTCGTCCTCCGGCTTCTCGGTCGGCGCCGACGTGGCCACGGTCGAACCGGGCTCGGCCGCCGACAAGGCCGGCATCAAGGTGGGCGACGTCATCACGAAGTTCCAGGACCGGACCATCAGCGATCCGAACCAGCTGACAGCCGCCGTGCGCGAGCAGGCCGCCGGCGCGACGGTCAAGGTCACCGTCCTCCGGGGCGGCCAGGAACAGCAGCTCGATGTGACCCTTGGTGCGGCCGCCGACCAGTAGCCGGCACCAGTAGCGAACAGCAGTACGACGAGAGGGTCCCGGAGCCGCAACGCCCGGCCCGTGACGCCGGCCGGCACCTTGGGGTGCCGGCCGGCGCTGCTTTTCCCGGCTCCCTTTTCCGGCACGCTAACGACTGCTATTGCCCCTTTCCGGGGCGCCCTGACACAGGCGTTAACCGAGGCCCCGCCAGGCCCGCGCTATATGGTTAGCTAGGAGCAACCCGGCACCCCGGGCGCTCCCTGGCCACGTCCCCACCCGGCTGGCTGCCCACCCGCATGGAAGGCTGCTGTAAACACAGTGGAAGAGACTTTGAAGATCATCGTGCTGGTCAAGCACGTACCGGACGCGCAGTTCGACCGCCACCTTGGCGGCGGGGACAACACCACGGACCGGTCCGAAAGCATCCTGTCGGAGCTCGACGAATACGCCCTGGAAGCCGCGCTGCAGCTGATCGAGGCCCGCGGTGGCGAAGCGGCCGGCAACAAGGTCATCGCCCTGAGCATGGGCCCGGCCGGCGCCGTCAATGCCGTCAAGAAGTCGCTGCAGATCGGCGCCACCGAAGGCGTCCACCTCAGCGACGATGCGCTCGCCGGCTCGGACGCGGCAGCCACCTCGCTGGCGCTGGCCGCGGCGATCCGGCACCTCGGCGCCGACGCGCCCGCGGATCTCATCCTGACCGGCATGGCCTCCACCGACGGCGAGACCTCGCTGGTCCCGGCCCAGCTCGCCGAGCGCCTTGGCCTGCCGCAGGTGACCTTCGCATCCTCGCTGGAACTCGACGGCGGCAAGCTCACGGCCCGCCGCGACGGTGACTCGCACGCGGACACCGTCGAGGCCACCCTGCCGGCCCTCGTTTCGGTCACGGACCAGATCAACGACCCCCGCTACCCGAATTTCAAGGGCATCATGGCGGCGAAGAAGAAGACCATCGCCACCCTGACGCTGGGAGACATCGGCGTCGAACCCGGCCAGGTGGGGCTCGCGGGCTCCTGGACCGCCGTCGAGACCGCCGAAGCGCGCCCGCCGCGGACGGCCGGCACCATCATCACCGACGAAGGCGACGCCGGCCTCAGGCTGGTCGAGTTCCTGGCCGCCCAGAAGCTGCTCTAAGGGGAAATCCAGACATGGAAAAAGTACTTGTATTCATCGATACCCCGGGCCAGGCGCTGAAGAAGTCCAGCCTGGAGCTGCTCACCATCGCGCGCTCGCTGGGTGAGGCCGCGGTGGCGTTCAACGGCGAACTGCACGACGACGTCGCCGCCGAGCTGGCAGCCTACGGAGCGGGGGAACTCTACGTCCCCGCGGCAGCCGACCTCAACGACTACCTCGTCGGGCCCAAGGCGGCGTTCCTCGCGGCCGTGGCCGGAACCTCCGGGGCCACCGTGGTGCTGGCCGAGAACTCGGCCGAGGGCAAGGAGGTCGCGGCGCGGCTGGGGATCAAACTCGGCGCCGGTGTGATCACCGACGTCGTCGCGGTCGACCCGGACGGGACCGCGCACAAGTCGGTGCTCGCCGGCTCGTACACCACCACGGCCAGGGCCACCACCCCGGTGGCCGTGCTGACCGTCAAGGCCAACAGCGTCGCCCCGGAGCCGGCCGCCACGGCCACCGCCCCGCAGCCTGTCACGGTCGACCTGCCGGCGGACGCCATAGCCGGCGCGGCCCGGGTGACCGCCCGGACCGAGAAGGCCGCCAGCGGCCGCCCCGACCTCTCCGAGGCCCGGATCGTCGTGGCCGGCGGCCGGGGAGTGGACGGAAACTTCGGACCGCTTGAGGACCTCGCCGACGCCCTGGGCGCGGCCATAGGCGCGTCCCGCGCCGCCACGGACGCCGGCTGGATCGGCCACGACGCGCAGATCGGACAGACCGGCAAGACCGTCTCCCCGCAGCTCTACATCTCAGCCGGCATTTCCGGCGCCATCCAGCAGAAGGCCGGCATGCAGACCGCCAAGGTGATCGTGGCGGTGAACAAGGACGCCGAATCCCCGGTCTTCGAGATCGCCGACTTCGGCATCGTCGGCGACCTCTTCCAGGTGCTGCCGCAGGCCACCGAAGAAATCAAGAAGCGCAAGGGCTGACCATTGAGCACCAACGCCCCCGCGGCACAGAGCCCGTTCGATCCGAACCACACCCGGATCGAGCGGGTGCTTTGTTTCACCGCCCACCCGGACGACATCGACTTCGGCGCCGCCGGCACCATCGCCGCGTGGACCGCCGCCGGAGTCCAGGTCAGCTACTGCATCATGACGGACGGGGACGCCGGCGGCTTCGACCCGGCGAAGCGCGACGAAATCGTCCGGCTGCGGACGGAGGAACAGCAGCGCGCCGCCGCGCTCGTCGGCGTGAGCGATATCCACTACCTCCACCAGCTGGACGGCTACCTTGAGCCCTCGCACGAGGTCATCCGTGAGGTGGTGCGCCTGATCCGCCGGCTCCGTCCCGACGTCGTGCTCGCCATGCATCCGGAACGGAACTGGAACCGGATCCAGAAGAGCCACCCGGACCACCTGGCGGTGGGGGAGGCGGTGACCAGGGCTGTGTACCCGGCCCTGGAGAACCCCTTCGCGTACCCGGAGCTGGCCGCGGCCGGGCTGGAGGCCTACAAGCTGCCCTGGCTGTGGCTCTTCGCCGGACCGGAGGAGCGGGAGAACCACTTTGTGGATGTCACCGGGAACGTCGAAGAGAAGCTGGCGGCCATCCACATCCACGCCAGCCAGCACCCCGACGTTGACGCCATGGAACGCACCGTCCGCGGCCTCATGCTCGCCACCGGGGAACGCGGCGGCCTCGCTCCGGGCCGGAGCGCCGAGGCGTTCCACGTCGTCGCGGTCAACGGCCCGGGAACCATCGCCGGCTTCTAGTGTTGCCCGAGCGTGACCGCTGCCATATGCTTGCCATTGTTTAAATCATATTTATTGATGGAAGGCAGACTTTAATGGCGAAGACTGCGCAGCACCCCGTCCTGGTCATCATGGGCGTCTCAGGCTCGGGCAAATCCACCGTGGCCGGCCTGCTGGCCGGGCGGCTGGGTTGGGACCTCGCGGAAGGCGACGACCTGCATCCGGCGTCCAACGTGGCCAAGATGCACGCCGGCCAGCCGCTGACGGACGAAGACCGCTGGCCCTGGCTGGACACCATCGCCGCCTGGATCCGGGAGCACACCGCCGCCGGGACCCCCGGCGTCGTAACCTGCTCGGCCCTGAAGAAGCGGTACCGCGACGTCCTGCGCGGGGAAGGCGTGGTTTTTGTCTTCCTCGAAGGCAGCAAGGACCGGATCTCGGACCGCCTCGCCTCCCGGCACGGCCACTTCATGCCACCGGCGCTGCTGGAATCCCAGTTCGACGCGCTGGAAGCCCCCACCGAGGACGAAAACTTCATCACCCTCTCCGTAGGGGCAACCCCCGCGGACGAAGCCCAGGAAATCATCGACCGGCTCCACCTCAACGGCGCCGACGCCGCCGCGCGCTAACCGCGCGCCGGTCACCACCCCCTTATTCCAGCTAGGAAAACGTTTTGAATTCTCTTACAGCAATGCAGCTTCCCGCTGCCCTCGAGGCCTGGACCGGCCACGACACCCAGCTCCTGGTGGTCGCCGGCCTCGGCATCGCACTGATCGTGGTGCTGATCGCCAAGTTTAAGCTCCACCCCTTCCTCGCGCTTGTGCTGGGCTCGGCCTTTGTCGGACTGGCCTCGGGCGTGGAACTGCCCAAGATCATCAGCAACTTCGAGGACGGCGTGGGCGGCGTCTTGAAGGAGGTCGGCCTGCTGATCGCCCTCGGCGCCATGCTGGGCAAGCTCCTGGCGGACTCCGGGGGAGCCAACCGCGTGGTGGACACGCTGCTCGCCAAGGCAGGCGGTAACCGGGTGGTCTGGTCCATCACGCTTGTCGCGGTGATCATCGGCCTGCCGATGTTCTTCGAAATCGGCCTCGTGCTGCTGCTGCCGGTGATTGTCCTGGTCACGCAGCGCTCCAAAATGCCGCTGATGCGCATCGCCATCCCGGCGCTGGCCGGATTGTCGGTGCTGCACGGCCTCGTGCCGCCGCACCCGGGTCCGCTGATCGCGATCAGCGCCGTCAAGGCCGAGCTGGGCACCACGCTCGCGCTCGGACTCCTGGTCGCCATCCCCACCGTCATCATCTGCGGGCCGCTGTTTTCCCGGCTCGCCGCCAAATGGGTGCCGGTGGGCGCCCCCGCCGTCGCGGGCGGCATCGACACCGAGCACGGCGCCGATCTCGAAGGCGTCAAGCGCCAGCCCAGCTTCCCGGTCACGCTGATGACCATCATCTTCCCGGTGGTCCTCATGCTGCTCAAGGCCGTCGTGGACATCATCTGGCCCGACGCCGCCTCGGCGCCGTGGATCCGGGTCTTCTTCGATTTCGTGGGTCAGCCGCTCGTTGCGATGACCCTGGCGGTCCTGCTCGCCATCGGCACCTTCGGCTACGCCGTCGGCTTCACCGGCAACAAGATCACCACCAAGATCGGCGCGAGTCTCGGCCCGATTGCCGCGATCCTGCTGATCGTGGGCGCTGGCGGCGGCTTCAAGCAGACCTTGATCGGCGCCGGCGTCGGCGACGCCGTCAAGAAATGGGCCGAGGGCGCCAACATGTCCGTGCTGGTCCTCGGCTTCCTCGTGGCCGTGGCGCTGCGCCTCGCCACCGGCTCCGCGACCGTGGCCACCGTGACCGCGGCGGGCATCGTGGCACCGCTGGCCAGTTCCCTTTCCCCGACCCACGCCGCCCTGCTGGCCCTTGCGATCGGCGCCGGCTCGCTCTTCCTCTCCCACGTCAACGACGCCGGGTTCTGGCTGGTGAAGGAACTCTTCGGCCTCAGCGTCGGACAGACGTTCAAGACCTGGTCCGTGATGGAGACGCTGATCTCCGTGGTGGGCTTTGCCTTCGTGATGCTGCTCTCGCTGGTCATTTAGCGGGCGGCACAACAAAAGCCGCGCAGGCCCCGGGCAATCGGGTCCTGCGCGGCTTTGTCGTTGTCAGATACTAAGCGTCAGCTACTAAGCGCCCAGCGGCGCGGAGGCCACGGTCGGCATGGTGGGCGTCTTAGAGCCGCCCGCCGGCTCCACCGTGATGCCCAGGGCCGCGGCGGAACCGATGCCCGTGACGACAGCAGGCTTTGACAGCGTCTCCGCGTCCATCAGGCCCTTGGAGACCGGAGCCGAGCCGTCCTTCGGGATCAGCCACATCTGGTAGACCTTGCCCGTCGGTGGAGCGGGAACGCCGTTCATCTTTACTACCGCGGCGTCCATCGAGGACGAGAGCGTGAGCGAGGCCGTGCCGCCGCCGATCACGTCGATCGTCGCCTTGCGCACGTCGCTGGCCTGAAGCACCTGGTTCAGCGGGTCGTTCTGGTTGGCGACATACGCGCCCACCCCGACTCCGCCTACCGCGATGGCGGCAGCAGCGGCGACGCCGATCAGCCAGTTGCGCATGCCCTGGGGCCGGCGCCGTTCGTCACGGCGCTGGCGGGCGGCGCTGAGTTCGTCGGTGACCGGAAGCCCCGGGTGTTCGCGGACCGGACGGGCCACCACCGGGGGAGCGGCAGGGCCAGGCCGTGCCTCGGCACCCGGCTCGGCGGCCTGCGCCGGCAGGGCCGCGACAATGCGGTCGAAGAGGCCGGCCGGCGGCTCCTCCTCCGCGCTAAAGCTCATCGTCAGCGTCTCTCGGGCCTGCCGGACACGCTCCTCGAACTCGGCGCGTTCCGCCGGCGGGGCCTCCGTGAGGTAGCGGTCGACGGCGGTGCGTTCGGCGTCGTCAAGGGCATGCAGCGCGTAAACCTCGGCGAGGTCGACGGCGCGGCCGGAGCTGAGGTCGCTGGCGATGTCGGCGGAAAAGCTGCCGGGCGTGCGGCCGCTGTTCTGAGGATTCATGTCATTCATCTCAACTCACCCCCAAACAGGTCTTCAGTCGGATCAGTCCGTCGCGGATGCGGGACTTAATGGTGGGAACGGCCGCGTTGAGCTTCTCGGCGACTTCCCGGTAGGTGAGCCCGCCGTAATAGGCGAGCCGGACGGATTCCTGCTGTGTGTCCGTCAGCGTGTCCAGGCAGCGGACCACCGCTTCGGCCTCGAGCTTGCTGCCGACCGCATCGGAAACGGAGTCGTGGTCGATCTCCTGGCTGCTGGCGCCGTACTTGGCCTCACGGTCGGTGGAGGACTGCGAGGACCGGACCTTGTCCACGGCCCGGCGGTGGGAGATGGTCATCAGCCACGCGAGCGGGCTGCCGGCGTCGGCGTTGAACTTGGCGGCGTTCTGCCAGACTTGGAGGAACACCTCCTGCGCGGTGTCCTCGCTGAGCTCCGTGTCAATCAGGACCCGGCGCGCCATGCCGAAAACGCGGCGCGACGTGAGCTGATAGAACTCGGCGAAGGCGGCCTGGTCACCGTTGGCGATCTGTCCGAGCAGGGCTCCCAGCCGGCGGTTAACGTCGGCTGAGGCGCTGGGGGGAGCGGCGGCCTCGGGATTCGGGGCATTCGGAGTTTCCATCACCCTCAAGCATAAGGTGCCAGCCTCCGGTCCGGGGCCAGAACGGACTTCGACCGTGCCGTGGTTGCCCGCAGCCCAACGGGCCGGGCGTCTATCCGCCTGCATTATTGTCACCTGCCGCTCCTCGCTCCCTTCAACGCTCGCCTGGATGGTCTCTCACAAACGATTCGGCGCGGCGGGAGAAACGGATGGGCGGACTTCAGGGAAATTTGCGCCAGCGGCCTGATCCGGATCCAGCGCCGCAAGCCCCAGGTACTACAGCTTGGCGCCCGCGAAGCCCTGCTGGCGCCAGGCCTCGTAGACAGCAATCGACGCCGCGTTGGCCAGGTTCAGCGAACGCAGCGCCGGCAGCATAGGCAGCCGGACACGGGACGTCACATGCGGGTCGTGCTTGAGTGCCTCGGAAAGGCCCACGGATTCCCTGCCGAACATCAGCACGTCGCCGGGCCGGTAGCTGATGTCCGTGTAGGAGGTTTCGCCGTCGGAAGTGAAGGCGAAGACCCGCTCCGGCTGCAGCGCTTCCCAGGCCGCGTCGATGTCCGGGTGGACGGTGACGACGGCGAGGTCGTGGTAGTCCAGGCCGGCGCGGCGGAGCTTGGCGTCGGAGAAGTCAAAGCCCAGCGGCTCCACGAGGTGGAGTTCGGCGCCCGTGATGGCGGCCAGCCGGATGGCGTTGCCGGTATTGCCGGGGATTTCGGGGCTGTGGAAGAGGATGCGGAACACGCTCCCATCCTAGCGAGCCGGCTGGCCGCTAATGCATTCCGCGCAGCAGCCTGGCCAGCACCGGTACGTTGACGGTGTTTGGGGCGGGTCCGGAACTGAGGAACTGCTTGAGGCCGCGGGCCAGCCCGGCGGCGTTGACCACCTGGACGAGCTCCTGGCTGTCGCCGCGGTCGCGGGAGCGGCCGTGCCGGTCGATCACCGGTTCGTGCAGGTTGCCGTCGGTGCTGTGGACGACGGTCCAGCCGGTGACGTTCAGCTCCGGGAAGATGTCCTGCATCCGGCGCACCACATGGGCCAGCTGCGGCGGGGCGATGGACCGGCCGCCGTGGTTCAGGGTGCTGCCGTTCCAGGCGTAGGCTCCCGGCGGCAGGAGCATGGAACCGATGATGGCCAGCCGGTAGCCGGAGACCAGCACATGGTCGATGTGGCTGTTGTCCGCGGGGGACTGCAGACCATTGATCAGCCGGGCGGCCGGGATGGCAGGCAGGATCTGCCGGGTGATCAGCTGCACCGTCCGCATTTCGCGCTGGATGCGCGCCTCAGCGCCGAAAATGCCCCGCCGGCGGGGCATGCCGTGGACCTGCTGCCCGGCCACCGACGCCGGGATCAGCGGCACCTCACCGGCCGCCGCCACCTCTTCGAAGGAGGGAACGTAGACCGGGGGATCCGCGGCGGTGTTGCGCGGCGTGTTCGGACGGCGGACATGCGCGGACGCCCGGCTGCCGGCTGCCGGCGCGTCGAAGTGCGCACCTTCTTCGGCCGGGGCCGTGCGGCTGGAGAAGGCGGTCCCGCTGCCGTAGGAACGGTCGTAGTCGGCACGGCGCTTGGCATCGATGAGGGTCTCATAGGCCAGGGTCACCCGGCGGAAGGTGGCGGCGTCGCCTCCGTGGTCGGGGTGGGCCGTGCGGGCAGCCTTGCGGTAGGCCACCTTGATGTCCTTGTCCGTCGCCGTGACGGGGATCCTGAGGACCTGGTAATGCGAGCTGTTGCCCTGCGTCAAGCACGATTCCTTTGCGTCAGTGGAGCCGGTCCGGTCGGGGACCTCCGGCGTGGACAGTTTAACCGGCTGGGGGAATAACGAGCGTGTGGCCGTGGATGGTTCCCGGCGGCTGGCATAATTCAGCGCATGAAGATTGCCCTCGCCGTCAACCCGCGCGCCTCCTTTGGCCGCGGGCGGCATGCCGGTCGGGAAGCGGCCGAGTGCCTCAGCGCGGCCGGGGTCCAGGTCCAGTTGCTGTGCGAGGACAGCTACCAGCAGTTGTCCCAGGCCGTGGACAAGGTGCTCGCCGACGGGGTGGACGCGCTGGTTGTGGCGGGCGGCGACGGCATGGTCCACCTGGGTGTCAACGCGCTCGCCGGGTCGGGTGCCCCGTTCGGCGGGACTCCGCTGGGCATCATTCCGAGCGGAACCGGAAATGACATGGCACGCGCGCTCGGCCTGCCGCGGCACGACATCCCGGCGGCCGCCGCACGGGTGCTGGCTGCCCTGCCGTCGGGCGGCCGCCTGATCGACGCCGGCCGGGTGAGCTCCGGCGGCCGGACGCACTGGTTTGCCGGGGTGGTGTCCGCAGGCTTTGACGCCGCGGTCAACGAGCGCGCCAACGCGTGGCGCCGGCCGCGCGGCCAGGCCCGGTACAACCTGGCCATGCTGCGCGAACTGGCCACCTTTCGCGCCATCGAGTACACCGTGACGGCCGACGGCGAACGCTGGCGGCAGGGTGCCATGCTGATCTCGGTGGCCAACGGACAGTCGATCGGCGGCGGCATGAAGGTCGTGCCCGACGCCGTCCTCGACGACGGCTATCTGGACCTGTTCATCGTCCGGCCGTTGTCCCGCGCCGCTTTCCTGGCGGTGTTCCCCAAGGTGTTTTCCGGCAAGCACGTGGGCCACCCGGCCGTGGAGATCCGCCGGGTCCGGCGGGTTGAACTTGAGGCTGACGGCGTCGTCGCGTACGCGGACGGCGAGCGGGTCGGTCCGCTGCCACTGACCATCGACGTTGTGCCCGGTGCGCTCCGGGTCCTGGCGTAGGCAGGGTGACGGACATGGCGGGCCATGGCACGGCACGGTTCGGCGGCGCACTGCTGGCACTGCTGCCCCTGCTGGCAGGCTGCAGTGTGGGGGTTCCGGATCCCTCGGCGGCCAAGCCGGTGAGCAGCGCTGCCACCGTCGCCACCCCGACCGTGACGCCGGGGTACGACGCCGAAGCGGTCGCTGCGCGCAGCCTGCCTTTCGGAGCGGGGGACCGCCTCGCTGCCGGCGTACCGGTCCGACTCTCCGACGGGCTGAGCGACGCCCCCGCCTGGAAGCCCGGCAAACAGGATGTGGCCGGCGCCAGCGAGTACCGGAAGGCCGACGGCTGCCTGGTCTCCGCCAGGGTCCGGGTGAACCAGTGGCCGCTTGTCGTCGCCGGCGACGACAAGGCGTCCACGGAGGCCCTCTTCCACTACCTGGACCCCAGCATCCTGCCGTCCTACCTCAAGACGGCAGTCCTGCGCTGGGGCGGCGAACCGGACAAGCCGGGCCCGCGGGTCGAGGTGCTGGTGCTCGAGGGCGGCAAGAAGGCCGGGAGCCGGGCGAGCGCCAGCTACGCCCGGCTCTTTGCCAAGGCCGGCTCATCCGTCTATGTCTCCGTGTCCTGCCCGGACGCGGCGGCGCTCGCGGCCGCGCGGGCCGACATCGCCGCCCGGTTGGCCGTGCTGCCGCCGTCGTCCTGATCCGCCCGAAGCGGACAGGCCGGCGGCGGCAGGGGCCGACTAGTGGAGCTTCGCCGGCGAGAGCCGGTTCAGCGCCAGGGCCCCGACCAGCAGTCCGAAGTCGCGCAGCGCCACGTCGAAGTAGCTGCCAAGGACCAGCAGGTTGACGATGATGCCGAGCAGCCACACGGCGACCAGCAGGGATCCGAAGCGCGGGCGGACCGCCACGGCGATGCCGGCGATGATCTCGACGACGCCGACGACGTACATAAAACTCTGTGCCGACACCGGGACCACCGAGGTGGCCACCGGGGCGAGATACATCGTCCAGTCGGTCAGCAGGTTGGTGAACTTGTCCAGGCCGAAAATGATCGGCGCGACAGTGAAGACCGTGCGCAGCAACAGGAAGGCCTGCCGCTGGGAACCGGCTGCGACCGTCGGGGCCGGGGCCGCAAGGGCTGTTGAAGATTTCATCTTCTGCTCCTTCTAAAATTGGGTAACTTGATTTTAGAATGACTGCAGGGGTTAAGCAATGGATCTTGTTTTTAGAGTTAGGCTGATGCCATGAACCATTTGCCGTGGAGCCGCAGGATTGCCGCCGTCGCGTCCCTGGGGGATGAAAACCGCAGGCGGCTCTTTGACTTCGTCACCGCGGCGGATCAGGCGGTGGGCCGCGACGACGCGGCCGGTGCCCTCGGGCTGGCAAGGAGCACCGCGTCGTTCCACCTGGACCGGCTGGTCCACGACGGCCTGCTGGCGGTGGAGTTCCGCAAACTCGGCGGCAAGGAGGGGCCCGGTTCCGGCCGGCCGGCCAAGCTGTACCGCGCGGCCGTCCAGGAGGTCTCGGCTTCCGTCCCGGAACGCAACTATGATCTGGCCGCCGAACTCCTGGTGACGGCGATTGAACAATCCGCGGCCGACGGCGGATCGGCCCGGACCGCGCTGCTGCAGGCCGCCCGGTCGCGGGGCCTGGCCGCGGGGGAAGCCGCCGGCACCGCCGACTTCGCGGAGCTGCTGACCGCCGAGGGGTACCGACCGGCGGACGACGGCGCCGGCGGGCTCGTGTTGCTCAACTGCCCGTTTCACCGGGTGGCCCAGGGCCACGCGGAGGTGGTCTGCGCCATGAACGGCGCGTTCCTGGGCGGGGCCGCGGCGGGCTGCGGGGTGGATCCGGCCAGGGTCGAAGCGCTCGACATCGAGGAACTCCGGGTGCAGGGCTCGGCTGCCCCGGCCCAGTGCTGCGCCCGGATCAGGCCGCTCTGAGCTTCGCCTGCCCCTTGATGCCGGTCAGCAGGACGCCGGCTACCACCATGATGCCGCCCGCGACCTGGACGAGGGTCAGGGGCGTCCCAAGCGCGACCGTGATGACGGCGGTGAAGACCACCATCAGGTTCAGATAGTTCCCGGCGGTGCCCGGCGGGGTGGTCTTTAATGCCAGGTTCCAGAACAGGTAGGCGCCCAGCGAGGGGAAGACCGCTATGTAGGCCAGCGACCAGCCCTCCGCCGGTGTCTCCGGCAGCCGCACGTGCATGGCCAGCGCAAACGGTGCCAGCGTCACGGTGGCCATGGTGACCTGCACGGCGGTGGCGGCGATGGCGGGAATGTCCAGCCTGCGGGCGATGATCGTGTAGCTGCCCCAGACCACGATGGCGCCGATCATCAGGAGCTCCCCGGTGTTGATCGAGAGGCTGAATACCCGCTGCAGTTCGCCGCGGGTCAGGACCAGCAGCACGCCCAGCAGCCCCAGCCCGATGCCGAGCCAGCCGAGCCGGGTGGTCCTCTCGCCGAGCAGGAAAATTGCCATCACCACAATCAGGGCCGGGTTCGCCGCGGTGATCAGCGAGGCGTTCATCGCGGAGGTGTAGCCGAGCGCGCCGTACAGGAGCAAGGTGTAGCCGCTCATCCCCAGCGCGCTCAGCAGCAGCAGCACGGGCCAGCGGCGCAGGACCGCGCGCCAGTCCGGCTTTTCCACGAAGTGGGCCAGGGCCAGCAGCGGCAGGGCGGCCAGCGTCCAGCGCCAGAAGGTCAGGTCCAGGGGCGTCATCGAGGCGACAGCGGCCTGGCCGACGACGAAATTTCCGGACCAGAACAGGGTGGCCAGGACGAGGTAGAGGGACGCTTTCACCGCTTGAATGTACACCAGTGCCGTCTCCTTCCGGCGTCGCCCTCCGGTGCCTTCCGTCTCCTTCCGGCGTCGCCGTCCCGCGCCGTCCCGCGCCTTCCGGCCGCGCCGTCCCGCGGCGCGGAGCAAGCCCCCCACGGTAGAATTGGCGTGTGCCCGTATACCTAGACCACGCAGCCACCACGCCGCTCGCCGCTGAGGCGCTGACCGCGCTGACGCGTGAGCTGGCCCGCACCGGCAACCCCTCCTCTCTGCACGGGTCCGGCCGCCGCGCCCGCCGGGCTGTCGAGGATGCCCGCGAGGCCCTGGCCGCGGCAGCCGGGGCGCATCCTTCGGAGGTTATCTTCACCTCAGGCGGCACGGAAGCCGACAACCTTGCCGTGAAGGGACTCTATTGGGCCCGCCAGGCCGAGGATCAGCGGCGGACCCGCGTTCTCTGCTCCGCCGTCGAACACCACGCGGTGCTGGACGCCGTCGAATGGCTCGAACGGCACGAGGGAGCCGACGTTCGCTGGCTGCCCGTGGACGCCGACGGCGTGCTGGACCTGGCCGCGCTGGAAGCCGAGTTGGCCGACGATCCGGCCTCGATTGCCCTGGTCACCGTCATGTGGGCCAACAACGAAGTAGGCAGCCTCCAACCGGTCGCGGAGGTCGTGCGGCTGGCGCACGCCGCCGGCGTGCCCGTGCATTCCGACGCCGTGCAGGCGTTCGGCTCCGTGCCGGTTGATTTCCGTGGGACCGGCCTGGACGCCATGTCCATCTCCGGCCACAAAATCGGCGGCCCGGTCGGCGTCGGCGCGCTGCTGCTGGGCCGCGCCGTCAAGCTGACCCCGGTCCAGCACGGCGGGGGACAGGAACGCGACGTGCGCTCCGGCACCCTGGACACCGCGTCGATCGCAGCCTTCGCCGCCGCGGCGGAGGCAGCCACCGGAAATCTGGCCGCCGAGTCGGCACGGATCTCCGCGCTCCGGGACCGTCTGATTGACGGCGTCCGCGCCGCCGTTCCGGAGGCCGTGCTGCGCGGTGCCCCCGGGAACGGCCGGCTGCCGGGCAACGCGCATTTCACCTTCCCCGGCTGCGAGGGCGACTCGCTGTTGTTCCTGCTGGACCTCGCCGGGGTGGAATCCTCCACCGGCTCAGCCTGCACCGCCGGCGTGCCGCGGCCCTCCCACGTGCTGCTCGCCATGGGCCTGGATGAGGACACCGCCCGGGGCGCCCAGCGCTTCACCCTCGGCCACTCCTCTACCGACGCCGACGTCGATGCGCTGCTGGCGGCCCTGCCGGCGGCGTACACCCGCGCCCGCCAGGCCGGCATGGCCGGACACGAGTCCAGCATCCAGACCGCGGGAACCGTCGCCCGCCAATCCGCCAACGGCTAGTCCAAGGACAGTAGCTGCTCCAGCGGGACGTCCGGATCCGCCAGCGAGTCCGGGCTGACGGAGCCGCGTGCAGTGATGAGTGCCTTGATGGCCTTTTGCGGCTTGTCGGACCGCGGCCAGTTGACGTTCATGCCTGCGACCACGCAGCCTTCGCGCTGCCAGAAGGCGAGGAATTCCTGCCGCTCCAGTGAACCCCTGAGCACGGGCGGGCCCTCGACCAGGCTGGGGAAGCCGGAATACTCCATGCTGACGTCGTACTGGTCCGTATAGAAGTAAGGAATGGTGTCCAGTACGGCCTCCCGTCCGAGCATCGCCCGGCCGGCGACCTTCCCGCCGTTGAGCGCGTTGGACCAGTGCTCGCTGCGGTGGTGCCCGCCGGTGAACGGATGCAGGGCGTTGGCGACGTCGCCGGCGGCAAAGACTCCCGGAGCCGAAGTGCGCAGCGACGCGTCCGTGAGGATCCCGTTGTCCAGGGCGATGCCCGCGGCTGCGGCGAGCGATGTCTCGGGGACGACGCCGACGGCGATGACAACCAGGTCGGCGGCCAGGATTTCGCCGGCGTCGGTGCGGACGCCGGTGACCCGGCCGTCGACGCCTGTGATGGCTGCGGCCGACGCCGGCAGCCGGAACCGCACGCCCCGGGACTCATGCAGCGAGCGGAAGAAGGCGCCCAGTTCGGGGCCAATCGCCGCGGCCAGCGGCACCTGCTCGAGGCCCAGCAGGGTGACGGAGTTGCCATACGAGTTTGCGGCGGCCGCAAGCTCCATTCCGATCCAACCCGAGCCGACCATCACCACGTTCCGGCCGCCCGCGGAGAGGGCATCCCGGAGCCGGCGGCTGTCGTCGAGCGTCCGGAACGTCATGACGCCGTCGAGGCTGCTGCCGGGCAGCGGAATCGAGCGCGGACGTGCCCCCGTGGCCAGCAGGAGCGCGGAATAGGGCAGCCGGCTGCCGTCGCCGAGGGTCACCGTGCGGGCCGCGGTGTCCAGCCCGGTGACGGGAGCGCCCAGTTGGAGGTCGACGTCGTTCTCCTCGTACCAGCCGGCCGGAACCACCGGGAGGGCGTCCTCGCCGTCCTTGCCCAGGAGATATTCCTTGGACAGCGGCGGCCGCAGGTAGGGGGTCTGCGCCTCCTCGGCGAGCAGCGTGACCGGGCCCTCGAAGCCCTCCACCCGCAGGGTCTTCGCGGCGGTGGCGCCCGCCAGCCCGCCACCCACAATCGCGATGTTCTCGACAGCCATCTCGCGCGTCCCGTCTGGGCTTTCGCCGCCCTTGTTCTAAAACCGCTAATGCTGACGTTAGAAGCGCGGCAGGCTGCCGTCAAGCCTTTTTGGGGCAGGAATCGGCGTGGCGATAGAATCGGTATGCGGGCGCTGTGTTATTCATCTGCCCGCGGACCTCCCGATTCCTAGAGAAAGCCAGCATGCGAGTTCTTGCAGCCATGAGCGGCGGCGTCGATTCAGCCGTTGCCGCAGCCCGCGCCGTCGAGGCCGGCCACGACGTCGTCGGGGTCCACCTCGCCCTCTCACGCATGCCCGGAACGCTGCGCACCGGCAGCCGCGGCTGCTGCACCATCGAGGACTCGCGCGACGCCTGGCGGGCGTGCGACGTGCTGGGCATCCCGTACTACGTGTGGGACTTCTCCGAGCGATTCAAGGAAGACGTCGTCCAGGACTTCATCGACGAATACGCCGCCGGCCGCACGCCCAACCCGTGCATGCGCTGCAACGAGCGGATCAAGTTCGCCGCGCTGCTGGAGAAGGCGATCGCGCTGGGTTTCGACGCCGTCTGCACCGGCCACTACGCCAAGGTGATCACGGACGCCGACGGTAACCCCGAACTGCACCGCGCCGCGGACTGGGCAAAGGACCAGAGCTACGTGCTCGGCGTCCTCACGCACGAACAGCTCCGGCACTCGATGTTCCCGCTCGCGGACACCCCCTCCAAGGCCGAGGTCCGCGCCGAGGCCGAACGCCGAGGGCTGTCCGTGGCCAACAAGCCCGACAGCCACGACATCTGCTTCATCCCCGACGGCGACACCGCCGGCTGGCTGGCGGAGAAGATCGAGATGTCCACCGGCGACATCGTGGACGAATCCGGCGCCAAGGTCGGCGAACACCCGGGCGCCAACGCCTTCACCGTCGGCCAGCGCCGCGGGCTGAAGCTGGGCACCCCGGCCGCCGACGGCAAGCCGCGCTTTGTGCTGGAGATCCGCCCCAAGGAGAACAAGGTGGTCGTCGGCCCCGAGGCCCTGCTCGCGATCGACGAGATCCGCGGCATCAAGGTGTCCTGGGCCGGGCTGCCGATCGCGGAGATCGCCACCGGCGAGGAGTTCGACTGCTACGCCCAGGTCCGCGCCCACGGGGACCCGGTGCCGGCAACCGCCCGGATGGAACACTCCGGAGGGTCCGGCGACCTGGTGGTCACGCTGGCGGAACCGCTCCGCGGCGTCGCCCCCGGCCAGACCGTGGTGCTCTACCAGGGCAGCCGGGTCCTTGGCCAGGCCACCATCGACGCCGCGCGGTCGCTCCAGCGGGCCGCCCTCTAACCGCCCCCGACGGGCCGCGTCTTCGGCGGGGGGCCGGTCCGCCGATTCCAGGAGCGCCGCATGCCATTGGCCTGCGGCGCTCCTGCCTTTAACCGTCGCCCGGGCGCGGGACATGTCCATTCTTCGCGGCCACGAGTGGGCACTTCGGGTATATGTCCACTCCCGGGCTCGGGCGCGGGACATGTTCGTTAGCGTGCACCCCGCGCAAGCATCCCGCGCGGGACATGTTCGTTAGCGTGCACCCCGCGCAAGCATCCCGCGCGGGACATGTCCATTCTTCGCGGCCACGAGTGGGCACTTCGGGATTATGTCCACTCCCGGGCCTCGGCGGTGAGCATGCCCGTCCTCCGGCTAGAGCGCGGGCCATGTTCGTCTTCCGGCTAGAGCGAGGGACATGTCCATTCTTCGCGGCCACGAGTGGGCACTTCGGGTATATGCCCAGTCCCTGGCCTGGGCGGTGGGCATGTCCGTTCCCGAGCCCCCGCCGCCGCAGGCCGCACCGAGTCCGGGGTGCCGAAGATCCGGGCGAAATCCCGAAGAATGCGATAACTTCCGCCGGTTCGTGTAAATTTTGTGTCTCAACTCACAAGATGTAGCGATTCGCCCGTGGTCTTCTGGTTGAATCTAGGAATCAGGACAGGTGCTGCCCAACGAGTCAAGCTACTTCGGGCTGCGCACTAGTACTCATCGAACAGAAAGTTCACAGATGGCAATGAACAAAAAGGCCCTGCAGAGCGCCATCGCGCTTGCCGGGGTTTCCGCCTTTGCACTGACGGCCTGCACCGGCCCTACCGGCGGCGGAACGTCCTCCGGCAGCGCCGCAGGCGGAGGCAGCATTACGTACGGCACCACGGACAAGGTGGTCACCCTCGACCCGGCCGGCTCCTACGACGCCGGCTCGTTCATGGTGATGAACCAGATCTACCCGTTCCTGATGAACTCGAAGCCCGGAACGGCTGACTCCAGCCCGGACATCGCTGAGTCCGCGTCCTTCACGAGCCCCACGGAATACACCGTCAAGCTCAAGTCCGGCCTCAAGTTCGCCAACGGGCACGCGCTGACGTCCTCGGACGTGAAGTTCTCGATCGACCGCGTCATCAAGATCAACGACGACAACGGCCCGGCCTCCCTGCTGGGCAACCTCGCCTCGGTGGAAGTCAAAGACGACTCCACCGTGGTCTTCAAGCTCAAGGAAGGCAACGACCAGGTCTTCCCGGGCGTGCTCGCCGCGAACGCAGGTCCGATCGTCGACGAAGAGGTCTTCTCCGCCGACAAGCTGATGAGCGACGAGGACATCGTCAAGGGCAAGCCTTTCGCCGGCCAGTACACGATCGAGAGCTACAAGAAGAACGAGCTCGTCAGCCTCAAGGCCAACCCTGACTACAAGGGTCTGCTCGGCAAGCCGGCGAACGACAGCGCCACGATCAAGTACTACGCGGACTCCAACAACCTCAAGCTCGATGTCCAGCAGGGCAACATCGACGTCGCCGGCCGCAGCCTGACCGCGACCGACGCCGCCGACCTCGAGAAGGACTCCAAGGTCAAGGTTCACAAGGGCCCCGGTGGCGAACTGCGCTACATCGTCTTCAACTTCGACACCATGCCGTTCGGCGCCAAGGCTGCCGACGCCGACCCGAAGAAGGCACTCGCCGTCCGCCAGGCGATGGCAGACATCGTCGACCGCGACGCGATCGCCAGCCAGGTCTACAAGGGCACCTACCTGCCCGCGTACTCCGTCGTCCCGGACGGCTTCGTCGGCGCCATCAAGCCGCTCAAGGAAATGTACGGCGACGGCAACGGCAAACCCAGCCTGGACAAGGCCAAGAAGGCCTTCAGCGACGCCGGCGTCACCGCCCCGGTCACGCTGAAGCTGCAGTACAACCCGGACCACTACGGCAAATCCTCCGGCGACGAGTACGCCATGATCAAGGAGCAGCTGGAGAAGTCCGGCCTGTTCAAGGTCGACCTGCAGTCCACTGAGTGGGTCACCTACTCCAAGGACCGCACCAAGGACGTCTACCCGGTCTACCAGCTCGGCTGGTTCCCGGACTACTCCGACGCCGACAACTACCTGACCCCGTTCTTCGTCCCGGGCAACTTCCTCAAGAACCACTACGAGAACGCCTCCGTCACGGCGCTGATCAAGAAGCAGCTCACCACCGTTGACAAGACCGAGCGCGAAAAGGTGCTTGGCGAGGCCCAGACGGCCGTCGCCAAGGACCTCTCCACGCTGCCGCTGTTGCAGGGCGCCCAGCTCATGGTCGCCGGCAAGGACGTCCAGGGTGTCGAAAAGACCCTCGACGCGTCCTTCAAGACCCGTCTTGGTGTGATTTCCAAGTAGGTCCATTCCCCATCCGGTCCTGACCAGCCAAGGAGGCGGGGCGCCTGCGCGGCGTCCCGCCTTTCTTGCTGATAGCAGGACAACCGATTCCGGAAGCCCACGAAGCCGACGGAAACACAAATTTAGGTACCAATGACAACACTTATTGAGGCGCCGCCCAGCGACGCCGACGGCCTATTGCCAACAAAGAAGAAGGCGTCCGGTGGGGGACTGGGCCAATACATCCTGATCAGGTTCCTGCTGATCTTCCCGACCATTTTCATCCTGGTCACACTCGTATTTTTCCTGATGCGCATCACGGGCGACCCGATCACGGCCGCCCTCGGCGGGCGGCTCCCGCCGGAACAACTGGCGGAGCGCATCCACGCGGCCGGCTACGACCGGCCCATCTTCGTGCAGTACTTCGAGTACCTCGGACAGCTCATCACCGGCAATTTCGGCTCCACGCTCTCGGACAACCGCCAGGTCTCCGAGATGCTGACCACCTACGGTTCGGCAACGCTGGAACTGTCCATCAACGCACTGCTCGTGGCACTGCTCGTGGGTATCCCGCTGGGCATGATCGCCGCGCATCGCCGCGACAAGGCGGCCGACGCCGTCCTGCGCATCTTCGCGATCCTCTGCTACGCCACGCCCGTCTTCTTTGCCGGCATGCTGCTCAAGCTGACCTTCTCGGTCTGGCTCGGCTGGCTCCCGGTCGCCGGCCGCGCCAAGACCTCCACCGAACTGGCCCTCACCGCGCTGCAGGCGCCCACCGGCATCTACTGGCTCGACGCGGTCCGCAGCGGCAACATGGCCGCACTCGGTGATGTCACCGCCCATGCCGTGCTGCCCGCCGTCGCCCTTGGGCTGCTGACCGCCGGCATCTTCCTGCGGCTGGTCCGCACCAACGTGATCGGCACCCTCGGCAAGGACTACGTGGAGGCCGGCCGCTCACGCGGCGTCAGCGAATTCCGGCTGGTCACCAAGCACGCCTACAAGCCGGCGCTGATCCCGATCATCACCGTGATGGGCCTGCAGATCGCGGTCATGCTCGGCGGCGCCGTGCTGACCGAGACCACCTTTGAATGGAAAGGCCTCGGCTTCCAGCTGGCGACCTACCTGACGGCCCGCGACTTCGTGGCCGTGCAGGGCATCGTGGTGCTGCTCGCCGTGATCGTGGCCGTGACCAACTTCATCGTGGACATCGTCGCCGCGCTGATCGACCCCCGCGTGAGGTACTGACATGAGCATCGAACCAACCATTGCCGCAGAAAGCCGCCGGGACCCCTGGTACCGGCGACTGCCGGTCGTCTCCCACTTCAACAAGAGCGTCGGCCTGCAGCGGGGCATGCTCGTCACCGGGCTGATCCTGACCTCGCTGTTCCTGCTGACCGCCATCTTCGCACCGTTGATCGCACCCTTCGGCTTCTCCCAGATCTCCGACGCCGACGGCAGCTTCCCCGCCCAGCAGGCACCCGGCGGCAAGCACCTGCTCGGCACCACCGTGGGCGGCTACGACGTGTTCTCCCGGGTCGTCTGGGGCGCGCAGACCGCCGTCATGGTCATCATCGTGGCCGTCATCATGTCGATCTTCATCGGCGTCATCCTCGGCCTGGTCAGCGGCTACATCGGCGGCTGGCTTGACCGGATCCTCGTGGTCGTCGCCGACGCGGTGTACGCGTTCCCGTCCCTGCTGGTCGCCATCGTCATGGCAATCGTGATCAGCGGCGGGCGTTCCAGCCTGTGGGGCGGCATCCTGGCCGCTGCGATCTCGATCACCGTGGTCTTCATCCCGCAGTACTTCCGCGTCATCCGCGCCGAAACCATCCGGCTCAAGGCCGAACCCTTCGTGGAATCGGCCAAGGTGGTGGGCGCGTCCAACATCAGGATCATGACCCGCCACATCTACAAGAACGCCACCCGCACCCTGCCGCTGATCTTCACGCTGAACGCCTCCGAAGCCATCCTCACCCTCGCGGGCCTGGGCTTCCTCGGCTTCGGCATCGAACCGACTTCGGCCGCCGAATGGGGCTTCGACCTCAACAAGGCGCTGGCGGACACCACCTCCGGGATCTGGTGGACCGGTGTCTTCCCGGGCCTGGCCATTGTCCTCACCGTGGTGGGGCTGACCCTGGTCGGCGAAAGCATCAACGACCTCAACGACCCGCGCCTGCGCGGCCGCAAGAAGGCTGCCTCCGGCAAAGCCGGCCCCGGCACCGGCGGACCCGGTTCCGCCGCCCAGGCAGCGCACTCAGCAGAAGTGAGCAGTTCATGAGCACCAATATCGGTTCCGTTTCAGACCAGCACGCCCGCGGCGCCGGGCCCGTGCTGGACATCGACCACCTCAGGGTCACCTTCGCCACGGACGCCGGGGACGTCTATGCCGTGAAGGATGTCAGCCTCGAGGTCAACCCCGGCGAAGTCGTCGCCATCGTCGGCGAGTCCGGCTCCGGCAAGACCGTCACCGCCAAGACCATCTTGGGGCTGCTGCCGGAGACGGCGATCAGCTCCGGCGCAGTGCTGATCAACGGCAACAACGTGATCAGCGTCAGCGCCTCGAAGCTGCGGGAAATCCGCGGCCGCGACGTGGCCATGGTGTTCCAGGAGCCCTCCACGGCGCTCAATCCGGTCTTCACCGTTGGCTGGCAGATCGCCGAGGGCATCCGCGCCCATGCCGGGCACGGGGGAGCGGGCCGGGTCAGCGCCAAGGAGGCCAAGGCTCGCGCCATCGACGCCCTGCGCAAGGTGGGCATCCCGGATCCGGAAACCCGGGTCAACTATTACCCGCACCAGTTCTCCGGCGGCCAGAAACAGCGCGTCGTCATCGCCGCCGCGCTGGCGCTCAACCCGGGCCTCATCGTCGCTGACGAGCCGACCACCGCACTGGACGTCACCGTGCAGGCGGAAATCCTGGAACTGCTGCGCGACCTGCGCGACCAGTACGGCACCTCGATCGTGCTGATCACGCACAACATGGGCGTCGTGGCCGACCTCGCCGACCGCGTCGTCGTGATGTACCAGGGCGACGTCGTCGAGGAGGCCAGCGCTCGGGTGCTCTTTGCGGAACCGAAGCAGGACTACACGAAGAAGCTGCTGGCCGCCGTCCCGCACCTGGGCCGGAACTCCGCCTCGGCGGGCATGACCGAACGCGCCCACCAGGGCGGCAAGGTACTGGTCGAGGCGAAGAACCTCACCATCGAGTACCCCGGCCGGCTGGGCAGCCCGGCGTTCAAGGCCGTGGACGGCGTGAACTTCACCCTGTCCGAGGGCGAGGTCTTCGGCCTCGTCGGCGAGTCCGGCTCCGGCAAGACGACGATCGGCCGCGCCATAGCGGGCCTGAACAGGACCACGGGCGGCAGCCTCAAGGTGCTGGACTACGAGATGCTCAACCTCAAGGAGCGCACCTTCAAACCGCTGCGCAAGCAGATCGGCTTCGTGTTCCAGGACCCGGCGGCGTCGTTCAACCCGCAGCTCACCATCGGTGACTGCATCGCGGAGCCGCTCATCATCCACACCAAGCCGACGCCGGCGCAGGCACGCCAGCGGACCCGGGAGCTGCTCGAATCGGTGCAGCTGCCGGCGGCTTACGCGGACCGGTACCCGCACGAGCTCTCCGGCGGCCAGCGCCAGCGCGCCTCGCTGGCGCGGGCACTGATCCTGAACCCGAAGCTGCTGATCGCCGATGAGCCGACGTCGGCGCTGGATGTTTCGGTGCAGGCGAAGGTGCTGGAGCTGTTCAAGGACATCCAAGCCGAATTCGGTTTCGCCTGCCTCTTCATCAGCCACGACCTCGCCGTGGTGGACATCCTCTCGCACTGGGTCGGTGTCCTGTACAAGGGCAAGATGGTGGAGCAGGGCCTTGGAAACCAGGTCATGGGGCACCCGCAGCACGACTACACCAAGAAGCTCATCGCGTCGCTGCCGGTCCCGGATCCGGACGAGCAGGCCCGGCGTCGTGAGGAGTTCCGCGCGGTTCTCGGAGCCTAGCAAGCGGCCGCGCCTGCCCCGCCTGGGGCGAGGGCTGGCCGCACCAAGGGGCATGCCCGCCGTTCACTGCGAACGGCGGGCATGCCCGCTTAACACCCGGCGGGATTTCCGTGCCAGCCCCTAGACTGGACGAATGACCGAGCAGAACCAGCACCTCCCTGACGCCGATTCCTACGACCCCACGGCCAGCTCGCTGGCCGGGCACGTGGATCCCGCGGTGATGGCGGAACTGCTCTCCATCCGCTCCAGCATCGACAACATCGATGCCACCCTGGTCTTCCTCCTGGCCGAGCGCTTCAAGGCGACGCAGAAGGTCGGCTTCCTCAAGGCCGCGCACAAGCTTCCCGCGGGGGATCCCGGCCGGGAAACGGCACAGATCGCGCGCCTGCGCCGCCTCGCCGCCGAAGCCCACCTGGACCCGGCGTTCGCGGAAAAATTCCTGAACTTCATCATCGGCGAGGTGATCCGGCACCATGAGGCCATCGCCGAGGACCATGAGGCGGCCGCGCACCGGGCCACGGCTGCTGCGGACCCCGGCGTTTCCGCCGAGGCGTAGCCGTGCCCGTACCCGTTTCCCCCGGCCAGGTCACGGCCACCGCACTCGGCCCGTGGCCGGGGGAGGACCCGGTCGAAGCTGCCCGCATCATCCGCGGCGAGCTCGGCAGTCCACACGTTCCCTTCCTCGCCGAACTCCCGGACCGAGGCGTGGGTTCCGACGCGCTCGGCCGGACGGCGTCGCTGCTGGAGGGCCTCGCCGTCGACGTCCAGCCTTACGGCTGGCGGCTCGTTGACCGCCCCGGCAAGGACCTCATGCGGGCCCGTTCGGCGCTGTCCACCGACATCAACGTCCTCGCCGACGTCGTCGGGGCCGAGGACACGCCGGCCGCGGAGCTCAAGATCCAACTGCGCGGCCCGCTCAGCCTCGCCGCCGGACTGCACCTGCACAACGGGGAGCGGGCCCTCCTCGACCACGGCGCCCGGCGGGACCTCGCGGCCTCGCTGGCAGCCGGTGTGGGCCCCTACCTGCGCAAGGTCGCCGCCGCCGCGCCCGGAGCCGGCCTGGTGGTGCAGCTCGACGAACCGGACATCGCCGCCGTGATGGCCGGCACCATCCCCACCTCCAGCGGCTACCGCACCCTGCGCGCAGTCGCCGGTTCTGAAATCACCGAGTCCTGGCGCCTCGTCATCGATGCCCTGAGGGCCGCCGGCGCGGCCGAAATCGTGGTCTCCGTGCCTGAAGTCGAGGCGCCCTTCGACCGGATCCTCGCCGCCGGTGCCGACGGGATCGCGGTGCCGCTGCGTGCACTGACCTCCCGCCAGTGGGAACAAATCGCGGCAGCCGTGGAGTCCGGGAAACGCTTCTGGGCCGGGGCGCTGCCGGTCGACCAGCCGGCCGCGGCGCTGCCGCGCGTGCCCCAGGCCGTCGAAACGCTCTGGCTCCCGTGGCGCCAGCTCGGCCTCCCGGCCACGGCGCTGGGCACCGTGCGGGTGACGCCCTCCGCAGGCCTCGCCGGACACACGCCGTCGTCCGCGACGGCGGTGCTGACCCGCCTGACGCAGCTCGCTGACGGCCTCAACCAGCTGGCGCTCGGCTAAGACCTAGACGCGGCTTTCCCAACGCTCGGGCCGGGCCCTCTCCGGCAGGTAGCCCGGCGCCAGGGCATCCGCCGGGTAAGGCTCAAGCCGGTAGTCGAAGTGCCCGGCGTAGACCAGCACCAGGCCGATCTGGGGCTGGATCACCTTGACCTGGATCCGATGCCGGCCCTCGTCCGGCTCCCACCATTGCTCGGCATAGGCCTTGGCATCCAGGGCGTCCGGCAGCGGGATCCGCAGCGGCCCCAGGAACAGCCGGGAGGCCTCGGAGACGCCCCGCAGCCGGCCTTCCGGGGTGACGCTCAGGTTGAGGTCGGTGACCAGCCTGCGGTAGCGGCCGACGTAATCAACCAGCCGCGGGGTGCCCCCGGAGGAGTCCGTGCTGGTGGTGTCTTGGAAGATCCGGGTGGTCTGCGGGAAGAAAATTTCCCGGCGCGCGGTCAGGCTGGAGCGCCCGAACGGGTCCAGATGGGCGTGGTTCTCGATCCGGAACCTGATGCCCTCGCCGTATTCCGGGAAGAACGCCTGTTCGCCGGTCGCGAGCCGCAGCAGCGGCCGCAGCCAGCGCTGCCGGCAGCCGACGACGTCGAAGACGCCCTCGCCCACCCCGTAGTGCCCGGAGCCCGGGGCGAGCGAGAAGTACTGCTGCAGTTCCGGCTGCAGCCGGGAGAATTCGCGTCCCAGGCCGAGCTGGTAGATGGGTTCGTAGCTGGTCACGGCATACTCCTTGGGGTCACAGCCGTCCGGCGGCCTTCAATCGAATGTACGCGTCCGCCAGCGCCGGCGGCAGCAGGGATGGCTCGGCATCGACAACTTCAGCGCCGGCCTGGCGCAGCTGGGCGCTGACCGCCTCGCGTTCCAGCAGGGCCCGCTCGGCCGCCGCGGCCCGGAACACCCCGCTGGCGCTCGAACGCTCCTGCTGCATTTCGCCGAGCATGGGATCGCGGACCGAGGCCACCACCACCACGTGCTGCTGCGCGAGCAGGGCGGCCATCGGCAGCAGCCCCTCTTCGGGTGCGCCGCCGTCGAGCGCGGTGAGCAGCACCACCAGGGACCGGTGGGCGGAGACCGAGCGGATCTGGGCCGGGATCTGTGACCAGTCGAGTTCGATGAGTTCGGCGTCGAGCGGGACCATCGCCTGGACCAGCTGTCCCAGCAGGTTCCCCTTGGCCGCCGACCCGGCCCGCGCCCGGAGCCTGCGGTCGAAGGCGAGGAAGTCCACCCTGTCGCCGCCCCGTTCGGCAAGGACAGCCAGTAGCAGCGCCGCCTCGATGCCTGTGTCCAGCCGCGGCTCGTCCGCGATCCGGGCTGCGGCCGTGCGCGAAGTGTCCAGCAGGATGACGACGCGGCGGTCGCGCTCCGGCCGCCAGGTGCGGACCACGACGGCGGAGCGGCGGGCCGTGGCACGCCAGTCGATGGAGCGCACGTCGTCGCCGCGGACGTAGTCGCGCAGGGAGTCGAATTCGGTGCCGGCGCCCCGGATCTGGACCGCCGCCTTGCCGTCGAGCTCCCGCAGCTGGCGCAGCTTGGACGGAAGGTGCCGCCGCGCGTGGAACGGCGGGAGCACCCGGAGGGAACCGGGGCAGGGCAGGGTGCGTTGCCGTGCGGCAAGGCCCAGCGGGCCGAAGGCGCGGACCGTGACATGCGCGGCGCCCAGTTCGCCGCGCCGCGTGGGCTGCAGCGTGACGGTCATCCGGCGGCGCTCACCCGCCGGTACGAGCAGGCGCTGGTTCGGGTTCTGCGCGCCGGCCGAGGGCTGCCAGGCGTCCCGGACCAGGCCGTGCAGGGCGCGGCGGCCGGCGTTGGCCACCGTCAGGACGGACTCCGCCGACCCCGTGAGCGGGACGCTGCCGGGATCGGTGCGCTGCACCGAGACGTGCCGCAGCGGTACCGCGAGGCCCAGGTCGAGCAGCGCGGCGGCGGCCAGCAGCAGGAGGACAACCACTGCGGACTCCCAGCCGGGCAGGAGCACGGCGGGGACCAGGCCAAGCAGTGCCAGCAGCACGAAGCGTCCGGAAATCGCCATGGCTCAGCGCGGCACGGGCACGGAAGCGAGGATGCTGCCCAGCACGCCGTCGACGTGCACGCCGTCCATCTCCGCCTCGGGGCGCAGGGCCACCCGGTGCCGCAGGCAGGGCAGGGCGAGGGCCTTGACGTCGTCCGGGGTGACGAAGCGGCGGCCGGAGAGCCAGGCCCAGGCACGGGAGCCGTTCAGCAGGGCCGCGGCGCCGCGCGGCGAGACGCCCAGCTGGAACGACGGCGCGGAACGGGTGGCGCGGACGAGGTCGACGATGTAGGCCAGGACTTCGGGACCGATCTCGACGGCGGCCACGGCCTGCCGCGCCTGCTCCAGCTCGGCGGGACCCGCGACGGGGCGGACGCCGGCCGCGGCCAGGTTGCGCGGATCGAAGCCGGCCGCGTGCCGCCGGATCACCTCGATTTCATCCTCCCGGCCGGGCAGCGGCATGGTCAGTTTGAGCAGGAAGCGGTCCAGCTGCGCCTCCGGCAGCGGGTAGGTGCCCTCGTACTCCACCGGGTTTTGCGTGGCCGCCACGATGAAGGGCGCGGGAAGCTGGCGCGAGACGCCGTCAACCGACACCTGCCGCTCCTCCATGGCTTCCAGAAGCGAGGCCTGCGTCTTGGGCGGCGTCCGGTTGATCTCATCCGCGAGCAGGATGTTGGTGAAAACGGGGCCCTCGCGGAAGCTGAACTCCGAGGTGCGCGAATCGTAGATGAGCGAGCCGGTGACATCGCCGGGCATCAGGTCCGGGGTGAACTGGATCCGCTTGGTATCGAGGCTGAGGGCCGCGGAGAGGCTGCGCACCAGCAGGGTCTTGGCCACGCCAGGCACCCCTTCAATCAACACATGTCCCCGGGACAGTAGCGCAATCAGCATCCCGGTGACGGTGGCGTCCTGCCCGACGACGGCCTTGGCGACCTCCTGGCGCACATCCAGCAGGGCCTGGCGGACTGGGTCCGGGTCCCGGGCGTCCCGGTAGCCGCGGGTTCCCGCTGCCTGCTGCGGCGCCTGCTGCGCGGCGGGCCGTGGCGCGGGCCAGGGGGCGGCAGTGCTGGATCCGGCAGCGGCTGTTGCAGCCGGGCCGGTGGAGACGGTTGGCTGATCATTCATCGGGCGTGTACCTCTTTCTCTAGTCTTTCCAGCTGCTGGGCCCAGCGCACGAGCTCGGCTTCGGCCCGGGGCTCGGCGTCGAGGACAACGGCGACGCTTTCCGGAGTCCGGTCCAGGTGCCGGGCAGCCGCGTCGATGATGGCCGCGGCCCCGGCGTCCGGTCCCAGCCGGAGGGTCCTGGCCAGCCGCACCAGCGTGCCGGCCCGGAGGACGTCGGCGGCACGGTCCACGGCGCGGGCGTCATGGTAGAGGCGGGCCCGACCTTCAGCCGTCTCCACCGCTTTCACCACCACGGGGAGCGGTTCGAAGACCAGCGGGCCAAGCCTGCGGCCGCGCCAGAAGATTGCCAGCACCGCCACGAACGCCAGCCAGGGCCCCAGGACGTGGGTCCACGGCGCGGCCAGCTCATCGAGGGTCACCGGTTTCTTCGCCTCGGGCACATCGGCGATCCCGGGCAGGTACCAGACCAGCCGCTGCTCCGCCCCAAGGGTCCGCAGCACCAGAGCGGCGTTGCCTTGCTCGGCGAGGGCCCGGTTGCTGAGGATTTCGGTGCTGCCCAGGACCACGGTCCGGCCGTCCTCGCTGCCGGCGTAGAGGCCGCCCCCGCCGTCGCGCGGCGCGTAACAGACCACTTCTCCGTCGTAGAGGTAGCCATTCGCGGCCGAGACCGTGCCGGCGTCGGCGGGGTCGGAAATAACGCAAGCCGGGGCTAGTACCTCGGTGCCGTCCCGCACCACTCCGGCCTGCACGATCCCGCCGCCGACGCCTTGCAGCGTGTTGAGCCGGGGCGTGATCACCACCAGACGGTCCGCCGCGCCGCCCAGGTACTGCAGCTGGTCGCGGCCGAGGTAGCCGTTGCGGTCGTAGAGCAGGACGGTGGTGCGCTCGCCGGCGCGTTTGGCGCTTTCAAGCGTCTGGATGGTCGACTCGAAAGAGTCCCGCTGCTCCACGACGACGCCATGGCGACCAAGGATTTCCGCGGCGGCGCGTGCTCCTTCAGGGGCGGGATTTCGGATGGACAGCTGGGTCCGATCTCCATGGGGTTGCAGCTGAAGCACCGCCGTGAGGACGAGGGCAGCGACAAAGACGACGCCGAGTATGGCCCAGGTGCGGTGCCGGCGGATCCAGCGCAGCGGCGCCGCTGTGCTCTTCACAGCGGCCTGACGAGCGCGTCCGAGCCGGTGCCCCGATAATCCGGGGTGGTGCCGGCCAGCGCCGCATCGAGCCGGACGAGCGCCGCGTGGTCCGGGGATCCGGCGTCCGCCCCGCCGTACCGGACGGCGTCAAAAGTGAGCGCCGCCTCCTCCAGTTCGCGGGCGTACGCTCCAAAGGCGCGGCCCAACCGGGCGGCGACCTCGCTGGCGGTCCGGCCGGGTTGCGGATCCAGTACGGTGCGCTCCTCCGCCGCGCGCACGAGGGCGCGAAACTGCTCGACGACGGCGGCGGACCAGTCCCCGCGCGCCGCGGCGGCGGAGGCCCGCTCGCGGTGCGCGTCAGGGCTTAGTGCCGCATCGGCGTCGAACACGTCCTGGGCGGCGGCCCGCCGGGCGTTGAGCCGCGGACGCACCACCACGACGGCGACAGCGATGACCACGGCGGCGATGACCAGCAGGAGCGGCACGGCATAGCCGCCGTCGGCGCCGGGGGTGCCGTCGCCGGACAGGGAGCGCAGCCAGCGACCGAACTCGGCAAGTGCCTTGTCCAGCCAACTGGGCTCGGCTTCGCGGTACGGTGCCTTCGCGAGCTCCTCCGCCGCCCAGCGGCGCGCTTCGTCCCGGTCGGGCAGCACCGGAGGTTCCGGCTGCAGCCGGGCCGACAGCACCGCCACCGCGCGCTCGGCGGCGAAGACGGGGGCCGCCGTCACCGCCGGACCGGGGGAGGACCGTAGGGAGGTTGCTGCCAGGTGGAGGTGTCCCCGCGGATGGCTGCGGTCCGTCCCGGGACCCCCTCCGGGTCACTGCCCGTCTCCAACTGCCGCAGCAGGGACAGATCGAGTCCGTCCTTGCGCATCCGCAGATCCAGATAGACCAGGGCAACGGTTGAGGTCTGGAAGGCGTAGCCCACGGCGGCCACCAGCGCGGTGACCGCGGTGCCGACGACGGCGACCAGGATCCGGACCACCTGGGGCCCACCCTCGCCGCCCTGGGAGAAGACGGTAAACCCGACGGCGTTGCCCAGGAGGCTGACCGGAATAAGGACAATCTGGGTGATAACCCCGACGAGCAGCCCCACCACCAGGGTGACGCCCAGGATGCGCCACCAGTTCCTGCCCGTGAGCTGCCAGGAACGGCGCAGCCCGGCGAAGGTGCCGATCTCCTCCACCACAATCGCCGCCGGCGCGACGAGGAACCGGATGCCGAGCCAGAGCAGCACAATCATCAGGCCGATGAACAGGAGCACCAAGGCAAGCACGGCGGCGCGCTCCATGGCCGCAACCAGGGCCATCGTTGCCACCACCGCGAGGACGACGACGGCGGCCGCGCCCAGGATCAGCAGGCCTGCGAGTCCCAGCAGGGCACCGGTCCGGGAACGGGCGAGCGTCCACATCTGGCGGAAGCCTGTCCGCCTGTTCAGCAGTGCCCGCGCCACGGGGACCGCCATGGCACCCTGCATGACCACCGAAATCAGCACGGTCAGGAGCGACAACAGCGCGCCGACGCCGGCCGCTGTGCCAAAGGCGAACGCCGTGGCTTGCGACGAACCCAGGTTGCCCGGCCACGGTGCGCCTGATCCCCCGAAGAGGGCGCCTGTCTGGGCCAGCGCGGAAGTGACAGACGTCAGGGCCTGGGCGATTACGCCCGCCCCCAGCATGGCCGCGGGATTCCGCCTGACGGTCCGGAATGCGCCGTCGAGGATTTCGCCGAACATCAAGGGACGCAGCGGCACAATGCCGGGCTTGGGCGGCGCGACGTAACGCGGCTGTCCGTAAGGGGAGGGGACGTAGGGGCCGGAAAAGCGGGGGCCGAGCTGGGGAGCGCCCCACTGCGGCTGCTGGCCCCACTGCGGGGTGGTGCCCCATGCGGGTTGTTGGGCCGGCGGCTGCTGCCCCCACTGCGGGGTGGTGCCCCATGCGGGTTGTTGGGCCGGCGGCTGGACGCCCCATTGCGGCTGGCCGCCCCACTGCTGCGGTTCGCTAGGTTCCTGCTCAGACAAGCTTTTCCTCCCCAAGAAAATTGCCCACCGGATGCACGCGGCCGGGGACCGGTTGCCGTGCCTCCCGCGTGCCCCGGCGTGAGTCCGGGCCAGGCTTGCCCCCAGCCTATAGTTTCGACGGCCGGCCGCAAGCATTCAGGCCAAGTCGCGGCACCAAGTTAGCGGCGGGACCACCCCGGGTGCCGCAGCATGTGCAATCGCCCGCGCCATGCCGGGGACTGCCCGAATACGACAAAGCCATTTCAATAGGGGAATATATAACCTATGAAGGCACGGATTTTGGTAGTGGACGATGACGAGGCGCTGGCCGAGATGATCGGTATTGTGATGCGCAACGACGGCTTCGACACCGTCTTCTGCGCGGACGGTGGACAGGCCCTGGAGGTTTTCCGCTCATCCAAGCCGGACCTGGTGCTGCTGGACCTGATGCTTCCCGGCATTGACGGCATCGAAGTGTGCCGCCAGATCCGCGGCGAGTCTGATGTCCCGATCGTCATGCTGACGGCCAAGTCCGACACCTCGGACGTGGTCCGCGGACTCGAGTCCGGCGCCGACGACTACGTTCCCAAACCTTTCAAGCCCGCCGAACTCGTGGCCCGGGTGCGCGCCCGGCTCCGTCCCGGCGACCAGAAGGCCCCGGAGACGCTGCGCATCGCGGACGTCACGATTGACGTCGCCGGCCACGTGGTCAGCCGCAACAGCGAGCGGATCTCGTTGACCCCGCTGGAATTCGACCTGCTGGTCGCCCTGGCGCGCAAGCCCTGGCAGGTCTTCACCCGGGAGCTGCTGCTCGAGCAGGTCTGGGGCTACCGCCACGCGGCGGACACCCGCCTGGTCAACGTCCACGTCCAGCGGCTGCGCTCGAAGATCGAACGCGATCCGGAAGCCCCTGAAGTTGTATTGACGGTCCGTGGTGTCGGCTACAAAGCAGGCTCCTGAGCCGGCGGACGGCCCGCCGGGGACCGCCCCGGAGACCGCTGCCCGGCTCGAGCTCCCGGAGACTGCCGCCCCGTCGGACGGCCAGCCTGATGCTGCCGCGACCGAGGCCGCTGCCCCCGAGGGCCAGACGGCGCCGTCGTCGTCCCGCGGACAGACCCCGCTTTTCAGGGCCCGGATCTGGAGCCGCCGGGCCCGGATTGTCACCGCCCGCGTTGCCCGGTTGGTCCGCACCGGTGCGTCCCGCATCCTGCCGGCAACCAGGTATCTGTTGCGTGCCGTGCACCGGCGCTGGCGGCGGTCCCTGCAGTTCCGCACCGTGCTGACCACCCTCATGCTCGCGATCGGTTCCTTCGCCGTCGTCGGCGCGTATCTCTCCAACCAGATCGCCAACAACCTTTTCCAGGAGCGGCTGGCTCAGGCGGAGTCGGAGACCCGCTACAACGTCAAGCAGGTCCAGGACACGTTCGACGGCGCGCAGGTCACCGACCAGTCCAGCGTCATCACCCTCGTCTACGACACCCTGAACGCCGTCGAAGGCCGCGGCTCGGTGATCCAGCGGCGCTACGTCTTCGAGGCCATGCCCGAACAGACCAAGCCGCGCAACCGGTGGGTCGAGTCGCGCGCGTCCGACCAGCTCACGATCAGTGTGATCCCGCCCGAGCTGCGCAAGGCGGTGCAGGACTCCGGCAAAGACCAGTTCTGGGCCTCCACAGAATTCCCGGTGGGAACCGAGGATCGCCCCGGGATCGCGGTTGGCAACAAGGTGACGTTCAACGGCACGGTCTACGAGCTCTACCTGATCTACGACCTCAACACGGCGCAAAAGACCCTGGACGAAATCCAGAACGTCCTGCTGGCCGGTGCCGCCGCCCTGGCCCTCATGATCGGCGCCGTGGCCTGGTACGTCACCCGCAACGTGGTCAGCCCGGTCAGCCACGCTGCCGTTGTCTCCGAAAAGTTGGCCGCCGGCCAGTTGCAGGAGCGCATGGTGGTCAAGGGCGAAGACGAAGTCGCCCGGCTGGGCGCTTCCTTCAACCACATGGCCGCCAGCCTGCAGGAGCAGATCACCCAGCTGGCCACCCTGTCCCAAATGCAGCAGCGGTTTGTCTCGGACGTCTCGCACGAGCTCCGCACCCCGCTGACCACGGTCCGGATGGCGGCGGAGGTGCTCTACGACGCCCGTGAGGACTTCGACCCGATCAACAAGCGGTCCGCGGAACTGCTCTACAACCAGGTGGAACGCTTCCAGTCGCTGCTGGCCGACCTGCTGGAAATCTCCCGGTTCGACGCCGGCGTGGCCATGCTCGACGCCGAACCGTCCGACATCGTCCAGCTCGTCTCGCACGTGATCGAGGGGGTGGCCCCGGTGGCGGCCGAATACGGCTCGGAGGTGACGCTGAATGCCCCCGCAGGCAGCATCATCGTCGAGATGGATGACCGGCGGATCGACCGGATCCTGCGGAACCTGGTTCTGAATGCGCTGGAGCACGGCGAGGGCCGGCCCGTGAACATCTCCGTGGCGGCAAACGACACCGCGGTGGCCGTCGCCGTCCGGGACCATGGAATAGGCATGACCGCCGCGGAGGCCGCGCGCGTGTTCGACCGTTTCTGGCGCGCCGACCCGGCCCGCGCCCGCACCACGGGCGGCAGTGGCCTGGGTCTGTCCATCGCGACCGAGGACACCAAGCTGCACAACGGCTGGCTGCAGGCCTGGGGCGACAAGGGGAGGGGCTCCAACTTCCGACTGACCCTGCCGCTGCGCCAGGGCGAAACGATCACCCGATCACCGCTCCAGCTGGAACCCGCCGACGTCGGGCCCGCCGGCGTCGTGCGTGAACGGACGATGCTGCTGCTGGAGACGGCCGTCAGGGAGCCCCGTCCGGCCCCGTCCGGCCCCGACACAACGAAGGAGCAGCCATGAGAGGTGCCGGGAAACTCACCAGGCTCGCCGGGGCCCTGCTGGCGCTGGTGCTGCTTCTTCTGACCTCGTGCGCGCAGATTCCGCGCTCCGGCCCGGTAGGAAAGAGCACGGACGAGAGCGCGGGAAAGCCCAACAACGCACCGGTCTTCTTCCCCGTGGCTCCGCGGGCGGGAGCGGGCCCGGAGGCAATGATCGAGGACTTCTACCTCGCGGGCAGCGGCTACGAGGACGACTATGCCGTGGCCCGGCAGTACCTCACCCAGGCCTCCTCGGTGAAGTGGAAGCCGGACCAGCGGGTGCTGGTCTTCCGTTCCGCCCGCGTGGTGCGCACCGCCGTCGAAAATGTCTTCAACTACGAACTGGACCTGGCGTATTCGGTCGACGCCGACGGGATCGCCACGCCGTTGCCGGAAGGTTCCAAGGAAAGCATTCCCGCAACGCTGACCAAGGTCGACGGCGAGTGGAGGATCTCGGAAATCCCTGATGGCACCGCCATCCCCGAGCAGACGTTCAAGGTCATCTACGGCGCCTACCCCATCTACTTCTACGACCCCACCTTCACCTACGCGGTGCCGGACATGCGCTGGTTCATCAAGAAGAAGACCGTCAAGGCCATGACCAGCGCCCTGCTCGGCGGCCCGGCCCCTTACCTCAAGGGCGCCGTCGTAAGCGCGTTCCCTTCGGGCATGAAGCTGGCGCGCGAGTCGGTGCCGGTGGTCTCCGGCGCCGCGCAGGTGGACCTCACGGCCAAGGAGCTCGTGGACGCTTCCAACGAGGACCGGCTGCGCATGCAGACCCAGCTGGCGCTGACCTTCCGCAGCCAGCCCGACGTGATCAACGTGGAGCTGCGGGCGAACCAGGACCTTGTCCGGGTCGAAGACGACGGCTCCGTGCTGCCGCCGGTGCGGGACAAGGACGTTCCCGCCCACCAGATCGCCGTCAGCAACAACGACCTGGTCCGCTATGAGAACAACAAGCTGGGTCCGCTGCCGGACATCCAGTCCGTCCGGGCGCTGGCGCCGCGTGTGCCCGCCGAATCGCCGGTGTCCCAGGCAGCGGCGTTCCTCAACGCCGGCCGCACCACGCTGTATCTAATCCTGCCGGGCCAGCCGGCGCGCGCCCTCACCACGCGGGCAGGCCTGTCGCGGCCGTCCTTCGACCGCTACGACTGGGTCTGGACCGCCGGGCCCGGCAGCAACGGGGCCACCGAGGTTCTCGCCTACCATCCTGCCGGGACCGCGCCGGGAGCGAACGTGCCTGCCGTGACCATGACCCCGCCCTGGCTCGCCGGACGGAGGATCAAGGAGTTCAGGGTCTCGCGCGAAGGAACCCGTGCACTCGTCATCTCGGAGTTGAACGGCAAAACCAGCGTCCAGATCACCGGAGTCATCCGTAACGGCGACGGCACCCCGAGGGACCTCACCGCGCCGATCACACTCCTGTCAGCCCGTGCCCCCGACCGGGGCGTCTGGGTCAACGACACGACCGTCGCCGTGATGAAGAGCTCGGCGAACGACAACGTCACGCCCGAGCTGCTGTCCCTTACCTCCGGGGCGCCGCAGCTGCTGGCACCTTGGCCGGGGCTAACCGCGCTCAGCGCCGGCAACGGACCGACGGAGATCTACGGCCAATCCACGGAGGGCATCTTCCAGCGGCTCGGTAACGGCTGGTCGCCGCAGGTCAAGGGCGCCATCGACCCCTCCTACCCGGGCTGACCGGGAGGGGCCGGGCTGACCGGGAGGGGCCGGGCGGCGCCCGGACAGATGTCCACATAGCAGCCGGGAGGGCTTCCGCGGCGGACCGGCGGCGCCCAGCCTTGAAGGGTGAACAAACGCCGGCGCCGCGCCAGAGACCGCACCCGCTACAGCACCCGAAACAGCACCAGAATCCGCGCTGTCGACCCGGACCTTGCCCCGGTACCCCCGGCAGCGAAACACCGTGGTGGCTACCGACGCTGGACGGAGCGCATCGCGGACCGTGCCGCCACAGCTGCCGCGGAGTTACTGGCGCTGGCAGCGCCGGTGGAATGCGTCTGCTGCGGCGCGGAGGACCGGACGTTGTGCGCCGGCTGCGCGCATCGTGTCCGCCAGCTGACGCGGCGGCCGTTCCGGGCGGAAGGGCGGGCCCCTGCCCTCGTGGACATGGACGGCTCGGTCCTGCTGCCGGTCGTGGCAGCCGGGGTCTACCGGGGCGAGCTGGCCCAGTCCCTGCTGTCCTTCAAGAGGCACGGCCAGCGTCAGCTGGCCGAGGAACTGGCCAAGGCCCTCGTCAAAGCCATCGGCGCCGCGGCCGGCCGGGCGGAAGGAATCCTGCTGGTGCCTGTGCCTACCAGCGGTGCCGCGTTTCGACGCCGGGGCTTCAGCCCGGTCCACCTCCTGCTCGCGCGGGCCCGGCGTATCCCCGCCCTGGCCGGAGCCGACGTCGCCGACGTGCTGCGCCAGGCGCGGCCCACCCTAAACGGTCCCCGGGGCCGACCCGGGCTGGCGGCCGGCTCGCCCGGCGGGCAGAAGGGATTGGGCCGCGCGGCCCGGACCCGGCGGGTACGCGGTTCGATGCGGATCAAGGGCGGACTCCGCCGGCCGGAGCTGAACGGTCGGCCCTGCATCGTCGTGGACGACGTGCTGACCACCGGCGCCACGCTGGCGGAAGCGGCCCGCGCGCTGCACGCCGCGGGAGGGCTGGTCCGCGGCGCAGTGGTGCTCGCGGCGACACGCCCGCCCGCCCGGTACAACTTTGCCGCGGCAATCCCCGGGCTGGCGGGGAACCCCGGCGGTGAGGAAAAAAATAAACCAAAAAAAGATGAATAACAGGGGTCCATGAACTAACGTCGAACATGGGTACCAAGAACAGATGTACCTGTCGATAGCGGCTCGGAAAGGGGCTCGACTGTCAGTCAGATCAGCCCCGGGAAGTGCCGCCGTCGTGTCACCGAAGTCATTTGGAGGGCACCATGGAGTTCATGATCAGCGGTCGTAATCTGACGGTCTCGGACCGGTTCCGCGAATACGCCGACGAAAAGATCTCGAAGATCGCATCACTGGGGGACAAGGTCCAGAGGGTGGACGCCAAGGTTACCAAGGAGACCAAGGCCCGGCAGACCGCAGAACTGCTCACTGTCGAGCTGACCGTCCTGGGCCGAGGGCCCGTGATCCGTGCCGAAGCCAGCGCCGCAGACAAATTTGCCGCGTTCGACCTGGCCTACAACAAGCTTCTTGAACGGTTGCGCCGTGCCAAGGACCGCAAGAAGGTCCACCACGGCCGGCACACTCCGAAGTCCGTCACCGAGGCGACGGCAACCCTGGAACCTGCCAGCACCAGCGAGCCCATCTACGAGGAAGCGAGCCATCCGCCGCAGCCCCGGTCCGCCGAGAAGTCGCCGTACGAGGTGGAAAACGATATTCCTGCCGGCGACTCGCCCGTGCTGATCCGCCGCAAGGTCTTCCCCGCGGCGTCCCTGTCGCTCGACGACGCCGTCGACAACATGGAACTCGTAGGCCACGACTTCTACCTGTTTGTGGACAAGGAGACGAAAGCCCCGTCGGTCGTCTACCGCCGTGAAGGCTGGACCTACGGCGTGATCAGCCTGGACCAGACCTGCGAACCGGGCGAGGCTCCGCTGGAAGAAAAGATCATCGCTTATCGTTCAGAGGATGAGCCCGCCAGCGCCTGAGCTGGTGACCATCCGACGAAGGGACTGATGTGCACGCATCGCTGAGCCTCAAGCAGGCACGGCGGATCGCATTGGCAGCCCAGGGATTGGACAAGGTCCGGCCCGCCGCACCCGTGAGCGCACGGGCGGTGGGCCGTACCTTTGCCCGTCTCCACCTGGTCCAGATTGATTCCGTCAACGTGCTCTCGCGGAGCCACTACCTGCCGTTCTTCTCCCGGCTCGGGAACTACGACCGCACCATCCTGCACCGCATGGCGGGGACACACCCGCGACGGATGATGGAGTACTGGGCCCACGAGGCCAGTTTCATCCGGCCCGAGCATTTCCAGGATCTCGTGCTGTGGCAGAACCGAAAATGGATCGGCGCGCATGCCATGGATCCGGAGCTGCGCAGCGAGGTGGCAGGGCGGGTACTGGAGGCGCTGGCCGCGGGCCGGCCGCTGACCGCCGCCGAACTCACGGCCAGGCTGGGCCACGTCGAGGACCGGCCCAAGGACAACTGGGGGTGGAACTGGAACGCGGTCAAACGGGTCCTCGAGCACCTCTTTGAGGAGGGCCTGGTCTCGGCCGCGTCCCGGACCGAGTCCTTCGAACGCCGCTATACGCTGACCTCGAGGGTCCTGGCCGGCAGCGTCCCGGCCGCGCCGGCACCACCCGCCGCGGGCCGGGAGCCGGATGCCGCGGCCGCCATGATCCGGCTGATCGACGCCGCAGCCCAGGCGCACGGGATCGGCACCGTGCGGTGCTTCGCGGACTATTTCAGGACCCCGTTGCGCGCCGCCGGCGTTGCGGTGGAACACCTCGTGGACGCCGGGCGGCTGGAGCCCGTGACGGTGGCCGGGTGGAACAGGCCGCTGTACCGGCACGCCGACGCCGGGTTGCCCCGCGCCGCCAACGGCCGCGCGTTGCTGAGCCCCTTCGATTCGTTGGTCTTTGAACGCCGCAGGCTGGAGGAACTGTTCGGCTTCCATTACCGGATCGAGATCTACACCCCCGAGGCCAAACGCCGCTACGGCTACTACGTGCTGCCCTTCCTGCTGCGCGACGGAATCGTGGCCCGCGTGGACCTGAAGGCGGACCGGGCGACCGGCAGCCTGCTCGCCCGGGCCAGCCACGCCGAGCCCGGCGCGCCGGCCGACACCGCCGTCGAACTCGCCGAGGAACTGCAGCTCATGGCAGAGTGGTTGGAGCTGGACCGGGTCGTTGTCGCCCCCGTGGGGGACCTGGCGCCGGCGCTCGGGCAGGCCGTGGCAGGCCTGCATCCGCTCTGAGGGAACAGGCGCGTCCCGCCCTGCGTCTCTCCCGTAGACTAAACACGCCGGAATTCGGCAGCTTGAGACTGGGAGCAATTTCACGTGGCATCACTAATCGAAAAACTTCTCCGCACGGGTGACAAAAAGACCCTGCGGCAACTGCGGAACTATGCCGATTCCATTAACGCCCTGGAAAGCTCCTTCAAGACCTTCACCGACGCCGAACTGCGCGAAGAGACCGACCGTCTCCGCGCCCGCCACGGCGACGGGGAGAAGCTCGACGACCTGCTGCCGGAGGCCTTCGCCGCCGTCCGCGAGGCATCCTCGCGGACCCTGGGGATGCGCCACTTCGACGTCCAGCTGATGGGCGGCGCCGCCCTGCACCTGGGCAACATCGCCGAAATGAAGACCGGTGAAGGCAAGACCCTGGTGGCCACCGCTCCGGCCTACCTCAATGCCCTCACCGGCAAGGGTGTCCACGTCATCACCGTCAACGACTACCTCGCCGAGTACCAGTCGGACCTGATGGGCCGCGTGTACCGCTTCCTCGGCCTGAGCAGCGGCTGCATCCTCTCCAACCAGGACCCCGCCGTCCGCCGCGAGCAGTACGCCTCGGACATCACCTACGGCACCAACAACGAATTCGGCTTCGACTACCTGCGCGACAACATGGCGTGGGACAAGTCCGAACTGGTCCAGCGCGGCCACAACTTCGCCATCGTCGACGAAGTGGACTCCATCCTCATCGATGAGGCCCGCACCCCGCTCATCATTTCCGGACCGGCCCAGGGCGACACCAATCGCTGGTACAGCGAGTTCGCCAAGGTGGTACTGCGCCTCCAGCCCGAGACCGACTACGAGGTCGATGAGAAGAAGCGCACCGTCGGCGTCCTCGAGGCCGGTATCGAGAAGGTCGAGGATTACCTCGGCATCCACAACCTCTACGAGTCCGCGAACACCCCGCTGATCGGTTTCCTGAACAACGCCATCAAGGCGAAGGAACTGTTCAAGCGGGACAAGGACTACGTCATCCTCGACGGCGAAGTGCTGATCGTGGACGAGCACACCGGCCGCATCCTCGCCGGCCGGCGCTACAACGAGGGCATGCACCAGGCGATCGAAGCCAAAGAAGGCGTCGAGATCAAGGCCGAAAACCAGACCCTCGCAACGGTCACGCTGCAGAACTACTTCCGCATGTACGACAAGCTCGCGGGCATGACGGGTACAGCCGAAACCGAAGCCGCCGAGTTCATGAGCACCTACAAGCTCGGCGTTGTCGCGATCCCCACCAACCGGGACATGCAGCGCATCGACCAGCCGGACCTCGTCTACAAGAACGAGACCGTGAAGTTCGACGCCGTGGTCAAGGACATCGCCGAGCGGCACGAAAAGGGCCAGCCGGTCCTGGTCGGCACGACCAGCGTCGAAAAGAGCGAATACCTCTCCCGGCTGCTGGCCAAGGAAGGCATCCGCCATGAGGTCCTGAACGCCAAGAACCACGCCCGGGAAGCGTCCATCGTGGCGCAGGCCGGCCGCAAGGGCGCCGTGACGGTCGCGACCAACATGGCCGGACGTGGTACCGACATCATGCTCGGCGGCAACGCCGAGTTCACCGCCGTCGCCGAACTCGCCCAGCGCGGGCTCGATCCGGAAGAGAACTCCGAGGAATACGAGGCCGCCTGGCCCGCCGCGTTCGAGGCCGCCAAGCAGTCGGTCAAGGACGAGCACGAGGAAGTCCTCAACCTCGGCGGACTCTACGTGCTCGGCACCGAGCGGCACGAGTCCCGCCGGATCGACAACCAGCTGCGCGGCCGGTCCGGGCGCCAGGGCGACCCCGGCGAGTCCCGGTTCTACCTGTCGCTGACCGATGACCTGATGCGGCTGTTCAACTCCGGCGCGGCCGAACGACTGATGAACAGCTCGGTGCCGGACGACGTTGCCCTCGAATCGAAGCTCGTCTCGCGTGCCATCGCCTCGGCCCAGGGCCAGGTGGAAGGCCGCAACGCCGAACAGCGCAAGAACGTCCTGAAGTACGACGACGTCCTGAACCGCCAGCGCGAGGCAATCTACGGCGACCGCCGTCGCATCCTGGAAGGCGATGACCTGCACGAAAAGGTCCAGTACTTCCTCGAGGACACGATCACCGCGTTCATCGATGAAGCAACCGCCGAAGGTACCGGCGACGACTGGGACTTCAACCTGCTCTGGTCCAACCTGAAGACCCTGTACCCGGTCAGCTTCTCGCCGCGGGACGTGATTGACGAGGCCGGCGGCAAGTCGCGGATTACGGTGGAGTTCCTGAAGGAAGAGATCCTCTCCGATGCGCGTCTGGTTTACCAGGCCCGCGAAGAGCTGATCGGTTCGGAAAGCATGCGTGAGCTGGAGCGCCGCGTGGTGCTCTCCGTGATCGGCCGCAAGTGGCAGGAACACCTGTACGAGATGGATTACCTCAAGGAAGGCATCGGCCTGCGGGCGATGGCCCAGCGCGATCCGCTGGTCGAGTACCAGCGCGAGGGCTTCATCATGTTCCAGGCAATGATGGAGGCCATCCGCGAGGAGAGCGTCGGCTTCCTGTTCAACCTGGAGGTCGAGGTGACCCCGGCGGAGGACGTCGTGGTGGCCGACGCCGCGGGCCAGCACACGGAGCACCACGAGCCGCAGATCCACGCTGCCGGCCTGGAAGCGCCGGAGAAGCCGGCCCAGTTGCAGTACACGGCGCCGGGCGAGGACGGCGCGGCCCAGACCCGGGTCGAGGCGAAGTCCTCCGGCCGTTCCGGCAACCCGGCGAAGGCCGCGGCCCAGGAGTCGCCGCGGCGCGCCAGCAAGAAGAAGCGCCGCTAGGCCTCAGCCGCAAGGACTAGAGCGCACAAGCAGGGCCGGAACGACAGTTCCGGCCCTGCTTCATTTAAGTTGACCTCCTTTCCCTGGGTCCTGGCGCGGATCCTCAGCCGATCTCCAGAACGGTGACCCGCCAGACCAGCCTGCTGCGCTCCAACCGCAGGGCGACGGCGCGGACGCGCAGTTCGTCGGACACGACGGCGCTGGCCTCATAGACGTCCTCGGACACCCGGCAGGCTCGGACCGAGCGGACGGACGGATTCCGGTGCAGCCGGCCCGCCGTCGGCGAGGTGCCCGAAGCCACGCGGCGGGTCAGCGCGGCCCGGTGCTGCAGCGCCGCCAGGCAGCGCTCGTCGAGCCGGCGGGCCAGCTGCTGTGCGGGGCGGGTACCGGCAAGGACCTCGATGGCGGCCTGCACGGTCGAGCGGCAAATCGCACACACCTCCCGGTCCTGGTCCACCAGCCGCAGGACCGGTGCCGTACCGGCTGGCACAGGCGGGCGGGGAGCATGCAGCGGGACGGGGCGGGGACCCGGCGGCGCCACCGGGAGGGGGACAGCGGTGCCTGCGCGGTTACCGGTCATGGGACTCATGGGACTTCCTTTGCTGTCGTGGAGGGATTGCGGATTGGCTTGGTTTAGCGTGCGGGCGGCATCCGAAGGACCTGACCGGGAAGCAGCAGCCCGGGGTCGCTGCCGATGACATCGCGGTTGGCCTGGTAGAGCCGCGGCCACGCCAGGGCGATGTCGACGTCGGACGCCAGCGGTCCGAGGTCCGCCGCGCAGATGCTCCACAACGAGTCTCCGGCCCGGACGGTGACCGCCGCCGTGCCCGCCGGCTCCGGGGCGCGCCGCGGGGAGGGCGCCAAGGACCGGGGATCCACCGGCGGCGGCGCCGGCATCCAGTGAGGATCCAGGCCGAGGCTCCGGGGCATAGCGGAGGGGACAGGAGGCTCAGGCTCCGGCGCAGGAGAACGGGCCGGAGGGGGAGCGGCGGATCCGGACGCGAAAGCGGCCAGCTCGGCCCCGCTGGGGATCCATGCGGCGGAAACGGCGGGAGGGGCGGTCGTCTCCGGGCCGGCCGGGGCAGGGTTTGCGTGGGCCAGCGGGGCGGTGGCGAGTTGGAGCCCGAGGGCGGCCAGCGCCAGCCGGCGCATGAAGGCGGGACTGAACTTCCCCGCCGCTTCGGCGGAACGGCGGCTGCCCTCGCGTTCGAGGAGCGCCGCCACGAAGGCGATCAGGAAGGACAACGCCCACCAGACGACGACGATCAGCCCGGCGGTGTTGGCGGCAACCCCGATCTGGTCCTCGAAGGAGGGGGATTGACGCCTCGCCGCCGATGAATGCAGGCGCTGGGCGAGCCGGGCTCCCGAGCCGGCGAGGAAGGCCCCAAGCAGGAGGATGACGAGGGCCATGGCCGCGTCCRCGCCCAGCCCGCGCCGGCGGCCCGCGCCGGAAAAATTTCTTGGGTCCACAACCGCCTCCTCTGCGGGCCGAGCCGCTGTCCTGCCCGCTTGGCCGGTTCGCTGAATGCGTCCGGGAGGGCTTCTGTAGCTGTTTGATGTGATTTGATGCTCTTGGAGTGAGTTTGATGCCTAAAGAAGCTGTTTGTCTATAGGGTGCGCAAAGAATGTGGATTGACCGCCGTTGGGGGTGCGCCTACGCTGGCGCCATGCGTTGGGACGCCCTGTTTGCAGACTTGGAGGCGCAACTGGCTGCCGGCGAACGCCTGGACCTGGACGCCGAAATTGGTGAGCGGGCGCGGGTGGATGCGGCCGCCGTCGAGCTGGCGGACCGGTTGCGGGGCTCGCTGGGCCTGCGGATCGGCGTCCACCTTGGCTCCGGAACTTTGTACGAGGGCACGCTCAGCCACGTGGGCAGCCAGTGGCTGGTGCTCGACGAGGAGCGGCACCAGGTCCTGATTCCCTACGCGTCGGCGGTGCGCTACGCCGGCCTCTCCCGGCTGGCGGTGGTCGCAGGCAACGGTGCCCGGCACCGGCTCGGGCTGGCCAGTGCCCTGCGGGGACTGGCACGGGACCGCGCCAACCTCGCCGTGGTCGTGTCTCGAGGGGCGGCAGGCGAGTCCGTCCTGCACGGCGTCATCGACAGGGTCGGCCGCGACTTCCTTGACCTCGCGCTCACCCCTGTCGGGGAGGAGCGTCGGCCTGCGAATGTCAGCGGCGTGGCCACGGTTCCCTTTGGCGCCCTCGCAGGGATCAGGTCGGTCCGGGGCGCCGACAGCTAGGGGCGGCTCAGTGGCCCTTGGCCTTGGCCTCCTCGATCATGCGGCTTGCCTCCGCGTAGCGCTCCTGGATGTACTGCTCGAGCATGGTTTCTTCGACCCGCCACTGGCCCCGTCCGCCCACCTGGATGGCCTTGAGCTGGCCGCTGCGAACCAGCGCGTAGGCGGCGGGGGAGTTGATCTGGAGCTGCTCGGCAACATCTGCGAGCGTCAGGAATCGGGGCATGGCACCATTTTGCCACCGGTGCTGGCGTTTGGGGGCGTTATCCACAATTTGCTGCTGTTTGCTTAGGTGTCTTCCCGCAGGGCCGCCAATTCGTGAGAATAGGGGTGTCCGGAGCCCGCGGCCCGGGCTGCGACTACAGGGGGAGCAGGACGCATGAGTGTGAGCACGGTAGCCGGCGGCGCCCGGTTAAAGCGGCCCTCGTGGAAGGACCCGCGGCTCCTCGTGGGCATCCTGCTGGTGCTGGCCTCCGTAGTCGGCGTTGTGTCACTCGTGGCGGCAGCGGACCAGACCACCGAGGCCTACGCCGCCAGCGAGCCGATTGCGGTCGGGGAGAAGGTCTCTCCGGACAAGCTGCACCGCGTCAAGGTCCGGCTGGGCGACGTCGAGCCGCAGTACCTCACTCCGGAGTCCGGCATGGACGGCGGCCTGGTCGCCCTCCAGCGCATCGGCAAGGACCAGCTCCTGCCGCGCGAAAGCTTCGGCAGGCTGGACGCCCTGGACCGCAAGCCGGTCGCCATCTCCGTTGAAGAGGCGCTGCCGCCGCAGGCGGTGGCGGGCTCCCGCGTGGATGTCTGGGTGGCGCTGCCGGATACCCGCAACGGTTTCAGCGAGCCGACGCTGCTGCTGCCGGGGGCCGAGATTGCGCAGCTCACCCCGGGAAGCACCGCCCTGGGCTCACAGCGGTCCACTGTGGTGATGGTCCTCGTGTCGGACGGGCAGATGCCCAAACTGCTGGGGGCACAGGCCAACAAGGCAAAGATCTCCGTGGTCTGGAATCCTGGAGGCGCGCCCTGATGGGCATTCCGGTGGTGACGGTGGGCCGGACCCGGGACGACCTGGTCGGCGGGCTGGAGCGGCTCCATGGCCCGGTGTCCGTCGTCCGGCGCTGCAGTGAGCTCGCCGAACTGCTGGCCGCCTGCCAGACCGGCCTGGCGCGGGCCGCCGTCGTCGCCGAGGGGACCGGCGAGCTTACCGCCTCGCTGGTCGACCGCCTGTCCGCCGTGGGAGTCGCCGTGGTGGCGCTGACCGACAGCCCGGAGGAATCGGCCAGGCTTCGGGGGATCGGCGTTACCCCGGAGGTTTCCGGAGTGGAAGCAGCCGCGCTCGCCGCCCTGATCGCGGGCGCGGTGGCGGAACTTGCCGGCGCGCGGCCCGGTCCGCCGGCAAGCGGCTTGGCCGACCCTTCCGCGGCCCTTCACACGCCGGCGGGCCCGGACCGCACTCTGGACGGCGGGGCCGGGGCGGAGCGGGCTGGCCCCGGGCCCGGGCCCGGCGCCGGGGAAGCGGGAACTGCAACGGGAACGGGGAGAATTATCGCCGTCTGGGGTCCCGCCGGATCGCCCGGACGGACCCTGATGGCCGCCAATATGGCCGGCGAACTGGCAGCGGAGGGAAAGTCCGTCCTGCTGGTCGACGCCGACAGCTATGGCGCCAGCGTCGCGGCGGTGTTGGGGCTGCTGGACGAGGCGGCCGGACTTGCGCAGGCCTGCCGGCTGGCCGACCAGGGCCAGCTCGACGGCGAAGCGTTGCGCCGGATCGCCGTCCCGGTATCCACCCGCGCCGGAACGTTCCGGGTGCTGACCGGCATTACCCGGGCCGACCGCTGGACCGAACTTCGGGCGGCGGCACTCGCGCTGGTCTACGAGCGGGCCCGGGAGATCGCCGAGGTCACGGTGATCGACGCCGGCTTCTGCCTGGAGGCGGACGAGGAACTCAGCTTTGACTCGATGGCGCCGCGCCGGAACGCGGCCACCCTGCGAAGCCTCGAAATGGCCGACACCGTCTATGCCATCGGCGCCGCCGACCCGGTCGGAGTGCCACGGCTGGTGCGCGGACTGGCCGAGCTGGACGCCGCCGTCCCGCAGGCGCGTCCCCGCGTGGTCCTGAACAAGGTGCGCGCCTCCGCCGTCGGCCGTTCCCCGGAACGCCAGCTTCGTGAGGCTTGGGCGCGCTACGGCCCGACCGTACCGCTGGAAGCCTTCCTCCCGGCGGATCCGGCGGCCTGTGACGCCGCCCTGCTGGCTGGCTCGTTGCTGCTCGAGAGCGCGCCGGATTCCACCCTCCGCCGGGCCATCCGGAGCTTGGTTTGTGCACCTGCCCAGCAAAATCGTAAATCCTCTGTCCTTTCTTCCACAGCAAAGCCCCGGCTAAAAGACTAGGCTCGCCATGAGGGCTGCAACGGTGCGGCCGTGAACTTTTTGATGGAGGCGTTTGTCGATGTCGTCTGGGTCCAGCGTGGAGGATCAACCCGTTTCGATCGGTGCCAGCGAAGGGTACTTCGGGGACTACTACGAACATCTCGCCGAGGAGGATGCCCGCGCCTACGGCGATGACGTCCTGACCGCACGGTCACAAACGCACCTGCAGGTGGCCGCCACCCGGCAGCCCGGCGTGGCGAACATTTCGATCTCCGACGAGGCTGAGTCCAGCGTCGTCTACATCGTCACCGACGACATGCCATTCCTCGTGGACTCCGTCAACACCGAGCTGGTCCGGCAGAAGTCCCCAATCCACCTCGTAATCCACCCGCTTTTCGTCGTCACCCGCAACCGCGAGACCGGCCGGCTGGTCAAGGTGGCCCGGGTCCCCTCGCACCTGGGCATCTCCAGCGGCGACACAGCGGCGATGCCCAACCTGTCCCACCTGATCGCCCAGGGGGACAACGCCTCGCACATGGAGTCCTGGATCGCCGTCGAAATCGAACGGGTCGACGACGCCAAGCGGGAGCAGCTGATCGAGGGCCTCTCCCGGGTGCTCGGCGACGTCCGTGCGGCGGTCGAAGACTGGCCGAAGATGCGCAACAAGGCGCACGAGATTTCCGATGACCTCGACAAGGTGGCGCAGGCTGCGCAGATCGCCGAACTGCGCCAGGCCCAGGAACTGCTCCGTTGGCTGGACGACGGCAACTTCACCTTCCTCGGCTACCGCGAATACGACCTGAAGAATGAATCCGGCGAGGATGTGCTGGAACTGCGGGAGGACAGCGGGCTCGGCCTGTTGCGCAACGGCGCCGACACCCGCCACCAGATCCAGCACCTGACCGAAACCGGCCGGAAGAAGGCGCGCGAGAAGAGGGCACTGGTAATCACCAAGGCCAACTCCCGCTCCACCGTTCACCGCTCGGCGTACCTCGATTACATCGGCGTGAAGAGCTTTGACGCCGCCGGCAACGTCAACGGCGAACGGCGTTTCATCGGCCTGTTCGCCACGACCGCCTACGCCGGTTCCGTCCGGGATATCCCGGTCGTCCGTGAAAAGGTCGACGCCGTGCTGCGCGACGCCGGCTTCCCGCCGGACTCCCACTCGGGCAAGGACCTGCTCGGCATCCTTGAGACCTATCCGCGCGATGAGCTCTTCCAGATCGAAATCCCGGACCTCGCCGCCATCACCACCGGCATCCAGCGCCTGCAGGAACGCCGCCGGACCCGGCTGTTCCTGCGCCCGGACATCTACGGCCGGTTCATGTCTGCCCTCGTCTACCTGCCCCGGGACCGGTACACCACCAACGTCCGGCTGCGCATCGAGAAGGAACTGCGGGAGACGTTCGACGCCGTGTCGATCGACTATGAGGCGCGGATGACCGAATCCGCCCTGGCCCGGTTGTTCTTCCGGATCCGGCTGCCCAAGGATGCGGACGTCAGCCACGTCAACAGCGACGAACTGGAAAAGCGCCTGGTCCGCGCCGCCCGGTCCTGGAGCGAAGGCATCACCGAGGTCCTGCGCGCCAGGGCCGGCGCCGACGGCGAGAACGGAGCCAAGGAACTCGCCGCCGTCTGGGCCGAGGCGTTCCCGGCCAGCTACCGCGTCGACTACGAAGTCGAGGACGCGCTCGAGGACATCGCCCGCTTCGAGAAGTACGGCGCCGCCGAGCGCACCGGCGAGCCGGGCGGGGAGCGGCCGGGCGTGCACGTGTACCTTCCGCACGGTGCCGGCGCCACCCTCGAGGAGGACGCCCGCGTCAAGCTGTACATGCTCGAGCCCAAGAGCCTGAGCCAGATCCTGCCTTACTTTCACAACCTCGGCCTTGAGGTCCTGGACGAACGCCCCTTTGAGATCGAAACGGCCGACCACCGCGACTTCTTCCTCTACGACCTTGGCCTGAAATACCCGGCCGGGGTGGACCCGGAGCGCACCGGAGCCTTGCTGGGCGAGTCCTTCGGCGCGGCAGTGTCCGGCGTGGTGGAATCGGACAGTTTCGACCGCCTGGTGCTGCGCGAAGGCATGCACTGGCGCCAGGTCATCGTGCTGCGCGCCTACGCCAAGTACATGCGGCAGATGGGCAACACCAACTCCTTCGAATTCATGGCCGACACGCTGCTGGCCAACCCGGACGTGGCCCGGGGCCTGAACGCGCTCTTCGCCGCGCGCTTCGACCCCGCGCTGCCCGACGGCGAACGCGAACAGCGCCAGGACCAGGTCCGCGCCGGGCTCGACACGGCCATCGAGCAGGTGGCCACGCTCGACGCCGACCGGGTGCTGCGCACCTTCAAGAACCTGATCCAGGCCACGCTCCGGACCAACTTCTACCAGAACAAGACGCACGTCAGCTTCAAGCTGGACCCCTCCGGCATTGACGGCCTGCCGTTCCCGCGGCCGATGTTCGAGATCTGGGTCTACTCGCCCCGGGTCGAAGGCGTGCACCTGCGCTTCGGCAAGGTGGCGCGCGGCGGACTCCGCTGGTCGGACCGCCGGGAAGACTTCCGCACCGAAATCCTGGGCCTGGTGAAGGCACAAACCGTCAAGAACGCCGTGATCGTTCCGACCGGCGCGAAGGGCGGCTTCTACGCCAAGCAGCTTCCGGACCCCGCGGCGGACCGCAGCGCCTGGATGGCCGAGGGCATCGAAAGCTACAAGACCTTCATCCGCGGGCTGCTGGACCTGACCGACAACCTGGTCACCACCCCGGAGGGCGAGAGGCTGGTGCCCCCGGCCGACGTCGTGCGGCACGACGGCGACGATTCCTACCTCGTGGTCGCGGCCGACAAGGGCACCGCCTCGTTCTCCGACATCGCCAACAGCCTTTCCGCCGAATACGGCTTCTGGCTCGGCGACGCCTTCGCTTCCGGCGGCTCCGTCGGCTACGACCACAAGGCCATGGGCATCACCGCCCGCGGCGCCTGGGAATCGGTCAAGCGGCACTTCAGCGAGCTGGACCTGGACACGCAGGCAGAGCCGTTCACGGTCGTCGGCGTCGGCGACATGTCCGGCGACGTTTTCGGCAACGGCATGTTGCTCTCGCGGCACATCCGGCTGCTCGCCGCGTTCGACCACCGGCACATCTTCCTGGACCCGAACCCGGACGAGGCAGCCTCCTTTACGGAGCGGCAGCGGCTCTTCGAGTTGCCCCGCTCCTCCTGGGACGACTATGACAAGTCCCTGATCAGCGAAGGCGGCGGCGTGTTCGCCCGCCAGGCTAAGTCGATTCCCGTCTCCGAGCAGGTCCGGGCCGCGCTGGGGCTGCCGGAAGGCACCACCCGGCTCAGCCCGCCGGAACTGCTCCGGGCGATCCTGCTGGCCCCGGCCGACCTGCTCTACAACGGCGGCATCGGGACCTACGTCAAGGCGAGCACCGAGACCAACGCCGAGGTCGGCGACAAGGCCAATGACGCCATCCGCGTCGATGGCCGCGAACTGCGGGTGAAGGTGGTCGGTGAAGGCGGCAACCTGGGCATGACCCAGCGCGGCCGGATCGAGGCCGCACTGCAGGGCGTCATCCTCAACACGGACGCCATCGACAACTCGGCCGGCGTGGACTGCTCGGACCACGAGGTCAATATCAAGATCTTCGTGGACCGTATGGTGGCCGCCGGCAAGCTGGATCCGGCCGAACGTGCGGAGTTCCTCGCCTCGATGACCGACGAAGTCGGCCGCCTGGTGCTCGAGGACAACATCGACCAGAACATCCTGCTGCTCAACGACCGCATGCGGGTCGCCGAGTGGAGCCCCAGCTACGAGCGGCTGATGGACTGGCTGGAGAAATCGGCCGACCTCAAGCGTGAACTCGAAGCGCTGCCGACCACCGAGACGCTGCGTGAGCGGCTCGAACAGGGCCAGGGACTGACCTCCCCGGAACTCTCCGTGCTGGCCGCCTACGCCAAGATCGAACTCGCGACGGCGCTGCGCGACAGCGACCTCGCGCAAGACCCGTGGTTCCGCGAGACGCTCCGCGCCTACTTCCCGAAGCAGCTGCGGGAACGGTTCGACGCCGAACTCGATACCCACCCGCTGCGCCGGGAAATCATCGCGACCGTCGTCGCGAACGACATGATCAACCTGGGCGGCATCACGTTCGCGTTCCGCGCCATGGAGGAGACCTCAGCCACCCAGTCGGCCATCGCCAAGGCGTTCGTCGCACTCCGCGAGGTCTACGAGCTGGACATCATGGTGGCCGAACTCAACGAGCTGCCGGCGTCGTTCCCGACCGAGCACTGGAGCACCGTCCACCTGGACATCCGCCGGCTCCTGGACCGTGCCGTCCGCTGGGTGCTGAGCCAGGGCAACGCCGCGCGGCCGATCGCGGAGATTGTGGCGGAGTTCAAGCCGCTGATGGATCCGATGCGGGCCCGGCTGCTGGACTACCTGCGCGGCGATGACCGCGAGCGGGTGTCGCAGTGGCTCGAAAAGGCCCGCAGCTGGGAGCTTCCCGAGGATCTGGCGCACCGCTGGGCGGAGCTGTTCGAAAGCTTCGTGCTGCTGGACATCGCCAAGATTGTGCACGTCAGCCCGGAGCCGGTGGAGAACATCGCGCACGTCTACTACACGGTCTTCAACCGGTTCCACGCCGATTCGCTGCTCGAGCGCATCACCAAGCTGCCGAGGAAGGACCGCTGGCAGGCCCTGGCCCGTGCGGCCCTCCGCGACGACCTCTACTCGACCGTCTCGGATATGACGACGGCGGTCCTGGAGGCGACGTCGGCGGATATGCCGGCGGAAGAGCGGCTGGTGGCCTGGGAAAGCCAGAATGTGGAGCAGCTTGGGCGGGCGAAGAGCATGTTCGACGAGGTGAACGCCCTCGAGGCCGATGACATGGCCTCGCTCTCGGTAGCATTGAGGCTCTTGAGGTCAATCGTCCGACGCTAGGGTCTGCCGGCCCCGCGTCGCAAATGGAGGTGCTGTGGCAATCTTTACGGACCCTATCAGGGAGCATGCTGATTTCGGGCCGGGGGATGCCGAGTGGCTGCATCTGCTCGTGGGGGACTGGCAGATGGTCGCCGACCTTGCCTTCGCCGACCTCGCCTTGTGGTTCCCGCACCCCGAACTTGGCTACGTGGCGCTGGCCCACGTGCGCCCCTCCACCACGCATACGGTGTTCCACGCCGACTTCGTGGGGGAGGGGATCCGTTCGGACCTGAAACGGCTTGTGGACAAAGCCTGGGAAAGCCGCACCATCGAACGCTCCAACGAGACCAACTGGAGCAGCGACATGGCAATGCGGGTCGAGGCCGTGCCGATGGTCCGCAACGGCCGGACGCTCGCGATCGTGACCTCGCATATGGACCTCTCCAGCTCCCGGATGCCGTCGCGGCTGGAACTGACCTACCGGCAGTGCGCCTACGACCTGCTGCGGATGGGCACCCTGGGACTCTGGCCGGACTTTGCCTCGCCCACCGGATCGCGCCGCGGCGCCCCGCGCGTCGGCGACGGCCTAATCCGGCTCGACGCCGAGGGGATCGTGCAGTACGCGAGCCCCAACGGCGTCTCCGCCTTCCGTCGGCTCGGCGACGGCGAATCGCTGGAGGGCCGGTCACTGGCCGAAGTCACGGCAGGGCTGCTGCGGGACCGCCGCATGGTCGACGAGACCCTGCCGCTGGTGGTGACTGGGCGAATGCCGTGGCGCAGCGAGATCGAGTCCCGCGGCGTCAGCCTTTCGCTCCGGGCCATCCCGCTGCGGGACGAACAGCAGCGCTTCGGGGCGCTGGTGCTCTGCCGCGATGTCTCGGAGCTGCGCCGGCGGGAAATGGAACTCGTCACGAAGGACGCCACCATCCGCGAGATCCACCACCGGGTCAAGAACAACCTGCAGACCGTGGCGGCGCTGCTGCGCATGCAGTCGCGCCGGATGGTCAGCGACGAGGCCAAACAGGGACTCGAACAGGCGATGCGGCGGGTCGCGACCATCGCCCTGGTCCACGAAACGCTGTCGCAGGGCCTGACCCAGAGCGTCGACTTCGATGAGCTGATCGGGCGCCAGTTCCGCCTGTCAGCCGAGGTTGCCTCGCCCTCGCAGCAAGTGAAGACCCAGCGTTCCGGGCTATTCGGGGAGCTGCCGAGCGACTTCGCAACGCCGCTGGCCCTCGTCATCAACGAACTCGTGACCAACGCCGTCGAGCACGGGCTCGAGGGCAGGGCCGGGACGGTCTGGCTGATCGCCGACCGCTCCGAGAGCGAGGACGGTGACGAACTGCTCACAGTGACGGTGGCGGACGACGGCGTCGGGCTGCCGGCCGGCTCCTACACCGAAGGCCTGGGGCTGCAGATTGTGCGCACCCTCGTGACGAGCGAGCTCGGCGGCAGCATCCAATGGAAGCCGCGGGAGGGCGGCGGAACCGCAGTGCAGGTGGTCTTGAGCCTCGCCACACGCTAAAGGCAGCCACGACGCGGCGTTTAAACAAGCAGTGGCCTCGGACCAGTCGGTCCGGGGCCACTGCTGATTGGGTCGCCCGAAGGCTGAAAATCAGGAGGCGCGGCGGGCGCGGGCCGCGCGGCGCTTCAGGGCGCGGCGTTCGTCTTCGCTCATGCCGCCCCAGACGCCCGCGTCCTGGCCCGATTCGAGTGCCCACTGGAGGCAAGTGTCCACAACGGGGCAGCGCCGGCAGACGCTTTTTGCTTCCTCGATCTGCAGGAGGGCGGGGCCGGTGTTTCCGACGGGGAAGAACAGCTCCGGGTCCTTGTCAAGGCACGCTGCGCGGTTACGCCAATCCATGCTGATCAGTAACTCCATTCCTGGGAATTCGTTAAATGCCTCTTGTGAAATTATTCACTAGAGGCTTCATAAGAAAGGGGCCCTGTGGGCCCCCTCGGTCATCTGGATTAAGCGTGTCATGTTAACGCTGTGTAAACAAGGGGTATTTGCCGAACAAATGCCGCCAAATCGTGAGCGATGCGTCACATTGCCTGGCGGAACCCCCAATTCTGTTCGACTATGTCCGGTAGGGTGCCAGTGTGTCAAGACCCCCAGTGAACCCCGCAGATCCCGCTGACCCGCAGCCCGGCGGTCCAGAGGCAGGCGGCCCGGTGCCGGCTCCCGCCGCCAGACCTGCCGGAATCACCGTCGTATCGGTCGTCACAGCCCTGGAGGCCGCGGCGCTGCTGGTGGCCGCAGGGTGGTACGGATTCCAGCTGCTGACCGGTGCACCCGTCCTGTCCTTCTGGGGCGCGGTCTTCACCCTCGGTCTGCTGCTGGCGTTCTCGGCATGGCTTTTTGCCGTGAGCCATTTCCTCTTCCGCGGGTACCGCTGGCCCAGGGCCGGAGCGCTGGTGGCCCAGCTGTTCATGCTCACCATCGGCTTCCCGACCCTCACCGGCGGTTACCCCCTGGCCGGACTCGCCATGCTGCTGCCGGCGGCCCTGGCCATCGTGCTGCTGTTCGACAAGCGGGTCATTGCGTTCGCGTCCCGGCCGGGCGGTTCAAGCCGGGCCCTGTAGGCGCGCGGGACAGACGCAAGTCCGGCCTACGGCGGTTCCGCGACCGCCAGCTGCACGGCCGAGGTCCGGCCATTCACCACGACAAGGGCGCGGCCGGGCGGCGGGCTGGGCTCCGGTTCGAACCGGACACCGAGAAGGTCGCCGTCCATCAGTTTCCGGGGACCGATCAGGATCCCGCTGCCCTGGCCGCGGGCCTGGAGCGTTAGCGGCACGCGCTGCTGGATCGCGGGACTGTAGCCCGCGGTCAGCACGACCGTCCAGCCCAAGGAGTTGAGCTCCGACAGCCGCAGGTTGGCGTCCAGGCCCAGGAGATCCGCGTCATCAACCACCACGATGGCCGCGTGGTCGAGCTGTCCGGTGCGCGCCCGCTCCAGGACGGCGGACCACTGCCGGGCCGGATCGCTTCCCACCGCGGGCGGCAGCCAGTCCGCGAAGGGATTGAGATCCGGCAACGCCCGGACAAGGGACGTTTTCCCCGAAGCCGGTCCGCCGAGGACGGCAAGAACGCTGGCCGGTGGCAGCGGAACACCGACCGGTTCGAGTTCGTCCCCGCCCACCCCGATCCAGAGCCGGACGCCTTTTGCCGGCGGTGCCTGCTGCGGAGACTCCGGGCCGATCCGGGCCCGGACCTCGGCGACGGTCACTCTTGCCGGAAGCGGCTCGACGCGGAACGGCCGGGCTGTAGGGCGCTCGCTTAGAGGCACGGTGGTGCGCGGCCTGGATGTTGCATCCGCCGGCCCGTAGAGCTGGGCTGCGTGCGGGGCGGCTTCGGCGAAGGGACCGGCGACGGCCACCCTGCCGGGGATCGACGGAATATCCGGCAGTCGAGGCCAGCCGTGCCGGGTTTCCTCTGTCGACCCGGCGGGGAAGAAGATGCGGTTGGGAAGCGCAGCGAAGAACCGCGCGGCCACGAGTTCGCGCTCGCCGGATACGACGGCCGCAATGCCCGCCGCGGGGCCGTCGCGGATGATGTCGTGGACGATGTCCTCGGCCCAGGCCAGAGGGCCGGCCCGGAATGCTGATACCCACGACCCCCAGTTGTTCAGTACAAGAACCAGCGCCGGGATGTCCGCTGTTCGGGGAGCGGCCAGCCTGTTGCGGATCTCCTCGGCCAGCCGTTCGAGTACCCGGACAGCCCGACGCAGCTCGTGGGCGCCTGTCCACGCGCCGACTCTGGGCGAGGCGGCTGCACCGCGGAGGGAGCCATCCGCATCGAGGATATACAGGTGCGATTCGGCCGCGCTGTCCAACAGCCGGTCCACCGTGAGACTCAGGGCACCTGCCGGCCCGGCCGGCGTCCCGCTCCGGGCGCCGCCGACGAGGGCCAGATGGCCATGGCCGAGCGGACACCAGCGGAGCTCACGAAGTCGCTGCTCTTCCGGCACGTCAAGCATCCCCAGTAGCAGCCCGCGCGCGGGCCCCGCGGCGGCGGGGCCGGCCGCGTGGCGGGGAAGCAGTAGCGATCCCGCCAGCGGCTCCGCTATCGGGCGCCGGGGGAGCGCGCCGCCGTGCTCCGCCCACAGCCGTGATGTCAGGCGCACCAGGCGAGAAACGTCGTGCTGCGGGTTGGGAGCAACGGCCCGATCCGTGCGGGGCTGGAGGCCAGCGGGTCTCTGCTGCAGCAGGGTCGCGGCTTCCGTGACCGTCACGACGGTGCCCGCAGGGGGCGAGGGGGCCGCCAGGGCGGCGGTCTGGAATTCCTCGGGTCTCCCGCTTCCGCGCACGAGGTAGGCGCGCCCCGGACTCCCCAGCGGAATGGCGGCGGCGAGCCGCGAGTTCATGACGTCGGAAGACTCGAGCTCCGACTGGACCCTCAGGACGATGCTGCTTGTGACGTTGGCTCGGATGTCCGCGTTCAGCGCCCCCTGCGGCCGCTGCGTGGCCATTACGAGGTGGATCCCCAAAGAGCGTCCGATGGTTGCGATCCGCATGAGCTCCCTTAGCGCGGCGGGCGCCTCCTCCACCAGCATCCGGAATTCGTCGATCACCAGGACCAGATGGGGCAGCGCCGGCAGTGCTGGCGCCTGGGCGGTATCGAGGGCGTGTGCCTGGTAGGCGGTGAGGTCAGGCACGCCGCCCGCGGCCAGCAACTCCTCCCGGTGGCGGACCTCGGCGCGGAGCGAGGCGAGAGTGCGCTCCACTTCGTGGCTCGACAAATCGGTCAGCATGCCGACGCAATGCGGCAGCCCGGTCAACGGCCCTAGCCCGGAGCCGCCCTTGAAATCGACAAACAGCAGGTTAACCAGGTCCGGCGGGTAGCTGGCCGCCAGCCCGGCCACCAGAGTCCTCAGGAACTCAGATTTTCCGGAGCCCGTGGTTCCTGCCACGAGCAGGTGGGGGCCGTCCGCCTGCAGGTCCACGTGGAGCGGCCCGGATGCCGCGCGGCCAACAGGAACGGACAGCCCCCGCATCAGCGACCGGCCCACGGATTCCCAACGCTGTTTCACATCTGCGGCCGAGAGCGGCAGGAAGTCGGCCAGGCGGCAATCGTCCGGGATCTGCCCAGTTTCGCTGTCTGTGGCGGTTTCATGCTGGCTCCGGTTCCGGCAGAAGCGGTCAAAGACGTCTTCCGGAACGAGGTCGGGGGCAAAGGCGGTTTTCGCGGTGCCAGAGAAGAGAAAGGCTCGGCGCTCGCCGAGCACGACTGACTGGCGGCCGGCACCGGTCTGCGCAGCAGCGGAACAGCAGAGTACTTGCCAGCCGTTCGGAGTTGCCGCAGCGCAGAGTGCCGAGGCGCCTCCGGTGTCCGCGACAATGATCAGCACGCCGCGGTCACAGCCGGGGCCGGGGCCGGCGGCAAGGTGCGCGGCGGTCATTGAATCACTGGCGGACAGGGAAACCCGCGCCAGGAAGCGGGCAGCCAGGGGCAGGGACGCCGCCGGGCCATGCAGCAGCACCCGGGTTCGGCCTGCCCGGGGGTAGCTCGCAAGCTGCATGACCAGGAAGCGGATCAGCCCCGCGAGGGAGTCTGCCGGGCCCCGGAGTTCGGTCGGGGCCGAGGGGTCCAGGCACACGGGGACGGGGCCCACGGGCGGGGCGCTGAACCCGGGATCGTCCGGGTCTAACCGGATTCTCGCCTTCCCCGGGGCCAGCCCGAGCCGCAGCCACACGGGCCCGGGTTCAACCTCCGCTGCACCGCTGGACTCCGGCGGCCCGGCGTCGGTGACCAGAGCGGCGGCAGACGGCGCAGCCCGGCGTCGTCGATCGCGGTCTGCGTCCGCTGCGGTCGCTACGGCCGCCTTCAGCTCACGGCGCCGTCTTCGGCCGGACAGCGTCGGTACCAGCACGGCCACTCCGGAAACCGCGGAAAATGCCAGGAACATCCACATGCCAGTGGCGACGGCCAGTGCGGCGCCCACGGCCAAGGGCAGGACCGCGGTGAGGAGAAGCACGGCGCGGTTGGCCGGGGAGCCCGGATTGGGGATCCGCAGTGCTTCCGTCGTGTCAGTGCCGGCCTCGGCACTTCCGGCCCCGGCCCCTCCGGCCCCCTCGCCGCACCGCCCGGCGCGCCCGCCGCGGAACACCAGGCCCAGGCTGGACTGGCCGCAGCCGATGACGGAGTCGCTCGTGACCCGGCCGCTCTTCACCGGACGGCCGTCAACGGTGGTTCCGTTGGCGCTGCCCAGATCGACCAGGGTGACCGCGGAATCGGTAACCTCCAGCCGGGCGTGTTCGCGGGACAGTTCGGGACCGGGAAGTACGAGTTCCGTGCCGGCGCGGCCCAAGAGGTAGCGGCCCCGGCGCAGCGGAAGTACCGTCCCGGCGCCTGGTCCGCTGAGCACAGCCAGCAGCAAGGCCGCGCCGGAGACGGATCCGCCGCCGGAGGCCGGACCGGCACCGGCGCCGTCGATCAGGACGGCGCCGTTGACCAGCGGGGCGTTGCCGGCGGACAGGGCATCGAGAGGAGAGCCGGCCACCGTCAGCCGGACCGTGCCGTACTTCCGGGCCAGCGCTGACTCCAGTTCCGCGCCGGGGCAGCCCGCCGGCAGTTCGATGGACAATTCCACGGGCATCCCCGGCTGTGCCGCGACGGGTCCACGGACCAGGGTGCACTGCAGCAACACCGGGAGCCTCCTTCCTGCGGTCAGGCGCTGGGACGCGCGCTAAACCCACGCTAGGGAAGGGCCCCGGGCCGGCAGGCCATCGAATCCGGCCATGTGGAAAAGGGTCCGATGTGGAAAAGACCCGCCGGGGGAAACCAGGTGCGGCTCGGGACCGGACAGCTCCGGCGGCACACCGTGGCGGGCGCCGCGATTCGTGGCTCCGGCAAAAGCCTCGGTAGTCTAGAGCAGCAGACAATGCACAACGTTGCGCTGCCCACATTCGAACCAGGAGATTTTGTGACCGCTGACCTCGTCATCGTAGGGTCGGGCTTTTTCGGCCTGACAATCGCAGAACAGGCCGCCACTGAGCTGGGCTTGAAGGTCGTCGTTATCGACCGCCGCCACCACATCGGCGGCAATGCCTACAGCGAAAAGGAGGAGCAGACCGGGATCGAAGTCCACCGGTACGGCGCCCACCTCTTCCACACCTCCAACGAACGCGTCTGGGAGTACGTCAACCGCTTCACGACGTTCACCAACTACGTGCACAAGGTCTACGGCGTCCACAAGGGCGAGGTCTACTCCCTGCCCATCAACCTGGCCACCATCAACCAGTTCTTCCGTGCGAACCTGACCCCGGGCCAGGCCCAGGACCTGATCAAGGAACAGGCCGGAGAGCTCGCGGGCACCGACCCGCAGAACCTGAACGACAAGGGCATCCAGCTGATCGGCCGGCCGCTCTACGAAGCGTTCATCAAGCACTACACCGGCAAGCAGTGGCAGACGGATCCCAAGGACCTGCCCGCGGGCATCATTTCCCGGCTCCCGGTGCGTTACAACTACGACAACCGCTACTTCAACGACAAGTACGAGGGCCTGCCGACGAACGGCTACACCGCGTGGATCGAGAAGATGGCCGAGCACCCGAACATCGAGGTCCGGCTCAACACCGACTTCTTCGATGAGTCGCACGAGTACAGCAAGGACAAGGTCGTCGGCAACATCCCGGTCGTCTACACCGGACCGGTGGACCGCTACTTCGACTACGCCGAGGGCGACCTCTCCTGGCGCACCATCGACTTCGAAGAGGAAGTGCTCGACGTCGGGGATTTCCAGGGCACCTCCGTGGTGAACTACAACGACGACGACGTCGCCTACACCCGCATCATCGAGCCGCGCCACTTCCACCCCGAGCGCGAGTACCAGACGGAAAAGACCGTCATCATGCGTGAGTTCTCCCGCGCGGCCGAGAAGGGCGACGAGCCCTACTACCCGATCAACACCGCCGCCGACCGCGAACGGCTGCTCAAGTACCGCGACCTCGCGGCCGCCGAGCGGGACGTGCTCTTCGGCGGGCGCCTGGGCACCTACAAGTACCTGGACATGCACATGGCCATCGGTTCCGCCCTGACCATGTTCGAGAACAAAATCCGCCCGCACTTCGAGGCCGGCGCCAAGATTGAAAGCGGAGGAGTGGACGCATGAGCGTAGCCGTGGACGCATCGACACGGGCTGAAGACCAGCGCCCCTTCCGGACTGTCCACCGCGTCGTGCTGCCGGTCGACGGCGACACCGACGTCCTTCCGCTGTACGTCGATTTCAACCCGGTCCAGCGCGTGGTGCAGCTGTCCAAGCGCGCCCTCCGGCGGGGTCGGATCTCGGCGCCCCCGACGGTTCCGGCTACCTCGCCCCAGCACTCCGGCTTCATCACCGGCCGCAACAGCATGACGCTGCCGGAGTTCCGGAGGGTTTCGCTGGGAACCTATTTCAACGCGTTCCCCGCCAGCTACTGGCGGAACCACACCGCCGTGGAGACGGTACGGCTGACGGTCGACGTCGACGCCGAGGCAACGGTCATTGTCTACCGTTCCAGCCCCCGCGGCACGGCGAACCGGGTGGACAGCACCCACGCCTCGCAAGGCGGAGAGGTCACCTTTGACCTGCCGCTGAAGTCGTTCGTCGACGGCGGCTGGTACTGGTTCGACCTCGTGGCCCACGGCACCCCGGTAACCCTCAGGAGTGCCGGGTGGTCCGTCCGCGAACCCGAAGGGTTCGTGCCCGGCACCCTCTCCATCGCGGTGACCACCTTCAACCGGCCTGACTACGCGCTGCGCCACATCGGCACGCTGGCCGGGGACGCCGACGTCGTCAAGATCCTGGACCGCTTTATCCTGGTGGACCAGGGGACCGACAAGGTCCGCGCCCAGCCGCAGTTCGAGGAGCAGGCGGCGATTCTCGGGGACCGGCTCAAGATCATCGAGCAGGGCAATATCGGCGGCTCCGGTGGCTTCTCGCGCGGCATGGACGAGACGCTGAAGGATGGGCGCAGCAAGTACGTCATGCTGCTCGATGACGATGTCAGCATCGAAACCGAAGGCATCCTGCGCGCGGTTAGCTTCGCGGACTTCACGCGGACGCCCACCATCGTGGGCGGGCACATGTTCAACCTGTACGAGCGCTCAGTACTGCACACCTACGGCGAGCAGGTCGACGACGCCCGCTACTTCTGGCGACCCGCCGTGAACACCAAAGAGGCCCACGACTTCGGCGCCAGCAACCTGCGCACCACGCCCTGGATGCACCGCCGGATCGACGTCGACTACAACGGCTGGTGGATGTGCATGATCCCCACCTCGATCGTCCGCGAGGTCGGCTACGCCCTCCCCGTCTTCATCAAGTGGGACGACGCCGAATACGGCATCCGCGCCAAGGAACACGGCATCACCACGGTGACCCTGCCCGGCGCCGCCGTCTGGCACATGCCCTGGAGCGAAAAAGACGACACCATCGACTGGCAGGCCTACTACCACCAGCGCAACCGTTGGGTGGCGGCGCTGAGCCACTCACCGCGTAAAAAGGGCGGCCGGATGCCGTTCGAAAGCATCGCGGTTGATGTCCGGCACCTGATCTCGATGCAGTATTCCGCCGTTGAAGTCCGGCTCAAGGCGCTCGAGGACGTGCTCAGCGGACCCGAGCACCTTCACGCGACTATCGCGGACAGGCTGGATTGGGTGCGGAAAACCCGCGCCGACTTCACCGACGCGCGGATCACTCCGGACCTGCACTCGTTCCCGCGTGTCCTCCGCTCCGGTGAAGTGGATGCGGAACACGAACCGAACTACGTGGCGGAATCGCTGGTTCGCGCGGTCACCGGGCTGCTGCGCCAGCTGCGTCCCGTCCGCGAGGACGCAATGACGAATCCCGAAGTGGCCGTCCCGGCTGTGGAGGCGCGCTGGTGGCGGCTCGCGGCACTCGACTCTGCCCTCGTGTCCTCCTCGGACGGCAGCGGCGCGTCCTGGTACAAGCGTGACCGGAAGCAGTTCGGTAGCATGCTCCTGCGGACGGTCCGGCTGCACATGAAGCTGATGGCCGAATGGGACAACAACGCCCGCCGGTACAAGGACGCGCTGCCCGGGTTCACCGGCCAGGCGGCCTGGCGGGAAACCTTCGAGGCTGTCGCGGTCAAGGAACAGGAGAGGGGAGAGGCGAAGATATGACCGCCACTCCATCCGGTGGCGGAACAGTGGTTTCCCCGCTGACCACCCCCGGCGAAGGGGGAGGGCTGCGGGACGTGTTCCGCCAGTGGTTCCTGCTCAAGCTCCTGGTGCGCAAGGAAATCAAGGTCCGCTACCGCGGCTCGGTCCTCGGGCTGCTGTGGTCCTATGTCAAGCCGCTGATGCAGTTCCTGGTCTACTTTGTGGCGCTGGGCATCTTCCTGAACCTCCAGGGCAGCACCCCGAACTACGCGATCTACCTTTTCTCCGGAATCATCCTGGTGAACTTCTTCGTTGAGGTCCTTGGCAACTCGACCCGTTCGATCGTCGACAACCGGGACCTGATCCGGAAGATCTACCTGCCGCGTGAATTGTTTCCGGTCTCGACGCTGCTGGTATCCGCCATCCACTTCCTGCCCCAGACGCTGGTGCTCATCGGTGCCTGCCTGATGGCGGGCTGGGCCCCGAGCATCCTGCAGCTCGCCGCCGTGGTCCTCGCCTTCATCATCGTCGGCGTGCTGGCCACCGGGTTGGGACTCCTCTTCGGAGCCGCCAACGTGTACTTCCGGGACTCGGAAAACATCGTCGACATGATCCTCATGATCGTGACCTGGGCCTCGCCGGTCCTGTACGTCTGGACCATGGTGGAGCGGGCCCTCGGCCCGTACTTCTTCCTGTACCAGCTGAACCCGATGACCGTCGCGGTGGAGATCTTCCACTGGGGATTCTGGTACCCGACCCTGAACGCCGACCAGGTCGCGGCCGCCCCGGTCATGCACGGGCTCGCTTCGGTCTGGGCGCCGGTGGCGCTCGGCGTCTCGCTGGTGATCCTGTTCATCGGCCAGCTGGTCTTCCGCAAGCTTTCCGTCCGTTTTGCCCAGGAGCTGTGAAAGTCATGCAGGAAAAAATGCTGGCGATTACGTGCACGGACGTGCGCAAGAAGTTCGTGCTGCGGCACACCAGGTCCCTGAAGGAAGCGCTGGTCTGGTTTGTCCGCGGGCGCAAGGGCGACATGTACAAGGTTTTCGACGCGCTGCGGGACGTCTCCCTGGACGTCCACCAGGGGGAGACCGTGGCGCTGCTCGGCCTCAACGGCTCGGGCAAATCGACGCTCCTCAAGCTCATCTCCGGCGTGCTGCAGCCCGATGCCGGTACCGTCCGGACGCGGGGGAGGGTGGCCGGTTTGATCGAGGTCGGAGCGGGCTTCCACCACGACCTCAGCGGACGGGACAACGTGTACCTGAACGGTGCCATCCTGGGCATGACGGAAAAGCAGATCAACGAGATGTTCGACTCGATCGTTGAATTCGCTGAAATCGGGGAGTTCATCGACACCGAGGTGAAGTTCTACTCCTCGGGAATGTATCTGCGTCTCGCCTTCTCGATTGCCGTGCACACGGACCCGGAGATCTTCCTGATCGATGAAATCCTTGCGGTCGGCGACGAACCGTTCCAGCGCAAGTGCATCGCGAAAATCAAGGAGTTGGCGGAGGCAGGGAAGACACTCTTTGTCGTCAGCCATGACCTCGACCTTGTCTCCACCGTCTGCGAGCGGGGCGTCCTCCTCGAGCACGGCAACGTCGTCCTGGACGGACCGGTCGCTGAAGTCGTGACGGAACTGCGACGCCGGTCGGCCGCGGCGTCCTAGTCCGCCGTCCGCCGCCCCATCTCTTGAGGAGTTGCCACAGATGTCCTGGTTTGCGAGCCTGCCCGCGGTACTGACGGCCGTCCTGGTGCTGGTCGTGCCCGGACTGGTCCTCGGGCGTGCCCTCGGCTTCCGGGCATTTGCCGTTGCCGCGCTGTCACCGGTGCTCTCAATCGCACTGGTGTCCGTTGCGGGCCTGCTGGCCCCGTTCCTGAAAGTCCCGTGGTCGCTTCTGCCGGTCGCCGGCCTGACCGCCGTCGCTGTCCTCGCGGCCGTGGGTCTCCGGCACGTGCTGCCGGAACGATGGCGCGGGCTTCAAACAGATTGGCGGATCGATCCGCGGTTCTGGTGGGCCCTTGGCGGTGCCGGCCTCGGCGGCATCATCATTTGTGCGCGGATGGTGGAGGTCATCGGGTCCCCGGAGCACATTTCCCAGACCTTCGACAACATCTTCCATCTGAATGCCATCCGTTTTATTGAGGACACCGGCCAGGCGTCGTCGCTGACCCTCGGCGCCATGACCGGCGGCTCGTTCTATCCGGCGGGCTGGCATGCGTTCATCTCGCTGATTGCCCAGACCTCCATGGCTTCTGTCCCCGTCGCGGTCAACGCCGGCAACGTCGCCATCGCGTCCATCGCATGGCCCCTGGGCTGCGTATACCTCTGCCAGCAGGCCCTGGGCCAGCGCAGGGACGCCGCCTTCATCGCGGGCATCCTGTCCGCCGGGTTCGGAGCGTTTCCCCTGCTGATGATCCACTTCGGTGTCCTCTATCCGAACCTGCTGTCGCTGTCCCTGCTGCCGGCCCTGCTCGCGCTGGGCGTGCAGGCCCTGGGGCTTTCAGCAGTTCCGGAGCTTCGGGGACCGCTGCCACTGGTCGTGCTGGGGCTCGCCTCGGCCGGCGTTGCCCAGGCGCACCCCAGCACCTTCCTGGCCTTCCTGGCGTTCCTGGCTCCCGCCGTGCTGTACGTCTACGTGGTTTCGATCCTGAAATGGCGCCGGGACTGGGCGGCGAACAAGGCGAAGGCCGCCGCCTGGAGCGCCGCCCTCCTGGTCGGAGGCGCGGCGGCGCTGGGCCTCTGGGTTTTCGCCAGGCCATCCTTCGCGGCAGCCTTCTGGCCGCCGGTTCAGTCCATCCCGCGGGCGCTGCTACAAGTGGCGGGCAATGCGCCCCTGGGCACCTCGCCCGCCGTCGCAATCTCGCTGCTCACGGTGGTCGGCGTCGTCCTGGCCGCCCGCAAGCGGCGCAACTGGTGGCTGATCGGCGTCCTGCTTATCGCGGCGCTGCTCTTTGTGGCCGTCTCCAGCTTCCCCGCCGGCCGGCTGCGCTACCTGCTCTCCGGCACCTGGTACAGCGACAGCTACCGGCTGGCCGCCCTGCTGCCGGTGGCGGTGATAGTGCCGGCCGCCGTCGGGGCAACCGCCGCCTGGACATGGCTCCGGTCCCGACTCGCCGCGGCCGGCGCGGGTGCAGCCGGCGTCGGCGACGCCGGTCCGTCGCGGAGTCCGCTGCTGTCTCGCAAGCCAGTGAAGGCGACGGTGTCGGCAGCCGGCGCCGTGGTGCTGGTGGTCCTCACCCAGTTGGGCAGCGTTCCGGACATGGTCTCACTGGCCCGCGGCAGCTATGCGCTGACGGCGGAGTCGCCGCTGCTCACCTCGGATGAAGCCGCCGTCCTGGCCGAGCTGGACCAGTACGTTCCGGCGGATGAGGTCATCGCCTCGAACCCGGGAAACGGCAGCGCCCTGGCCTACGCCCTGGCCGGCCGGCGCACCATGCAACTTCACATCCTGACCAGCAACGAGAACCCGGATGACAAGACCATCCTGGCCCGGCTGCGGAACGCCAAGACGGACCCTGACGTCTGCCCCGCGGTGTCGCGGCTCGGCATCGGTTACGTCCTGGACTTCGGCACCCAGGAAATCAATAACGAGCACCACCCCGCGCCCGGCCTGGCCGACCTTGAGAAGGCCGGCGTGGCCAAGGTGGTCGACCAGCACGGCGAGGCCAAACTCCTGAAACTGACCGCATGCAGGTAAACGGGCCGCCCTTTTTGCACGCGATACACTCGGACCTGTCCAGCGGGCCCGCACCATTGTCCACCACCGAAATACTGAGGATTCAAACATGGCCATGACGCCGCCGAATGGACCAACGACCGGCAAGGTGGTCGGCCGGCGCGGATTCCTCGCCGCAATTGTTGCCTTGCCCCTGGCGCTGCCCGCCTGCAGCTCGACCAAGGGCAGTGACGCAGTCGAGGTCTCAGCCAGCGCGTTTCCGCTGAGCCTCACCCACAGCTACGGGACGACGACGGTAGCCGCGCCGCCCAAGCGCGTCGTGGCGTTGAGCAGCGCAGACGCCGACACGGCGGCCGCGCTGGGTCTGGCCCCGGTGGGGATCTCCGGCTCCGCCTCGTCGCCGTGGTTCACCGACGCGATGCGGGACGTCGACGGCGCCCCTCCGTTCCTCCTCAATGACAAAGTCGCGATGCCGCTCGATGACATCCGCAATCTTGATCCGGATGTCATTTTGGCCGTCGGCGGCAGCATCACCCGCGCCGACTACGACAAGCTCTCGGAGATCGCGCCCGTGGTGCTCTCCGAGTCGGCGGATTCGGGCCGTGACTGGCGCCAGCGGTCGGCACTTATCGGAAAGGTCCTGGGCCGTAGCAACGCTGCCTCCGAGCTGCAGGCCAAGACCGAGGGGGCGGTCAGGGATTCGGTCCGCGACTACGCCGGACTCAAGGGAACCACCGTCCTGTTCGCGGCGGCGTCGTCCGCGGACGGCGCCGACATCCAGGTCTATCCTGACGATTCCGTGGTGCTGGGCGTGCTGAAAGATTTCGGTCTCGCTCCGGCCCCGGCGCTGGCCAAGGTCAAGGCAGAAGGCCGTGCCACCGGCGGGCAGAAGTCGCCGGTCGCCTACGTGTGGCCGCACGAACGCGCCGATGAACTCACCGCGGACATCCTGGTGGCCTCCATCAGTCAGGACGACATGGCCTCCCTGCGTGCGGGCGGCAAGATCCCGGCGCTGACGACGGCCAAGCAGCCCTCCCTGTTTTATGCTGCGGGGATCGAGGATCAGGCCCTGCGGTCCGGATCCGCGCTGGGCGTCGCCTGGGCCGGCCGGAACATTGTTCCGGAACTGGCGAAGGCGGCCTACTATGAACAGCAGCGCAGCGCAGGCAAGTAGTACGCAGGAAAGTAGTACGGAAAGTAGTAGTACGCAGGAAAGCGAAGAGCCAGGCCGGGACATCGTCCCCGGCCTGGCTCTTTTGCTGGCAGGGCGCTACCCGCAGGCAGTCACGCGGAAAAGGCGGGCGCTGCCCACGGCCTTGACGAGCTTTACTCCCGGGGCGGTGTTGTCCGTCAGGTCGCGGACGCCCACGAGGGGCTCGGCACGCGGGGTGATCTCGGTGTTGCCGAAGTCGAGTGCCCAATAGGCCTTGAGCGACTTGATCGCCGGGCATACTGCGGCGTTGTAGGCGGCTTCGTCCCAGTGGTCAAGGAGGAGCTGTTCCTCCGGGGTACGGATGCCGAAGATATGCGGGGCCAGGGCGCGGCGGCCGGAGAAGGCATAAACCAGCGAGGCGCCGGTCCGGGGGTTGCCCACCACGACGTCGCCCTCGGGCACAATGGCCGCCACTTCGTTGAGCAGTGAGACCTCGTCGGTCGACAGCAGCGAGGCCGTCGGCGTCGTGGTGAAGATGGTGCTGATGCGGTTCTGGACCGTGGAGAGGGTTCCGCCCTGGGCGCCGAGGCCAAGGGCCAGCAGTACCACGCAGCCCATCGCGATGCCCGAGGACGCCGGCAGCCGGCCGATCATGCCCGAGGCTGCCCGGGGAAGGGCTGCCGGCCGTTCCTTCGCGGTCGCGATCAGGGCTCCGGTCAAGGCGCGGACGCGCCAGATCACCCATTCGGCGCCGAGCACGACGACGGGGAGAGTCACCACCGGGAGCAGTGCGGCAAGCCTGAAGCTGTCCGTGTACCAGACTCCGGTGAGGAAATTGCGGAAAAAGCCGTTGCTCCAGCTGGAAACCACCAGGTAAAGCACGGCGCCGGCGGCGTACATGCCGGCGACCCACCAGTAGCGTCGCAGTTGGCGTGCGATGACGTACAGCCCCACGATGGTCAGGACCAGCATGACCCAGGCAGTGGTGGTCCCCATGGGCGCGCTGCCGAGGATTTCGCCGATGGCCCGTGCGTTGGTCTGGAACGGGGTCCAGCCGGCAGAGCTGAGGCTGGGGCGCGCGACCACCCAGACAGCGGTGGTGGCGAGCAGGTAAGCGACCGTGAAGGCCAGCCAGAACCGCGGCTGCCGCCGTGAGACCAGCCCTTCCCTGGCAGCGAGCCAGGAACGGATCAGGCGGCCGATCACCACGGGGGTGGCGAAGCCGAGCAGCGCCACGAAGGTGCTGGGGTGGGAGAGGGCGAGGCCCGGAACGGTGACGGCAAGAGCCAGGACAGGCGCCAGAGGCGAGCCCGGGGGAGTGCGCGACATCCCGAGGGCCTCGATGGCCAGCCCAAGCACGGCAGGAAGCAGGGCGATGGCGGCGTGGTTCGGGTACAGGACACCGTAGCCCACCATGAGGTAGGGGAACCCGCTGAACCCGGCGGAGAGGATTCCAGCCGCCAGCAGGGGCATCGGCCGGTAGCCGACGATCCGGCTGATCAGGAACACGCAGCCCAGCGGCCAGACGATGGCCCCGGTAACGATGGTTCCGACGTTGACCACCGCCATGACCGACGGGGCACCGAGCATCAGGACCAGCGCCATGGAGTCGTGCATGGCCGCCGGGTACAGGCCCTTGGACGCGGCGGTGAGGTTGCCCAGTGTTAGCGTCGAGCCGTTCTGGGTATCGGCGATGTAGCGGACCGCGTTCAGGTGGTAGATATTGTCGAACGTCTCGGAGAAGCTGTCCGGGGATCCGAAGCCGGTGATGTAGCGAAGGCTGATGATCGCGGCAGGGATGAGGACGGCGGCGGGAATGGCCAGGCGGGCCAGCCAGATCCCGGTGTCCGCAGGGGAGAGCGGGACGTTTGCTCCCAGGAAGCCGGCGAACCGGGTCCCGGCTGCCTCGGATCCGGCTGCCGACCGGCGTCGGCGGCGGAGCAGCCTGAACACTGCCACGGCGGCCGCCGCGAGCACGCTGACGGCGAAGTAGCTCACCGGGTTAAAAGGGAGCTTCAGGTACGGCAGCATGATGGCCGTCATGCCGGAAACGGACGCCGATACGGGGGCGGCCAGGGCCACCAGGTTCAACCGGCGAAGACCGGCAGCTGCCAGGATCATCAAACCGGGAAGGAAGTAAACCAGCGCAGTCGCTGCCAGCGTAGGAAGCGTTTCCCACCAAGTCATTGATCCAGTCTCCTAAGTTTCAGAGCCAACCCTACAAGTATGCGGACGGCCTCACGAATCCGGCGGCGGGCGCCGGAGCCGCGCTAGGCGGCAGCGCACAGCGGGGCAAGGGGCGGCAGTGGCACGTTGCTATACTTTCAAACCATGGGTAACTCACAGCGTTCCGGCGTTTTAATAGTCATGCCGGCTTGGAACGAGGCCGAGGCCATCGGCAACACCATCCGGAAAGTCCTGGCTGTAGTCCCCCAGCATGATGTCCTAGTCGTCGACGACGGCTCGAAGGACGACACCCCGAGGATTGCCCGGGAAGCCGGTGCCACGGTCCTCCGCCTGCCTTTTAATCTGGGCGTCGGAGGGGCCATGCGGGCGGGATTCAAGTACGCCCTCCGCAACGGCTACAGCTCGGTGATCCAGGTGGACGCGGACGGCCAGCACGATCCGCACGACATCGACCGTGTCCTGGCCGGCCTGGAGTATGCCGACATCTCGATTGGTGCCCGTTTCGCCGGCAAGGGAAACTACGGAGCCAAGGGCCCCCGCCGCTGGGCCATGTTCTTCCTCGCCAAGGTCATCTCGGCGGTCGCCGGAACCCAGCTGACGGACGTCACCTCGGGGTTCCGCGCCGCGAACGAAACCGCACTGCGGCAGTACATTTCACATTTCCCGGCCGAATACCTGGGGGACACCATCGATTCGCTGGTCGTGGCGGTCAAGTCCGGCTGCCGCGTGACCCAGGTGCCCGTCGAAATGAAAGAACGGCAGGCCGGTACCCCCAGCCAGGGGCCCATCAAAGCATCCATCTATCTCGCGCGCTCGGGCCTGGTCCTGTGTTTCGCGCTGGCCCGACGCCGGACTCCGCGCGCGGCCGAACTGCATGCGCCGCTGTCCGGCGACATTGCCGGAGAGGGAAGTGCCTAAGGCATGAACGTTGCAGGTTCCTTGATTTTGTCCATCGTGATGGTGGCAGTAGTCCTCATAATGCTTCGCAACGGCCGGTTGCGGGAGAAGTACGCGATCCTGTGGCTGGTCATCGGCACGCTGACCATCATTCTGGGTATCTTCCCCAGACTCCTGAACTGGGCGGCCGCGCTGGTGGGCGTCGTCGTTCCGTCCAATCTGCTGTTCGCGCTGGCGATCCTGCTGCTCGTGGGCGTCAGCCTGCACGTCTCCCGCGAACTCACCATCCTTGAGGATGAGACCCGCATTCTTGCGGAAGAAGTCGCCATCCTGCGATCCTCCGTGGAGCGACTCCAACGGGAATCCAAACCAATCCAGCCGACGGCAGGCGGGGCCGAGACGGCTTCCGCCGTGCCGCCAACCGAGAGAAGAAAATAGTGACAATTGACGTAATGTTCCCGTACTACGGGGACGTAGCCATGATGAAGGCTGCTGTTTCCTCCGTACTCGCACAGGACGACAAGGATTTCCGCTTCACGATTGTGGACGATGGCTATCCGGACGACACCCTGCCGGAATACTTCGCCGGCCTCGTGGCCGCGGACGACCGGGTCCGGTACTACCGGAACGAGGTCAACCTCGGCGCCAACGGCAACTACAAGAAGTGCGTGGGCCTGGTTGAGCACGACATCGTCGTCATCATGGGCGCCGATGACCTGATGCTGCCGAACTACCTCAGCACGGTCCGCAAGGCCTTCCAGGACCCGGAAGTCAGCATTGTCCAGCCCGGCGTCGAGGTGATCGACGAGAACGGCTCCGTCTACCAGCCGCTGGGTGACTCCGTCAAGCAGTTCCTCCGCCACAAGCTGGTCGGCAAGGCGTCGGAAGCGATCGTCGCCGGCGAAGCCATCGCGGAAAGCCTCATGGTGGGCGACTGGCTGTACTTCCCGTCGGTTGCCTGGCGCGCCGACGCCATCAAGAAGCATGACTTCCGTCCCCAGTACGACGTCGTCCAGGACCTTGCGCTGGCCATCGACATCACCCTCAGCGGCGGCAAGATGGCCGTCGTGGACACGGTGTGCTTCCAGTACCGCCGCCACCGGGAGTCCGACTCCTCGGTCCGGGCGCTGGACGGCCGCCGCTTCGCCGAGGAGCGCGCGTTCTTCGACGAGTGCGTCCGTGACTTCACCGCCAAGGGCTGGTCCTCGGCCGCCCGCGCCGCGCGCTGGCACCTCACGTCCCGGCTAAACGCCGTGTCCCTGACGCCGAAGGTGGTCTCGAAGGGAATGTGGCCGGGCCTGCGCAAGCTGGTCACGCACGCCGTCAGGCCCTGACCATCCGAGCCCGCCGCCGGGAGCGGCGGTGGTAATCCCGATCGACAACTTAAGGTGCCGCTCAGTCCCATGGACATCCAGAACCACTACTACGGCCACTCGGCCGTCTTTGCCCTGTACTGCGGATCGCGCAGGCTCCGCCACGTGTCCGGCCTCATCCAGCACGGTTGGACCGTCAGCAGCCCGGTAACGGCCCAGTTCGGCGACTTCGCCAGCTGGGGCCCGGCCCGGCGCCGGCTTTCCTGGACCAGCTCTTCACGCGGCTGGAGCCCGGACGACGCCGGCAACTTCTTCAGCGACGGCACGCCCATGCTGGACGCCATCGGCGCCCCGTACCTCTACCTGCTTGACGCCGCCCGCGCCAACGGCGCCGTCCCGGAACGCACCGACCGAACCCTCGTACTTCCGCTGCACGGGACGGCCCTGCTCAAGGTGGACGGTGACCACGGCGCCTACGCGCAGCTGGTCCGCGAAAAGGAGGGCCCGGCGACGGTATGCCTCCACATTGATGATCTCCACAACGACGAGATCCTTGATGCCTGGCGCTCTGCCGGCCATGACGTGGTTAGTGCCGGGGACCGCCGCGACCCGCAGTTCATCGGACGGATCCTGTGGATGATGTCCGTCGCGAAGCGTGTGGTGTCCAACCGGCTGTCGACCTCCATCATGTACGCAGCGGTCAGCGGGGCCGACGTCGCCATCTACGGTCCGGACTTCCGGCTGGGCGCCAATGCCGCCGCGGATCCGGGCCTGGTCATGCGGGATCTGTGGCCGGAGTTCTACGACGAGTCCACGCCCCAGCACGTGCTGACGTCGATCGCCGAAGCAGAGCTGGGCCGCGGGGACATGCGCACGCCGCATGAATTGTCCCGGCTGCTCGGCTGGGACGCACACACAGTGGTTCCCTTCCTGGAGTACTGGGCCAGCGGCCCCCTGACGAAAGCGCAGACCGTGCTCGGCCTCAAGAAGGTCCCCGAAGGCGCGCACGCAACCGAGAAGGGGCTCTCCCCGTGGCACTGGATCCGCCACCCGCTGCAGCACCTGCCCTCGCCGTTGCCGAAGCTGCCGACGATGGCGGCCGTGGAGCCGTTGAGGCCCTAAGGCCCGGGGCGGCGGGGTGCCTGGGCTACCAGGCGCTCCAGCCGCCGTCGACGGCGATGGTCTGGCCGGTCACGTAACGCGAAGCGTCCGAGGCCAGCCACGCCACGACGCCGCGGAAATCGTCTTCGGTGGCCATCCGGCCCAGCGGGGTCAGCTTTTCATACCGTTCCGTGAAGGCGCTGTCCTGTCCGCGGGCGATGCCGCCGGGGGCGAAGGCGTTGACCCGGATTCGGGGCGCGAGCACGGTGGAGAGATAGCGCGTCAGCTGCACGATGCCGCCCTTGGTGGCGCCATACGCGGCCGGGTTACCCATCCGGGTTCCCTCGTAGAGTCCCATGTTCGGCGCGACGATGCCGTAGATCGATGAAACATTGATGATCGATGCCCCCGCGCTTTCAGCGAGCTTGGGCGCCAGCTGCCGGGCCAGCGAAAACGGTGCCCGCAGGTTCAGGGAGGACGCCAGCTCGAACGCCTCATCCGTCTGTTCCTCGAACGGCACGGCGTAGCCCGGGACCCCGGAGGTCCCGGTGAAGGCGGCGTTGTTCACCAGGATGTCCAGGGGACCGTCAATCGCCTCGACTAGTTTCCGGGTGCCGTCGGGTTCGAGCAGGTTGGAACTGATGCCGCGGGCGGCCACACCGTGGCGGTCGTGCAGGCCCGCGGCGACCTCCTGGCACGCCTGCTCGTGGATATCGGAGATGATGACGTCCGCGCCCTGGGCCGCCAGCGCGTCCGCGAGGACGCTCCCCAGCGGGCCGGCCCCACCGGTGACCAGCGCGGTCCGCCCGGTCAGGGAAAAGAGGTTCTGCGCGCTGCTCATGCTGAGTGGTCCTTGTCCAGGGTCTGGCGGGAGTTCTTACCCGCGCCGTCGAAACCGGGGAGAGGGGCCAGACCGGCGGAGACGACGGCTTCAACCAGCAGGAATTCGTTCTCGTCATCGATGCTGAAGGCATGGGTCTCGGGAATCTCGGCGTAGCCGTGGCGGCCTTCGTCGAACCAGCTCTTCTCCAGCCGCCGGATGAATTCGGCCCGCCAGACGTAGAAACTGCCGTTGATGCGCAGGAACCGGGACACGTCCTGGCGCCGCACCACACCTGTGCCCTCGGCGAAGTAGCGCTCGAGTTCGATGCCGCCTTCGGTCTGCGGCTTGACGCCCACCCAGGTCGGGTTGAAGAACGGCTCGGAGACCGCGACCACGCCGTCCAGTTCGGGGCTGCCGCCGAGCGTCGCGATGGCTTCGTTTACGCTTTCGGGTGTGCGGGTGGGGCTGGTGGGATCCAGCAGCAGGACCATGTCGTAGGTCGTGCCGTCCAGTGACTCCATCGCCTCCAGGGCGTGCCGGAGGACAACGCTCATCGGGGCGGAGTCGCTGGCGAGGTCCGCTGGGCGCATGAAGGGGACTTCCGCGCCGGCAGCGCGGGCGGCTTCGGCGATCTCGGGGTCGTCGGTGGAGACGATGCAACGGACGTTCTCTCCCAGCAGCGCGGCGAGGGCCACGCTGTGGGCCAGCAGGGGTTTGCCCATCAGCGGCCGGATGTTCTTACCGGGCAATCCCTTGGAGCCTCCCCGGGCGGGGATGACTGCAAGAACGCGGGGCGCGGACGGTTTTTCGTTCATTGTTATTTCTCAACCTCGTCGTGTGATCGCAATGGTGCGTGGCCGGATTGCGGTATCACCACAGTACCTTTTCAGTTCCGCCGGTCGCCGAGGCCAGCCTGGCCGCGTCGCAGATTGCGACCGCCAGCAGCCCCTCGGCCAGGCCGGCCGGGGAGAACGCCTCCATGGAGCGGCCGGTGACGGTCCCCGCCCGCTCGAGCACCGCAAGGGACTGGCGCGCCAGCACGACGTCGACGTCGGCGTCCGCCGGGAACGCCGCACGGACCGAACCGGCGGGTTCCGCCGCGGAAGCGGGCCAGTCCAGCGTCACTTCGTTCCTTACTGCGTCCCAGCCGATTGCCCCCTCCTCGGTCGCAATCCGGATGCTGCGCGTTTTAACCGGCGTGACGTAGTCCAGGCGCAGGTGCACGCAGGGACCATCGCCCCACAGCAAATCGGCGGACTCTTCGGCCTCGATGCCGAGGATCCCGTGCCCGAGGGTGGCCTTAAGGGAAACCGGGGCGCCCAGCAGCATCGCCGGGTAGTCGATGTCGTGGACCAGGTCCCGGAGGACACCGCCGTCGTCCTTGCGGGCCGAGTAGCTGCTGCGGAAGTCGCGGCCCGGCCGCCACGAGGGCAGCCACGACTGGGACACCACCTGGGCGCTGGTCACGCGGCCAAGCAGGGGCAGAACATCCGCCGTCAGTGCCAGCCCCTGATGGAAGCGCAACGGTGCGCTGACCGTGATGGTGTTGGCCCGCGGATGCTCCAGCAGCACGCGCGCTTCTTCCGCGGACGGTGCGACCGGCTTCTCCAGCAGGATCGAAGCGGGGGAGTGTTCCAGCGCCTCGAGGGCGTCGGCGACGTGCCGGTTGGTGTCGGTGGCGATGATGACCAGGTCAAGGGGTTCGTCCGGGTAGCCCTGGACCAGCTGGACCGAGGCGGGGTAGTCGGCGGCGCGTGCGGACGGGTCCGACGACGGCGGCCTAACCGGCCACGCAAAGAGTTGTTCGACCCCCAGGCTGTGCAGCACACGCAGGTGCCGGGCCCCGATGGAGCCCGTACCGCGGACAAGGGCACGCAGCGGGCGGCCCGCTTGGACCCGGGCGGCAGGCGTGGCGACGCTCGCCATCACCTTAGAATCGTCCAAGTATGATGAAAAGGTCATCTGGCAACTCTATTCTCAAAGGCGCTGCGACTATAAATGGATGGGCAATCCCCGAAGGAAACGGCATGGCTCATCATCGGCGCCTCCGGCCATAGCCGCAGCCTGGCCGCCATCATCCGCGGCCGCGGCGAACGGATCGCCGCCCTCAGCGACCGTGCCTTCGGCGCCGCGGGTGCGCGCCCGGATGGCCCCGTCCCCGACCTCGCCGCTTTCGCGGGCCGCGACGGCGAGACTCCCGCCTGCTTCGGGGACGACGGTGAGGCCTTGGACTACGCCGCCCGGCATTCCCTCGCGATCGCCGTCGGGATCGGCGACAACGCCATTCGCTCCAAGATTGCGGACGCGATCCTGGCCGAGGCCCGCTTTGCGGCCCTGGCCGCTCCGCTGGTTGCCAGCAGCGCGACCGTGGACAGCACGGCGGTCCTCGGCGCCCTCAGCCAGGTCTGCGAGCACGCGCATGTGGGTCCGCAGGCCCGGATCGGCGACGCTGCGGTCATCAACACCAGCGCCGTCGTCGAACACGACGCGGTGGTTGGAGCCGGTACCCACATCGCCCCGGGGGCCGTCCTGCTGGGGGCCGCCGTGACGGGAATCCAGGTGTTTCTAGGCTCAGGTGCCCGCATCCTGCCGGGCGTTTCCGTGGGGGACTTCGCGGTGCTGGGGGCGGGTGCGGTGGCGACGCGGCCGTTGGCCGGTATGACAACATATGTGGGAGTGCCCGCACAGCGACTTGTATCTACGAAAGGTCCAGCCAATTGACTCATGACCCGATTTCCAGCTCCGTAACTTTTGGCAGCCACCGCATCGGCCCTTCCGAGGAGATCTTCATCATCGCGGAGGCCGGCGTGAACCACGATGGTGATGTGGCCGTGGCCCATGAACTCATCGACCTGGCCGCCGATACGGGTGCAAACGCGGTCAAGTTCCAGACCTTCAAGCCGGAAGCCCTGGTCACCGGATCGGCCGACACCACGCCGTACCAGAAGGCTGCAGGGTTCTCGGAGTCCCAGTCGGAGATGCTGGCCCGGCTCACGCTGCCCGAGTCCGCCTGGGCCGAGTTGCGGGACCACAGCACCGAACGCGGCATCACCTTCCTTTCCACTCCGTTCGACTACGACAGCGCCCTGATGCTGGCGGAACTGGGTGTCCCGGGGCTCAAGATCGGGTCCGGAGAGCTCACCAACACTCCGTACCTCGCCGCGATCGCCGAGTTCGGCATCCCGATGATCGTCTCGACCGGCATGGGCACCCGCGAGGAAATCGCCGCGGCGCTCGAGGCGACTGCCAAGGCTCCGGCCACCGTGCTGCTGCACTGCGTCTCTGCGTACCCCGCACCGCTGGAAGAAGCCAACCTCCGGGCCATCCCCGCGCTCCGCCAGGAATTCGGCGTCGAGGTCGGCTGGTCGGATCACACCCCGGGGTCAGTGACGGCCATCGCTGCCACCGCCCTCGGGTCCACGCTGCTCGAGAAGCACATCACCACCGACAAGACCCGCAACGGCCCGGACCACTCGGCATCCTTGGAGCGGGCGGAATTCGCAGACTACGTGCGCTTTGTCCGGGAAGCGCACCTCGCGCTCGGGGACGGGAACAAGCGGCGGATGCCCAGCGAGGAAGCCAACGCCACGCTGGTGCGCCGTTCCTTCCATGCCGTCCGCGACATCCCGGCCGGTGCCGTCATCACGGCCGACGACGTTGCCATCCTGCGCCCCGAAGGCGGGCTGTCGCCGTCCGCCCTCGTGGTGGGGCAGCAGGCCAAGCGCGCCATCGCCGCCGGTTCTCCCGTAACCGGCGGGGATATCGCCTGAGATGAAGGTTCTTGCGTTCGCCGGCACACGGGCGGATCTCTTCCCGCTGGGACCGGTGCTGGTCGCCCTGGCCGCCGATGCCGCAGTGGAGCTTCACGTCGCGACCGCCATCGGTTTCCCTGACGGCACAGCGCACGCCCGGCTCCTGGAGGCGGGGCTGTCGCCCGACACGTTCGTCCACCACGAACTGGGCCTGTACCTGGCAGAACCGTCCGCCGAGCGGCAGTCGCTGACCGGCGCGGCCCTGTCCGCCGGGATGGCGAAGCTGCTGCCCGAGCTGAAGCCGGACGCCGTCGTCGTCCTGGGGGACCGGTGGGAACTGCTCTACGTGCTGCCGCCGGTGGTGATCAGCGGCATCCGCCTGATCCACCTGCATGGCGGCGAGGTCACCGAAGGCGCCCTCGATGAACGGGTCCGCCACGCGGTGACCAAGCTCGCGGACCAGCACTGCGTCAGTACGGCACAGGCCGCGCGCAGGGTTGCCCAGCTGGGCGAGTCCGCCGAGCGGATCCACCAGACGGGCGCCCCGGGGCTGGACCGTTTCGCCCATCCCGTGCCCTTGAGCGGTGAGGAATTCCAAGCCGAGTTCGGCGTTCCCCTGGTTCAGCCCCTGGTCATGGTGACCTACCATCCGCCGACCGCCGAGATGGCGACCAACGCCGGCGAGCTGGCCCGGCAAGTCTTCGAAGAATCCCTCGCCCAGGCCGGCACGGCCATCCTCACCTACCCCGGCTTCGACGCAGGCCGGGAGGACATCATCGCCGTCCTCGAGGAGATCCGGGAGCGGAACCTGCCGGGGGTCATCGTGCGCGAAAGCCTGGGCCCGCTTTACCCCCGGGTCATGGCCACCGTGCGTGCACTGGTGGGGAATTCCTCCTCGGGAATCCTGGAAGCAGCGTCCTTCCACGTGCCCGTGGTGAACGTCGGTGACCGGCAGCGGGGCCGCGAGTACGGCGCTAATGTGCTGCAGTGCCGGGATGAGCGGAACGAGATTCACGCTAGTATTGAAAAGGCCCTGAGCCCGCAGTTCCACCTGATGTGCCGTAGCGTGGTCAACCCGTACGGGGATTCCCACTCCGCAGAGCCAATCGAACGCGTGATCGTGGGTAGCCTTGCCACGGGCCTGACCAAGGCTTTTGTTGACTTACCGCTGGAGAGTTGAATCTATGACCATTGAGGGACCGTTGAGCAACGTCTGCGTGGGCCCCGAGGCCACCGTGCGCCAGGCGTTGGAAGCAATCGACCGTGGCGCTTCGGCAATTGCGCTGGTCACGGACGACGGCCGCCTCCGCGGTGTCATCACCGACGGCGACATCCGCCGCGGCCTGCTCAGCGGGGCGCAGCTGGACTCCCCGGCGCTTAAATTCGCCAACGTCGAGCCGCACGTGGTCCGGCCGGAGGCCACCCGCGCCTCGGTGCTGGACCTGATGCGCAGCCTGCGGATCAGCGAGGTCCCCGTTGTGGACGCCTCCGGCACGCTCGTCGGGCTGCACACCCTCAACGACATCGTCGGACGCAAGCGGCTGAGCAACATCGCAGTGATCATGGCCGGAGGCAAGGGAACCCGCCTGGGTGCCCTGACGAAGGACACCCCCAAGCCGCTCATGACCGTGGCCGACCGCACCATCATCGAGTGGATCATCCTCGGCCTGGTTGAGTCCGGCATTACCAACATCTACGTTTCCGTCGCCTACCTGGCGGAGAAGATCAAGGACCACCTCGGGGACGGCTCCCAGCTTGGCTGCAAGATCAGCTACCTATACGAGGATCCCGCGACCCCGCTGAACACGGCCGGTGCGCTCGGACTTTTGCACCACGAGGTGCCAGACATTTCCGAGCCCGTCATCGTGACCAACGCTGACCTGATGGTGCGGTACTCCGCGGCGGACTTGCTGGCCTTCCACAGTTCCAGGAACGCTGCGGTAACAGTTGCGGCCCGGCCCTACACGCACCAGGTGCCCTTCGGTGTGCTCGAGATCGGCGAAGGCCGGTCCATCAGCTCGGTGGTGGAGAAACCGACCATCGAATTCGAAATCAGCACCGGGATCTACGCCGTTTCGCCCGAAGCCCTGGCGATGGTGCCCTACATGAAACCGTTCTCCATGCCCGACCTCGTCAAAGCCTGCATCGACGACACCAAAAACGTGGCCGCGTGGCCCATTGAGTCCGACTGGATCGACGTCGGAACTCCCAAAGACCTAGCAACAGCGAAAGGCCAGTGATAGCCGTGAACTACCAGGACATTAAAGGCAAGACAGTGGTCGTTACCGGCGCCGATGGCTTCATCGGCAGCCACGTCACCCAGCGCCTCATCGCCGAGGGCGCCAACGTGCGCGCCCTCTGCGTGTACAACTCCAACGGCTCCTACGGCTGGCTGGACGAGCTGAGCCCGGCAGAGCGTGACGCCGTGGACCTGCAACTCGGCGACATCCGCGACTCGGAATTCGTCTCGGACCTGGTCAAGGGCTCCGACGTCGTCCTCCACCTTGCCGCGCTGATCGCCATCCCGTACTCCTACCAGGCGCCCCGCTCCTATGTGGAGACGAACGTCGTCGGAACCCTGAACGTGCTCGAAGGCGTGCGGCGCCACGGCGTCGGCCGCCTGGTCAACACCTCCACGTCCGAGGTCTAYGGCACCCCCAAGACTGTCCCGATCACGGTCGACAATGAACTCCGCGGCCAGTCGCCGTACAGCGCAACGAAGATCGCCGCGGACAAGCTGTGCGAGGCCTGGGCCAGCTCCTTCGAGACGCCCGTGGTCGTCCTGCGCCCGTTCAACACCTACGGCCCCCGGCAGTCCGCCCGCGCGGTCATCCCCACCGTGCTCCAGCAGATGGTGGCCGGCGCCGAAAAGATCCACCTCGGATCGTTGACCCCGCGCCGCGACTTCACCTTTGTCTCGGACACTGCGGACGGCTTCTTCAAGGCCGCAACGGCTGACATCCCGCTGCAGGGCCAGGTCATTCAGCTCGGCACCGGCCACGACGTCACCATCGGTGAACTCGTGGAAATGTCCGCCAAGGTCACCGGCTCGACCGCCGAAATCATCACCCAGGACGAGCGCGTCCGGCCCGAGGCCAGCGAGGTCATGCGCCTCCTCTCGGATCCCTCCCAGGCCCTCGCGGAACTTGGCTGGGCACCCCAGGTCAGCCTCGAAGACGGTCTGCGCCAGACCGCCGAGTGGATCCAGGCCCGCGGCGTTGACGCGTCCGCAGCCGCGAAATACTCCCGCTAAACACCCGCCAGAAAGGCACACCGTGACGCGAGTCCCCCTAGCCATCCCCAACATCGGCGCCCGCGAGGCGGAGCTGATGAACGAAGCCATCAGTTCCGGTTTCGTCTCCTCCGTGGGGCGCTTCGTGAGCGAGTTCGAGACCCGCTTCGCCGAATACGTTGGCGCCAAGTACGCCGTGGCCTGCGCCTCGGGCACGGCCGCGCTGCATATCGCCATGCGACTGGCCGACATCCAGCCGGGGGACATGGTGGCCGTCTCGGACTTCACCTTTATGGCGAGCTCAAACGCGGCGTCGTACCAGTTCGCGGAACTGCTCCTGGTCGACTCCGACGCCGAGTCCTGGTGCATGGATGTCGACCTGCTCCGCAAGGAACTTGAGCGCCGGAAGGCGGCGGGGGAGAAGCTCCCGAAGGCCATCGAAATCGTGCACATCCTCGGCCAGCCTGCCGACGTCGCCGCTGTCGTGGAACTTGCCCGCGAATACGGGATCATTGTGATCGAGGACGCCGCCGAGGCGCTCGGCGCCACCTGGACGTCCGGCCCGCTGGCCGGCCGTCACGTGGGAACCGTCGGCGACATGGGCGCGTTCTCGTTCAACGGCAACAAGATCATGACCACCGGCGGCGGCGGCATGTTCACCACCGACGACGAGGAACTGGCGCGCCGTGCCAAGCACCTCTCGACCCAGGCCCGTATGCCCGACCGCGGCTACCTGCACGACGAGATCGGCTTCAACTACCGGCTGACCAACATCGCAGCCGCGCTCGGCGTCGCCCAGCTTGAACGCCTCGACGATTTCGTTGCCGCCAAGCGGGCCGTCGCCAAACGTTACAACGACGCGTTCGCCGGAACGGCCATCCAGACGCCGCCGACCCTCCCCGGACAGGAGTCGACCTACTGGCTGTACTCGATCCAGGTTCCGGCGGAGCGCGGGCCGGGTGCCCGCGATGAGCTCCAGGACTTCCTGGCCGAGGTGGACATCGAGTCCAGGTCGCTATGGCGGCCCCTGCACATGCAGCCGCCACTGAAGAACGAGCCCTTGCTGGGCGGTGCCGTCGGCGAAGATCTCTTCGCCCGGGGCCTGTCCCTGCCGTGCTCGACCGAGCTTACGGAAGCCGATCAGAAGCGCGTAATCGACCGGGTCCACGAATGGCTTCAGCTCAACGGTGGATGATGTAGCCGGCAGCGCCGACCGCCCGGGGACAGCCGAGCCGGCTTCCCGGACGGGACGCAACTCGGTGCTTTACCTCGCCGGGGCCCTGATGCAGGGCCTCGGCGTGTTCCTCGTCCAGCCTTTTGCGCTCCATGTGCTCAACAGCGACGTCAAATGGCAGGAACTGTTCCTGTCCGTGTCGCTGATCCAGGTGGGCGTGGTCCTGGCTGCGGCCGGCCTTCCGCTGGCCATCACCAAGGCCTGGTTCGACCCGGACGGGCCCTCGAAGGCCCGATCCATCAGCGGACTGCTGACCGTGGGCGGAATTCTCGTCGGCGCCCTGGCCGCCGCCGTCTACTGGGCTGCGGCGGGCGCCGGTCATTCCACGAGCTTTGTCATTGCACTGGCGGCGATGGGACTGCAGTCCGCCGTGCTGGCGGCCCAGGCCATCCTCCGGGCCCAGGGCCGGGCGATCATGTTCGTCGTCTTGAGCCTGTGCTCGTCGATGGCGGCCTACGTCGGCGGGCTCGCCGCCATGCTGGTCTTCGGCGCGGAACCGGAAATCTTCATGGCCGGCTATGGGCTGCTGGTCCTGCTCAGTGCAGTGCTTTCTGTCGCCGTCGCCCGGCCCGCGCCGCCCTTTGCCCACCGGGGCGCCGCCAAAGAGGCTCTCGCGATCGGCCTGCCCGTCCTTCCCCATACCGGCGCGCTGATGCTGCTGACCCAGGGGGCGGCGTTCCTGCTGGCCCTCACGGCCGCCAATGGTGTCTCCGGTGACTACGGCAAGGTCCAGATTTTCGTACTCGGCACGGTGACGCTGCTCGGCGCCCTGAACAACGCCTGGGTCCCGGCGCTGATGTCTGTGCGCGGCAACGCAAGGGTCGCCAGGATGCGCTCGACCATGACGACGGCGAGCCTGGCCGGGCTGGCCATCATCGTTGTCGCTGCCGCCGGAGCGAACCTCGTGACCCACGTGATGGCCGGCGGCAAGGAAAGCCTGATCCCGGTGGCGCAAATCATGCCTCTGATCGGGCTCGGCTACGTCCTGTACCTCAACGCCTCCACCCTCTTGTTTGCCGACAATGCCACCTGGTGGCTCTCCATCGTCACCCCGACCGTCCTCGGCGTCGGCGTGCTGCTCGCGCTGTGGCCGGCGACGCACGGGGACCTCGTCGGCATGGCCGTGGCGTCCGTGGCAACGTTCTTCCTGCTGGGCTGTGCGTATTTCCTCGTTGCACGGCGGCGCGCCGCCGGTGGCTGGGCGCTCAAGGTCTATGGCGCCTGCTGCCTGGCCGCGGTGGCCTACGTGGCTGTCCTCCTGCTCCTGCCCCGGGATATCCTGACGGGCGTAATAACCGTCGCGGTAGTGGGTGCGGTAATGGCCGCGGCCGCCATCATCTGGCGGGCCCGCGCCCGCCGCGCCACCGCGGTAGCCCAGAGTCGAAAGGAACAGATCCTTGACTGACGCACCGCCAGTGGTGGAACGGACCGGAGCGCCGTCGGCCAAGCCTGCCCCCGGCCCCATCATCTTTTTCGACTTCGCCCGCGGGGTTTCCGCCCAGGCGGTGGTCCTGGGCCACGCGCTCAACATCTTTGTGCCCGGGATTTTCATGGTCCCCGGACAACGGGTGTTCTACATGCAGTCCTTCGCCGTGATCATCTTTTTTGTACTGTCCGGCTTCCTGATCACCAGCGCCGTCCTCAAGAAGAAGTCCCAGCCCGGCTTCACGTTCGGCTCGTACCTCATTGACCGGATCGCGCGGGTGGTCTATCCGCTCGTCCCGGCCCTGTTCCTGATCACCGTGTTCGACTTCCTCGTCCTCCACGGCTCGACCAAGTTGCCCTTCATCAAGATCGACCTCAGCCCGCAGACGATTGCCGGCAACTTCCTGCTGCTGTTCAACCACCCGATCCTCCAGGAACTGGCGCCCCGGCTGCGGATGCCGTGGATCAGCGTGGGTCCGGTCGGTTCGGGCGCCCCGCTCTGGTCAGTGGTGGCCGAGTGGTGGATCTACGTGGCGTTCGGCCTCCTGGCCTTCGCGGCCATCCGCCGGATGAAACTGGGCGTCGGCAGCGCCCTCCTGCTGGTGTTCGCCATTGCCGTTCCCGTTGGCTACATGGCGAAGGGCGGCTACGAGTCCCTCGCCTGGATCATCGGAATGCTCTATGCAATGGCTGCCGCGCAGCTGCGCAAGCTGCCGGCCTCGTTCCACGGGATGCTCGCCATCCTGGCGACGGCAGGCTTCCTGGTGTCCCTGTATTACGGCGGGCAAAACCTGCATGCGGCCAGCGCCATCGGCACCGCCTCCGTGGCATTTTGCCACCTGTACTTTTGGCTGTCCGGCCGCAAGGAGCGAGCCGCGGCGGCGCCGAACTTTGATGGTGCGCGGCCGGCTCCGGCGACCCAGTGGTTTAACAAGGCCAGCGTCTTCCTGTCCAGCTTCAGCTATTCGCTGTACCTGATCCACTTCTCGGTCATCACCTACCTCTGGTTCTACCTGCACGACCGCCTCAGTGCGTGGCAGCTGATTCCGCTGGCGCTCGTGGTCAGCAATGTGCTGGCCTACGGCTACTTCCTCCTGGTGGAACGGCACTTCCACAAGGTGGGAAAGTTCCTGAAAGCACGCCTGCTCAGGTAGGGACGGATGCGGCGGTAACAACCCGGGCGGCGAGCCGGATTGGATCTTCAACGAAGGTACTATTCGTGTGGGGGATTTCCAGGATCACCCTGAAGACTGATATCGGCTTGCTAGTTGTTTGGGGATCATGATCGTGACCGACCACGTTAGTGTCTGGAAATACCGGCTGCAACACGGCTCGGCGCATGCCGGCCTCGCGTTGTTGTTCATCCTGGCGGTCATGCTCATGGGGCCCGGCGTCGTCTGGGGCGACACTGTCCAGTACATCAGAATCGCCGACCAGCTGCAGGGCATCCCCTCGGACCAGGCGTGGCTGCACGCCTTCACGGAATTCTGCAAAAACCCGTCCGTGCCCTACAAGGGGACCCTCGAGAACTGCATCACCAAGACGGTTGCCGGCCGCGGCCCGGTGATCGGCTGGGTGGACCGGAACCCCCAGTACCAAGCCATCTTCACCCCAAGGGTGGGTTTCCCGCTCCTGTCGATTCCCTTCATGCGGCTCCTCGGCGAGCGTGAGGGCATGTGGCTGGTCGCCGTCGCCGGAACAGCCATCGCAGGGCTGCTTATGGCCCGGCTGGCACGGATGGCYGGGCTCAACCTGGTGCCGTCCCTCCTGGTCCAGGCCGCCTTCTACGCCCTGCCCGCCAGCATCCCGCACGGTGTCGCCCTGCTGGCGGAGGGTCCGACACTTGCCTCCGCCCTGGTCATGGCCATCGGCATGGCCCACGTACTGCGGGGCTCCCGGGGTCGGGGGACGGCCCTGCTGGTGCTCGGGCTGGGATTGGTGTTTTTCTTCAAGTACTCCTCCGCCGTGCTGCTATGCCTGAGTTTCCTGCTGGTCTTCGTCGGCCTGTTGATCTTCAAGACCTACCGCCGCTACAGCCAGATACGCCTGGGCATCGTCATCGCGACCGTCTTGATCGTGACCTCGCTGGCCGTCAACGGACTGTTTGGCTTCCCGGGCCTCAACGAGAGCCTGCAGGACACTTTCACCGACCACTTCCGGCACCCGCCGGTGGACGATCCGTTCAGCCTGCTGATCGTGCTGGAGGGGGACTTCCTGTGGAGGTTCCTGATGGATCTCCCGGCCAACGCTGCGTATCTCCTTGTCTTCGTTGCGGGTGTGTGGGGATACGTGCGCGCCATGCGCGAGAAACTGTTGCCGCCGGCCGGCTGGGCTGGAGTGGCGCTGTCCCTCTACGGAATCCTCAGCGTCGTCGGACACCCGGTTTACACGCAGGCAGAGCGCCTGGGCTCCAGCCTCTGGGTCGGCGTCGCCATTGGCATAGGCTTGCTGGCCAGGTCGGTGACTGATCGGGTCCGGCAACGGAAGAGGTTACCTCAGCACCTGGCGGGGAGCGGAAGCCCGATCTAGCCCGGGCGCCCTGCCGCAAAGATGGAAATGGCCGGGTGAAAGTCCAATGACTTTCGCCCGGCCATTCCCGTCGACTCTGGGATCTTCGCCTAGAAGTAGGCCACCTTGACGCCGGACGCGGTCCAGGTCATTGTCCCTCCCTGGAAACGAACTGTCTTGTACCCGGCGTAGGAGATTGCGGCCTGCGTGGGGTAACCGAGCTTGCCCATCTGCCAGCCGGCCACGCGCCACTGGCTCATGTATGGTTCGTTCACGGCGTGGGCGCCGCTCGCCGCCGTCCAGTAGATGTTGCCCCCGCTGAAGGGCTGGTAGCAGCCGCTTCCGTAAAGTCCGCAGACCACCGAACCCTTCGGGTAGCCGATTCCGCGCTGCCAGGCTGCTTCACCCCACCCCTTCCAGTAGGCGCCGGTGACGGCGTGGGCTCCGGTGGCGGCGCTCCAATAGATGTTGCCGCCGGTGAAGGGCTGGTAGCAGCCGCCGTTGTAGAGTCCGCAGCTGACGGTCCCCGTGGGGTAGCCGATCTTCGGCTGGAATCCGGCGCGCTGCCAGCCCTTCCAGTACTCGCCGGTGACGGCGTGGGCTCCGGTCGCGGAGCTCCAGTAGATGGTGCCGCCGGCAAACGTCTGGTAGCACCCGCCGCCGTACTGCCCGCAAACGGCCTCGTTGGTGGGGTAGCCGATGGTTGTTTGGAAGCGGACCTCTTTCCAGCCATTCCAGAAGGCTCCGGTCACCGCGTGGGCTCCCGTGGCGGATGACTGGTAAATGTTGCCGTTGCTGAAGGACTGGTAGCAGCCGCCGCCATAAAGCCCGCAGGTGACGTCGTTGGTGGGGTAGCCGATCTTGGTCTGCCAGCCGGCCCGCCCCCACGCCGCCCAGAAGTCGCCGGTCACGGCATGGGCGCCGGTGGCGGCGGACCAGTAGATGTTGCCGCGGGTGAATTCCTGGTAGCAGCCGCCGCCGTAAAGCCCGCAGTTCTCGTTGGATTTGGGGTACCCGATGCCGTCTTGCCAGCCTGCTGCTTTCCAGGCGGCCATGTAGGAATTCTTCACGACAAACGTCCCCACGCCGGGGGTGTTGTAGGCGTTGCCGCCCTGGAAAGTCTGGTGGCACGTGGTTGTGGTGGTGGGGCAGGTGGCGTCGCTGGTGGCGTAGCCGATTCCTGTCTGCCATCCGGCTTTGCCCCAGGCAGTCCAGTAGGCCCCGGTGACCGGATGCGCCCCCGTCGCGGAGGTCCAGTAGATGTTGCCGTTGGTGAAGGCGCGGTAGCAGCCGTTGCCCACGAGCCCGCAGATCTCCGAGGTCGTTTTGGCTGCACCCAGCGGCCCCGTTGCACCGCCGGTGGCCACCCATTTGGCGTCGATTGCACCGTTGGAGCCGACAGTTCCGCGGGCGAATGACTGCAGCTGGGCTGTGGAACCGTTCCAGACGTTCGAGTCCCCATTATTGGCGAAGGGGCCGGTGCTGCTGAACTGCCAGATGCTGTAGGTGGACCAGCTGGTGGGGATCGGTCCGGCGTCGTTGGAGGCCTTGACCGGGTAGGAGGCCAGCCAGAGCGGGTTGTCGCCGAAGCCGAGGGGATTTCCGACGCAGTCCTTCCACCAGTAGTAGCCGGTGTAGATCACGGGCAGTCGACCCGTGAGTGCCTTCATGGTGTTGCTGAAGTCCTTGGCCCAGGCAGTCAGGGCCGCCCGGGACATGTCATAGCAGGCGTTGCCCTGGTAATACCCGTTGATGGTCCGGCCCTCGTACGGGTTGCCCTCGAAGTCGAGCACCGGCGGCATGGTGTGACCGTCGTTGGACCAGCCACCGCCGCTCTTGACGAAGATCCTTGCCTGGTCGGCCCCGGACGACGCCGCCGGGTTGGCGAAGTGGTAGGCGCCCCGGATCATGCCGACGCCGCGGGCACCGGTGTACTGCGAGCCGAAGAGCGGATTCGTGTAGTAGTTCCCCTCGGTCGCCTTGATGTAGGCAAAGCGGGCGCCGAGGTTCCATTGCTGCTGCCAGCTAATCGAGGCCTGGTGCTCGCTGACGTCCATGCCCTTGACACCGAACGTCGGCGTCCAGGTGCCCTCGGTCGCCAGCGCCTGGGTGGTGGCCTTGTCCCCGGTGGACGTGGCGGCGGAAAGTCCTGCCCCGCCCATTTCCGCTCCGCCGGTACGGGTTGCGGCCGCCATGGCGGCGCGGTAGGCCTCGGATGTCCGGTCGACAGTCACCGGCGCGGTGCTCACGGACGGCGACGGTGCTGGAGAGGACGACGGCGCCGGAGCGGCCGGGGCCGGGGCAGGCGTTGGGGAGATGGTCGGGGCCGGCGTGCTCGCCGTGGGCGCCGGCGTCGCCGTTGTGGTCGCCGCGGGTGTGGGTTCAACGGCGGCGGCGGGCGTCACAAGTCCCGGGGCGGCAAGAAGGGAGGCGGCCAGAAGCACGGCTCCGATCCGGCTGCCGAGTAGGCTCAGGGGTGGAAGTTGGGTCCGTTTCATTTGCCGCTCCGGAACAACACGCTCATGGCAGTGTCATAGTGATCCCACGCCCGGGTGCCATGCAGGAGGCAGCTGTCCGGGATGTGAGAATGTCTGACTTGTCGCGCCCACCCTAACACCGCCGCCAAGCGTGAACCAGAGTGCCTCGTGTTACTAGTGAGGCAATTGTTATGAATCGGGGAATCTGTTTTCCACATAGATCCGGCCGCGCCCTTGTCCGTCGGCCCGGGCGCCTCTAGCTTTAACCCAGTTGCACTGCCCCAGGGGGATGGGTAGCGGTCATGTTGGGGGCACCGTGGAAGCTGTGCGCATCGTCGAGGACGAAGTCCGTGAGTTGATCCGTCGCCGCGGCCTTGATCCGCTGCGGCAAAGCGGGGAAGTCCGCCGCCTCGTGGAGGAGGCGATCAGCGACTACGACGAGCGCGCGCTGCTCGCACCGCTTCCGCCCATCGGCCCGCTGGAGCAGGCCCGGAGATTTGTCTTCGACGCTGTGGCGGGATTCGGGGCGCTGCAGCCGTTGCTCGACGATCCGGCCATCGAAGAGATCTGGCTCAACGCCCCGGATGAGATTTTCGTCGCGCGCAACGGTGAATCCGAGCTGACCTCCATCGCCCTGACGGACCAGCAGGTGCGCAACCTGGTGGAGCGGATGCTGAAGAGCTCCGGGCGGCGGCTGGATATTTCCTCCCCGTTTGTGGACGCGGCCCTGCCGGACGGCTCGCGGCTCCACGTCGTCATCCCCGACGTGACCCGGCGGCACTGGGCGGTCAATATCCGCAAATTCGTGGTCAAAGCCAGCCGGCTCGAACACCTCGTGGACCTGGGCACCCTCACCCCGCAGTCGGCCCGCTTCCTCGGCGCCGCCGTGGCAAGCGGGCTCAACATCCTGGTTTCCGGCGCGACCCAGGCCGGAAAAACCACCATGCTCAATTGCCTGGCCGCGAGCATCGGCACGCGCGAGCGGGTGGTCACGGTGGAGGAAATCTTTGAACTCCAGTTCCCGCTGCGCGACGTCGTCGGGCTGCAGTGCCGGCAGCCCAACCTGGAGGGCGAAGGCGAGATCCCCATGCGCCGGCTCGTCAAGGAGGCCCTGCGGATGAGGCCGGACCGGCTCGTGGTCGGCGAGGTCCGCGAGGCCGAAAGCCTGGACATGCTCATTGCCTTGAATTCGGGGCTGCCGGGAATGTGCACGATCCACGCAAATTCGGCCCATGATGGGACACGTAAGAAAAAGCGTGCACCTCGTGGACGCATCCGCCGGCCTTCTGCAGGACTACAGCGTCGGCTCAGCGCGGCGCGGAGGTTCGGCTGGCGTGGATAGCCGCTGCAGGGACCGGGGCTAGCTTAGAGTTTTGGCATGCCTATTTCCCGGACCGTCCAATGGACTCTGCTCACCGACCCCAAGAAAGCTCTGGAGGCTCTCTCCGTTGCAGTCCTCAAAGCCAAGTTCAAACTTGAGTCTCTGACCCCGGACGAAATCCGTATCGACGTACCTCGCGCGATTCTCCTCGACCGATGGGCAGCGAAAATCAAGGGGACCATTACTCCCGAGGGTGACAAGACGCACATCGAGTGGACGGTCGAGGGTCTGGGAGACAAGCACTACGCGCACCTAGTCAAAATCTCCAAAGGGCTCCCGGACGGCATGCTCGATGATCATGGCGTGACGTCCCTGATCCCCAAGACGCTGGGCTTCGCCTTTGCCATAGGCGAGATTACTTATCTTCCGAACATTCTGGACAGGGGCGAAACGGTTCTGGCGATGGCGGTCGGCAAGGTCGCAGATAAAACCGCGCTGGGGGTTGCGACAAGCCGCAGGGTGCTCTTCTTGGAGAAGGGCATGATGACTCCACGCGAATCATTGACTGCTTTCGACCTGAGCGCCATTCAGACAGTGCACACGGCCAAGTCGGCCTCGGGGGAGTCATTGACGGTCACCTACTCTGGGATGACCGCCCTCATGACGAATATCGCCCATGGCTCGGGTGACGCACTGGCCCTAGCAATCCGGACAGCCAAAGCTGAGAGCGCTGTTCCTGCGGATACCGCACCGCCCCAGGCGCCGCAACCGGATGTCATTGGGCAGCTCGAACGCCTCGCCACACTTCGTTCTAACGGGATCCTCACCGAGGAAGAATTCCAAGAACAGAAATCAGCCCTTCTGACTCGGAGCTGAGGGCGCCGGCTCTCACAGGCGGTTCCCAAGACCAGGTGGCCGTTGTGGTCGGTTGACCCTGCACGATGGCTGAATATGCCAACGCATTTTAGGACTACTGTGACGGCCTGATCCGGAACCACCCTAGGTGGGGGCTCGGTCGACCCGGAATCTCTCATCCCTCCCAGACGTCGCCCCCCGCCCACCAAGGTGACCGTCGCCAACCCGATCCTGCAGCTGGTCGCGTCCTTCCTGGACGAGCCCGACATCGTTCGCGGGGTCGCGTTCAACGACGGCCAGGACACCAGCTCCGCCGTCCAGATCGACCACGTCTTCCCGCTCAGCGACGCCTGACAGAAGGGCGCCCAGCAACTGTCCGCCGCGACCCGCAAGCAGCTCGCCATCGACTCGCTGAACCTGCTCGCCGCCGACGGCCCCGCCAACTCCGCGAAGGGTGCCAAGGATGCTGCTTCCTGCCTCCCGTCGAACAAGGAGTTCCGGTGCGAATACGTCGCCCGGCAGGCCGCGGTGAAGGCCAGGTACAAGCTCTGGATGACGCCCGCCGAGCACGACGCAATCGCCGGCATCCTCACCACCTGCAAGTAATCGCCCCGGTGTCGTGTAAGTTCATGCGCGGGGGACCGCGAGCACTCGTCGGACCTAAACACTCCGAGAGAAAGCAGCATCCATGAAGATTTCCCGTGCCACGACAATTCTGGCCTCTGCGGCCCTGGCTACCGTCCTGCTCAGTGGCTGCGGMGGAGGAGCGCCGGCGGACGGCGGCTCGTACAAGACCGCAACGGAGCTCAAGGACGCTTTCGTGAAGGCCGGCGGCAAATGCGACAACTGGGAGGCCCACAACAAGACGTCGTTGGCGACAACGTCAGGTTCCTGTGGCGACGACTTCGCCCTCGGCGTGTACGAGGACTCTAAGAACCTAGACACGACAACCGGGGTATTCAAGAAGCTGGGCATCAGCGCGGTAATCGGCAAGAACTGGGTCATGTCCGGCGTAGATGCAGCCTCCGCCCACAAGTTGCTCGGCGGGGAACTCATCGCCAAGAAGTAGACCAGCCTCTGCAAAGCGCCCCGCACCGGGTTCGGTGCCGGGCGCTTTGTCGTTGTCGGTCGTCGACCCTGATCTGCGCATCACCGCCAATGAACAACGCCCGCCGCGAATCGTCCGGAGTGCCCGGGTCGCCGCGACCCCGACCCCGGTTAACTATGCGCTCAGGTCCCTGAACGCCGCTGACCGACCTCCACGCTGGGCCGGTTCGAGGAGCGCATCCGCCGCGAGGAAGCCACCGTCTGCGGCAAGCAGGAACTCGCCGCGTCATCGTTGGAGGCCCAGTTCGATTCGCTCGAAGACCTCGGGGAGCAGACCGAGATCGAAGCCCGCCTCGCGGCCCTGAAATCCTGCGGCGCGCAGAAGGCCGTCGACTACTAGGACCCGCCGCCTCCAGCAGCCCCGGGACAACCCGTTCCGGGGCTGTCCTGCGTTGGCGTCACAGAGGGGCCCGGATTACCGGGGGACCACGTAAGCTGACACCGGCGATCCGTCCTGTCCGCATCAGCGCGGTCGCCCACGGATCCGTCACTCGCACCGCAGGAGAAACCATTGAACACTGAAGGCCACATGAGCCCGCCGGCCATTCCCGGCACAGATGCCGGAAACGGCGCCTACGCTTACCCGGGGTACGGCTACCCGCAGAAGCCGAAAGCCTCCGGAATGCGCATCGGCACCGGTGTCGTCGCTATCGTTCTCGCCGTCGTGGGTATCCTCTTCGCCTGCGCATTCCTCTTCCAGAAGAGCGCGTACGGCGCCAGCACGCCGTTCAACGGGTGGATGAACTTCTTCCTCATCGTCGGATCCGTCGGCTCCCTGGTCACCGGCATCGTCATCCTTGCCAAGCAGCGCAAGCGCGGCGGGGCAACGCCCTGGCTCGTTACTTCCTTCGCGGCGCTCGTCGTGATCGCGTGCTTGGGATTCATGAGCTCACGCTCCATGGGCCTTCCCGGCGCGCCCGTTATCACCCTGCCTTTTGCTCTCGCCGCAACCGCGTTGGCGATTCTCGTCATTGTCCTGGAGAAATCACGTCGCTAACTCAGTCCAGCAAAGGACGAAAGCCTCGGATCCGTGGAGGAGCCGGGGCTTTCGTCATCCCCCGCCCGAGGCACGCCGCCCGGTGGAATTCCGCCTAAGGCCCTAAAGCGCCCCTGGAACTGGATCGTAAACCCGCCAACACCTTATGCAGACCTCCTGGCCGACGTGCTGGAAAACCGGCTTTAGGGACGGATCGTCATTGCCTCCCAGCCACGGTCTGCAACGAAGGCAGCTGCAGTGCCGAAGCCCAGCGAGCCAGCCGGCAAACCTTTTGCCTCCGGAACGGGAGTCGCTTAGGAAGCGCCGCCCGGGTAGGAGCGTCCGAGGACAATGGCGAGGGGTGTCAGCGGTCGCTCCTGTTATCAGTCGATGCACCGAGCTCATGGCACAACTTGCCGTGACACCGAGAACTTCGGTTCAGGCTCCTGATGCTGTCCGCAGGCGCTTGGGGGGCTGACCACGTCCGGATCATGGCTGCACCGAGCTGGGGACGCGCCGGGACTGCTAACGTTGGCTCGCCCACTGTCGTCAGCGTTTTCGAAAGGTCGCTCCATGGCTCTTGATCTCGATTGCTCCAACTGCCAGACTGACGACCACGTCGAGCTCGTCGAACGGCTGACAGGCACACAGAAGAAGCTCAAGTGCTCCAAGTGCGGACAGGAGTGGCTCCGCGGGGAGCCTGCCCGGCAGCCGCGGCCCTTGCCGACCTTGGAGGAGATCAAGAAGCGGTTCCCGAAGCCCGGGGACGTGGATCCGGAGAGGCTGGTGCGGGCCAACGACCTCAAGGCCGAGTTTCTCCGCCGCGAGCCTGAGCCGGTGCCCAACGTCGCCCCCTACTGGGCCAGGTACCAGAAGGTGTTCAGCGCCTCGGGCCTGTGCCTATGCGACCCACAAGGCCTAAAGGACTTTGCCAACTCCAACGTCGGTGCGAATCCAGGGAATATGTCTGTCTTCAACGAAGCATGGAAGGAAATGGGAGCCGAGGCCGCCGCGGCTCAGGTCCGCAAGACCATCGAGTATCTGCTGCGCGGCACAGCACCCATGGCTTTGGAGGAGCGCCTCACTGCCCTCATCACCGACGCTACCCCCTGGTCGACGAAGGGCTTCAAAGAGTCGCTGCTTACCAAGGTCCTGTGCATCGTCTATCCCGACAGGTTCCTGACGATCCTCATGTACACGGGGCTGGCCGGGAAGCGCGAGATTGCCCGTTCGCTCTGGGGTCTCGAGCTTCCCGACCCTGAGACGACCACCTGGACCAGAGGACGTCTCATTCTGTGGAGCAACGACCTGCTGCTGGCGCTGCTCGGTCAAGGCTTCCGCCACCAGCAGCACGCCGCCGAATTCCTGTGGTGGGCCAAGGACAAGGCCTAGCCGTAGCTGCTTCGGCAAGTCACCAGCTAGGCACGCCGATGTTAGATTGGATCTCCGTTCCCAACAGCCAAACTACTGGAAGCATGCCCGCGAGGTCAGCCACAGACGCCGGTGCTCCCACCCAGGGGCTCGCCTGTCGTTGGAAGTTGCTAAATCAGGCGCGGCGCAGCAGCTCTTGCCGCTTCCATTCGAACTCTTCGGGGGATACGAGGCCTTTGTCCCGGAGCCGGGCCAGCTCCTCGATCTGCGAGGCCGCCGTCGGCACGACAACAGGGGCTCGGTTTATCTGGCCCGAACGGATCACTGCCTGGATCAGGAAGCTGGCGAGCAGGACGATGATTCCGAGGACGATGAGCGTCCAGGTCAGGGCTGTCGCGCCAGCGATGCTGTCACGGCATTGGGCGGCATAATTTGTGACGCCAAGACCGTACTCGGGGGCAATCGCGTCCATATATGCGGCCACGCTGTCTGGTTTGAACGGGGCGCCACAATTCGCGCCAGCCGCAGAGAGACCGCGAAGCAGGCCCGCGACGATCAGGGCGGCGCCGGCGCCGATGCCCCAAAACCAGCCGGATCCTGGCTTCCGGACTGGGGAAGCGGCAACCGCCATTGTCTCAAAGGGGGCCGCTGGTCCAGGGTGGCCTGGCTGCAGGGGCGTGATGGTTTTCTGCACATCCGGGCTCAGAGCAAAGCCATCCCGGACGGAACCCCACGCGGTGCCGTCAAAGTAGGCAACAGCTGCCGGATTCTGAACGTGCGCGTACCAGCCAGGCTGCATAGTGTCTCCCCATTTTCGAGCGGAAGCACAAATCCAGCGTGGTGCTGATTGGCCGGATCCGCTGGACCTCCAACAGAATACAGCGGGGCTACCCACCCGTCGTGCAGTGGGCCGTCATGACCCATGGCTAAATCTTCGGCCAACTCCACGACTGCGTGATCCAAGCCGGCCGGCGCGCAGGTACCGCAGTGGGGGCCGGAACGGCCTCCGGGACCAGGCACGATAGGTGAGTGTTGCGCGCCCTCCCGCGCCCGGAGAAATGTAAACCCGGGCTAAAACCACAAATTAGGCGTCGACGATGGGACAGGTATGAAAAAGCGTGTACTAAATCGACGTAGCCGCCGGCTTGCTGCAGGGCTACCTCCAAGACCGCGCCACGCAGGCGGTCCTGACGTTTGCCTGGGACTGCAGGGAACGGGTTCACGACTGGAGTCGCCAGGCTCGTCCGAAAGCGGAGGAGCTCGGCACTCCCCGCCGGTTCCGGGGCTTCTCATGTTCCATTCGCGATGGCTCCAGCAGGACTGCAGCCGCCGGTACCATCATCAGCCCACGAGACTCAAGGCCGCCTTGCCGGTTCAGCCGGTTCTGGTGACCGCCTTGCTCGCCGGCTGTGCGGTTACACCACCGCCGCCCCGGATGCTTCGGATGGCGTAGGCCCAGTTTCCTGCCGGGCCAGCTTCCTGCCGTGCTTGACGACACGAAACTTCGGGCTCTGTGGCATGCGCATGCCCGTGACAGCGTTGTTCTCAAAGGACAGCACTGAGCACCGTCGTTCAGAGTCGATGAGGCCCATTGCGCACAACCGCAGCTTTTACCTGGGAACATACTTCTTGGGAGTGCGGGCCGCCGTGGACGAGTCCGACGGTAATGTGTTCGTTTCCGTAGGCAGCCGCCGCGACGCCGCTATCGAACACGAACTGTGAGATATGGCCGAGCTGAATAGCAATCATCTCGGGAGGGCCATCATTCATCTGTTCTCCCTTCACAGGCTTCAGGGCGAAGATGAGCCGACGGTCTGTAAGAACCATATAGCCACCGCCTTTCCATGTCTCGACGCAACGGGTTAAGGCAGAAACGGTCTCATCGGCCGGGAGGCCCTCGTTGAGAGTGAGAAGTACCGGTAAGATCTTCGCTTCCTGCAGCAGACCGTTGCATGCGTCAGCTGGCGCAGCTTCAAACACTTTTCGAATATCGGAGCGCAAACTCGACGGCAGAGAGAAAAGTTGTGGTTCTGGAGCTGATTTTTTGCCGAAAAGTCCCATCTCGCACTCCTAAGTTGGTGGACCCAAACAGTAGCGACAACCGGCAGCCTGTACAAGGGGCAGGAACTTGTCAGCCTCTATGCAACGCTGAGCAACGGCGATAGCACCGCTCTTGAGGAGTCCCTCGTGGCACGGGACTCTTTATAACTGGGCTTTGCCGCGTTGAACCGGCGCCTCGGCCGGGGAGCCAGGATCGCGGCGGTCGATGAGATCGCCGACGCCCTGGACGTCGGCCGGTCCACCGCCCGCGCGTACGTCCTCAAGATCAAGGAATACACAGTCCTGGTCGCGCAGCAGGAGTTCGCGATCACCGAGGACGACCTCTAGGCCGGACACGCGAAGGGAAGGGGCGGCAGCTGCCACTGCCGCCCCTCTTGTGTCCGGGTCGCCGGCCTTCGTTTTTGTGTTGACTTCGGAACAGGGGTGGGAGCAACCTTGGCATCTGAGGCTGGGGCTGTCTACATCCGGGGGTCGAGCTTTGGGACCCGTCCGGCGCCGCACGCTCAGCACCAGACCTGATGGAGAATTCCATGCCAGAGACCCAGCCCGGGGCCCATGACACCGCACGAAATGAAAGCACCAGGACACGGCCGAGACTGAGAGCGTGGCTGGCGGCCTGGTTGACGGGGCTGCTTGCTGCCGTAGCCCTCGTTGGCCCGGCGGCTCCTGCGCAAGCAATCTACAACGGCCAGACCCCCAACGCGATAGCATTCTCCTGGGTCGTGAAACTGGAGATAACCTACGGCAAGGATAAGTACATCTGCAGCGGGTCACTCATAACCCATTATGCGGTGCTCACCGCGGCTCACTGCCTGACACAGGGTACGCCAACCGCCACGAAAGTGATCTTCCATTCGGGGCTGGCGGCCAGGGAGTACTCCGTCGCCGGCAGCCGCATATTCGTGAAGCCCAACTACAACGCGCTCACCGGCAACAACGATGTAGCTGTCCTCTACCTCGTCAAAGGGGTGTCGTTCAACGAGCAGCTGGCAACCCTCGGCGCGATCGGCCCTGAAGTGAGCTCGACCGTCTACACAGCTGGCTACGGGTGCACCACCAATCCAATCGAGAGCGCAAATCCCTTCGCCCCGGGGTGTACCGCATCGAAACAGCTGCACACCATGTCCACGACTGTCATATTCCCTGTACTGTGCGCAGGCAACGCCGGCGCGGCGTCAAAGTTCTGCACCGCTGACAATGCAAAGTCGGTGAACCACGGCGACAGCGGAGGGCCGGTCATGGCGCTAAGCGGCGGAGTCCTGAGAATCGTTGGAGTCACCAGCGCCTTTGAAAATCCCTTACTTACGGTTGGCGTCTATTACAACTTGTCCGTGTCTGTTCCCTACGAGCTGGCGTGGATCAGGGGCGTGGCTGACATGTAAGCCCGGCGCCCCGGGTGTCCACGATGCGGACGCTCGCGGTGCCCCGTTGTGTCACGGGTGCTGTCAGGTCGGGCAGTCATTAATTTGAGTGGACCACCACGTAGCTGGATGTTGGGACGCGCAGTGTGTCGTGCTGCATGCAGTCGTAGAGGACGTACCGGCTCGAGTCCCCTCCAAGGAGAAGGAGCTCCCTGTTTTCGAATGTGGGGGCAAGGCTTGCACTGTCGAGAAGCCGGACACTCTCGCCGTCGAGTTTGAATCCCGGGATAGCAATCCCTTGCTCGCAGTGACTGACGCGGTCCGCGGCGCCGGAGGCCACACCGGGCAGGATCCAAGAGAACAATGAGAAGGCGTAGCCGACGAACAGGACCACGATGAGGATGCGCTTGCGCCTCCGGTGTTCAGCGAGCGGAACGGCGGCGATCAAAGAGCGGGCCAGTGTCTTGGCTTCGTCCGAGCGTCGCTTCCCGGACCTGTCCAGTTCCCGCAGGCGACGCCTGATAGGAGCTTCGTGTTCGAAGGTCGCGCGATCATCCGGAGTGCGTGACCAGTAAGCCGCCAGTTTGTCCATGTGTGCTTCGAACGCGTCATCATCTTTCCGGGCCAGTGCGTAGCGCGTCACGACGGGCGTCCCCGGATCACCCGGCTTGTCGGGTCGGACAGTCATTCGCCCGCTCCACCAGCTGTGGCGCGCAATAACCCACATAGTGATTCCTAGGCCTCCGAGGAGGAGGGCTAGCGCAAAGGAGGACTGGGTGAGCATCTGGGTGTAATCGAGCCCAACTTCCTCCGGACTGGTACCGAGCTTCGAGTAGAAGACGGCGTACGGAAACCTCAACAGGACGTAAAGGGCGATGCCCGCCGCCCCGATCCAGGCAACGTCGAAAGTCCAAGGCCGCTCGTGGTGTGTGGATACGGCCGCGCTTGGAGAGGGCAAGTATTCCCTGTGCGGATCAGTCACTGCATCCTGCATTCTGACATGCGAGCAGTATGACCCTGTCAGCCATGAATTGCCCGGCGACTCACCATTCGATGCGAAGGCGGGCCGGGAGTTTCGCGTCCCTGCCGCTGCCGACCGCGGCGCCGAGTGGCCGGCCCTTGGCCAGGTGCGGCTTGGCCGGGGCCGGGTGCGGAACCTCGACGCTGGCCCGGTCTACGGGAGAACCGATCAGGTGCGTGTGGTCCCCATTCCGCATCCAGTGCGGGGTCGCGGCGAGCAGCCTGGAGTTTTCCAGGACAGCGGTGGCGTCGAAGGTGTGCCAGGGCGAGAACTCGTAATCGGTGAGCATCCCCCGGGTCACCCAACGGTCCGGGCCGGTCGCGTCGTTGATGGCGAAGTCGGCTTCCAGGTTGAGGAACGATTCGCTCAGTAGGTGTCGGTCCGGAAACCACGTTTCCCAGTGAGCGATGCCGATGCGAGCGGCGGGGGAGTCTTGGCCGCGGCCAGGGAATCCCTTTAGGACCTGGGAGACCGTCTTGTAGATCGCGTGGCGTGGATCGGAGCTGGTGTGCCGGGGGCGGTCCGGGTGAGGAGCGGCGATGAACAGGACCGTGAGCCCGGAGGTTTCCAGCGGTCGGGCTGCGAGGAGCTCGGCCCAGCGACGGACCTTGGACTCGAATGATGCCGATGCTGTCGCTGTCAGTTCCAGCACGATGCGCATGCCGTCTACGCGGATGATGGTCCCGTCGGCGCGACGGTTATCGGCCTTCGGGAGCTTCTTGCCGAGCCCCGATCCGGCGAGCAGGTCCACGGAGGAAAGCTGTTCGCCCATCACGGCTCCAATAGGCAGGTACTCCGCCGCGCGCAGGCCAAGCTCAGTGGCGAGCAGGTTGTGCCGGTCGTACTGGCCGCCGCCGGACCACGGCTGGCCTGCGGTGATGGACAGAAGCTCCGGGCAGGTGAGGGTGGGCTCGATCAACTTCGCGAAGCTGTCGGTGTTGCTGGGCCGGTAGAGGGAGTATCGGTTGGCGCCAGCGGAACGTGCGGCGTAGTTGGCGAAAACCCCGACGTCGACTAGCCCCAGCGCGAACGATGCATCGACCTGAGAGTAGGACGGATCCAGGAAGTAACGGGAGCCGCTGAGCGCCGCGAGCTGCTCGGCTGAGGTGGTCCGCCAGGACTGTAGGACGCCCCATGCGGCGTGGCGGTCGGCGCGGCCGCGGTTGGAAGTGAGGATCCTTATCGCGTTTTCATCGGACATTACCTTTCGGACCCGTGTGCGTCCCAAGCCTTGCTCCTTTCGTGCCCGGACCAAGTTGCCCGTAGCCCACAGTGACGTTGAGCCAGGCGCCCACAGCGGGTCCCAGTAGGGGTCGACGCGGTTATGCATCGCGAGGTCGTCGTCCGGGCACGACGACGGGATCATTTCTGCGTGAAAGGCCGCGGCGATGTCCCGTCGCTTGGGGGTGGCAATTACCACGGGTAGCTCCTGCTGGTTCGTGAGTGTAGCCCTGCGCAACTGCACAGGAGGAGGTGTTGGTCTCGCGATTCGAATGCCGACTTCCAGACCGCTTCTGTAGCTGATTGACGTTCCATACTCAGAAACATGCGTAGATTTCGGGTCTGGGGACCGCAGATCGGGTAACCGGATTCAGGGCTTTTTGCACGACGGAAAATTCTGCAGAAATCCCCGAATCACCCCACACCGCTTCCGAATCGTCCGCGTGCTTCCCCTCTATAAACCCGATGTGCGGCCTAGGGCATGCCTGAATGCAACGAGCCTGCGCTCTTGGTGCTGCCTGGACGTTCCCGTGGTTCTGGGATGCCAAGCTTTCCTCCGTGCGACGGCTTCTCCGAAACGATGGGGCTTTTGGATGCCTCAGCCTGGACCGCGTCTTCTGTGTCGCCTGCGGCGGCCAGCGGGTGCCACTTGGGAATGGTTTGTTATACGCCATCTGGTGCGACTGGGTTTGGCCTGCGGCCGCCGCTGGTGGTGCGGAGCACGTAGATGGTTGGCGAAAGACGGTGACGTGGTGCGAGCCGCGCCTCGGTGCTGTGGTGGCTGGCTCGGTCTGTCATCGACCTTGGTGGCGGATGCCTGCGGCGCAAGGATCTGGACCGTCACAATGTCCGTTCAGCTGCACCGCCCCGATATACCAACTGCTTCTCAACGTTCTTCTGCTCGGACGAGACGCAACCCTGTTCTGCTTCTTCGACATGGGGACTAAAAGTGCGGAGCGCACGGTGTCCACTCAACACGCGACCCGAGAACGAGCCGTTGACATGTCAACGGCGCAGCCGCTGAGAAACTTACCGTGAAGCGCCATGGATGACGAACCGCTTTCGGCCCGCCACCGCCTTAACAAGTCACCCGGAAGAACCCACAAGCGCTGGCCGCAGCGCCCGTCATCGTGACGATGAACGACGATTAAACACCAGACGGCGAAGCTGGGGGAGGGCGCAGCCTCCGCACAGCGGAGGCACCACGAACAAGGCTGCGCGCAGCGCCAGGCAGCGGCCGCAGACCAGTAAACAAGAAGAAGAACCACTCCGTGGGGAAACGAAAGAGCAGGATGGTCAGCGGATCGGGAAACACAGCGGGCGAGGGGGGAAGCCCCGAGTCCTCTCTCTATATGCCTACCCAACTCCTCCCACCAAAACTTTCTCCGGGTGGGCAATCCGATTTTCACACCCGGTCCGCGGCTATCGCCGGCCAACCACCGAGAACCACCTATAGGCGGCGCAGGGAAAGATGCTGCCTGAGCCAGCCCGTAAGTCCTCGGCCTGAGATGCTTTCAGCGCCCAGTGAGGCGGCACTTCAGATCGGCAAACTGCGGATCCGTGAGGTGGTCGGCGGCGAGCAGGTTGGCGAGCTGAGCAAGTTTGGCGACGATGGATTGCGGGGCCGTCGACGAGGCGGCAGCCAAGGGATCATGGGCGGAATGTGCCCCAAGCACTATCAGAGGCTGCACCACCTAGGACGCGCGATTGCGTTCCTTCTCTGCGGCGAGTTCCTTGACCCATGCGGGCGTCTCCATACCGAGCTGGCGGTCGGTGACGAGGCGCAGGCGGGCAGCCGCGATCTGTACTCCGCGGTCATACGAAGCCGCGCGGTGCCTCGTCTTCGGAGACAAGGCCGGGTTCGCAGTTCCATTTTCGGCCGTGCCCTTTTCGGGCCCGCGGTCACAATCCTGAATTCTCATGATCCATTTCTCCTACTACCTCAGTCGCAAATCCAGTGTCGCTCGGTGCGGGCTCACCGTCTAGGGACTGGACGGCGAGGCCCAGGGCTCGCCAGGGCGCGCGGTCGTTGAGTTCTTCGCCGCCGGGGCCGCTGCGACGGCGCGCTCCGCGCGCATCCTGGCAGTCTTGAAAATGGCAGGCCCTGCTTTTTGGAACGTAACGGCATGACCAGAAAAACAGCCAGCCAACTGCGCCCTGAGCTCCCATCGTCAATGCCTACCGTCGATCCAGCGTCGGCTGAACTCGCCCGTCCCCTGAGCTCTGGAGCATCGCCCGGCCGTTCACTTGGGAGACGGGAGTAGCAAGGCTACTGCTCCTCTGGGGGAATCGTCTCTTCGGGCGGGAGCGGTTTTGGCAACCTTTTAAGTAGCGGGTGGTTTGGATCGAGCAGCCGGAGGGCATCCTCCAGCGCCGAAATTCTCGCTTTGAAGGCCTGCCGACCAAACATCTCGGCGGTGTTTTCCAGATGGGTCGCCAGTGCCAGGTGTTGAGGGTTAATGCACAGGCGCCGTCCGCATTTGTGATGGACGGTGAGAGAGCCTAGCTCCTCAGTGAACGAGCGCGCGGCCTCGTAGGCGACCCTGTGGGCGAGCCGGTTGGTGGGTCCCCGGCCGATGAAGCCGTACCCCGACCGTTTAGCCCCTGCCCAGATCCAGCATCCCCCGAGATTTTCTGGGTCGATCTCACAGCGGGACTTCAGAATCTCCAGGACGGCGGGGCCATCGCATCGGATTATGGCTTGTCTCAAGGGCCCGAGACGGTTGAACCAGCCTGCGGCCCCTGACTGTGTGTAGTAGGCATAGAATTCTTCCGCTGTGGTCACGGTGTAGCTACTCCGCTCTCGGTGGGTGGGCAAGTGGGAGGATCTCAACGACGCGGCTTGTGCAGCGCAATGTGGGGACTGCAGGTTCGTCGATACGAACCTGCAGCAGGAAGGCCGCCGGGAGGCCCACCGCTAGGCGTATGAGCTTGTGGAGGTGAAGCGTCTCGGCATCGCGCCTCAGGACACTCGTCCCAACGTCCAGATGGTCAACGCTAGGCTCAACTGCCGCCGCAAAACGGGTGAGCCGCCTAGCTTCGAGCTCGAGGAGATATAGCGACCCTGTTGCTGTCCGGATCCGGAAGGAACCGGCTTGAGAGTCAAGAACAACGTCTACCATGTGGCCAGGCTAGATGAGAGCCCTGACATTCAACCTTTTTGAGCGTGGTCCGAGTGAAGCTCTGTGGGACTATCGCCGGTCCCGACAGTTCACAAAGGCGCTATCCCAGCGTTAGGGGTCAAGTCGCGCAGGTCGGTATTCCTTTGGTCGACGATTAAGCCAGTAATTAGCCGGACTTTCAAGGCGAGACATGTGATCGTCTTGCGATGTCCAGAGGATAATTGGCAGGCACTGCACATGCTGAATTTGTAGGTGATAACGGACTAGGTTCCTGCGATACCTTCCATAGTGGCGATCGTTGACGTCGGAGGCCCTTTCCATGCATTAGCACGGACTTCTGGCTAGGGGCATTTCGTCCGGACGGCTCCATTAGTGGCCCGCTTACCGTTCGGATGCGTTATGGGCGCTCGGGTGTTTCTTTTGAAAGGGCGATGATCCAGTCAGGTGTTTGATCACCGGTGAGTTGGTCGAGTGTTACCCGTGCCTTGGCGGCGGCAATTTGTACCCTCCGCTCCACGGGGCTCACTGAGGCTGGCCGATGCGACGGTGCAATGACCTCCGCTTGGTTCCGGGAGTCCTTCTGTGCCCGATCTGCTGTAGGCACTTCACGCCAACCAGGCGTTCGCCGAGTCGGTACAGCCAGCATAAATGTCGAATGTATGCGTACCAATCTTGCCGGGGGTGGCCAGCGAGGGTCGAGGTCAGGAGGCGCACTAGGCTGATTCCATGACGCAAGACATCTACATAGCCCCCGCCGCAGTCGAAGCGACGCAGGACGCGGTGACCGAGGAAGCTGCCGAGATAGTGGCCGGCGTAGTGGCGCAAGCCGAGACGGCGGATGAGCCGGACCTGCTCAACCCGCCGCCCATCTTGTATCACTACACGTCTGCCGCCGGTCTGCAGGGAATTCTTGAGTCAGGGAGTGTTTGGGCGACGGATGTTGCGTTTCTCAATGATGAACAGGAGCTACGCCTTGGGCTTGACAAGTTTTTGAAGAACTTCAAGGAACAGATCCGCACGAAGTATGATTCCGAAGATTACGATCGCCTCGCTGGGTCGTTTAGGGTGTGGGAGCATATAAGACACTTCGTGTCGAGCTTCTCCGAGGACGGCGACTTGCTGAGTCAGTGGCGGGGCTACGCGAGTCCCGGCGGATATGCCATCGGCTTCGCTGCCCCTAGCCTGCAACCCCACCTACAGAGTCGTCGTAAGGGTGGCGGTTTTGCGCGGGTCACGTACGACCTTGACTTGACGGCAGGCATGGCGGAAGCCTGGGCGGGTATGGTGGCCGAGAGATTCGGTGCAACCCTCGCGGAAGTAGTCGACAAGGGTGCCGGGGCTGAAACCCCCACCGAAGCAGTAGCGAGGCACTTTCGCAGGTTCCATAGGAGGCATTTCTTAACCGGCGTAACGCTGTGCTGCCTTTTGAAGAATCCTTCCTTCAAAGAGGAGCGGGAATGGCGAGTGGTGCGAGCCGTTCACGTAACGTCCTCAGTTGAAACCAACGTCAACTTTCGGGAGGGTCCGCTCGGCCTGACGCCGTACACCAGCATCGACTTCACAGATGAAAACGGGCGTCTGCCAATTGCAGAGATAATCGTCGGTCCCGGAAACAGCATGGACCTTCGGATTTCCGCAGTCCGGCTTCTGCTTGCAAAATTGGGCTACCCCCGCGACGTCGTAGTCAGAGCGTCGACGATTCCGTATCGCCCCTAAGCGTTATCGTGACGGCATGACAACGGAAGAAATTGCCCTCTGGGTCCAGGTCGCCGCCGTGGTGGCCGCCGTCGGCGCCGCGATAGTTGCCCTCGTAATCTCACGCCAGGACCGGGAGAACGCCCGGAAGATTGCCGCCGAGGACCGACGTGCGGCGCTCCTTCAGGGGAAGCTCATGTTCGAGCTGGAGGCGCTTTTGCGGCTTTCGCAGAACCTTCGTCGGGGCGGTCATACCGACCCAGTGATAGTTCAGGACATGGGTGCGGAAGCCGCTGCATTGATAGGCGCCATTGGGGCGGAACGACTTCCGATGAACTGGGACAGCCGGGTCGCCAAAACCCCAGAGGAGCTCCGGCAGTTCGTCGATGACGAGACCAAGAAAGATTGGATCCGGCGCTCGGTCGAGGCACAGCTAGCCCTCATGGCGGTCTCGGAGGAATTGCGGGACCTCATTCATGCCGAAGCGGCGGCGGCCTCGGAGCGGTCGTAGGGGATTTGTTGAGACGCGAAAACGCCCTCCCCGGCCAAGAGTAGGGAGGGCGTTTTCGTGGGCTTAGGCGGAATATCGCGACCGCCCAGCCGGCGGCCAGGAGGGCTTACTCGTTGAAGTATTCCAAGTAGGACTCGACCTCTTGCGACTTCTCTGGGCAGAAATACGCCACGGCGAGGCGGACCCCATCCACGCCGCCGCCGGTCGGGTTGCCGCCGATGGAGCGGACGGACACGCCGAGGCTAGTCCCGGTCTCGTCGCAGATTTGCTTCTTCATCCAGTCGGCGAAGCTCGGCACGCTGTCCGGCACGACGCCGAGGGCAGCGAGGTCGGCTTTGTAGGAGCCGGTCGTCGGGATCGTTGAGGGCGTGGGCGTCGGTGCGACCGTAACAGTCTGCGTGACGGTCGGCACGGCCGAGGATCTGGCGGCGGTCGGAGCGGCTGAACTTGCGCTGACGGCTCCGCCGTTGCATCCGGTCAGTAGCGCGACGGACAGGAGCGCGGCAACGGGCATGGCTAATTTCTTCATGGGTCCCCAATACTTAATGAAGTGTCGTTGAGCACGATACCGGGCTACGGAGACAACTAGCGTTCCCCAAGTGCGCGTCACCGCGCACGGATCCGAGTTACGCCTTGGTCGCAACTGAYAAGACACCGCAACAGCCCGGCCAGGCCGACCGGTGGCGCACGACGGCGGAATACTATCCCTTCGGGCATGATCGGAGGTCCGCGACACGCCGCTGGATCCGCGACACGCCCGCAACTATTTGTGGCTAATCACTGCACAGGCTGTGGCTATCTACTTGATAATCCGCGCGATTCCGGTCTTTTTGAGTGCCGACGCCTGTGGATTGTCTGTGCACTGAATGACAATCTTGTAATACATCATCTTGGGGTCCATGTGAGGCTCTTGCACTACATGTATTTCAACATGTCCATTCGACATAGAAAAACCTCAGGGCACAAGCGCTGAGTTACGCAGGCACCGACTGAGGCTTTTATCTCCTGGAAGAGAATACGAGTCTACAACGGCAGGGACGAAGAGACGCAATTTCCCTTCGCCGCAGTCCAGAGTTGGTGCCACCTCATAAAACAAGGAGGCCCATAGTGGCTAATTTGAAACCGGGGCAGGACGCCCCGTTGTCCGGTCAGTACGAGATTGTCGGCCCGCGCGGCGGACGTACCGGCGAAGAGCGAACCGCGATTCGGGGACGCACGCTGCCCCCTACGCCGAAGCCGGGACAGGGCTACGTGCCTGTGGACGCCACTCGCAACGGCGCTGGACGAGGCAAGTAGTGGCCCCGGAGAAGCGCAGTATCGCTGACTTGCCGAACGACGGCGAACGCAGTTTCATCAAGGGCACGGTTGAATCGCCTAAGGGCTACTGGGTAACGTATCGTGCGGCGACGGACACCTGGGAGCGCGATAGCTAGACCAGCAGAGAGTCCCCATCTCCTTGATTAGGAGGCGGGGACTCTTCGCGTTGGTAAGTCAGGGTGCCAGCGAGTCGGGCGTCGGCGCTGCGTAGACCACGTCGGGACGATGCTCAGCCATCATCCGTGGGGAACTGCGCTGGGCGTGTCCGTTCAGGCACCTTCAGCCAACCCATTGATCTCCCTTCGGTCACAGTGACCCGTGCCTCTTTGACCAGATAATCGAACTCCTGGTAGGCGCTCCAGAGTCCCCATTCAGGGTAAAGATCCGGCATGCGCTCCAGTCTGCTCCATTTATCGAAGTCAGCGTGAAGTAAGCGTCCGTACTCAAGGTCGAAGAAGATGTCGTGCTCACCATGCTCCGTCTGGTCCTCTCCGGAACCAATTACGAACGATGAACGGCTCATGCGCGCGTTCTCAAAGGTTTGCTTCCTGACGCTGACATTTTGTTCGGTCAGCTCCCGTTTTTCTTGGGTTGAGCAGGCGGCGATGGCGTCGTAAACCTTCGGAAGAAACAGATTCTCTCTCTCCAGTATGAACTTGCGAAGTAGCATGGCGCGCACCATATTTCCCTTGTGCACTGCCGGGTCACGTTTTGCACCTATGTGAAACTCGTTGCTACTTGGCAGCATCTCATCGAATTCTTCATATTCGAATGCCAGAGTCTCAAACATCAGGAGCCGCATCTCCGGACTTGGGGGATTCTTCACTCAGCCTCCAACGTAGGGATTATGAGCATACCCAACATCAAATGGGCGGCCACTCACACGCCCGGGCAGTACGGCGCGCCAGATCAGCCGCCGCAAGACCGAGACTTTGGCACCGGTGTCCGCGATAGCGATAAGATCCCGCGTAGTGCGGAGCAGACGGTCCAGGTCGACGGCGACGACGACGTCGGCGGCGCCGCATACGACCGCGGGGCGCTCTGATTGCCAATAGCACTGAAGCGTCCGTCTCGACCAACCCATTCCGGTGTGTCTTCAGCCAGCCGGCGACGATACTGAATAGTAGCGAGCCGGTTGCCGGTGTCCGAGCAGCCCGTTCGGGCGTAAAAATGCTGGGTATAGCAGGATCTTGGCCGGGTCGGCCTCTCATCGGCCCGCAATGGTGGGCGCTAAAGCGCCTCCTTGGCAAGGGCTTTCGTCTTTGCTGGCGTCGCCCGTCCGAGGCGCTCATCGAGGGTTACGCGCAGCCGTGCCGCGGCCACCTGAACTCGATGCTGGGAGGACGTCGGCGCGCTGTAGATGCTAACCCTGATGCGACGAATGGCGCTGGCGGCCTCGGGCTCCGACGGTGGCTCACTCATTGGTCGTCCTACTTCGCTTCCGATTCCGTTGGTCTAGTGTCGCCTAGGTTTGGTCCGGAGTCCACGTCCCCGCAGTCAGAGAGCGCAGCCTGCGTGCCTGATACATTCGCCCAGGTTTCGCATCTCCACGTGGTCTTCCTCCGGGATCCCGATGTGGATGGTCACCCTCGTCGGTCAGCTGGCGACCTGGCTGTTGAGTAAGTTTCAGCTGTAGTCCAGCACCCACGGCGGCATCCGTGCCGGCGAGCTGGCCGCGATCCGCCGCGGACTCCAGTCCACCCTGGGGCACCACCCGGTCCAGCGCGAAGGCGTCGGGGACCTGAAGGTCCTCACCGATTCCAAAGCCGCACTGGAGGTCCTGGAGCGCGTCTCGACAGGCCACCTGCAGCCGTTCGATGACACCGACTCGGTCGCAGAGTGCAAGCGCATCCTGGGCTCGGCGCGCGGCGTGAATACCTCCTACGAGTGGGTCCGCGGCCACAACGGGCACCCCCTCAACGAGCTGGCAGACCGTCTGGCAGTCCTGGCCCGACGGAACCGGGAAATGGGCGTCGACGAAATGACGAACGCCCGGATGATCGCCTCGATCCGCCAGGACGCAAAACTCCTCGTTGGGGAGTCGCGGCCGGGCAATCTTCCTGCATGATTTAGGCTCTAATCCGGCGCGGCGCTCGGCCGCTCAGGAATCCATCTTCAACCACGCACCTTCTGGGGGACATTCATGAAAACACACCGCACGAAACGGATCTCCGCTGCCGCTTCACTCCTGGCCGCACTGGCCCTGACCGCATCAGGCTGCTCAATCGTGCCGGCCCCGGCCAAGCCGGTGTCAGTCCAGTCTCAGGAACCCCAGAAGAAAGTGGCCGACTTCGATCCGTCCATGACTATCCTGGATCCGGATTGGGCGCCCGCATTCGGGGAAGACCGCAAAGTTTCGACGCCGATAGCCACGGCTGGAATCAAGATTCTGTCCGTCATGTTCGACGAGCACCCCGAGTACACGGTGGAAGGTTTCGTCCCGACGGAGGCGAATTGGACTGAGTCCGCCGCGAAGCTCAAGCCGCTTGTCGATGACTCTGCCTTCACGTTCATGGCGTCTTCATGGAAGACGAAGAAGGAATTGCCCATCATCACCAGCTATCGCACTGAGGCGGACAAGGATGGCAAGCACACGTACACCTACACGTCTGAGTCGGGCCAGAAGTGCACGGACTCGGAGAAGCCGTACGACCGGAGCATGGAGGGTGCGTTTTTGACTACGCAGGCCGACGAGAGCGGTGCGCCGGTGCCGGTCTTCGGTGGCAACGTGACCCTCACGATTCACTGCAAGGAAGGCACAACCCTCAAGGGCCAGATGGCCACCTCGTTCCCCATGAAGAAGGTGGGAAGCAGCTGGGTCATGACAGCCGGCTATGTATCCAATCAGGCGGCCAAGTTCCACTTCGAATAGGACACAGGGGCGCCCGGAAATATCCCCTCTGGGGAGGGCCGGAGGCGAGGGGAGCGAGGATTGGGGGAACACGCTGATCGCCGCCGGCCTTGCCTTCCAGCCTAGAGCCGGCCCTCGACACCTGGCCGGCGGGCGTCTACGCATGTTTCCCGGTGAACCCCTCCGCAGCACGGCAAAGGAACGCCACCCATGCAGTCAGACGAGCGACCGCACCATCAAGGGAAAACCGTGAAGAAGATCATCTCCGCCGCCGCACTGACAGTGCTCAGCGGCCTGCTCATCTCGGGCTGTGCAGGCGCACCTTCGCCCGGTCCCACGGCCGTCAAGTCCGCCGCAGCAATGCCCAGCCCCAGTGCAGCCCAGCAGGCCAGCCTCACAGCCGAGTTCAAGAAGATCCATCCGGCACTGGACTCTCCCCGGATGGTCGGGGACGCCGTGCAGGATTGCCGTCTGATCCTGCGCGGTATCCCCGAAGCAGCTCAGATCGCCAATGCGAAGCGGTTCCTCAGGGGCGCGAAGATTGCGCCTGGCGCAGCTTCAGAGGAGGCAGTGAAGAAGTTCGTCCAGATCATCAAGACCAACGGGTTTTGCAAGGCCGCCTGACCCTGGACGCGTCAAAGGGAGATCCGCGCAGCCCGCGGTCTGAGTTGCGAGTAGAAAGCGCTGCGGAGGACTGCGCGGGACACTCGTTGACGCCCGGGCGGTCCTCCGCACACATGGCTCCCATGACCACTTCACCCGGAATCACCGTCGGCCTGGTCGGCTGCGCCTCCCAAAAGCTGCAGCGCCCGGCGCCGGCCCGCGAGCTCTACGTCTCCCAGCTTTTCAAGAAGACTTCCGCCTACGCCGAGGCGACGTGCGACCGTTGGTACATCCTGTCCGCCAAGCACGGACTCGTGCACCCGGACGCCGTCGTCGAACCCTACGACATGCGCCTCGGCACGAACGACGGGACGTCACCGCCGATCCACGCCTGGGCCGCCGGCGTCCAGGAGCAGATGGCAGCTGAGTTCGCCGGACTCGAAGGCGTCACCCTGGTCGTCCTGGCGGGGGAGCAGTACCGGACCATCCTGAGCGTCAGCCCGTGGCCGTCCGAAGTGCCCATGAAGGGGCTCGGGATCGGACAGCAGCTCGGCTGGCTCACCGCGCAGCTCAACGCCCTCGAACCGGCGAGCGGGCATAGGATCAGTCCGAAGCGCCGCGCTGCGGCCCGGCTTGGGGGAGTTGAACCACGATGGATGAGATCCGCGGCGGCGGCCTGATCAAGGGACGCACGGCGTTCGGGCTGTTGAGGCTGCGCTACAGGTGCACCGCGGTGGCCCTGAGCGTTCAATGCACCACCTTGGCCCTCAACGTGCTCGGGGTTCTGCAGTCGTGGTTCACCAATTCTCTTGTGGCCGCAATGGGTCTGGTGCTGATTCCTGTGATCGTGCTGATCCACGGGGTTGCGGTCAAAGCCCGGGCGGAGCAGAAGGCCGGTTACACCACGCTGCGGAACAAGCTGAAGGAACTAGAGCAGCGCGACCCGTACCTGGGCCGGGTCATCCGGGCGCCCGGCCAGGAGTATCTGCGGCGGGCGGATTTCCTCGCGATCATTCAGGCCGCCAAAGAGGAAGTGGAAAGACTGCGGCAGCCTGCCGGCTCCTCAAGCGGACACTCGGCAGGCGGTGCTGAATGACGGCGGAAAGCGGCACCCGGCCGGGGTGGTGGCGCAGCGGGAACGTATCGTCCAGGCTGGTCTGCCTCGGTGCCGTCTTGGGCGCGGCCGGAGCCCTAGTTCATGCTCTCAGCCACGCGTGGGGCCACGAAATCAGCGCCTATGCTCTCGCCTGGGGCCTGGACTTCTGATGCCCACTGTGAACGCCGCCCTCGATGCTTGTCGAAACTGGACCGAGCACCGCGACGGAGTCGGGTCGAACCCATTCCGCCTCGCCAGCAAGGTGGAGCCACGGGCCTCCATCGACGAAGTTTCGGGCGCCTGGCCAGCTCACGCACTCTTGCCCGAGCTGGAGGCACTCTGGCTATCAAGTCGCGAGGCGTGGCTGTTTCAGGACATCGACTACGGCCAATGGGGTCTTCACATCCTCGACCCTGCCGCCGCGGCGGCGCTCACCCGCGACGAGCGGGCCAGACGACCGGGCGACTTTGAGCCGACCGACGCCGTGGTCGGCGAGTTCCTCGGCGACACCGACCTCCTGGTGCTTGACGCCAACGGAAGCGTACTGGTCGCGCTGCCCTTGGATCCCCGCACTGACTGGCCACAGGTGGCGTCCACGCTCTCCGAGTTCTTGACTCGCTATCTCGAAGCTATTGAAGAGCGAGGTGGCTAGTACTGCAGGAATCCGTTTTGGATGACCTGCAGGTCGGCGGCTAGTACCGCCATCGCCGGGGTGGGCGGCTCCGGCTCACCAGCGGTTTCACCCTGGCTGTCGCCGAACCATTTGTGCCAGACGGTCGCCACTACCTCCGGGGTGATAGGTGTGCCGGCGGCAATGAGTGCGGCGAAGTCTTCCATCTCGGAGTCATACTCGTCTTCGGGCGCCCCGTGCGGCAGAACGCCGAGCAGGTCGTGGGCGTTCAGGCGCTCGGTAATGGCGCTGCGCAGGCGGGCGTATTCCGGGGTGATGGTGTCCATGGGCGTCATTCTAGGAGCAATCGGAGCCCTGAGCGGTGAGAGATTGGGAAGACACTTTGACACTCGTCCGCTATGATTGAATCAAGTTTCAAATAATTGATTCAACGAGGGGATCTGCCATGGCTGTAGATATTGGGCACCGGATCGCCGAGCGCCGCATTGAAGCGGGCCTTAGCCAGCGGGACCTTGAGAACCTCACCGGAATCTCGCAGTCCACCCTGTATCGCATAGAGAGCGGAAGCCGCACGGCCCGGATGGACGACGTTATCTCCATCGCTTGGGCTTTGGGCTGCCCTGTAGAAGCCATCCTGGACGAGAACCCGGTTCGGGACCGCGTCCTCGTCGCCAGCCGAGCTAATGCGTCCACGGCCGATGCTGCCGCAGTCAAGAGGAAGCTGACTCAGTTCCTCGAAATGGACGCCTACCTGGCGCTGCACGGCATCGGAGCATAATGCCCGAGGATCCGAAAATTCCTGCTGCCGTCGGCCCCAGCGAGCGACCCGCCTGTCTTGCTGCCATGAAGATACGGCGGGACCACGGACTTGGCACAGGCCCCATCGCGGATCTGCATGAGCTCATCGGGCTCGTTTCGCCTGGCGTCGACGTTGCCATTTTGGACATGCCAGCGGGCATGGACGGCATGGTGCTGACTGACCCGGTGCGCGGGAAGTCCATCATCGGTGTGGCGACCACAGACGTTCCGGAACGGCAGCGTTCGTCGCTGGGACACGAGCTGGGCCACATCGTCTTTGCTGACTACGAGGCAGGTCTGCGGCACGACCCGTCAGCACGGACGCCGGAAGAAATCCGGGCGGACACATTCGCCCGGCACCTTCTGGCTCCCGTGGAGGGTGCGTCAGATTTTCTTGAAGACCTGGGTGCTGTTCGTGGCCAAGTGAGCCCGAGGCACGTCTCGTCCGTCGTGCGCCACTTCCAGGTTTCACCGGCGATCGCAGTCATCCAGATGCATTCCGACGGCTGGGTCACCGCGGAACAAAAGGCGGAGTGGCGTGAATCCGCCCAAAGCCTCGCCCTGCGCTACGGGTGGATCGGAGACTACCGGGCCATGGCCGCCGAGAGCAGCACACCACGGCCCCCGCAGCGGCTCATCGAAAACACTACCGAGGGGTACATTCGCAACCTCGTTTCCGTCCAGGGCCTCGCAGCGCTTAGCGGCGTGGACGCGGAGCGACAGCTCAGCGATCTTGAAGCGGCCGGCATACGCCCCGAGACCATCGAAGTGGCCWGGGCTGACCTGGACGCGTTCGGTCCGGCCTGACGCTGTGGCTGCACAGATAACGATCCTGGATGCGGGACCGTGCATCACCTTCTGCGCGGCTGCCAAGCAGGCCCTTCTCGTCGAAGTCCTGCAGCGCGGTTCCAACCGGCTCCATGTTCCGGATGTTGTGGACGACGAAGTTGGCAAGCGCGGCTCGAACCGCCGGGATTTTCCAGCCTCCACGGTCAACAACTGGCGGCTGCTGACCGAACACGCCTACATCGGGGTCCTCGACTCGTCGGTCACGACGGAAGACGCTGATGCGCTCTCCAATGCGGTGAAAAAGCTCACCGGGACGCCCCTCGCACAGCGCCTCACGGAGAGCAAGGATCTCGGCGAAATCATGGTCATCGCCCATGCCATGGTCCGCAAAGACCGGGGCGAGGACGTCTACGTCGTCATCGACGAGCACCGGGGCCAGAAACTGGCGTCCAAATTCGGCATCAAAGTCATCGACACGGCGTGGATTCTCAGCAGCGCCGTCAAGCGAGGCCTGATCGCTGATCGCGGCGAGATGCGGAAGACCTACGACACTCTCAGGCTGTACGACGCAGGCCTGGTCCGCATCGACCAGACGGCTCTATTGAAGAAGGCATTGTGGGCACAGAAGCCGAAGCAAGAGGTTGCCGAGGACGCGCCCGTAGGCGGCTAGCGCCCAGTCTCACAGACTCTAGGGCAAGAACCTCGGACGGGAATCGCCCAAATGATTGAACTGGGATTCTGCCCTAACCCGGAAATGTCGTGTTCGGGATGATCGAAATGGAAATTGACAGGTGTCGGTGTCAAGAGGCCCAGTTCGTGTGCCGTTTGGACTGCCATCAGGCGGTCGCATACATCCAGCTTGCGGTAAATGTGCTCCAAATGCTTTCCCACGGTGCGGGGCGAAATACTGAGCCGCCTGGCCAGACCCTCCGCGGTTAGCCCCTGGCTCAGGAGTGTCAGGATCGTCATTTCTCGAGACGTCAAATCGTGTGCGGAGCCATCCAGGATTGCCCCGCTATTCGACTGGGCGATCCCAAAGTGGAGGGCAATCCCGGTCAGAATTGGTTGCAGCAGCCTGGCCAAAGCAAGTTCCTGCTCGGTGAAGTCACGGTCAGGTCGGTGGATCAGGTAGGTGTTATGGTCGCCTCCGCCTATGTGCAACGGTATAGACAAGTGATGGACGATTCCCCACGGCCGGGCCAATTCCTCCCAAGCGCGTTTTTGGCTGCTGCTGGCCAGAGCGTCAGGAACCCGCCCGAAGGACTGGGGGCCCGCCTGTCCGGAAAACGCGTACCAACGCAGCAGCGGTTGCTGTCTAAAGTCATAGCTGCCCCCAGGCGGTTCATTGGGTATGTAATCCCGGGGCCAGCAGCCGAGGATATGGTTCTCCCATGCCGGGCTCACACGGTTTCGCGTGCAGCATGCACCGTTGAAAGACTGACGAAGCAAATCCAGGAGTTGCTCCTCGTATCGCGAGGACACCCCGAGCGGTTGGTGAAGGATTTCTCCCAAAAACTCCAGCCACGTCCTGTACTGCTCCTCATTACGGGCCACGCCTGCATTCTAGATCTGGACGCGCCCGGGGGATACAAGAACATGCTTTCCAGCGGCGCGGCTGCTGTGACGCATCCGGACGTACGCATAACTGCTTATGGGGGCAGGCGACCTTCTTCTATACGCTTGATTTAGCAGGGATGGACCGCGAAAAGGTCGAACGGATCCTGCATACATGTTCCATAGGAACCGACTCGCCGCCGCGGCACGTGCATGGCCGCGCGGCCGTAGCCTCGCCGGCCCTCGTCGACGGGCTGATCAACCATTCAGCGCCGCTCATCAGGCGCCAAACGCACCAATCGAGGCACCGCCATGAAGACCACCAAACGCATCCTTTGGGCTGCCCTGGCAGCACTAAGCACTGCTGTCGTCGCCGCAGCTCCGGCCCTGGCCGGTACGAGGCTCAACCATTCAGAGCCGCTCGTTGGCCGGTAGCCCTGTTCGTCCTTACCGGAGTCGCGCGTCGCGCCCGCCTCCGGTAGGCATCAAGATCAGCCATTCAGAGCCACCACGCAACAGACAGATCCGATAAGAGGGATTCACCGTGAAGACCACCAAATACATCCTTTGGACTGCCCTGACATCACTAGGCATTGTTTTCGTCCCTTGGCAGGCTTGGGCGCAAACCATTCTGAACCGCTAACCGGGCGGTAAGCCGCCCGCACCTGACGAGGAACCATCATGAAGAAGACCACGAAACGCCTGTTCTGGGCCGCAGCCTGCGCCCTGGGCATGGCCGCCACGACCGCCGCACCCGCCCTGGCGGGTGTGGCCTTCAACCACTCCGAACCGCTCACTGGGCGGTAGCCGCCCGCACCTGAGGAGGAAGCATCTTGAAGAAGACCACGAAGCGCCTGTTCTGGGCCGCAGCCTGCGCCCTGGGCCTGGCCGCCGCGACGGCCGCACCCGCCCTGGCGGGTCTGCAGACCAACCACTCCGAACCGCTTAGCGGCCGTTAGACCGCCCGCACCTGAGGAGAAATCATCATGAAGACCACGAAGCGCCTGTTCTGGGCCGCAGCCGCTGTCTTGGGCCTGGCCGCTGCAACGTCGCCACCCGCACTGGCGGGGGTGATGTTCAACCATTCCGAACCGCTCACTGGACGGTAGTGCCGCCCGCACCTGGGAAGGAATCATCATGAAGAAGACCACGAAGCGCCTGTTCTGGGCCGCAGCCGCTGCCTTGGGCCTGGCCGCCGCAATAGCCGCCCCCGCCTCTGCGGGCCTGATGTTCAACCACTCCGAACCGCTCACTGGAAGGTGACATGTTCGCTGGACGAATCGGGGCCAGACGACTGAATCGTCTGGCCCTTGCTTCCTTGGCGGCTGGCGATCGAAACCGTGCCACCGAGCTGGTGAGTGGTGCCCTGACGGGATTGCGCGGATGCCGGCATCGGCTTCAAGATGCCACCGCACGCGCGGACGTCCTGATGACCCTTGCCATGGCCGCAGAGGAGGTAAGGAACCATGATGACGCCATTGGACGTCTCCGGGAGGCAGCAGAGGTTCTTCAGGCCGTCCCCCGATCAAAGATGAGGGATCTCTGGTTGAGCGAAGTTTTCACACGGCTCGCTGACACTCTGCGTCTCGCCGGGCGGTACGGGCAGGCATCCGAGACGCTGGCCGCCGCCCATCAGTTGGCGGAGCAGAACCCGGAAGAACCCCTCCGCATGGCCGCCATCTGCAATGCCCAGGGCATCCTGGCGAAAGACACCGGGCATTTCGCTGAAGCCGAGGGCCACTACGCACAAGCGCAGCGACTGACGACGGATGCTCTGGGGCCGGACGCCCCGGAAGCGGCGGGCCTCTATCACAACGTCGCCGGCCTGTTACACGTCCAGGGCCGCTTTGCTGAAGCGGAGCCGCCAATTCGGACGGCGTTGGCGCGTCGCGTGCGTGCCGACCCCCCGGACCCGATCGGGGTAGCTGCCGATACATCGGTACTCGGAGCCGTTCTCGCAGGGCGGGGGCGTCTCCCGGAAGCCGAGGCTGCACTGCAGACCGCCCTTCAATTGTGGGAAGCACGCTTCGGCCCGGACCACTACGAAGTCGCGGTCCAACTGCATAACCTCGCCGCCGTACGGCAACAGCAAAAGGCCTTCGCTGCCGCGGAGGCCGGATACCTGGGGGCCCTTCGGATCAAGGAACGAGTCTTGGGCGGGGACCATCCTGAAATAGCAGCCCTGCTGAACAACCTGGCTTCTCTCAGGTGCGACGAGGGAAGAGCCACGGAAGCATTGGAGCTGTATGACAAGGCGCTGGCCATCTTCGGGTCGACTTTAGGCCCGGATCACCCGGACACCATGGTCTGCGAAGCGAATCGCCTGCACGTCACCGGCCCAGGCAGATAGTCCGGACACCGACAGCTTGCCGCAGTCTCACAGACTCTAGCTTGATAAGACGTGAACCCAACCCCGGTAAACCGGGCATTTAGGGTGCCGGAAGTGTCTCACCAAACCAGTCTCACCGTAGAGTCTCGCAAAGTCTCGAGGCTTTATGACACACCCTCGCATTAGCATGTGCGCATGGGACCGCTTCTGGGATATGTAAGGGTATCGACCACCGACCAGCACGGGGCCGCGCAGCGGGCGGCGCTTCTCGAAGCCGGCGTCGAAGAGAAATACATCTACTTCGACCAGCTCTCTGGAGCAAAGGCAGCCAAGGAGCGGCCGGGCCTGTCCGCGCTGCTCTCGTTCGCCCGTAAAGGCGACACGGTCATCGTCTACCGGATCGACCGGCTGGGCCGGTCCCTGATCGATGTCCTTAATACTGTCTCCGAGATGCAGGAGCGGGGCATCGGGCTCCGTTCCCTGGTCGACGGGATCGATCCCTCGACGGCTGCCGGTCGGCTCCAGTTGGGCCTGTTCGCGACCCTGGCCGAATACGAGCGGGAGCTCATCAAGGAGCGGGTGCGGGCCGGGGTCGTGGCGGCCAAGGCCCGCGGAGTGAAGTTCGGCCAGAAGCCCGTGGACGAGACCATCGTGGAGGACAAGGTCGAGACGGCCCGGCAGCTGCTTGCCGAGGGAAAGACCGCCACGCGCGTCGCCAAGACGGTCGGGTGGTCCAGGGCCACCCTGTACCGCTACCTGAAGATGTACGGCCACGAAGCGCCGCCCAAGGACGAAACCCAGCTGGCGGTCGGGCCCGGGAAGTCGAGGTACTCCACCAAGAAGGCCGTCCCAGTCCGCCGGTAGGCGCCGAACTCACGGCCGCCTAGGGACCGGCAGCCCTACCGCAGCTGTGCCCGACAGGTCGCCTTGCCGGTATACGACCACGGTGCACTAGTCCTGTCCAGATTCGGGCTGGCCAGGGTGGGCCGTGCCACGGGCCGGGTGATTCGCCGTTACGAGCACCAAAGGCCCGGAGAACTGGTCCACGTGGACCTCACGGAGCTCGGACGGATCCCGCGCGTCGGAGACGCCGCAGCTTGGCTTTGAGAAGCTTCGGTGTCTTCCGCCGTCGGGGCCTGATAAGTGCGCCTATCAGGCCATGGATGAAGACTGCCGTCGCGTGACGCGGTGAGGGAAAATTAGCAGCGGCCAGGTCCCGGATAAGATCACGAAGGGCAGTGTGTCCCGCCCTGCCATGTAAGGAGTAGCAACGTGTGTGAACCATGGTCGTACGCAAACGGCAATTCAGCCGGACTCGAGGACGGGCGCATGAGTACCAAACGCCCGGCGACCATTGACGGTGTCGCCTACGCACAAGGAACTCGTACGTGGCGAAGCTAAATCTGAAAGCCATCGAAGAGCGCGTCGCGCCGCTCGCCGGCCGTCGGGCGTACGACCGCGAGTTCATCTTCGATCTCCTGCTCGCCTACGGAAAGCCCCAGAGCAGTGTCACTCGACTGCGCAACGGCGATCTGAACGTCGCGGCCGACCCGGCAACCGAGGTCGCGCAGAAGAAGGTTGTCTACTTCAAGGAGACATCGGGCGACCCCCTGGAAGTGCTGGAGGAACTGAAGACTTCCCCGGGCGTCGTGCGCTTCAGCACGCGCTTCGTCATCGTCACCGACTATGACGAGCTTGTAGCCACGGACACCCAGACGGGCGAGACCATCGGATTCCCGATCCGGGACATCGACCAGCACTTCACCTTCTTCCTGCCCTGGGCCGGGATGGAGAAGGCGCAGTACGTCGCCGAAACGCATGCGGACGTCAAGGCTGCCGAGCGCATGGGCAAGCTGTTCGATGAGCTGCTCCAGGCGAACCCTGATCTTCTCCAGCAACCACGTGGACGCCACGCGCTTAACCTGTTCTTCACCCGTCTGCTGTTCTGCTACTTCGCCGAAGACACGGGGATCTTCGCTGAGAACCAGTTCACCAACGCCGTCGGGTCCCACACCCTGGATGACGGCTCAGACACCGCCGACTTCCTCACAGACATGTTCACGGCGCTGGACACCGCAGACGCGTCCAACAAGCCCAAACACCTCGCGGCATTCCCCTACGTCAACGGCCGCCTATTCACGCTGTCCGAGGCTCACGTGGTGCCCGTCTTCACCAAGAAGGCGCGAGACGAGCTCATCAATGCCGGCAAGCTCATCTGGCGCGAAATCAACCCTGACATTTTCGGCTCGATGTTCCAGGCGATTGTCACCCCAGGAAAGCGCAGCGACCTCGGCCAGCACTACACCTCGGTGCCGAACATCCTCAAGACGATCGAGCCGCTCTTCCTCAATGCGTTAAAGGACGAGCTCGATGAAAGCTTCGACTCCGTGAAGAAGCTCGAAGCACTTCTCGACCGGATCAGCGAGATCAAGGTATTCGACCCCGCCTGCGGCTCGGGCAACTTCCTGGTCATCGCCTACAAAGAGCTGCGCAAGCTCGAACACGCGATTCTCGAGCGCCTGGCCGAGCTGGACGATAAACACCTCGTCCTGTTTGCCGAGTCGAGGATCAACATCGAGAACTTCTATGGGATCGAGATCGACGATTTTGCCGTCGAGGTCGCGATCCTTTCGCTCTGGATCGCCAAGCACCAGATGAACACCGAGTTCAAGGAGAAGTTCAACATCTCGATCCCGCTGATCCCGCTGAAAGAGACCGGCCAGATCAAGCAAGGTAACGCAACCCGCGTTGACTGGAACGACGTCTGCCCGAACGACGGCAGCGAGATCTACCTGATCAGCAACCCTCCGTACGTCGGGTCGAGCATGCAAGCTCCGGAGCAAAAGGCCGAGTTCAAGCAGGTGTTCGGCATTCGCCCGTTCTCGAAGAATCTTGACTACATCGCCTTGTGGTTCGTCAAGGGTGCTGACTACATCAAGGGCACGCGATCAGAGCTGGCTTTCGTCACTACTAACTCAGTCGCACAGGGGGAGCACGTCAGCCTCATGTTCCCCACGATCTTTAGTATGGGAGTCGAGATCGGATTTGCGTACACATCGTTCAAGTGGGAAAACAACGCCAGGCGTAATGCCGGTGTGACCGTCGCGGTGATCAGCCTGCGAAACGAGTCGTCAGCTCCCAAGTACATCTATACGGATGATCTCCAGATCTCAGCCACCAACATCAACGGCTACCTCGCTGACGCGCGGAGCATCATCGTGGGACGCCGGACGAAGCCGATCTCAGGACTACCTCCAATGGCGTTCGGCTCGAAGCCAACTGATGGGGGCCATCTCATTCTGGACCAGGCGGACCGTGACAGATTGCTCTCGATGGCCCCCGAATCCGCGGCATTTGTCAAGCAGTACATCGGTGCTTCKGAATTCATCAACGGTGGTGAACGGTACTGCCTCTGGATCGGCGACGATGAGGTCGAAGAGGCGCGCAACGTTCAATTTATCCAGCAGCGCATGGCCCAGGTTCAGAAGGCGCGAATGGCTGAAAAAGCGAGCAGCATCTCCAAGAAATTTGCAGCAGAGCCTCACCGTTTTCTTCAGCGTGCCTACAAGCCTACCGACTCGATCATCGTGCCAAGTATCTCCTCTGAGCGACGAGAGTACATTCCAATGGGGTTCCTTGGCCCGGACATCGTGATTTCGAACAAGGGTTTTGCTGTCTACGACGCTGAACCATGGAACTTCGCGCTGCTCACCTCTCGCATGCACATGGCATGGACGAACGCTGTCTCCGGTCGCATGGAGATGCGCTATCAGTACTCGAACACAATCGTCTACAACAATTTTCCGGTCCCGTCCCTGTCGGACGCCATGAAAGAGAAGCTAACGATCGCTGCTCTCCGCATTCTCGACGTGCGTGAGTACCACTGCGAGCAGACACTTGCAGATCTCTACGACCCCGACACGATGCCGGATGACCTGCGCGAGGCACACGCCGAAGTCGATGCGCTTGCCGACTCGATCTACTCCAAGAAGCCGTACGAGACTGATGAGCAAAGATTATCTGACCTCTTTGCTATGTATGAGGAGATGACCAACGCCGAAGCCGCGAAGGTCCCAGCAAAGAAGACCCGGAGGACCGCGAAGTGAACGCGATCAAGAAGCCCATCAACATCGTCGACGTCACCTATGCCCAGACGAAGGCGTCGGTGAACACGGATGCTCTGGGTATGCGCGACATGCAGCAGAGGGTCTTCGCGAAGCGCGACGCGCAACACCTCCTCGTAAAGGCCCCGCCAGCGTCCGGCAAGTCGCGTGCCCTGATGTTCGTGGCCCTCGACAAGCTCTACAACCAGGGGCGCAAGAAAGTCATCGTGGCCGTCCCGGAACGCTCGATCGGCGCGTCATTCGCCTCGACGGCCCTATCGAAGTTCGGCTTCTTCGCGGACTGGGACATCAAGCCGGAGTACAATCTGTGCGATGCCGGATCCTCGGCAGGCAAGGTCGACGCGTTCATCCAGTTCCTCGAAGGGCCCGATGCGACGATCGTGTGCACCCACGCGACTCTTCGGTTCGCGTTCGAGAAGCTCGCACCGGAGTCGTTCAACGGCACGGTATTGGCTATCGACGAGTTCCACCACGTCTCCGCGGACATTGAGTCGAGCCGCCTCGGCGCGCTCCTGCGCGACGTGATGAACGGGAGCGACGTCCACATCATCGCGATGACGGGCTCCTACTTCCGCGGGGACTCCGTCCCGGTGCTCTCGCCAGAGGACGAGGCCAAGTTCACGCCGGTCACCTTCAACTACTACGACCAGCTCAACGGATACGAGCACCTGCACTCGCTCGGCATCGGCCACCACTTCTACCAGGGCCGCTACACCGACGCGATCGGCGAAGTGCTGGACCTCGACAAGAAAACCATCGTGCACATCCCGAATGTCAACTCGGGTGAATCCACGAAGGACAAGCTCGAAGAGATCGGCCGCATCATCGATGTCATCGGGCACGTCGAGGAGACCAACCCCGACACGGGCATCATCAGCGTGCGCCGGCAGGACACTGGAACCATCGTCCGCGTCGCGGACCTCGTCGACGACACTGACCAAAAGAAACGCGGCGACACCCTCCACTACCTGGCTCACACAGCCTCCAAAAACCGCGACGCGGTCGACATCATCGTTGCGCTGGGTATGGCCAAAGAAGGCTTTGACTGGCCGTTTGCCGAGCACGCCCTCACCGTCGGGTACCGGGCCTCTCTGACCGAGGTCATCCAGATCATCGGCCGGGTCACCCGCGACAGCCCCGGCAAATCCCACGCCCAGTTCACGAACCTCATCGCCGAGCCCGACGCCTCGCAGGGCGAAGTTAAGGTCTCGGTCAACAACATGCTCAAGGCCATCACCGCATCGCTCCTCATGGAGCAGGTTCTCGCGCAGAACTTCACCTTCAAGACGAAGAAGTTCGACGGCGACGACTCCGCGGTGCCGGGGCAGCTGAAGATCAAGGGCTTCAAGGAGCCTTCGAGCGCGCGCGTGAAGCAGATCGTGGAGACCGATCTGAACGACCTGAAGGCGACGATCCTCCAGGACGACACCTTCGCGCGGGCCGCCGCCGGTTCAGTGGACGCGGAGACGACCAACAAGGTGCTGATTCCGAAAATCATCCGCGAGAAGTACCCGGACCTCACCGAGGCGCAGGTGGAGGAAGTCCGCCAGCAGGTTGTCGTGGACTCGGTGATCAAGAACGGCGAAGTGCGCACTGTAGGGGACAAGCGGTTCATCAAGATGGCGGAAAAGTTCGTCAACATCGACGACCTCAACATCAACCTCATCGACTCGGTGAACCCGTTCCAGCGAGCGTTTGAGGTCATGTCGAAGTCGGTCACCCCCTCGGTGCTGCGCATCATCCAGGAGCAGATCGCCGCGACGCGAATCGAGTTCACCGAGGAGGAGGCCCTCGCACTCGTACCCAGGATCAAGAACTGGATCAAAGTCAACAGCCGCCGTCCGGACTCGCAAGCCGAAGACCCGACTGAAAAGCGGTATGCGGACGCACTGCTGTGGCTCCAGCGAGCCAAGCAGAAGCTCGAAGCGCAGAAGCGCGCTAATGAGATGGTGGAGAGCGAATGAGCGATTTCGACGACATCCTCGAGGCGGTACCGTCCTCCCTGCAGGACCTCATCGACAACGACCTCGACGGACTGCTCGATGCGCCCGAGAAGCCTAAGAAGGTCACCTCGTCCGACCGGCTCGAGCGGGCCTTTCTTGAAATCGTGGAGTTCCGCCGGACGCATGGGCGCATGCCTAGCTCGTCGACCCGAGAGATCGCCGAGCGAAAGCTTGGGGCCCGCCTCGACGGCATCCTCGCCAACGAGGAGAAGATTGCGGTGCTCAAACACCTCGACACAGAATATGAACTTCTGGCCGTAGAGGCAGCGCCCGAGTCGCTGGACGACCTTCTCAAGAGCGATGACCTGGACGATCTGCTCGGCGACGACTCCGGCATCCTCGATGTCTCAGACCTGCCGGTAATCAAACGCCCGGAATCGCCTGACTCAGTGGCTCAACGGGTGAAGGCCGAAGACTTCGACCTGTTCGAGCCGCTGTTCAAGACGAAGCACTCCGAACTGGCCGATGGCACGTACAAGCTGATGCCCTTCACGGGCATGGATCTCATCCGCGAAGGCGTGTTCTTCGTCCTGAGCGGCGTCATGTGCTTCGTGGCCGAGGTCGGTGAGGACGTGGACCTAGTCGTGGGTGGCAAGCCCAGGCAGAAGCAGCGCCTGCGTGTCGTCTTCGAGAACGGCACTGAGTCGGCGATGTACAAGCAGAGCCTCATGACCCGTATGTACGAGGCGCAGGGTCAGGTCCTGGCGCGAGCAGGTCACGATGTCAGCGAAGTTCTAGACGCAGACGTAGAGAGTGGTCATATCTACGTACTGCGGTCGCTCAGCGAGGATCCCGTTGTCGCGGGGATGAAGGACCTGCACAAGATCGGCTTCTCCACCACCAACGTCGAGACCCGCATCAAAAACGCGGGGAGTTCGCCGACCTACCTGATGGCGCCTGTGAAGGTGCTGGCGGACTACCGGCTCTACAACGTGCGTGCGTCGTGGCTGGAGCACCTCTTGCACCGCGTGTTCGCCGGGGTGCGTCTGGACCTGACGCAGGTCGACCGGAAGGGCCGCGACTACGACCCCTCGGAGTGGTTCGTGGTGCCGCTGGAGACCATCAACAAGGCCGTCGCAATGATCATGTCCGGCGAGATCACCGACTACGTCTACGATGCTCAGCTCAAGAAGCTCGTTAAACGCTTATGAGCTGAGTTCGGGAGGGGCCACGTCTCCCTTGCCATGACTCCGCCTCCGATGCTACTGGTTCCTGAACGTCACGCAGGCGAAGTAATGACCACGTTTGCCTCGGCATCAACAGGACCGTGCCGCCTCGGGTTCGCGATCGCTCAGATACGTCAGAGTCGCGTCGATTAATTCAGTCAGATCCCTTGCTGAAGTCCGTTCGAAGTCGATGTCGACAATCGCCTGAAAGCGGAGTGCTCCGTCACCGAAGAAGCCCGGGGTGACTGTCTTGCGGTTGTTCGTCTTCCTGCCGCCGAGAGGGGCGCCTTTCATCCCGTGAACCATGACCTGCTCCCAGTCGCCCTTGGTCTCAGGACGGCTCCGCTTGTCTCGGCTCAGGAGCTCCGCGAGGTCTGGCCGCACTATCTCCAGATGGGAATGGAGGCTCGCGAAATCGATGTCGGTACTCATGCTCATCGCAAGGTCGTAGGCGGCCCGGCGCACTTCTTCATCCTCGACGTTGTTTGGCCGAGCGTTAAAATCCACGCCGAACCGTAGTTCGCCGCCGGGCTTTGTTTCCCACCAGCGGACCTCAGCCATGAAGCAGCGGTCATCTCCTTCGCCACGAATCGGGGTCCGTCCTTGGATGATCGGCAGTCCGCCGCCGCTGGCAACTCCGGCCCGGGCCAATCGGCCGCGCTCAAGCAACTCGTGCGCTATCCGGCGGGTCACCACACGCGCCAGGAACTTCTGGTTCAGAGCGCTCAGAGGCAGCCAGCTTTCGCTGGATCTCGCTTCGAATACCGCCGAGATCATCTGGTCCCAGGTGCTCAAGACGCTAGCGGCCTCACTCGCGAAGCCGCGGGCAAGTTCGTCGTCAACCAACACCCATCGGCGGACGAGGTCGCTCAGGCCCAGGAAGCTCCATCGCCCGGAGCTGTTTCTCAGCCTAAGGTAATCCGAAGCCAAAGCGGTCAAGTAGAGGTCTGGGCGGGAAGTGAGCGCCTCGTACTTCTCCTGCTGCTGACCGCTCATCAGGTGTCCAAGCTTCACCTCGACCACCGCTGATCGGGAGCCGGAAGTCAGCAACAGGTCAGCGTTGTTGGCCTTCCGCACCTCGCGGGAGACCTCCTCCGGGACGAAACCAACGAGTTCAGCCCAAGGCGATGCGTCACGATCGCTCAGAAATTGAATAATGTCGGAGACGTTTGTCTCTTGGGTCAGAAGACGGCCTAAGCCTCGGTTCCGGACCCATGGCGCTACAGATTTCCCCATAGGGTTAGCATGACCCAGGCATAGCACGATTTGCTGGCACGACACCTCCCCTGGCACGCTCCGCATTACCCGTCCAATGCGCGTGGGACCGGCGGCAGTTGGCGGGGATCAGCGAGCTATATACCGCGAATGGTGAGGGGCTCAATGCGCAGCGGCGGTTCGCCCGGATGCACGAGTATCCCGTTGCCCATTTTGGACTGTTCGCTTGCCAGGACGTCCACACGCGTCACGGCCCCATCAGGATGATCGATTTCTGCTACGACACGTTGATGCCAGTGCCCGCTGAAGACATGGTGCGGAACGAGGCGGTTCACAGTTTCGCGGAGCAGGATCCGAGTGCGATCGGCCTGGGCGATGATTCCCGGAGGCAGCTCCAGGCCGGACCTCACCGGCACTCCTGCTGGGACATCGTGCGTGATGAGCACGTCAAGCTCCCCGCCGGCTATCAGTCGCGCGGCTTCCTCGGGGGTGGGTTCCTCATCGGCCCACCAATCTTTACCTTCCCGGCGACGAGACTTGTCCACTGAGAACGCACCGCCCAAACCACCGACCCGAAGCCCATCAATGACTGTCCGACCGCCCTTGGGCAGCACTTTGATGTTGCTACGCCAGGTAATGAGACCGTCGTCCTGAACTTTGAGTAGATTTATTGCGGAGAGATTGTCGTGATTCCCGGGGGAAACCACCAGCGTTATTCCGCGTTCCAGAAGAAGGGCGTTCAGCTTCTTCTCAAAGCGTCCGCGCCCCGCCCCAGGCCAATCGAGCGCGAAGTCTCCCAAGTGAATGAGTAGGGTGGCGCCCTTGTCGGCGGCGGATCGAATTGCAGCCAGGCCGAAGCCGAGATGGCCGTGCCAATCACCGAAGATTGCCCAGGACGCTGAGCCTGTTTCGTGGGTCATGCTGCAGGCCCTGCCGGTTGCACGACGGCGGACTCCACTCTGAGGGTCTGTAAGGCGTCGTCGCCGCTTTGCGGACAGCAGGCGCCGGCGGCCCAAGACTCGCGTGCGGACGGCTTCACGGTTTCGCCGGCTAGGCTCAGCTCCGAGAAGCCGGTGGCCAGGGGAGCGCGCGATCGGTCTTGGAGGGTGACGTGCCGTTTGACGGTTCTGCTGGTCCGGTCGGGCTCGTACTGGCTCCCCGTAGCGGAGGTCTCCAGAGACCGACCGTCATCGATGCAATTGGGCTTGCGTCTCATGACGCGAGCTTAACCGCACCCTCCGACGTCTCTAGGTGGAATCACTCTGCGGCGCAGCAGGCACGGCACTCCCGCCCCTAACCGCCGGTGGCCCGCCCGGCAAAGAGAAAGCCCGGCGGCCTCATATGGGCTGCCGGGCTCCGTCTCGCGTGGCGCTGCCGGTCAGGACTCCTCGGTGAGGTCCATGATGGGACCGCCGGCGTTCTTCTTCACGGACTCAATCCCGTTCAAGGCGCTGGCCTTGGTCTTGTAGCTTTCCGAGGACGCGATCGTTTCGCCGTTGCCGGCCTTGAGCCGGAAGCGGTAGCCGCCGGACTTGTCCTTGTAGACCTCGAACTTGCCTGCCATGGGTGCTCCTTCGCTTGATCTGCCGGCCGCCGCGGGCCGCTGCGCCACACACTACATGCGGACATGGCCGGAGCCCTGAATATCGGGCCTATGGCGCCAACAGTGCACAGACATCCGTAACCTTGCCGGGCCCGGTAAGTCCTCCGTTCGGGGACACGGGTCCATTCAAGGTCCAGTTCACCTGGCCAGAGGTGTAGAAGATGCCAGGGGCGCCGGAACCAACTGGAAGCGAGATCAGGTTCTTGCCGGTCGCCTTATAGACAAAGTCGGTGGGGCCAAGACCCACTTGTATCGTCCCGTTCAAGGGGTAGCTGACCACCTTTGAGGTTGGGCCCGTCAGTGTGATGGTGATCGCCGCACCCACATTGGTATAGAACCGCAGCACCTTCGAGTTGTTCAAATGATGGGGAAACTGTTCGATCACCTTTACCTTGCCGGTGGTCACCGCCGTTACCTGGAAGCCGGCGCAGTCCAGCGACTCCACCGTCGGCGGGTCAATTGGGGTTGGCGGGGCGGCAGCCGCAGAGCCGGGCCCGGTGAAAAGTCCTAGCAGGAGGGCGATGGGTATAAGGGCGCGCTTCATGGGGTTGCTCCTTGATAGCTTGCGAACAAGTCCCCCAACAGGCACGGGAAAATCCCTGACGAATCGTCCGCGCATCATAGGCCCGGGGTGCCGGGCCTACAAGAGTGGGCCATACTCGCTGGTGAGCCCGGCGGGGATGGCCGCACACATCAGGTCCATGACGACCTTTCGCCAGGAAGCCCAGGACCCGGCCACCGCGCCCGAACGCCTCCACGACCTCATCCACCTCTCAGGTGACCGCGGCCACTGCGACGAAGACGCCGGCTGGTGCCGCGAAGACGTCGCCGCCAACCCGAACGCCGGCCCGGACACCCTCCGGGAGCTCGCCGGCGACCAGGACGACCCGATGGCCCGGTTCAACGCGGCCAGGAACCMGTCACTGGACGCCGGCACCCTGCAGGTCCTTGCCGAGGACCGGCTAGACTTCATCGCCGACGCCGCTCGGGAACGCCTCGGCCCGCCGCTGCGGCCAAGGCCCGACCATCCTCGTGGTCCGACAATGACGTGTCCCACGGCGGCAATCTCGATCACATCCGAGGCCCTGAAAACCAGGCCCGTCCTGACGGTCTCCGGTGAGAACGGCGTCGGCCGGTGCCTTGTGACTAACCGGGGGCGGTGGGACCGGATCGACTAGTGCGGCCCGCCCGTTACCACATCAGTGTGGTGCTGGGACGGTACCAGTGGCGCCCCTGGGCGGGGTCGCAAGTACTGAAAGGCCCATAGCCTCGTACGGACCCCGAATGTAGGCTCTGCTCACCGCGCACCACCACCGATGAGGAGACAGCGATGCATTTTCTGAATTCCCGGCCAGGCCGAAAAGTGGCAGCTGCAGTGACAGGGCTGTTTGTTGCCGGGGGAGCCGCATTAGCTGCCGCTCCGGCGGCGAATGCATCGCCCTGGAATTGCCCGACGACGAGGAACAACACCAGCGCTTCGACTCTTTGCTACCAAGGAGCCGGAGAATACCGCGTAGCGGTTCTCTGCGTCAGCTGGACGGGAGCGTCGAGCCGGACTGTCTACGGGCCATGGATGAGCATGTCTTACTCTCGGCCCTCCGTGGCATGGTGCGGCTGGAGCTGGGGCTGGCCTGAGCACACAGGAGGCGCCTGGGCGCAGACCCGGTAGCCGGTGGGGTGACGTCGGCATGGAGGGCCCCGCCTGGTGGCGGAGACACCGTGCGTCTGCGCCCCTCATCTGGGCGCAGCATGGGTCATTGCCGCTCACACGAGCGGCCCTGCTACCGACATCTGCCTGCGAAGAGTGCATCGGCTCAGTCAGCGGGGCCCGAAGACCAACACCACCGTAAGCGAACGGGTCCCGGACCGGCCCGAGAACGGCATCAAGCAGCATGACACTACCGGTTCAACGCCGGCGACGCCTTAGTCCAGGCCCCGGGTAAGGCCAGCCATTCGTCAGCCCGTGTCAGACACGTCCGGACTGTCTCCCGCACGAGGGGCACCGCCTGGCAGTGCGTCTCTGTCCGCACCCCGCAAGAACCGGCTGGCAACTATTTGGCAGTGCCTAGCGGCGCCGCCGGCGCTCATCGGAACCTTGGATTAGGTGATTCCTGCGGCTGTGGCGTCGAATGTGGGCCAGCGGTGCGGCAAAAGCGGGTGAAACCGCCGAGAGTCATGCCGTTTTAGAGCGTCCCGCCAGGAGATCCTGGCGGGACGCTGGGGTGTACTGGAGCTACAACATCTTGGAGCATGCGGCACGGCGACCTTGCTTGAAGGGACGAAAACGGCAGAAAGCGGCCGCCCCGGCCAAAATCGACGCTTCCTGCGGCGATGGCATGTCTTTTAGGGCAATTTGGGCAGAATTAGCACTCTTCAAACTAAAGTTTTGGGTTTTGTGAGGTTTTGAGTGTTGGCCCCATCCGTAAGCTGGACTTGGTGATTGTGGAGCCAAGATTGCCGACATTGCCCTTGCAATTCCCCGGACCTTGACCCCAAGAGGCTGCCGCCACTGAGGAAAGCGTTGAGGAGCGAAGGGAGCAGGTGGCCGGCTGAGAAAGACGGCGGAGACCTCGCTCTTCCCCGGCGGTCGTCCTGCGGAACCCGTGCTCAGTGGCCCGCTCGGCTAAGTCTAGGCTCGATGTAACTGTCAATGACGCCGAGCTGTTCCTCGATTAAGACGTAGCGCCGGCCGGTCTGACGGGCCGCGATCGCGGTCGTCCCCGACCCTCCAAAAGGATCGAGCACGCGGTCGCCCTCCTTCGTCGTGAGCTCCACGATTCGTTTGATGAGGCCGACCGGCTTCGCATAGACGAACGGTTGCAGTCCGGCCTGTCGTTGTTCCTTGTACGCGTCCTCGTTAGTCGGGATGCTGTCGTCCATGCGCCAGGACCACAGATTGGATGCGGCCTTGGGCTTTCCGCCGGGGGCCAGATATGACGGGCGAAAGGGGCGGCGAGGAACCAGGAACCGCGCGCCGTCCTCAGCCATCTGTTGGAGTGTCGCCTGGCTGTATCGGCTGGGGAGCCGCAGTCTGAGGGGCGACGCGTTTATGCCTTCGCGAACGACCACATTCTCGAGCAACTCAGCTTGTATCCCCGCCGAAGAGTGGTCTCCGGCGAGATACACACCGTCGGGGCAGTTGAATTGCACTGAGTGCGCCGGGAACTCCAGCTGCGTGAGTGCATTCCCGCGGTGCGTGACCGGCACCCTTTTGCCTGCCTCGGTGACTCCGTCGATGAACGGCCGCAGCTTCTTTGGATCCTTCGCATAGATGAGAAGGAAGTCTGTTGTGCTGGCAAGAGGCCGACCGGGGAGATAACTGGGCCGCCGCGTTCGCTCCCAAACGATGGTGCCTACAAATCGCTGCCTGCCTAGGGACGCATCGCAGGCGGCCTGCGCCGCCCCCAGTTGTCTGTCATTGACATGCAACCAAAAGCTTCCATCATCGCTCAGCAGCGGCAGGATCCCCGCTGCCACATCGGCGATCAGCGACGCCCATTCCGGATCGGACCGTTCGTCTAGGAAGGGCCCCCGGTCCGAGCGGCGTGTGTTGAAGGGCGGGTCAGCGTAGGCCAGCTTGAAGGTTCCATTGAGGCCAGCTGCTGTCAGTTCGGGGAGTAGCAGGCGGGCGTCCCCATGGATGATCCGGTCGGTAAGCACGTCCCATTATTTCCCCCTGGGGAGACTTCTCCGAATTGCCGCACACATGGATCCCGACGCTGAAATATCGGTGAGACAGGATGCCAATAAGGGCCTTCTCTTGAGATCCACGGAACATCGAACCCGAACTGGGGGAACCTGTTCTGCGATCGAAATTCCGGGCACAGCGTCAGCAAAAAAGACGAACCCGCACCATTCACTGTGCTTACGAAAGGCCACACTTGGACCTCCCTACGATCGACGAGAGGCGTGCCGACGCCGAACGGTTCTACCGTGAGCTGTTCACGCGTACGCCGCGCCTTGAGCCAGCGTTCATCGCCATCAAACGTGCTCACCATATCGGCGGTGATCCGAAGAACACCAGACCAGCCGAGACGCTCTGGCTGCCTCTGGACTGCGGCCCTGCCGCCTATGCCGACGCCGTGCTCGCCTCAGACAGTTACGACGACGTCTACACGAGCGTGACACCGCACACAGCAGTTTCTGAGCGGTTTGGCTCACAGGGCACGAAAACGACGTTGTGTGCAACGCAGGTCCTTCATTTCGACCTCGACGCGGGAAAAGTAGGCACACCCGCATCCCAGACGGCATTGCTCGCCGTCACCCTCGACGTCTTCGAGCGTGCCAACATCCCGATTCACATGGCAGTCGGGTCAGGGGAGGGCCTGCATGTCTACGTCCACCTCGCCACCGCTCTGCACCTTCCGAATCAGAAGGAATTGCTCGCGCGTGCTGCTGAGTGGATCCGGGTCGAATTCGCCGCCCGCGGTCACGACGTTGACTATCAGGTCACTTCCGATGCGGCCCGCATTCTTCGGCCCGCTGGCTCTATCCATAAGAAGGACCACGCCAACCCCAAACCGGTCTACATCATCTCCACGAATCAGGCCGCCCCCGTGCCGCTGAGCCAGTTGGACGCTCTCCTGCCCATGGTCGACGTCACGCGCACCGGCATCAGGGTGCCCCTTGCAGACGATGACCGTCCCGGCACGCTCCTCTCCCTCGCGTTGGATGTAAGGAGGGTTCTGCGCGTGTTGGGTTGGAGCCAAGTCGCCTCCGACGACCAAAAGGAGGAGTGGACGGCCAATCTTTCTGCCGCCGCATCTCACGTCAACGGCCAGTTCTACAAGACTGACGACGAACTGGCAAAAATCTACATCTGGTCCACGACGACCGCGTCTCACTTCGGACTGACCTGCAAGGTCGGTTACACGACGTTCGGCCTTCTGGTGAAACTGCTTTGCAACGACGACGTGAGCTTGGCGACTCGTCTCGCCGAACGCTTCCTGGAAGACCCGGAAGGCCTGCTCCAGCTCTTTGCTCGATTCAGCAACGACGCCCCGCCCACCATTAAGGAACTCGGCGACCTTGCCCGGTCTGCCTCCGCGGCATGGCCCGGTAGCCTGTCCAAAAAGCACGCGGCCTACCTTGCGCTCCGGGGAGTCTCGGCCGACGTTGCCAAGGTCCGCGGATACAGGTCCGTCACCGGTGGCGAGCAGGTCAAACGCTACAAGCTGACTGCTGAGGCTGACGCCCTTCTTGTACCCATCCATCCATTGTCCGGCAAGGCCACCGCTGAGCTGCGACTGGACGTTCCGGTCACCACCGCGGTGGATTCCAAGGGAAAGTCAACGGCCAATACGCAAACCCAGCGGTCCGAAAGTCACACCCGCCGACTGCTGGATATTCATCCGGACCAGATGGCTGCCGTGCAGGATCCAGCCACTGACCTCATCGTCCTGGTAGCCGAGGCCAAATTTGCGGGCCTCGAGCTGCCGAACGTGCGCCCTTCCGAAGCTCACTATGGCAGCGTGCACGCCGACGCCGTTCTCTCTGCCATCCGTCGCGAAAACTTGTCAGTAGCCGTATGCTCCCCGTATTCCTGGTCGGACGCGATTCTGCAGCCTGGCACCGAAGAGAACCCCACCCCGCATGCCCACCTCGCAGGGTACTGGAGAAGACTCTCGGTAAAGGGCCGTCGGATCTACCTGGCCGGCCGGGAACACTGGCAAAAAGCCTACGATCTCATCACCCTGGCCCAGCTTCTCGTCGAAGCCGGCGCTGACGTCCGGGTCGTCTCTATCCCACGGTCGGACAACCAGGCTGCCGCAACAGGCGGCTACGACTCCTCTGTCCGGTCGATCGGTGATTACCTTGCCCTCAACTCCCGCAAGCGTAGCCCGCTGGCGAGCCTGCTGACTGAAGCCCTTTCCGTGGACGAGGCGAAGTTCCGTTCTCATTCACTGACATCCGACGACACTTCCCGCTACCGCCATGCCGCAGATGGCCTCGCCCGTGAGGGAAAGTACCTTTACGACGCAACGAGTAAGGTCTGGCTCACGAACAAGGGCGCGTACTTCGCAGCAGACGAGTCCAGCACCCCCCGCTCAACGGTGCTCGAGATCCTGGAGCGAGACTATCTTGACGTCTCCAAGGCCCACTTCATCAAGGATGCCCTCGGCGCAATCCAGGAGGACCACCGCTTGGCACGTTCCATCAAACAGATGGAAACCCCGGAAAATCTCCTCAACACGCCAGCCGGTGTCCTCGACCTTCAAACAGGCAATACACGACCTCGAAACGTCGGAGAAGCCTACTCGCAGGTGACCGGGGCAAGCGTCCTGCCGGGCTATACCGGAATTACCGGCAGCGCCTTCGAAAAGTTCATGCACGAGACGTTCTGCGGTGACCAGGAGCTGATCGCCTACATGCAGCAACTGACGGGTATGGCGATGTTCGGATTCAACCCAGAGATCCTGGCCCTCTGTCTCGGGTCCGGGCGCAACGGCAAGTCTGTCTACTGGGGTGCGGTGACCGCCTTTTTCGGCACTTACGCCGGTGCGGCACCTGCTTCCCTGCTTATGGGCGGCGCCAAGGAGCACCAGGTAGCTGCGTTGGAGGGCCTCCGGCTGCTCGTTGCCTCGGAGACAAACGAAGGCGCGCCACTTGGCTCCGCGGCTGTCAAGGACCTCACTAAGACCGATCCGCTTGCCGCAGCGAAGAAGTACGGCCATCCCTTCACCGTAATGCCCCGCTACCTCACCGTGCTGATGACCAACTTCAAGCCAATTATCCGGGTCTCGGACGTAGGTACGTGGGACCGTATCAAGCTGATTCCCTTCAACAACTACGTGGCCGAGGAGAATCGCGACCGCACCTTGCAGGCGCGTCTGCAAAACGAGGGGGACATGATTTTCAGCTGGATGGCAGAAGGTGCCCGTCGGAGCTACGCACGTAACCACGTCCTGCCCGAAGTGTCGGCCGTGGTTACAGGAACCGCCGAATATCGCGAGAGCCAGGACCTCTTGGGGGGCTTCCTCGAACAGGAGATGAAGTTCGGTTCCGGCCTCATGATCAAGCGTTCCGTGCTGACCGACGCAGTCAATGAATGGCTGAGAGCCGAACAGGGCATGACGTACCGCTGGACTACCCCTAAGGTCACGGCAGAGCTGACCCAACGTAAGGATGCTCTCAAGGTAACGCTGCAGAAGGTCAATGGCGAAGTCCATTGGGTCGGCATGAACCTCCGCTCAGAGGTAGCCCCGCCGGCAGCAAACTTTGGCAACGTGCGTCAGCTTCGCTCTCCCGGCGAGGACGCCTCGGTGGACTCGGCTACGGCTGCCGCGCCGGCTCTGGCCTCGACAGGAACTGACACGCCCGTTCCACTTGCGGTGCAGGCCGACGACGATTCGGAGCGCTCACTGTGAGCGGCTACGACATCCGGCTGGTCCGGAGCGAGTCCGACATTCCCGCCTTCCTTGACTGGCTGGTCCAGCACCCCGGGCGCCTGGCTCTGGACACTGAGACTGACAACGCCAAACACGTCTTCAATCCCGGGTTCCGCTGTCATATCGTTTCGGTGGGCGCATCGGATGGCTCGGGGTGGTCGGTCAGCGGCGCAGACCGACGGCTGGCCCGGAGAGTCATCACGGAAACTTTTCAAGGCGCGCGGCGCCGAGTTTGGGCTCACAACGCCAACTACGACGCATGGGTCGTCCGCAAGACGCTGGGCCTCAAGTTGGAGAGCCTGCGGTGCACCCTGCTCGGGGCCCGTGTGGCCCAGCCTGGGCTGAAGAGCCACGGTCTGAAAGAGCTGAGGCCCGAAACCCAGACCACCCTGGACGCCCTGCAAGCGGCATGGGAGCTGCACGCCGGCTCGTCGGTCCGAGGTGCAGGCAAGGATTGGCTGGCCCGGGCCGTGTCGGAGCTCCCGCTGGCAACGCCGGCGCTGCTCGCCTACGCCACAGTTGACGCCATCGAGTGTGCGCGCTTGGCTGATGACCTGGCTGCTCTGGATTGGGCGCGGCCCCACATCCTGCGTGAGGTCAAGGTGGATCAAATGTGGCGCTGGACAGGCTACGACGGTATCCGGGTCGACGTCCCCGATCTGCAACGGCAAATCGGAGACATCGAGGGTGCACTGGCCGCCGCCGAAGTGCGCCTGGGGTTCGTTCCAGCCCCCGCGGGAAATGCCATCCACGCCTTCGTAGCACGCCTCGGCGTGGAGCTCCCACTCACACCCAGCGGGGCGCCGTCACTGGCGCAACCCGCACGACGAGTGGCCGTCGTGCCTGAAGAATCTCTGCATGACTGGCATTACTTCTGCGACATTCTCGAGATACAGGCATCCGGGGCGAAGCTCCGAGAAATTTACAACCACTTGGACATCAACGGACGCGTGCACCCGAAAATCAACACCGCGAAGGCCGTCACGGGTCGGAGCTCCGTCACCGAACCCGCGATGCAGAACCTGAGGTCGGCGAAGGACCCCAAGAATCATCCGGCAGCGTACGCGCTCAATCCCGGCCTCGTGCGCTCCCAGCGCCACGTCCTGATGTCCGAACCGGGCAACATCCTGGTCGGCTGCGACCTCTCACACGTAGAGCCGTCGCTGCTCGCGGTCGCGACGGGCGATCCGGGCCTGATACGCGCCGTCGGTCGGGACAAGGACATCTATGTTGAAATCGCGGCCAAAGTATGGGGCGGGACGGCACGCGACGTTGACGAACAGGGCAAACGCACTCCGGCCGCAGACAAGCACCGTTCCGCCGCCAAGGTGGTCCTCCTGAGTCTTATGTACGGGAAGGGTGACAAGATGCTGGCCAATGACCTGCGTTTGCCGCTCAAAGACGCAGCCAAGCTCAAACGCCAGATCTTGGATTCCTACCCGACCATGAAGAAGTGGATCGAGCGTCAGAAAAAGCTGGTCGAGTGGGGCGGTACGCCCCAGACGCTGTCGGGCCGTCGCCTTTTCGGGGACACCGGAAAACCGTACACGGCCGTCAACTACATCATTCAGGGGACCGCTTCGGATGTGTTCAAAGACTTTTGCATTGCTGTCGGAGACCGTCTGCCCGAGGGAGCCCGCCCGTTCCTGCCCGTCCACGACGAAATCGTGATCGAGTGTCTTCCCGGCCAGGCGGACGCGGTTATGACGATCCTTGCTGAAGAAATGTACGTAGAAGTGGACGGGGTCGAAATCTGGGGTGAACCGGCGCTGCTCGGCGAGCACTGGGGAAAGGCCTGACGAATCAAGCGCCCTCCGTCAGCTGCCTCCAGTGTCTTCGCCGGGGCAACGCCAGAGGCCGCTGCGGTCACCCCACGGCTCACACGTCACTGCTTGGGCCTATCTGAAGTCCGATCACCCGCGTTCCGCCAGTCGCAATGCCGGCGGGGCGTCCGGAGGCCCGAGCCCGTATCGGGCTCGGGCCCCAATCACAGTTCGGTTTCTTCGTTAGAGCTGAACTTTTGAGGTGTTCCTACTCGGGCTCCCCACGCCTACGGAGAGCGTAATCAGGCTCGCCGCACACATGGATGACCATGAGCCAGAACGTACAAGTAATCGAATGGGTCCGCTCCACAAGGACCGCCCAAGGCCTGTCATTGAGCATTGAAGAACGACGGTCCGCAGCGCGGGTTCTCGCCGCTGTTGATCAAGCCCGGGACAGCTGTGCTGCCTAATGCCGCCATTCCGGCGCAAGCCGCCCCGGGTCGAAGACCTTAGCGCCGGACACGATCCGGCGGGGGAGGACCGTTATCTTTACGAAGGCGTCCTCCAGCAAAGCTCGTTTGGCCGCTGGGGAAAGCTGCGGCCATGTGGCCCGCAATTCGTCGCCCGTAACTCGGGTGTGCTGAGGCCTTATGCGCGGTTCGGGCAAATCGGCTAGGTCTTTCTTCACGGCGCCCGAAGCCACGATCCATTCCTCTACGTCCATCGCGCCGGCGCCGACAAGTTCGGCCAGCTTGTCTTTCCGGGCTTCTAGCTCTGCACGCTTCTGTGCCCAGCCGGCCATGGCGTCGTCGCCTGCATCGACCTGCTCGGCGGGCCGATCGTGGGCCACGAAGAGCGCCTCAGCTACGAATTCCTCAGTGGATTTGAAGTTGATGCTGATGCTCCCGCAGGCAGCTGCCCCTTCGTTCTTCGGGCAGCGGTAGTTTGGGACTTTGGTCTTTCCTGCAAGCCCTCGCACGAGCCCCGACCCGCATTTGCCGCACCGCAGCAGGCCAGTCAGTAGATGCTTCCGGGGGCCCCCGCGGACACTGGCCGATCTTCCAGGGGCCAGTTTGGAGCGAAGTAGCATGCTGGTTTCATCATCAATAATCGCTGCCCAGGCGTCGCGCGCTGAGATGACGCCGTGGTGCTCCCGGTGCCCTGCAATCCGTGCCGACCGCGCTATCCCAATGATGGAGCTGGCACGCCACTGCCCTCCTTGGAGAGTCGGGATGCCCCGATTGTTGAGATCCCTGGCGATGTCGTTGAATCCCTCGCCATCCAGGATCCGCTGACACATTTCCTTCACGATGAGCGATTCGGCTTCGACCACAGTGCCGTCAGCTAGGAAGCCGTACACCCTCCTCCCAGGCCAAGCACCCTTCTGTGCGAGCTCCAGGTGCTTGCGCTTAATTCTCTCCTGCCCCTTCTCCCTTTCGTGGGCTGCCACGGCGCCTACGATGTTTGCTTTGAACCGTCCCGAAGAGGTGGCCAGATCTACCTCTCCGCCGTCTGTGATTGAGGCAATCAGGACGTTCGTTGCTAGGGAGATGGCAATGTATTCCTGAAGTTCCGCCATATTGCGATGTAGACGGTCCATCGAGTAGACGAGGACCAAATCGACAGCTTGATCCTCCATGAGCTGCCTCAGCTGTATGTAAGAGGGTCTCTTCTTGAGCCCGCTCGCCGAGATGTCGTTGTCTTCCAGCTCAGCCACAATTTCATATCCACGATCTTTGGCGTAGGCCCGGCAGTCCGCCAGCTGCGTCGCTACGTTTAAACCCAGGTGCTGCAGGTCTTTCGATATTCTGGTGTAGATGGCGGCGCGAATCTTCATACTGAAAGCCTAGGTGTGCGTCCTCAAATCGCCGCCGCTCCACGCCGATCCGCGGGAGCCCTGACCGTCGCATTACCTTCGCTCATTTGGTTCTCAGGGATCTCAGCCTCGAGAGGTTCCGGTACCGCCAAGTCAAGTGCGTATTGCCCCGCGTCTTTCGGTAGATCGAGGGGAAGGGCACGGCCGCGTGGCTCGTCAGGGCAGGCCTGAGAGGCAGGCTCCTCTCGGGATCTTCCGGGCTCGCATGAAAGCACCCGTCGACAGATGCATCACGCCTGACCTGATCCCCTAGACACACAAACAAAAGTGCACGCTTTTCTGTACGTATGACTGATGCGGTGACAAAGATCTGCACGCTGCCGTTGCTGGCCGGGGACAACATCTCAAGTGCCTTCGTCGTCCCGACCGTGGCGTCCTGCATCGACCTGGTGGTCCACTGCAGCCGGCAACCGGGTGGCCGGCGGCAAGTCACGGAAATCCTTTCGCTGGGGCGCAGGGTGGAGAACGGCATCATCGAGTCGTCCATGGTGTTCGACATGCTCGACGGCAAGCTGCAACCGCAGGCGAATTCCATGCCCGCTGCCGAGAAGTTCGCCCGCTCCGGGTTCGACGTCGCGGCGCTGCTGGAGCCGCGCTGATGGCGCCGCTGCTGGGGGTGCTCGGGGGAGCCGGACTGCTGCTGGTCTGGTGGTCAGCCTGGGAACAACCCCACCGAGCCAGGCGCCGGCCCCGGGTCAGCCGGCTGGAGGACCTCCTGCGATCCGCCGGCATCGAAAAGGTCAGCCGGCTGGGCCTACTCGCGACGTGTCTCGGCGTCGGTGCTTTCGTGACCCTCGTGTTCTTCGCGGGCACCAGGTCATGGCCGATTTCCGGCTGCTTCGGGCTGTTCGGGGGCTGGCTCCCGCTGGGCATCGTCAAATGGCGCGCCCGCAAACGCACGGCCGTACTCCGCGAGCTGTGGCCCGACGTCGTCGACCATCTGCGCTCGGCCATCCGGGCGGGCTTGTCGTTGCCGGAGGCACTTATTCAACTGGGCGAGAAGGGGCCGTCCGAGCTGCGGCAGTTGTTCCGCGACTTCGGCGCGGATTACCGGTCCGGCGGCCAGTTCGACCCCGCCCTGGACCGGCTGAAGGAGAGACTTGCTGATCCCGTTGCTGACCGGATCGTTGAGGCACTGCGACTGACGCGCGAGGTAGGCGGATCGGACCTCGGACGCCTGCTGGGCACGCTCGCCGAATTCCTGCGGGAAACCGCCCGGACCCGCAGCGAGCTGGAAGCCCGGCAATCCTGGACGGTGAACGCCGCCCGCCTCGCCGTGGCCGCTCCATGGATTGTCCTCGTGCTGATGGCGGGCCGGCCCGAGGCCGTGGCGGCCTACAACTCGCCCGTCGGCACAGTGGTTCTGGTCGGCGGCCTGCTGGTCTCGTTGTTCTCCTACACCGTCATGCTGCGAATCGGTGCCCTCCCGCAGGACGAGCGGGTACTCCGGTGAACGGGATGATGGCGAGCGCGGTGGTCTGCGGCGCAGTACTGGGTGCAGGCCTCTGGCTGTTCCTGGTGCGGCTTCCGTTCATGCGGCCCATGACCTTCGCGGAGCGCATCGGGCCGCAGCTGAGATCCCACAACCTGGAATCCCGGCTGCTGCGCACGGCTGCCGGCAACGTCACGCCGTTTGGCCCGCTCGAACGGATCCTGCGCCCGGTGATCCGGGACGGGGTCCGAGCGCTGGGCAGGCTGAACCCGGGTTCATCGGCGCTCAACCGTAGGCTCGCCCGGGCCGGCAGCAGCAAATCGTCGGTGGATTTCCGCGCGGAGCAGTTGCTCTGGGCCGCCGGCGGCTTCGTGGGGGCGGCGGGAATCGTGCTGCTGGGAGGAGCAATGGGTCGTTTCAATCCGCTCTTCGCCGTGCTGATCGTCGTCGGCGCCGGCCTGGCCGGGTTCCTCTTCCGCGACTATGTGCTGGGGGCGCAGGTCAAGAAGCGCGAGGCCCGGATGATGGCGGAGTTCCCCAGCGTGGCCGAACTTATGGCCCTGGCGGTCAGTGCTGGCGAGAGCGCCACCGGCGCCCTGGACCGGGTAGGCCGCCGAACGCAGGGCGAGCTGTCAAAGGAGTTCTCCCGGGTCCTGGCCGATACCCGGGCCGGGAAGCCATTGGCGGATGCCCTGCAGGAGTTCTCGTCACGAACCGAGCTGGGCCCGCTGGTCCGGTTCGTGGACGGCCTGATCGTCGCGGTGGAACGCGGGACACCCCTGGCGGAAGTCCTGCGCGCCCAGGCCCAGGACGTGCGCGACACCGCCAAACGCGAACTGATGGAGTCCGCCGGCCGGAAGGAGATCGGCATGATGGTTCCGCTCGTCTTCGGCGTGTTGCCACTGACCGTGGTGTTCGCCGTCTTCCCGGGGCTGGCGGCCATCAGCCTGGGGCTCTGAGCAAGACCTCTGAGCAAGACATGGAGAGGTCGTACGCAGTAAGCAGTAGGGCAGTAACCGCATCGGAACAGGGGCAAGCAGCGCAGCTCGACTGCGACATTCAAAACACAAAGGGGAAACGGTGAAGAGTATTGGTATCCGCACGTTGTTACTGGCTCACACGGCGGCCATACTGCTGTGGCTTTCCGCGGCCGCAGGAAGACAGCCAGGAATCCAGCCGAGCAAACAGCCAGGCAAACACCCCGGCCGGCAGAGCGGGCGGGCGCACGGTAGCCGGGATCTCGGGGAGCGCGGGGATGTCCCAGGCTGGGTAATGATCACCCTGATGTCGGCCGTGCTGGTCGCCGCACTGCTGGCGCTCGCAGGCCCCGCGCTGGAGGGGCTCTTCAACCAGGCCATGCAAAAAGTCGGGCAGTAGGCAGTGTACGCAGCCGGCAGCCGGCAGCCGCGGTCCCGCCGACCAGTGTGCCGGTCCCGCCGACCAGTATGTCGGCCCCGCCGACCAGTGTGCCGGTCCCGCCCTCCAGTGTGCCGGCCCCGCCATCCAGGACGCCGCCGGTCCCGCCGGCCGGGAACGCGGCTCAGCCGTAGTCGACTTCGTCCTGGTCGGCGGACTGCTCACGCTGTTCTTCTTGGGCATCATCCAGCTAGCCCTCGTCCTGCACGTCCGGAATACCCTGATCGACGCCGCGGCTTCGGGCGCCCGGTACGGCACCCTGGCGGACCGCGGCGCCGCCGACGCCAAGGAACGCACCACGCAGCTGATCGGGGTGGCGCTCACGCCGGAGTTCGCCCGGGACGTCAGCACCGCCGAGACCACCTACGCCGGCATCCGCACGCTGGAGGTAACCGTCCGGGCACCGCTTCCTGTCATCGGCTTGATCGGCCCCCGCGAACTACTGGAGGTGAAAGGCCATGCCGCCATCCAGCCCTAGCGACGATGCAGAGCGGGGGAGCGCCGTCATCGAATTCACCTTCCTGTCCCTCTTGTTGATGGTGCCGGTGGTCTACTTCATCATCACGATCGGCCAGCTCCAGGGCGGCTCCTTCGCGGTGGTCGGCGCAGCGGACCAGGCGGCCAAGGTCTACGTTGCTCAGCCCGACGCCGCGAGCGGCCGGGCCGCCGCGGAACAAGCCGTGCAGCTGGCGCTCGCCGACTACGGCCAGCCGGCGGAAAACGCGAGCCTGGAAACCAGCTGCGTTCCCGCCGACTGCACCGCTGCCGGATCCGCCGTCACCGTCACCGTGCGACTCACGGTGCCGCTGCCGTTCGTGCCGTTCAGCGACACCCTGAGGCTCGACGCCGGCCGGCTCAGTGCCTCCGCCACGCAGATCGTTGGGCGGTTCCGGTGACCACCCGCCCCGCCGTCGGGCCGGCGGGACGCCAGGACGGTGAGGACGGCCAGTTGATGGTGTTGATCATCGGCTATGTACTGCTTGCCCTGCTGGTCACCACTGTGGTCGCGGCTGCGTCCAGCGTTTACATCGAACACAAGAAACTGCTGTCGCTGGCGGACGGGGCCTCCGTGGCGGCCGCGGACAGCTTCACCCTGGGGCAGCTGCAAAGCTCCTCCGGAAGCCCCACCGCAGTCCTCAGCGGCAGCCGGGTGCGCAGCACCGCCGCCGACTACCTGAACCGCAACGGCGCCTTCGCCAGGTTCAGCGGCCTGGCCGTCGGCCCCGCGACGGGCAGTCCCGACGGGTCCACCGCCGTCGTGGTCCTCAGCGCCGCCGTCCACCCGCCCATCGTGAACTTCCTGGTCCCGGACGGCATCCGGATCGAGGCGACGTCGACGGCGCGGTCCCGGCTGACGCGCTGACCGCACGCAAGCCCCGGGCCCGGGCGAGGCTCTCGGGCGGGACCACCGGGCCGGGGCGTCCGCGGCGGATAGCGTAGGCTTGAAAAACCATGGCAAACATTGATTTTCCCGCAGAAATCCGCGCGCTGCGCGCCACCTACGCCTCGATCGAGAACGTTTCGAACGTCGATGCGCTGAAGGAAGACATCGCCGAACTGAGCGAGCGCGCCGGCGAGCCGAACCTTTGGGACGACCCCGCGGCCGCGCAGGTCATCACCTCCAAGCTCTCGCACAAGCAGTCCGAACTGGAGCGGCTGAACAAGCTGGCCGCCCGGATCGACGACCTGGAAGTCCTCGTGGAACTGGGCCAGGACGAGGACGACGCCGCCTCGATGGGGGAGGCCGCCGCGGAACTCGAATCGATCCGCAAGGCCCTCAAGGACCTTGAGGTGGTCACGCTGCTCTCCGGCGAGTTCGACGAACGCGAAGCCGTGGTCACCATCCGCGCCGGTGCCGGCGGCGTGGACGCCGCGGACTTCGCCGAGATGCTGCTGCGGATGTACCTGCGCTGGGCCGAACGCCACGGCTACCCGACCACCATCATGGACACCTCCTACGCCGAAGAAGCCGGGCTGAAGTCCGCCACCTTCGAGGTCAAGGCGCCCTACGCCTACGGCACGCTGAGCGTCGAGGCGGGCACCCACCGGCTGGTCCGGATCAGCCCCTTCGACAACCAGGGCCGGCGCCAGACGTCCTTTGCCGCCGTCGAAGTCATCCCGCTGATCGAGCAGACCGACTCCATCGACATCCCGGACAACGAGATCCGCGTCGACGTCTTCCGCTCCTCCGGCCCGGGCGGCCAGTCGGTCAACACCACGGACTCCGCCGTCCGCCTGACCCACATCCCCACCGGCACCGTGGTGTCCATGCAAAACGAGAAGTCGCAGCTGCAGAACCGCGCGGCGGCGCTGCGGGTGCTGCAGTCCCGCCTGCTGCTGCTCAAAAAGGAACAGGAAAACGCCGAGAAGAAGGCATTCGCCGGCGACGTAAAGGCCTCCTGGGGCGACCAGATGCGCTCCTACGTGCTCAACCCGTACCAGATGGTCAAGGACCTCCGCACCGAGCACGAGGTGGGCAACACCTCGGCGGTGTTCGACGGCGAGATCGACGACTTCATCGACGCCGGCATCCGCTGGCGGACCGACAACCGCAACGCCGAAGACTAGCAAGGCGCCCCGGCGGCCCGTGCCATAACCGGCCCGCCGGGCCCAAATCCCGCGACACGCCCCCGTGCTCCGGCCCCTGTGCTGTTACCCGTGCGTATAGTCGAGGGGCCGGTGCCCTACTTCCCCCAAAAGAAAGCCCGCGCCCCGGCAGCAGAACTGGTCTGAAAGATGCCCGGCTCCTGCAGGGTATTAGGGCCATGATCCGTTTCGAAAATGTCACCAAGGTCTACGACCAGAACGCGCGACCGGCGCTGGATTCGATCAACCTTGAGATCGACCGTGGCGAGTTCGCCTTCCTCGTGGGTGCCTCCGGCTCCGGCAAATCGACCTTCCTGCGCCTGGTGCTGAAAGAGGACCGCGCCTCCTCAGGGGCCGTCTACGTCGCAGGCCAGAACGTGGCGAAGATTTCCAGCTGGCGGGTGCCGCGGCTGCGCCGGGGGATCGGCGTCGTCTTCCAGGACTTCCGCCTGCTGCCCCAAAAAACCGTGTTCGCCAACGTTGCCTTCGCCATGCAGGTCATCGGCCGGAGCCGCAGCGTCATCCGCGAAACCGTCCCCGAAGTCCTCAAGACCGTCGGCCTCGAAGGCAAGGAAAACCGGCTGCCCCACGAACTGTCCGGCGGTGAGCAGCAGCGCGTGGCGATCGCCCGTGCCGTCGTCAACCGTCCCGGCATCCTGCTGGCGGACGAGCCCACCGGCAACCTCGACCCGACGACCTCCATGGGCATCATGGGCGTCCTCGACAAGATCAACCAGAACGGCACCACCGTGGTGATGGCCACCCACGACGACGACATCGTCAACGAGATGCGCAAACGCGTAGTGGAACTGCGCAACGGGGTCGTGATCCGTGACGAGGCCCGGGCCCTGTACACCTCGATGATCCCGGTAGTGGGACAATCCCGCCGGCTGCGGGACGCGAGCGGCCGCGAGCCGTCCGACGTCGGCGCCGTCAACGGCGCGGCCCAGCCCGCAGGGGAGGGCAAGCTGTGAGACTCGCTTTTATCCTGGCCGAGATCGGCAGCGGCCTGCGCCGGAACCTGTCCATGGTGGTCTCCGTCATCCTGGTGACCTTCGTATCCCTGACTTTCGTGGGTGCCGCCGGCATGCTGCAGCTTCAGATCAACCAGATGAAGGGCTACTGGTACGACAAGGTCCAGGTCGCCGTCTTCCTCTGCAGCGACGGTTCGACGGCGCCAGGCTGCGCCTCCGGCCCGGCGACGCCGGAGCAGCAGGCCAACCTGCGCAAGCTGCTGCAGTCCCCGTCCGTGGCCCAGTACGTTAACGATTTCCAGTTTGAATCGAAGGACGAGGCCTACAAGCACTTCAAGGAGCAGTTCTCCAACTCGCCGATCGTTGACTCGGTCACCCCGGACCAGCTCCCGGCCTCCTTCCGGATCAACCTGAAGGATCCGGAAAAGTATGAGGTCATCAGCGAGAACTTCTCCTCGCAGGCCGGTGTGGAGTCCGTCATCGACCAGCGGCAGCTGCTGGAACGGCTCTTCTCCGCGATGAACGCCGCCTCCCTGGTGGCGGTCAGCGTGGCCGGTGTGATGATTGTCTGCGCCATCCTGCTGATAGCCACCACCATCCGGCTCTCCGCCTTCAGCCGCCGCCGGGAAACCGGGATCATGCGCCTCGTGGGCGCGTCGAAGATGGTGATCCAGCTGCCCTTCATCCTGGAGGGCGTGATCGCGGCCGTGATTGGCGCGGCCCTCGCCTCCGGCACGCTGTGGGCCGTCGCCCACTTCTTCCTCGGCGGGGTCCTGTCCAAACAGTATCCGGACACTGCCTTCATTTCCCCGGCCCAGACGCTGCTCCTGGCGCCGGCCCTGATCGGCCTTGGTGTGCTGCTGGCCGGCACCTCATCTCTCCTGACCCTCCGCCGCTACCTGAGGGTCTAGCTTTGCGCAACGAAGAGGAATGCTCATGAAACCGATGGTCCGACGCACCGATCCGGCCCGCCGTACCCTCCGCCGCGGCCGCCTGATCAGCGCCGCCGTGGTGCTCGTCCTCGCGGCCAACCTGGGCGCTTCGACCCCGGTGGCGTTCGCCGACACCCTCGAAGACCAGCAGGCTGCGCTCAGGGCTGAGGCCGAGCGGGTCCAGCATTCGTTGGAGTTCGTGGACGCACGCATCGCCAAAGCGGCAGGCGACCTGGTGCTCTACCAGGGCCAGCTTCCCGGTGCCCAGCAGGCGTTGCTTGACGCCCAGGGCCGTGTGGCCGGTGCGGTCAAGGAGGTTGAAGCCCTCGCAGCCCGCGTGGACCTGGCCCAGCAGAACAAAGCCAAAATCACCCAGCAGCTGGCGAATGACCAGAAGAAGATCACCGACACCCGCAAGCTGATCGGGCAGATTGCCACCCAGGCTTACAAGTCCGGCGGCGTGCCGTCCAACCTCTCGCTCTTCTTTGGCTCGAACAACGGCAGCCTGACCGACACCATCGACCTGGCGGACCAGGCGCTGCGCAGCCAGAACACCGCGATGGACAAGTTGACCCAGCAGAACGCCACGAACGTCAACTCCCAGGCGCGACTGCAGGCGGTGGAAGCCGAAATCGCGGACCTCAAGGCCAAGGCTGACGCGGCGCTGGTCCGGGAGCAGGCGGCACGCGACGAGGCGGCGGCCAAAAAGGCCACGGTGGACAAGCTGATCTCCGACACCACCCGGCTGAACAAACAGCTGCAGGCAGCCAAGCCCGCCATCCAGGGCCAGCTCGCGCAGGTCAAAGCCCGGCAGGACGCCGTCGCGGCCGAAATCGTCGAACGCGACCGGAAGCTGCGCGAGGCTTGGGAAGCTGAACAGCGCCGGATCGCGGCGGCCCGCGCCGCTGCGGCCGCCGCGGCGGCCCGGGCCCAGGGCCAGGTTGCGCCGCGGCCGGCGCCTTACGTCCCGGCCCCGCCGGGACCGGTGTCGGCCTTCGGCCTGCGCAGCCCGTTCAACGGCGTCCCGATCACCTCGGGTTTCGGCTGGCGCGCGACGCCGCCGGGCACCATCGACTTCTACGGCCAGGGCGGCTACATGCACACAGGCATCGACTTCGGCGCCGCTTGCGGCACCCCGGTCTACGCCCCGGCGGCCGGCACGGTCTTCTCGGCGGGGTGGGGGAACGACGGCGGCGGCAACCACGTGAAAATCTCGCACGGCGTTGTGCAGGGCAACTCGCTGACCACGATCTTCTACCACAACACCTCTGTGGTGGTCTCTGACGGCCAGCAGGTGAGCCAGGGTCAGCTGATCGCATACTCCGGGACCACCGGCAACTCCACCGGCTGCCACTCGCACTTCGAGACCTGGGTCAACGGCCAGGCAGTCGACCCGATGGGCCTGCTCTAAACTGGAACTGACCCGATCCATCGACTAAGGAGTTTTACCGTGCCTAAAGAAAGTGGCCGGAAGGTAGTGGCCACCAACCGCAAGGCCCGGCACGACTACCACATCATGGATACCTATGAGGCCGGTATCGCGCTCATGGGCACCGAAGTGAAGTCCCTCCGCGAGGGCCATGCCTCCATGGTTGACGGCTTCTGCACCTTCTACAACGACGAGTTGTGGATGGAGGGCATCCACATCCCCGAGTACCACCAGGGGAGCTGGACCAATCATGCCGCGCGCCGGCGTCGCAAACTGCTGCTGCACCGCGACGAGCTGACCAAGATCTCGCACAAGATCCGCGAATCCGGCTTCACAATCGTGCCGCTGCAGCTGTACTTCGTGGACGGCCGCGCGAAGGTGGAGATCGGCGTCGCCCGGGGCAAGAAGGAATACGACAAGCGCCAGACGCTGCGCGAGCAGCAGGACAAGCGTGAGGCCCTGCGCGTGATGCGCGAGCGGAACAGGCGCTAGGCAAGGTGCACCAAACCCGCGGGAATGAATCCGGCGGGCCTTGCGTTATGATTGGTAGTCCGGGAAGGAACCGGCTGAACCCGCGAAGGCGGATCGGCGGGCACCTGACCGGTTTGATAAAAAAATACGGGGATGATCGGTTTCGACGATGTTAGTCGCGACAGGTGAAGCGGGCCGAGGATGCAGAATTATCTCGTAAACGCTGTCTGCAAACCAATAAGTGCCGAATCAAAACGCACTGACTTCGCTCTCGCTGCCTAAGCAGTAAGACAGTCCGTCAGCCCGAGGTTGCTATTGCCCCGGATCCTGGCGTCATTTAGATAGCCACTGCTGTTTACCTCCGTCATCGGGGTGAACGGGACTCTTTGATGACTGGGCCCGGATCAGCCAGCTGTTTGCAGCATGGCTGGGGCCGAGAAAATCCGACGCAAACTGCGCCCGGAGAAGCCCTGACAACACGACATCGGACGGGGGTTCAATTCCCCCCATCTCCACATAGGGAGCGCCGGCAACGGAGCTCCACCCCGTAGCAAAAGGCCGGAAGCATCAGCTTCCGGCCTTTTTGTTGTGCTCGACTTTGTTGTGCTGGACGGCGGGTTAGCGCTTCTTGATGTGCGCCACCGGATCGGTGTGCTCGTCCACGATGTGCTTGGCCTTCTTCTCGGCCCGTTTTTCCTTGATGGTTTTGACCGGCTTCTTCGTAAGGTGCCGGTGCGGCGACTTGTCAGGCATTTGCGCGCTCCCTAAAGGCGGGGGGCCCGGGATGAGCCCGTGCTTTTAAGGCTACGCCTCGGGCACCGCGACGTCCACGATGCCGATGAAGCGGCTGCCGACGCCCTCATATTCGCTGCGGACCAGCCCGGCCTCCAGGGCGGGCCGCTCGTGCGGGGCATGGTGGGCGCAGCAGACAAAGCTGAACTCCGGCCACCACTTTTTGGGCCGGGCCGTTTCGGAGAAGCCGCACACGGCACAGGTCAGCTGGACCCAGACCGGGCGTTTGCCCGTCCGGTTGGCCCTCGACTGGAGGAGCCAGGCCGGCGGGCTGTCCAGCAGGGCGCCGAGTTCGGCCTCGGACAGGCGGGACGGAATGCCGTGACGGTGTGCCATTTCCAGCGGAATATCAAGGGCCTGGGCAGCTTCGCGTCTCGTAACCATCCTTTAACTTTACGGGATCCGGGCACACCGGCAGTCAGCCGGCCGCCGGTGCTAGGCTCATCCCAAACCCGGTGCCCGCCGTCCGGCAGGCAGTGAGGAAGGCAGCAGCCATGTCCGGCACCCCCGCCACAGCCCTGTCCAGCCTTGAGAGGCGCGTGCTGTACGTGGCGATCGTCGCGTCCTTCATCGCCTTCCTCGACGGTTCGGTGGTCAACCTTGCACTCCCGGCGATCAGCCGTGAACTCGGCGGCGGCCTGGTGGTCCAGCAATGGGTGGTGGACGCCTACCTGCTAACGCTGGGGGCGCTGATCCTGGTCGCCGGCTCCCTCTCGGACCAGTTCGGCCGGGTCCGGGTGCTGCAATGGGGCCTCGCCGGCTTCACCGCCACCTCCGTGCTTTGCGGCCTCGCCTGGAGCGGGGAGTCGCTGATTGTGGCGCGCGGCCTGCAGGGCGTCGCCGGAGCACTGCTGGTGCCCAGCTCGCTGGCCCTGATCGTGACGGTGTTCAGTGGCCCGGCCCAGTCCGCCGCGATCGGCAAGTGGTCCGCGTGGACCTCCGGGGCCATCGTGGCGGCCCCGGTGCTTGGCGGCATCTCCGTGGATGTGTTCACCTGGCGGGTCATTTTCTTCCTCAACATCGTCCCGGCGGTTGCCGTGTGGCCGGCCCTGCGCAAGCTGCGCGAACTGGATCTGGGACGCGCGCCCGGCAGCACGATCGACGTCACGGGTACCGTCCTGGCGATCATCGGCCTGGGCGGCGTCGTGTACGCCTTTATCGAACGCGGGAGCCTCGGCTGGGGCGCCCCGCAGGTCTGGCTGCCGCTGGTCCTTGGGATTGCCGGCCTGGCCGGGTTCCTGCTCCACGAGCGGCGGACCCCGGCGCCGATGATGCCGCTGCGGCTTTTCGCCATCCGCAACTTCGGCTGGGGCAACGTCGCCACCACGGTGATCTACGGGGCGTTGAACCTTGGGTTCTTCGTCCTGGGGCTTTTCCTGCAGCAGGTCGCCGCTCTGGGGGCCACCGCAGCCGGCATCGCCCTGCTGCCCTCCACCTTGATCCTGCTCCTGCTCTCCGCAAAGATCGGGGCTCTCTCCGGCCGCTTCGGTCCGCGCTGGTTCATGACGGCCGGGCCGCTGCTGTGCGCGGCGGGCTTTTTGATGATGCTGGGGATCGGCCTGCCGCTGGATTACTTCGGACAGGTCTTTCCCGGGCTGGTGGTCTTCGGACTCGGTTTGGCCGTGACAGTGGCGCCGCTGACCTCCGCGATCCTGGGTGCCGTGGATCCTGAAGAAGCAGGGATCGGCTCGGCCGTCAACAACGCCGTCGCCCGCATCGCGGGCCTGGTGACCATCGCCTTTGCCGGGCTCATCACCGGACCGGTGATCACGACGTCGGGCCTGCACGGCACGGCGGCGGTCACCGCCGCGCTATTCGTCGCGGGCGCTGCGGCGTCCGCCGTCGGGATCAGGAACCCGCCGAGGGAACCCGCGGACAGTGGGGGAGGGGACGCCCCTACCCAGCCGGCTTAGCCGGCCAGCGCGATGCCGACGGCGGCCGCCGCCAGCCCCGCCGCCAGGTTCGCGGCCACGTTCAGGGCGGCGGCCCGGTAGCGCGCTTCGCTGACCAGCCGGATGGTGGCCGTGGTCCAGGAACTGAACGTGGTCAGGCCTCCGGCCAGGCCGCTGGCGACCGCCGTCTGCCACTCGGGGCCGAGCCCAAGGTGCGGCGTCATCCCGAGGGACAGCCCGATGATGAAGGATCCGGCCACGTTGACGGCCAGGGTGGCCCAGGGCCAGTGCGGGTGGGGTCCAGGCCGGTGGGCGAACCAGGAGTCGACGGCGAACCTGGCCAGGGCGCCGGCCACTCCGAAGACCCCCACCAGCAGGGCGGCGGTCACTGTGCCCTGCCGCTCAGGTCGGCCAGCGCTTTGCCCGATTTCCAGCCGACCGCCGCCGCGCCGAGCCCCAGGACCAGCGACAAGCCGAGGTAGGCGAGCCACACGGCGTGGAAGCCGCCGCGAATCTGCTGGTCGACGGCGAGGGCCAGCGCGGAAAAGGTGGTGAAGGAGCCAAGGAGCCCCGGGCCGAGGCCCGCCCGGAGCCAGAAAGCTGTCCGCGGCCGGGCAATCCAGATGGTGGTCAGGGCGGCCAGGACAAAGCTCCCCAGGACGTTGATCGCAAGCGTGGTCCACGGCACGGCGCCTGCCGCCTCGGGGAAGACCAGCCCCGCGCCGTAGCGCAGCTCGGTTCCGATCAGGCCGCCGACGGCGACTGCCGCCCATGCCCGCCAGCCGGGAACCGTCGCGACCGTTGCCGGGCGGCGCTCCGCATCCAACGCTTCCATTCAGCGCCCCTCGACGCTGCAGCCGGAATGGGCCGCGTCGCTGTGCACCCAGAGCGCGGAGGCCACCTCGTCGGCGAGGTCGATTTCGCGCAGCTCGCCGCGGGCGCCGATGCGGACCACGAGCGGGCCGCCGAAGGGCTTCCGGCCCAGGACTTCGACGTCGGAGTCCAGGTCGATCTGTTCGGCGGCGAGGTAGCGCAGCAGCTCGGGGTTTTCGTCGCTGATCCGGGTGATCCGGCCGGTGTGGCCGTCGTCGAGCTCGCTCATCCGGTAGGCCGGCGGCATCAGGACCGAGCCGTCCTCGGCCGGAATGGGGTCGCCGTGCGGGTCGCGGACCGGGTTGCCGAGCTTGGCGGACATCCGCTCGATGAAGGTGTCCGAGACGGCGTGTTCAAGCAGCTCGGCCTCGTCGTGGACCTCGTCCCAGCGGTAGCCGAGCTCCTGGACCAGGAAGGTCTCGATCAGCCGGTGCCGCCGGACCATGGAGAGGGCCAGCCGCACGCCGTCCTCGGTCAGGGTTACGGCGCTGTAGGGCTTGTGGTCCACCAGGCCCTGGTCCTTGAGCTTGCGGACCATCTCGGAGACCGAGGAATTCGCGACGCCCAGCCGCTGGGCCAGCTGGGTGGAGGTGATGGGTTTGTCCTGCCACTCCGTGAAGGAGTAGATGACCTTGACGTAGTCCTCAATGGAGGAGGAGGGCGGACTGGTCTTCACAGCCCCAAGCCTACCGTCCGGCGGCACCGGTGAAGGTGAGCCACAGCAGGACCAGGTTCAGCGCCACTACCAGGATCACGCTGACGACGGCGGCCACCCGCAGGGTCATGCCGTCCGCGAACCGGCCCATCAGCGGCTTGCTGCTGGTCAGCACCACGAGCGGGACCAGCACGAACGGAATCCCGAAGCTGAGCACAACCTGGCTGAGCACCAGCCCCCAGGTGGGGTCGAAGCCGACGGCCAGCAGGACGACGGCGGGGACCAGGGTCAGCACCCGTCGCGTCATCAGCGGAATGCGGATCTTGAGCAGGCCCTGCATGATGGTTCCGCCGGCGTAGCAGCCCACCGAGGTGGAGGCCAGGCCGGAGGCAAGCAGGCCGACGGCGAAGACCACGCCGACCACCGGGCCGAGGTTGGCTGTGATGGCGGCGTGGGCACCCTCGATCGTGTCCGTGCCGTCTTCACCGCCCAGCGTGGACGCGGCCAGCAGCAGCATTCCGATGTTGACGATGCCGGCGACGGCCAGCGCCGCGACGACGTCCCAGCGCGTGGCTTTGATCAGCCGGGCAATGGCGTGCGGCGGGACATGCAGATGCGGATCCGGGCGGTGCCGGTCCCGGGAGAGCGCCGAGTGGACGTAGATGGCGTGCGGCATCACCGTGGCACCGAGCATGCTCGCGGCCAGCAGCACCGTGTCCGGGCCCTGGAAGCCAGGCACAAGCCCGGCCACGAACCCGCCCGGATCCGGCGGGCTGATGAACAGTCCGGCCAGGAACCCGACGGTGATGATGCCCAGCAGGAACATGATGACGAACTCGAAGGGGCGCTGCTGGTTGCGGCTCTGCACGGCGAGCAGGGCCATCGAAATGCCGCCCACAATGACGGCGCCGAGGGGGAGCGGAAGGCCGAAGAGCAGGTACAAGGCCACCGCGCCGCCCACCACCTCGGCGAGGTCGGTGGCTGCGGCCACAATCTCGGCCTGGACCCAGAAGGCGCGGCGCCAGGCCGGCCGGAGCCGCTCGCCGAGGATCTCCGGGAGGCTCTTGCCGGTGACGATGCCGAGCTTGGCGGACTGGTACTGGACCAGCACCGCCATGACGTTGGCGGCGACGAGGACCCAGACGAGCAGATAACCGTACTGTGCCCCGGCCGTCAGGTTGGCGGCGACGTTGCCGGGGTCCACATAGGCGATGGCAGCCACGAACGCCGGGCCGAGCAGGCCCAGCAAAGCCCGGCGGCTACCCCTGATCCTGCGGGCAGGCGGTTTCCCCGCGGGCAGGGGTTCGTGTCCGGCTACGTCCAGCACTGCGGGCTCCCAAGAAGTTCCTGAGTGCCTACAAATATAAGTTAGGCACACCGAAATAATAGGCGCCGCGGCGTGGTCAGTGCAATGCGGGAACCTCAGGCTTTGACGGCACGCCAGCTTTGCGTCAGGTAGGGAAGCGGCAGGAGCTGCCCGGCAGTGTGTCCTAGGTGCTCGTGCAGGTACCAGTCGAGGTTAGCGAGCACCTTGGCCCTGGTGCTCTCGCCTGCCCGCAGGTAGTAGCTGCGGGATTTGGTCAGTTCCATGACGTCCTGCGTGGTTACTGGATCCTCCCAGCGGGTGAGATGACTCTCCAGCCCGATGAATTCCGGTCCCAGCGGCGGCGTGAAGTGGGGCTTGTGGACGTCCCCCGCATGCATGATCCGGGACAGCCTGTGCACCCAGGGGACCGAGGTGTCGAGCTGGTTCCAGATCAGGCCGAGAACGCCGTGCGGCCGCAGGATCCGAGCCGCCTCGGTACTGGCCAGCAGGGGATCGCACCAGTGCCAGGCCTGGGCCACCGTGACCAGGTCGAAGGCCCCCGAAGCCAGCCCGGTGTGTTCGGCGGTACCCTCGACGGCGGCGACTTCCGGGAGGGCGCGGCGCAGCTGGTCGAGCATGTCCGGGGACGGATCGACGGCCACGGTCCTGAGCCCCCGTTGGACCAGGAGCGCCGTGAACTTACCGGTCCCGGCGCCCAGGTCGGCGGCGTCGTGGGCCCCGGCCGGGATCAGCCAATCGGCCGAATCCGCCGGATAGCCGGGCCGGACCCGGTCGTAGTGCTCGCCGCCGTCCTGGAAGCTCTGCCCGAGCTCCCGCCGCCGCTGGTGCTGCAGTTTTGGGCCACCCTGCAGTCCGGGGTGGTGCAGTTTGGGGCCGCCGCGTGCCACGTGCGATCTCCTTCGGCAGCTCTGGTGCGTACCTGTCGAATTTACCGCACGCGGCCCGGGCTGCGCTGCCGGTCAGTCGACGGAGCAGGGGGCTGCGCCAGCGGTGCCAGGCGTGTTCGGCGCCCAGTGCGGATAGCTGCGCGTGTCGTTGGCCGGCACCCAGCGTCCGGCGTCCACGACGTAGTCCCAGCCCAGGCCGTTCCGCCGCAGCTCCTGGAGCCCGGCGAGCAGCCGCTGCGCGTCGTTGAGCCGTGAGCCGAGGCCGAAGCTGGCCCGGAGCGAACCGGCGGGCAGGCCGAGCCGTTTTAGCAGCGGGTGGGCGCAGAACCGGCCGTCGCGCAGGCCTATGCCGTGCTCCGCGGACAGGTATGCGGCGACCAGGCCTGCGTCGTAACCGGCGACCGAGAAGTTGACCACGCCGATCGTCCCGGGGCCGCCTTCCCGGCCGGTGTCCTCGAAGATGTGGTGGACCGTTACGCCGTCGATCCGCTCCAGCCCCTCGACCAGGAAGGAACGGATGGCGTCCTCGTGGGCGTGCCACTGCTGCTCGTCCAGCGCCTCGATAACCTGGCTGGCGCGGGCCAGCGCGGCCGCGCCCAGGACATTGGGGGAGCCGCCCTCGTGGCGGGCCGGCCCGGTGGTCCAGCTGACGGCGTCGAGTCGTGCGTCCCGTACTGCGCCGCCGCCAGCCAAGTGCGGGGTGCCGGCGTCCAGCCAGTCCGGCCGGCCCACCAGCACGCCGGCGCCGAACGGGGCGTAGAGCTTGTGGCCGGAGAAGGCGAGGTAGTCGACGTCGTCCGCGGCGATGTTGATGCGGCGGTGCGGGGCCAACTGGGCCGCATCGACGGCGATCCGGGCGCCGAATTCGTGCGCCAGCGCGGCCAGCTCACGGATCGGCAGGATTTCGCCGGTGACGTTGGACGCGCCGGTCACGGCGAGCAGGCTTACTCCGCCGAGGGCGAGTTCCGCCCGGAGCCGCTCCACGGTGCCGGCCAGGGTGGGCGCCGCGACGACGCTGCGGTGCGGGACGTTTTGCCAGGGCAGCAGGTTGGCGTGGTGCTCGATGTCGAGGTAAAGCACCTCGCCGGTGTGTCGGCCGTCGTCGACGGGCAGGCAGCCGGCCAGCAGGTTCAGTGCGTCGGTGGTGTTCCGGGTGAAGATCACGGAGTCATCCGGACGGCCGCCGACGAACCCGCGGACGATGTTCCGGGCGTTTTCGTACACCGAGGTACTCAGTTGGGAGGCGTAGCCGGCGCCGCGGTGCACGCTGGCGTAGTACGGCAGGATCTCGTTCAGGTAGGCGGACACCACGGACAGCGCCGGGGCGGAGGCTCCGTAGTCCAGGTTGGCGTACCGGACCTGGCCGCCCTGGATCAGGGGGGCCAGGATTTCGGCGCCGGAAACCGCGGACAGTGGCCGGCGGGCGGCGTCGAAGCGTGCGTCGGTGAACTCCGGGCCGCCGGCGCTGGTGGTGTGGGTGGGGATGGTGGCAGTCGTCATGGGACCTCGCTCGAAAAGGACCCCGCACACAGGGGATCCGCGCTTGCCGGGTCCGCTCCGGACCGGCCAGGTCGTCACCCGGGGCACCCCGCCGCGAATGGAGGGTTGCCGGCCAGCAAACCGGGGTTTTGCGCTGGCACTCGTGACCTGCTTCGAGCCTAGGACATGGCCGGTCGCACGGAAAAGGGAGGGCGGAATATGAAGCGTAGTGTTACGGGCTGCCTCGGGCGTGGCCGGCTAGAGCAGGTCGTCGAGGCCCGGGTTGAGGCGCTTGAGGACTTCGGAGTGCAGGATCGAGTTGGTCGCCAGCGCGTTGCCGCCGAAGGGGCCGTCCTCTCCCTCGAGCGAGGTGAAGCGGCCGCCGGCCTCCGTCACGATCGGGACCAGCGCCGCCATGTCGTAGAGGTTGAGTTCGGGCTCGCAGGCGATGTCGACGGCGCCTTCGGCCACGAGGCAGTAGGACCAGAAATCGCCGTAGGCGCGGGTACGCCAGACCTCCTCGGTGAGTCCGAGGAACTCGTCGAGGTTGCCGCGCTGCTTCCAGCCGCCGAGGCTCGAATAGGACAGTGACGCATCGGCGAGCCGGGAGACGTTGGAGACCCGCAGCCGGGTCGCGGCGGCCAGTGAGCGGCCCATGTAGGCGCCGGCGCCCTTTGCGGCCCACCAGCGCTTGCCCAGTGCGGGGGCGCTGACGACGCCCACCACGGGTTCGCCTTCGTCGACGAGGGCGATCAGGGTGGCCCAGACCGGGACGCCGCGGACGAAATTCTTGGTGCCGTCGATCGGGTCGATGATCCAGCGGCGCGAACCGTGGCCGGAGCTGCCGAACTCCTCGCCCAGGACGGCGTCGCGCGGGCGGGAGCGGGACAGCTGCCCGCGGATGGCTTCCTCGGCGGACTTGTCCGCGTCGGTGACGGGGGTCAGGTCCGGCTTCGTCTCGATCCGAAGGTCGAGCGCCTTGAAGCGGCTCATGGTCTGGGAATCTACGGAATCTGCCAGTACATGGGCAAGGCGCAGGTCATCGTTGTAGCTCGAAGCTGGTTGGCTCATGCTTCCAAACTACCGTCAAAACGCGCCGCGGACCGGGAGGCCACGTCGCTGCCGCCAAGTAGACGCGGCTATGAGACGCTGCCGAGTTCCTTGGTGTCCTGCGCTTCCAGCCGCGGATCGGTGCCCAGCAGCCGGCGCAGCGACGCGAGCCGGGCCGGGCCGGACGGGCCCGCGTGGCCGCCCTGCACCCAGGCGTCCACGCCGCAATTGACGGCGGTGGCGTCGTGCTTGCAGCCCCGCTCGCAGTCATCGGTGCCGGGCGCCAGGTCCGGGAAGGAACGCAGGATCCTGTCCGGGTCCACATGGGCCAGGCCGAAGGAGCGGATGCCCGGGGTGTCGATGATCCAGCTGCCCGCAGGCGCATCGCTGACCTTCAGCGCCAGCGCGGAGGAGGAGGTGTGGCGGCCGCGGCCGGTGACCGCGTTGACGCCGCCGGTGGCCCGTTCGGCGCCGGTGAGTGCGTTCACCATGGTGGATTTGCCGACGCCGGAGTGGCCCAGCATGACGGTGACCTTCCCGTCGAGGTAGTCCCGCAGCTGCGACACGGCGGCCTTGTCCAGCCGGGCGGACAGGCCGTCATCGGAGCGGGCGTCGATGCCGGAGGCGGCCGAATCCGCGGTTTTGGAGATGATCACCGGGAAATCCAGGTGCTGGTAGTTGGCCAGCAGCTCGGCGGGGTCCTTGACGTCGGCCTTGGTGACGAGCAGCAGCGGTTCGATGCCGGCGTCGTAGGCGGCCACCAGAGCGCGGTCGATGAAGCCGGTGCGGGGTTCCGGGTTGGCTGCGGCCACGACAACGACGAGCTGGTCGGCGTTGGCGACGACGGCGCGTTCGATCGGGTCCGTGTCGTCCGCGCTGCGGCGCAACAGCGTCCTGCGGTCCTGGATCTTGACCAGCCGGGCCAGGGTGTCGGGTTCGCCGCTGACGTCCCCGACGAGCGAGACGAAGTCCCCGGCAACTACGGGGTTGCGGCGCAGCTCCCTGGCCCGCGCCGCGATGATCTTGCGTTCGTCGGCGGTGCCCTCGCCGACGACGGCGGTGTAGCGTCCGCGGTCCACGGTGACGATCCGGCCGGTGACGGCGTCGTCGTAGCTGGGCCGGTCCTTGGTGCGGGGGCGGGAGCCCTTTTTGTTGGGGCGGATCCGGACGTCGGATTCGTCCCAGGAGTCAGTGCTGCGTGCCACCGGCGGCGTCCTTGTCTGCGGTGCTTGCCTGGCTGAGCATGGCCCCCCACAGCTGCGGGAAGCCGGGCATGGTCTTGGCCGTGGTGGCGATGTCCTCGACCTCCACGTCCGGGACGGCGAGACCGAGGATTGCGCCCGCGGTGGCCATGCGGTGGTCCGCGTAGCTGTGCACGACGCCGCCGTGCAGCTTCGCCGGCCTAATGATGAGTCCGTCGGGGGTCTCTTCGGCGTCCCCGCCAAGGCGGTTGATTTCCGCGACGAGGGCGGCAAGCCGGTCGGTTTCGTGGCCCCGGAGGTGGGCGATGCCGCTCAGCCGGGAGGGGCCGGTGGCCAGGGCACAGAGGGCTGCCACGGTCGGGGCGAGTTCGCTGGTTTCGTCAAAGTCGCCGCCCTTGATCTCCGGGCCGCCGCTCACGGTCAGGGTGCCGTGCTCCAGCGTCACGGTGGCGCCCATGGTGGCCAGGATGCCGCGCCAGAGATCGCCGACCTGGGTGGTCCCGGCCGGCCAGTTGGGGATCCGCACGGTTCCGCGGGTGGCGAGGGCCGCGGCGAGAAACGGCCCGGCATTGGAGAGGTCCTGTTCGATCCGCTGGTCGAAGGCGCGGATCGGGCCGGGGGAAATAACCCAGTGGTTCGGCACCGAGTCATCGACCGCCACGCCCACGCCGCGCAGCACGGCGACCGTCATGTTGATGTGGTCCAGGCTCGGTACGGGCTTTCCCACGTGTTCGAGGTGGAGTCCCTCGGTAAAGCGGGCTCCCGCGAGCAGCAGGGCGGAAACGAACTGCGACGAGGCGCTGGCGTCGATGACGAGGTGGCCGCCGCGGACTTCTCCCGTTCCCTGGACGGAAAACGGCAACGACGACGCCGGTCCGCCGTCGGGGGCGCTAACGGCGACGCCGAGACCGGTCAGTGCCTCGATGATGGTGCCCATCGGCCGGTTTCGGGCGTGGGGATCGCCGTCGAATGCTGAGCGGCCGCGGTGCAGCGCGGCGACCGGAGGCACGAAGCGCATCACCGTGCCGGCCAGGCCGCAGTCGATTGAGGTGTCCGCGGCAGCGGCATCCGGGGCGATGGGGGTGATGTCCAGGTCCGGGCCGTAGGCGCCGTCGCCGGGCACTTCGGTGATGGTGGCCCCCAGCTGCCGGAGGGCCTCGATCATCAGGGCCGAGTCCCGGGAGTGCAGCGGAGCACGGAGCTTGGACGGCCCGTCCGCGAGGGCGGCCAAGATCAGGTACCGGTTAGTCAGGGACTTGGAGCCGGGAACGGTGACGGTGGCGTCGACGGGACGCTCGGCGAAGGGCGCACGCCAATGCGGACCGCCGCCGGCCGGAAGGGAAGGGGCTGCAGCGGTGGGGGTGGTGCCAGTCATTGCCGTCTTAGGCCCCGACAGCGTGGTCGACGGCCTTGCGGACCGCCTTGTCAGCCTTCTTCAGCTTCTTGCCGGTGGTCTTCCGGGCGTCCGCGGCGAGGTGTGCGGTGGTCTTCCGGGCGTCGGCGGCGAGGTGCTCTGCACGCCAGGCCAGGCTCGGCTTGCCCGCGGTGTCCACGGAAGCCAGCAGCACCCCGCCGGTCAGTGAGACGTTCTTCAGCAGCTGCTTGCGCCGGGCGTCGCGGCCTTCCTTGGACGAGATGTCCGCGCTGCGCCATTCAACGTAGCCATTGAGCGCCGAGATCACAGCGAGCACGGTGGCGGCCAGGCGGGAGGCCTTGCCGAGGGCCAGGCACACGCCGGCACCCACCTGGGTGCCGCCGATCACGCGGGCCAGGACTTTCTCGTCGGCCTGGAAGGGGAGGGACTCAGCCGCGCGGCGCAGCAGGGGAGACAGCTGTGTCGCAGTGTCATCCGCATTCTTTAGCTTGTCCATGCCTGCGAGCACGAAACTGGAGGCGAGCATGGGGCGGGCGAGAAAGCGGACAAAGGACATGAATTTCCTCCTGGATGGACGAACCGCGGACGCTGTGCGGGAGAACCGGTTCTAGTCTTGCACTTTTGCGGAATATTTGCCCGTTGTGCGGGGTTGTGCATGACAGATTCCAGCCGAAATGGGGGCGGGAAAACCAGCGCAATAACTATGGGCACGGCCGGTCATCCGGCCAGTGCAGGAAGGCGGAGGTTTGGTTCTGGTTAAAGAATCCGGGCTGCTGGATGAAGCCGCCGCGGACCCGTGGGCCGCGGCCCTGACGGGGGCTTTGAGCACCCGCCGGAAGGTGACAGTAGACTTGAACGCAATGAGCACCATGGATCCGGCCGTTGCGGCCATGCACGAGGTTGCCGGAAACGACGACGCCAAGCCCACCAAGGCAGCCGCCGCCAGTAGTACGGCGCAGGCGACAGCCGCGGACGAGGCCATCGCGGAACGAACAGCCGTGGAAACCGTAGCGGCGGACGGCACCGGCCAGCCGCTGGACACGACTGCCGAGACCACCGACGAGCGCCGCATCCGCTTCGAGCGCGACGCGATGCAGTACGTCGACCAGCTTTACTCCGCGGCCATGCGGATGGCGCGGAATCCCGCCGACGCCGAGGACCTCGTCCAGGAGGCGTACACGAAGGCGTTTTCCGCCTTCCACCAGTACAAGCCCGGAACGAACCTCAAGGCATGGCTGTACCGGATCCTCACCAACACGTACATCAACCTGTACCGCAAGCGCCAGCGTGAACCGCTGCAGTCGAACTCGGACACCATCGAGGACTGGCAGTTGGCCCGCGCCGAGTCGCACACCTCGACCGGCCTGCGCTCGGCGGAGGCTGAAGCGCTGGACCATCTGCCGGACTCGGACGTAAAACGGGCCCTGCAGTCGATCCCGGAGGAGTTCCGGCTCGCCGTCTACTTCGCCGACGTCGAGGGCTTCGCGTACAAGGAAATTTCAGACATCATGAACACCCCGATCGGGACCGTCATGTCCCGGCTGCACCGCGGCCGGAGAATGCTGCGGGACATGCTGGCCGACTACGCGGCCGAGCGGGGATTCAAAGCCGCGGGCGATCCCGCCGCAGCGGCCGAAAGCAACAATCAGGAGAACAGGAAATGAGCGACTGCCAGGGACTGGGCGACTGCGATGACACCCGGATGCAGCGCATCTACGAGTACCTCGACGGGGCCCTGACACACGACGACATCGCCGAGATCAAGGACCACCTCGACGAGTGCCCCGAGTGCCACGAGCAGTATGACCTCGAGTGCGTCATCCGCGTGATGGTAAAGCGCTCCTGCACGGAGGCCGCGCCCGAGAATCTCAAGAATTCCATCCTCGACCGGATCCACTCGATCCGCGCGGTTGAGGCCGACGCGGAGGCCTGAGCGCCGCCGGGCCCCGCGAAGGACCAAGAAACAGCGAAAGACCCCGGGAACCGTGAGGTTTCCGGGGTCTTTCGCTTAAAGCTTGATATCCAAGCCTTGGCTTAGGCGTTGGGGCGCTTACCGTGGTTCGCGCCGCCACGCTTACGGTCACGACGTTTACGTGCACGTTTGCTCATAGCTGGCCTCCTTAATCTTGGTACTCAAAAGAGCTGCCCTCAAGTCTCCCACATTGGCGGACCCGCCGCGAACCGGGCGGCCGCCGTCGTGCGGCTCAGCCCTCCAGTGAGTTCCGGATGGAGATCCGGGCCTGGTCCAGGACCGTCTTGACGGTTTCAAGGGTGACTGGGGTGACCGGCCGGGCTCCGGCGTGGCGGCGCAGCTCGACCCGCATATCGTCCCGGAAGGACTGCACCAGCATTTCGGCCTCCCGCAGCCTGCGGTCGCTTTCCTTGGAGTAGCGCGCCCCGGCTGGGGAGGCGGCACTGCGGGCCGTGGAGCGGGCCGCCTCGGCCGTGGCGGCAAGGTCCGCGCGCAGCCCCTGCATGTTCACCCGGATGTCCTGCCGCAGCTTGTCGGCCAGTCGCCGGACGGAGGCGGAAATGTCGTCCTCCACGTCGGCCAGCTCCTCCCGCCGCCTGTTGAGTTCCACCAAGCCGGCCGGGGTGATGCTGTAGTTGGTGCGCCGGCCCTCGGTGTGCGTGGCGACGAGCCCCTCCTCCTCCAGCTTGGCGAGCCGCGGATAGATGGTCCCGGCGCTGGGGGAGTACGTGCCGCCGAAGCGGTCGCTGAGTGCCTTGATCAGCTCGTAGCCGTGCTTGGGGCCGGACTCCAGCAGGGCCAGCAGGTACAGCCGCAGCGCGCCGTGGGCGAAGACGGGCGGCATCACAGCCCCGCTTCGGTGTCCGTGCTGGGCTGGCGGTGGAAGATCGAGGTCTTCCCCGATACCGAGTTGGTCCGGACCAGCATGAGCTTGGCATCGGGACCGGCGATGGTCTGCACGGATCCGCCGGGCTGGGCGTACCGCTGGTCGTCGATCACCACCGCGCCGCTGGCCGACTTCGCGATGATGTCCACGCCGACGTCGTGCGGCAGCCGGATGGTGACATCGCCGGAGACCGAGTTGGCGCCGAAGTCCTGGGTGAAGCCGTGCAGGTCGAAGCTCAGGTCCCCGCTGACGGTGTTGGCGCGGATGTTGCTGAATTCGCCAGAGGCGGTGACTTCGCCGGAGACGCTCTTGGCGGTCAGGACGCCGTGGTGGTTGCGGGCGATCACCTCGCCGCTGACGGTGCTGACGGCCAGTTCGCCCGCGGTGCCGTCGGCCAGCACCGAGCCGGAGACGGTGTTCAGCCGGGTGTGCCCGGTGAGGCCGGAGACCATGCCGTCGCCGCTGACAGTGCCGGCCTCGACGTCCACGCCGGCCGGCAGGGCAATGCTGATGACCACGCTGTTGCTGGAGTTGTTGTTGACCGTGCCCATCAGGTTCTTGAACCAGCCCTGCGGGCCGTGGAGCTGGTGGCGCACCTCCAGGCGGCCCTCGGTGAGGCTGATCGCCAGCGGATCGCCGTCGACCTCGGAGACCTCGATCCGGGCCACGTCCTCGTCGTGGGTGACAACGTCGAAGCGGCCGCGGACAATGCCGAGCTTGAGCGAGCGGACGCCGTCGACGTCGATCGTCTGGGGACCCGTAACGGTCCACGAATTCTGTTCCATGCTTCCTCCGGATGCGGGCGGGTGCGATCAGGCGAGCCTCGGTGCTTGCGATATATCGCGACTATGGAAACACGATATATCGCGCCCCCTGAGCGGTCAAGATATATCGCGACAGAATCTTCCGTGGTCCGCCGGGCGGGACCGGACGGGCGGCGGCCTACTCCGGCGCGTCGATCCCCAGCCACTGGAACCAGCCGCGGTGCAGCACGAGCCAGGCCATCAGTCCGTAACCGGCCTGGCCCGGCGTTCCGCCGTTGGCCGCGAGGTCCTGGCGCCACTGCTCGTGGTTCAGCAGCGGCGAGAAGGTGTCCACGTACAGGTGCTTGCGGCGCGTGGTGACATCGGCGAAGGCGGTGTTGAGCTCGCCCAGTCGGCGGTTCTGGGCGGGGTCCAGGGTCGGCGGCGGCCCGACGACGAAGACCTCGATCTTGTTCTGCGAAGCGGAGTCAAGGATATTGGCGAGGTTGAGCCGGCTGCGGGCCGTGGAGAGGCCGAACTCGATGTCCCGCCCGGACAAGCCGATCACCAGGCGGTTCTCGTGCTGCGGGCCGAACCGGCGGCCGGCTTCCTCGAGCCAGCGCTCAGCCAACCCTTCGGTGCCTTCCTGCGGGCACGGCAGCGAGTAGCTTTCCAGGCTGAGCCCGTCGTGGGGAGTGCGGGCGAGCACCCGTCCCAGCCAGCCCAGTGCCCGGGGGTCACCCAGGCCGGCCAGCAACTCATCTCCAACGGCTGCGATCCGCAGCTTCCGATCTTCCACGACTACCTCTTCATTCCCAATGCCGGTTCAAAGCCTTAAACGAAGCTGCCCGGCCGGAGTCGTGGTGTTCCACCTCCGGCCGGGCAGCCTGGTCTTACTTACGTGCGAATGCCTGCTTGAGCAGGGCATCCTGCTCGGCTGCGTGGCGCTTCATCGAACCTGCCGCGGTCGAAGCCGAGGCCGGCCGGGAGACGAGGCGCACGCGCCGGTCCAGCGCATCCGGCAGGTTCAGGCCGATGAACGGCCACGGTCCCTGGTTGGCGGGCTCGTCCTGGGCCCAGACAACGTCGGCGTTCGGGTACTTGGCCAGCTCGGCGGCGATTTCCGCTGCGGGCAGCGGGTAGAGCTGTTCGACCCGGATGATCGCAGTCGTCGTGTCGCCGGTCTTCTGCCGGGTGGACAGCAGGTCGTAGTACAGGCGGCCGGAGACCAGCAGGACGCGTTCGACGGCGTCGGCCTGCAGCTGCTCGTGCTCGGGGATGACCGGGCGGAAGGTGCCCGTGGTGAAGTCTTCCACCGAGGACGCGGCAGCCTTGAGGCGCAGGAGCTGCTTCGGGGTGAAAATGATCAGCGGCTTGCGCGGCCTGCTGTACGCCTGGCGGCGGAGCAGGTGGAAGTGCGAGGCCGGCGTCGTGGGGTTGGCCACGATCATGTTCTCCTCAGCGCAGAGCTGCAGGAAGCGTTCGATCCGTGCCGAGGAGTGGTCCGGGCCCTGGCCCTCGTAGCCGTGCGGCAGCATGAGCACCAGCGACGAGCGCTGGCCCCACTTCTGCTCGGCCGAGGAGATGAACTCATCGATGATGGTCTGCGCGCCGTTGACGAAGTCACCGAACTGCGCTTCCCAGAGCACCAGCGCGTCCGGGCGCTCGACGGAGTAGCCGTATTCGAAGCCCATGGCCGCGTATTCGGACAGGAGCGAGTCGTAGATCCAGAGCTTGGCCTGGTCGTCGGAGAGGTGGGCCAGCGGCATCCACTCGTCGCCGTTGGCGCGGTCGTGGAAGACGGCGTGGCGCTGCACGAAGGTGCCGCGGCGCGAGTCCTGGCCGGCGAGCCGGACCGGGACGCCCTCCATGCTGAGCGAGCCGAAGGCCGCGAGTTCGCCGAAGCCCCAGTCGATGCCGCCTTCGCGGGACATCTGCTCACGCTTCTCGAGCAGCTGCTTGAGCTTGGCGTGCACCGTGAAGCCCTCGGGGAATTGGACGTGCGCCTTGCCGATCCGGGCCAGCATCTCGGTGGAGATCGCGGTGGATTCCGGGGCGCTGATGCCCGAGTCGGACTGCTGGGCGGAGGGCCGTTCCAGATCGGACACCGCGGCGGAATCTGCGGTGATGATCGGGATCGGGGACGTCTGCGCGGCGTGGGTCTCGGCGAAGACGCGCTCGAGGCGTTCCTGGTAGTCGCGGAGCAGCTGCTCTGCTTCTTCCTCGGTGATGTCGCCGCGGCCGATCAGCGACTCGGTGTAGAGCTTGCGGACCGAACGCTTGGCCTCGATCAGGTTGTACATCAGCGGCTGCGTCATCGAGGGGTCGTCGCCCTCGTTGTGGCCGCGGCGGCGGTAGCAGACCATGTCGATGACAACGTCCTTGTGGAACCGCTGGCGGAACTCGTAGGCGAGCTGGCCGATGCGGACTACTGCCTCCGGGTCGTCGCCGTTCACGTGGAACACCGGCGCCTGGATCATCTTGGCGACGTCCGTGGAGTAGGTGGAGGAACGCGACGAGGACGGCGCCGTGGTGAAGCCGACCTGGTTGTTGACCACTACGTGGATGGTGCCGCCGGTGCGGTAGCCGCGCAGCTGGGAGAGGTTGAGCGTTTCCGCCACAACGCCCTGGCCGGCGAAGGCGGCGTCACCGTGGACCATGATCGGCAGCACGGGGAAGGCCTCGCCCGCGTCCAGGCGGTCCTGCTTGGCGCGGACGATGCCTTCGAGGACGGAGTCCACGGCCTCGAGGTGCGAGGGGTTGGCGGCGAGGTAGACCTTGGTCTCCTTGCCGTTGTCCGAGGTGAAGGTGCCCTCGGTGCCGAGGTGGTACTTCACATCGCCCGAGCCCTGCACGGAGCGCGGATCCTGGGTGCCCTCGAATTCGCGGAAGACCTGGGCGTAGGTCTTGCCGGCGATGTTGGTGAGCACGTTGAGGCGGCCGCGGTGGGCCATGCCGATGGCTACTTCGTCGAGTTCGTCGTCGGCGGCGTCAGAGATGATGGCGTCCAGCAGCGGGATCAGCGACTCGCCGCCCTCGAGCGAGAAGCGCTTCTGGCCGACGAACTTCGTCTGAAGGAAGGTCTCGAAAGCCTCCGCCGCGTTGAGCTTGGAGACGATCCGGAGCTGTTCGTCACGGCTCGRCTTGGAGTAGGGGTGCTCCAGCTGGTCCTGGAACCACTTGCGCTCTTCGGGATCCTGGATGTGCATGTACTCGATGCCCGTGGTGCGGCAGTACGCGTCGCGGAGCACACCGAGGATGTCGCGGAACTTCAGCATCGGCTTGCCGCCGAAGCCGCCGGTGGGCCATTCACGGTCCAGGTCCCACAGCGTCAGGCCGTAAGTCAGGACGTCGAGGTCCGGGTGCTTGCGCTGCACGTACTCGAGCGGATCGGTGTCCGCCATGAGGTGGCCGCGGACGCGGTAGGAGTGGATGAGCTGCTGGATCCGGGCGACCTTGTTGATCTCGTCCGCCGGGTCCACCTGCAGGTCCGGGCTCCAGCGCACGGGCTCGTACGGGATGCGCAGGGATTCGAAAATCTCGTCGTAGAAGTTCTGCGCGCCGAGCAGGAGCTGATGCACGAGCTTGAGGAACTCGCCGCTGCCGGCACCCTGGATGACGCGGTGGTCATAGGTGGAGGTCAGGGTGAGGACCTTGCTGATGGCGTTGTGCGCGATGATCTTCTCGCTGGCGCCCTGGAACTCGGCCGGGTAGTCGAGGGCGCCGACGCCGATGATGGCGGCCTGGCCCTTGGAGAGGCGGGGGACCGAGTGCACGGTGCCGATGCCGCCGGGGTTGGTCAGCGAGACCGTGGTGCCCGAGTGGTCGTCCGCGGTCAGCTTGCCGTTGCGGGCGCGCTTGATCAGGTCCTCGTAGGTGTGCCAGAACTCGGAGAAGTTGAGGGTCTCAGCCTTCTTGATGTTCGGCACCATGAGCAGGCGGGTGCCGTCCGGCTTGGGCATGTCGATGGCGATGCCGAAGTTCACGTGCGCGGGCTGCACGGCCACGGGCTTGCCGTCGACGACGTCGTAGTAGACGTTCATGGAGGGGAACTGGGCCAGTGCCCGGATGACGGCGTAGCCGATCAGGTGCGTGAAGGAGACCTTGCCGCCTCGGGCGCGGGCGAGGTTGGAGTTGATGACCACGCGGTTGTCGATCAGCAGCTTGGCGGGGATGGCCCGGACGCTCGTCGCGGTGGGGACCTCCAGGCTGGTGACCATGTTGGCCGCGATGGCTTTCGCCGGGCCGCGCAGCACGGAGACGACGTCTTCTTCCGGCGCGGTGGGGGCCTTGACGTTCTTGGGCAGCTGGGCCGGGATGGGGGTGCCGGCGCCGGGCTCGGCGGTCTTCGAACCGTCGCGGGCGACGGTGGCCGGCGCCTTCTGGGCTGCGGCGGGAGCGGGCGCAGCGGCAGGGGCCGGGGCGGCGGCCGGGGCAGCAGGGGCTGCCGGTGCCGAGGCTGCGGGAGCAGACGCAGCGGACGGTGCTACGACCGGAAGCTCACGGGTGGAAGGGTGCGCGGCGGCCGTTGCCGAGGCGCCGTTGGTCGAAGAACCGTCGCTGGCATCGAAGGACTCGAAAAGCGGCCACCACTTGGCGTCTACCGTGTTCTTGTCCTGCTGGTACCGCTCGTACAGTTCGTCAACGAGCCACTCGTTTCCGCCAAATTCCTCGGGTAGACGGTGGCTAGGCTGCTCTGGCACTTGAAATACGCCTCTTCCATGAGTTTGATTCCCGCTGGTTTCCACGGTGCCGCAGCACGTCAATCGAACCAGTTCTCCGCGTCCAGTGAACCCAGACCTTTGCCAGTCTAGTGACGATTCCGGCCAAACCGCCAATAAGGGTGACTCAAATCATCCACGAGCCGCAACGCCGTCCGATCCGGCCCGGCGGACCGCCCCCGGGCCGGAACTGCCCCGCCGCCCGAGTGCCTCTAGAATCACAACCGAGACCCTCTATGAAGGAGCAGCCGTGCGTTTTTTGAGTGAGCCGACCACCGACCTGACCTATTCGGACATCTTCCTGGTGCCATCCCGCTCCGACGTCACCTCGCGGCTGGACGTGGATCTGTCGGCGGACGACGGGACCGGTTCCACCATCCCGCTGGTCGTCGCGAACATGACCGCCGTGACCGGGAAACGGATGGCCGAGACGATGGCACGCCGCGGTGGCCTGGCGGTCCTTCCGCAGGACGTGCCGCTGGACGTGCTTCGGAGCGTCACGGCCTGGGTCAAGGCCCGGCACGCGGTCTTTGAGACGCCGGTCAGCCTGCGCGCCTCGAACACCGTGATCGATGCCCTGCACCTGATGGGCAAGCGTCCGCACGGCGCGGTGGTGGTTGTGGACGACGCCGGCGCCGTCGCCGGCGTCGTCCGGGCCGCGGACTTCGAGGGCCAGGACCGTTTCGCTTCCCTTGCCTCCGTGATGCGCCACCAGCCGCTCGTGCTCGACGCCGCGGAGTTCGACGCCGACGGCGCAGCTGATTCCGGCGCCATGGCGCTCTCCCTGCGCCGCGCCTTCGACGCCATGGACGCCGCCGGTACCGACTTCGCGCCCGTCCAGCAGGACGGTGTGCTGGCCGGCGTCCTGACCCGCAAGGGCGCCCTGCGCTCCACCCTGTACCGGCCCTCCCTCGACGACGGGGGTGCGCTCAAGGTGGCCGCCGCCGTCGGCATTAACGGCGACGTCGCCGGCCGGGCGTCAGAACTGCTCGCGGCCGGAGTTAACGTGCTGGTGCTGGACACCGCCCACGGCCACCAGCAGAAGATGTTCGACGCCCTGGCCGCGGTCCGCAGCCTGGACCCCGGAGTGCCGGTCGTGGCCGGCAATGTGGTCACCGCCGGGGCCACCCGCGAGCTGATCCAGGCCGGCGCGGACATCGTCAAGGTCGGTGTGGGACCGGGCGCCATGTGCACCACCCGGATGATGACGGCGGTCGGCCGTCCGCAGTTCTCCGCCGTGCTGGAGTGCTCGGCCGCGGCACGCGACGCCGGCGGCAGGGTCTGGGCCGACGGCGGAGTCCGTTACCCCCGCGACGTGGCGCTGGCCCTCGCGGCCGGCGCGAGCCAGGTCATGATCGGCTCCTGGTTCGCCGGGACGCACGAGAGCCCGGGGGACCTGCAACTGGACGCCAACGGCCGCCAGTTCAAGGAGAGCTTCGGGATGGCCTCGGCGCGGGCGGTGCAGAACCGCAACCAGCGCGAGGGTGCCTTCGAAAAGGACCGGAAAGCCCTGTTCGAGGAAGGCATCTCCACCTCCCGGATGTACCTCGACTCCGCCCGCCCCGGGGTGGAGGACCTGCTCGACATGATCACCGCGGGGCTGCGCAGTTCGATGAGCTACGCCGGTGCCGCCGATCTCGCGGCGTTCCGGGAGCGGGCCGTAGCCGGCATCCAGTCCGCGGCGGGCTACGAGGAAGGCCGCCCGGTGCCGCAGAGCTGGTGAACCGAAACCTGTAGACTGAAATTCTTATGGACAGTAAATCTAGGTGCCGGCCTGGGGGCTGTCAGCGCGGAACGGAATCCGTTCCCGCCCAGTCCACCCGCAGAGCCGGCAAACCCCGTTCACGCGCCCATCACTCTTCCGCTGCACGGAACGCATCGTTCCACGGACAGAGTGCCCTACAGGAAACAGGGTCGGCCGCGGCTGACCATCCTCCGCCGGGACGTTTCCCCCGGCCAGCTCTTCTCCGCTCCGAAGCGGGCCGCTAAATGGAGTGGCTACTGCTCGGAGCTGGACTGCTCCTCATCCTCGGCACCGGCTTTTTCGTCGCCGTTGAATTCTCCCTGGTTGCTCTCGACCAGGCCACCGTGCAGCGCGCCGTGGACAACGGCGACGCCGCCGCCGCGCCGCTGCTGAAGTGCCTGAAATCCCTGTCCACGCAGCTCTCCAGCTGCCAGCTCGGCATCACCCTGACCACCCTGCTCACCGGCTACGTGATGGAACCCTCGGTGGGCAAGTTGCTGGAGGGCCCGCTGGCCGCGCTCGGGCTGCCCGAAGCGGCCGCCACCTCGGTCTCGCTGGTCCTCGCAATGGCTCTGGCGACCCTGCTGTCGATGCTGATCGGCGAACTGGTCCCGAAGAATATGGCGATCGCACTCTCGTTCCCGGTGGGCAAGGCCCTCGCCCGGCCGCAGCTGGTCTTCACCGCAATCTTCAAGCCCGCCATCGTCGTGCTTAACGGCTTCTCCAACAAGGTACTGAATGTTTTCGGCCTCGAGGCCAAAGAGGAAATCTCTGGCGCCCGCACCCCGGCCGAGCTCGCCTCGCTGGTGCGACGCTCGGCCGCGATGGGAACCCTGGACGAACGGACCGCCAACTTCATCTCCCGCACCCTGAAGTTCTCCGGGCGGACGGCCGCGGACGTGATGACGCCCCGGATCCGGGTGGAGACCATTGACGGCCATCAGCCGGTCTCGGACATTGTGGAGGCAGCCAAACGCACCGGCTACTCCCGCTTTCCCGTGATCGGCGAGTCCTCGGACGACATCCGCGGTGTGGTGCACGTCAAGAAGGCCATCGCCGTTCCGGTGGACCGGCGCGCCAACCTTGAAGCCGGAGCCATCATGACCGAGGTGCTCCGCGTGCCGGAAACTATCCACCTGGACGGACTGCTTGCCGAACTGCGCGAAGGCAATTTGCAGCTCGCCGTGGTGCTGGACGAGTACGGCGGAACCGCCGGGATCGCCACCCTGGAAGACCTCGTGGAAGAAATCGTCGGGGAAGTGGCCGACGAACATGACAAGGTCCGCCCCGGGCTGCTGCAGAGCGCCTCGGGGGACTGGTACTTCCCGGGCCTGTTGCGCCCGGACGAACTCTCCGAACAGATCCCGGGCCTCACCGTGCCGGATGAGGCGGCCTACGAGACGGTCGGCGGCTACGTCATGAGCCAGCTCGGACGCATCGCGGCCGTGGGCGACACTGTCGACGTCGGCGGCGGAAAGCTCAGCGTCACCCGTATGGACGGACGCCGGATCGACCGCATCTGCTTCAAGCCCGCGCCGCCGGAGCACGAGCCGCACAGCGGCAACAACGGGCGCATTGACGCTGCCGGAAAGGCCGGTGCCGCATGAGCGACTGGCTGGGAATACTCTGGCTCGCGATACTGCTGCTGGGCAACGCGTTCTTCGTCGCGGCGGAATTCGCCGTCATGTCCGCCCGCCGCAGCCAAATCGAGCCCCTCGCCGAGTCCGGGTCCAAGCGGGCCCAGACCACGCTGCGGGCCATGGAAAACGTCTCGCTCATGCTGGCCTGCGCCCAGCTCGGGATCACGGTCTGCTCGCTACTGATCCTGCAGGTGGCCGAGCCGGCCATCCACCACCTCATGGCCGTTCCGCTGGAGGCGCTCGGTGTCCCGATGGAGATGGCCGACGTCGTGGCCTTCGCCATCGCGCTGCTGGCGGTCACCTTCCTGCACGTGACTTTCGGCGAGATGGTGCCGAAGAACATCTCCGTCTCGGTGGCGGACAAGGCGGCCCTGCTGCTGGCCCCGCCGCTGATCTTCATTGCCCGGGCGGTCAAGCCGGCGATTGTGGCCCTCAACTGGTCCGCGAACCACATCCTGAAGCTGATGCGGATCGAGCCGAAGGACGAGGTGACCTCCTCCTTCACGCTTGAGGAAGTCCAGTCGATCGTGCAGGAGTCCACCCGGCACGGCCTGGTGGACGACGACGCGGGACTGATCACGGGTGCGCTGGAGTTCTCCGAACATACTGCGTCCCAAGTCATGGTTCCGTTGGACAAACTAGTGATGCTCAAGGCCGCCACGACGCCGGAGGAGTTCGAGAAGGCGGTCAGCCGCACCGGTTTTTCCCGCTTCCCGATGCTCGACGACGAGGGCATGCTCTCCGGCTACCTCCACATCAAGGACGTGCTGTCGATCCCGGAGGCCGGCTACCAGCACCCGATCGCGGAAAGCCGCATCCGCTCCCTGGCCAACCTGGCTATGGAAGACGAGATTGAGAAGGCGATGTCCGTCATGCAGCGCACCGGTTCACACCTTGCCCGTGTGATTGGTCCTGATGGGCACACCCAGGGCGTGCTGTTCCTGGAGGACGTGATCGAGCAGCTGGTGGGGGAGATCCGGGATGCCACGCAGGCAACCGGCTACCGCAGGCTCGGACAGGACTAGCGGAGGCAGGCAACACGGGTCTCACCCTAAATAGGAATGATTCCCATTTAGGGTTAGACTCGTTGTATTGCTAATGCTTCTCAATAACAGATCCGAGGTATTTCCGTGCGCCGTTCTGCCGCCGCTCTTCTCCTTGCCGGCCTCAGCACCCTCCTGCTGACGGCCTGCGGTCCGACCTCGGCCGGCGACCGGCCCGGTGCGGGCGATGGCGTCGTTGAGGTGGTGGCCTCCACCAGCGTGTACGGCGACATCGTCCGCAGCGTTGGCGGCGACAAGGTGCGGGTCACCTCGATCATCAGCCGGACCAGCCAGGATCCGCACTCCTACGAGGCCACCACGCAGGACAAACTGGCCGTCTCCAAGGCCGAACTGGTGGTGGAGAACGGCGGCGGCTACGACGATTTCCTGGACAAGCTGGCCGGGGACACCGGGCTGGACGGGAAGGACCTGCTCAACGCCGTCAAGGTCTCGGGGCTGGACTCCGGGAGCTCGGCCGCGTTCAACGAACACGTCTGGTACAGCCCCGCCGCGATGAGCCGGCTGGCCGACGCGCTGGCGGAGAAGCTGGGCGCCCTCGAGCCTTCCTCGGCCGGAGACTTCCGGAACAACGCCGCGGCCCTGAAGAAGGATCTCGGCGGACTGGAAACCCGGCTGTCGGCGCTCAAGGCCTCGGCGGCCCGCGGCGGCGTCGCCGTCACGGAACCCGTGCCGCTCTACCTGTTGGAAGCCGCGGGTCTGCAGAACCGGACGCCGGCCGAATACAGCGCCGCCATCGAAGCCGGCTCGGATGTTCCACCCGCCGTGCTCCGCTCCGCCATCGACGTCGTGAAGTCCGGCGGGATCCGGCTGCTGGCCTACAACCCGCAGACGGAGGGACCGCAGACCCGCGCGCTCAAGGACGCCGCCGTCGCCGCGGGTGTTCCCGTGGTGGACTTCAGCGAGACCCTGCCCGAGGGCAAAGGGTACATGCAGTGGATGTCCGGCAACGTGGACAACCTGGCCAAGGCCCTTGCCCGGGGCTAGCCCGGCCTAAGATAATCGCAACGGCGTGGGCACCTGGCCTAAGCAGAAATCGAGGAATACCCAGTTGACACCCGTAGTGAGCCTGCGCGGAGCCTCCCTCACGTTCGGCAACCGGACCTTGTGGGAGAACCTGGACCTGGATATCAGCCCCGGGGAATTCTTTGCCGTCCTTGGCCCCAACGGCAGCGGCAAGACGACCTTCCTCAAGGTCCTGCTCGGCCTGCAGGAACTGAGCTCCGGGACCGCCGTGCTGGACGGCCGGCCCATTGCCCGGGGCAGCCGGCGGATCGGCTACGTCCCGCAGCAGGAATCGTTCGACCCGGACACCCCGCTGCGTGCCCGGGACCTGGTGGGGCTCGGCGTCGACGGTCACCGCTGGGGGATCCGCCTCGGCGGGGCCAAGGTGAACCGCAGGATCGACGGGCTGCTTGCCGAGGTGGGTGCGCAGGATTACGCCAAGGTCCCGGTGGGAAAGCTCTCCGGCGGTGAGCAGCAGCGGCTGCGCGTGGCCCAGGCCCTCGCCACGGAGCCCAGGGTGCTGCTGTGCGATGAACCGCTGCTTTCGCTGGACCTGCACCATCAGCAGGCGGTCAGCGCGCTGATCAATAAGCAGTGCCACGAGCAGGACAGTGCGGTGATCTTTGTGACCCACGAGATCAACCCGATCATGGACTACGTGGACCGTGTGCTCTACCTGGCCGGCGGCCGTTTCCGGGTGGGCACGCCCGAGGAAGTCATGACCACGGAGGTGCTGTCGGATCTGTACGGCAGCCATGTGGAAGTGATCCGCGCCAACGGCCGGCTGATCGTGGTGGGCCTGCCGGACGCGACGACGCACCACCACGAGGACGCCCACTCGATCGCAGGGGAGGTGGGCTAGATGGATCTGGACAGCGTGCTCCATGCGATCTTCAACTTCGAGAACTACGGCGAACTACTGGTGCTGGTGCAGAACTCCATCTGGGCCGGCGCGGTGCTGGGCCTGCTCGGCGGCCTGGTGGGCACCTTTGTGATGAAGCGTGACCTCGCCTTCGCGGTGCACGGCATCTCCGAGCTCTCCTTCGCCGGCGCGGCCTTCGCCCTGCTGGTCGGCGCCGACGTGGTGTTCGGCTCGCTCGCCGGATCGGTGGTGGCGGCGCTGCTGCTGGGCCTGATGGGGGTCCGGGCCAGGGACAAGAACTCCACCATCGGGGTGCTCATGCCGTTCGGCCTGGGCCTGGGCATTCTTTTCCTCTCGCTCTACGAGGGCCGGGCCGCGAACAAGTTCGGCCTGCTCACCGGCCAGATCGTGTCCGTAGGCACCGTGCAGCTGCAGGTCCTGGCGGTTGCCGCCGTCGTCGTTATGCTGGCGCTGATCGCCATCTGGCGGCCGCTGACCTTCGCGAGCGTGGACCCCCGGGTGGCCGCCGCACGGGGTGTCCCGGTGCGCGGGCTGGCGCTGGGCTTCATGCTGCTGCTGGGCGTGAGCGTGGCCCTGTCCATCCAGATCGTCGGCGCGCTGCTGGTACTGGCGCTGCTGATCACTCCGGCCGCCGCCGCACTGCGGGTGACCTCGTCGCCGCGGCTCGTGGTGCTCCTCAGCGTGGTCTTCGCGGTGACGGCAACGGTGGGCGGGATACTGCTGGCGCTCGGCGGGCGGCTCCCGATCAGCCCCTACGTCACCACGCTGTCCTTCCTGATCTACGTGGTGTGCCGGGTGATCGGCGGCATCCGGGACCGGCGCGGTGACAGCGGCCGGATGGTGCCGGAGACAACATGAGTAATGGGATTGCCGTCCGGGAGGCTGACCCTCGGCTGGGAACCCGGGTGACAGGGCCAACCGGCTTTTTCTAGCGGCCGGCCTGCAGGGCCGTGCAGTCGGGGCACAGCCCGAAGATCTCCACAGTGTGCTCGACGGCGGTGAAGCCGTGCTCGCTCGCGATCCGCGCCGCCCAGGCCTCGACGGCGGGTGCTTCCACTTCGACGGCCTTGCCGCAATTGCGGCACAGCAGGTGGTGGTGGTGTCCGGTGACCGCGCAGCGCCGGTAGACAGCCTCGCCGTCGGCGTTCCGCAGCACGTCTACCAGGCCGTCGTCGGCGAGGGACTGCAGGATCCGATAAGAGGTGGCGAGCGACACCGAGGTGCCCCGCTCCTGCAGGATGCGGTGCAGCTCCTGCGTGCTGACGAAGTCGGCCAGCTCGTCCAGCGCGGCGCTGACGGCCAGCCGCTGCTTAGTGACGCGTTGCTCTTTGCCCGGTTCCTTGCCCGCCGGCTGTTCCTTGCTGCCGGCGGCGGCTGCGGCCTCGGCCGGTGCCTGGCTGCCGCTGGTTGTGGCGCCCTGGGACATGGGGGAACTCGCTTCGCTGGGGGTCTTGCTGCGGGTAGTGGCAGGCTCCCAGATTACCAGCCGGGCCACGTGGACACCGCTTCGCAAGGCACCATAGGCTGGCCGGATGAAGCTGACGAAATTCACCCACGCCTGCGTCCGTCTCGAAAAGGAAGGCCGCGTGCTGGTGCTGGATCCGGGGACTTTTTCCGAGGCTGAGCAGGCCCTCGCCGGCGCGGACGCGGTCCTGATCACCCATGAGCACGCGGACCACGTCGACGTCGACGCAGTCACCGACGCCCTGCTGGAGGACACGGAGCTGCAGCTCTTCGCTCCCGACGGCGTTGCGTCCCAATTGCGCGGCAAAGCGCCCGCGGCTGCGGAACGAATCAACACTGTTGCAGCGGGGGAAGACTTCGAGACGGCCGGTTTTGCCATCCGGAGCTTCGGTGGCCAGCATGCCCTCATCCATCCGCAGATCCCGGTGGTCGCCAATGTCGGTTATTTGGTCGACTCCAACGTCTACCACCCGGGCGATTCCTTCGCGATCCCGGACGGCGTCGACGTGCAGACCCTGCTGGTGCCGATCCACGCCCCGTGGAACAAGGTGGGTGAAGTGGTGGACTTCGTGATCGGCGTGCGCGCGCCGCGGGCTTTCCCGATCCACGACGCCCTGCTGAACGACACGGGACGCGGTCTGGTGGAAGGGCACGTCACGAGGATCGGCGCCAGGTACGGCACCGAATACCGGCATCTCTCCAGCGGCGATTCGGTGGAGGTGTAGGTTCCGCTACCGGTTAGGCGGGCCAGGTTCCGCTGGCGAAGAACTCGCGGAGGGTGGCCTCGTGCGGTGCCGGATCCAGGCCCTGTTCCTGCAGCCACTCCGGGCTGTAGTAGTTGCCGGAGTAGCGGTCGCCGGCGTCGCACATCAATGACACCACGCTGCCGCGGCGCCCCTCGGCGATCATCTCGGCGATGAGCTGCCACACGCCCCAGAGGTTCGTGCCGGTGGAGGGGCCTGCGTGCAGCCCGGCGTAATCGCGCAGGTGGCGCATGGCCGCCACCGAGGCGGCATCCGGCACTTGGATCATGTGGTCGATCACGGCCGGCACGAAGCTCGGCTCCAGCCGGGGCCGGCCGATGCCCTCGATCCGGGACGGCAGGCCGGTCGCACCAGCTGTAGCGCCGTCGTCCCGGCTGGCAATCCAGCCGGGGAAGAACGCGGAATTCTCCGGGTCGACGACGGCGAGGCCGGTATCGTGCCGTTGGTAGCGCAGGTAGCGGCCGATCGTCGCGCTGGTCCCGCCGGTGCCGGCGCCCACGACGATCCAGCGGGGGACCGGGTGCTCTTCGAGCGCCAGCTGGCCGAAGATCGACTCGGCGATGTTGTTGTTGCCCCGCCAGTCGGTGGCGCGCTCTGCGTAAGTGAACTGGTCCATGTAGTGGCCGCCGGTGCTGCGGGCCAGGTCCTCGGCCGCCGCGTAGACCTCGGAGGCGTGGTCCACCAAGTGGCACGAGCCGCCGAACTGTTCGATCAGCGCGATCTTCTCGCGGCTGGTGGTCCGGGTCATGACGGCGATGAACGGCAACCCCAGCAGCTGCGCAAAGTAGGCCTCTGAGACGGCCGTGCTGCCGCTGGAGGCTTCCACGATGGTGGTCCCTTGGCGGATCCAGCCGTTGACCAGGCCGAAGAGGAACAGCGAACGGGCGAGCCTGTGCTTGAGGCTTCCTGTGCGGTGGGTGGATTCGTCTTTCAGGTACAGCTGGACGCCCCAGTGCTCCGGCAGGGGTACCGAATAGAGGTGGGTGTCGGCTGATCTGTTGTTCTCGGCATTGATCCGGCGGATGGCTTCGTCGGCCCAAACCCGGTCCTGCTGGCGCACTCTTGTCACCGCACCAGCCTACCCGCGGCGGTGCCGGTCCAGCGTTAGAGTGGGCGGATGGACACCTTGATGACTGTGGCCCAACTCAAGGAACGGATGGACTCCGACGCGCGGACGGTGCTGCTGGACGTCCGCTGGGCGCTTGGCGACCCGCACGGCCGGGAGCATTATCTGCAGGCGCACCTGCCCGGCGCGGTCTTCGTGGACCTCGCCGCCGAGCTTGCCGGCCCGGCCGATCCCAGCCGGGGACGCCATCCCTTGCCGCCGCTGGAGCAGTTCCAGGAGTCCGCGCGCGGCTGGGGCGTCCGGGACGGTGACTTGGTGGTGGCCTATGACGACACCGGCAACCTTGCGGCGGCCAGGCTCTGGTGGATGCTGCGCAACGCAGGCTTCCCGACGGTCTGCCTGCTCGACGGCGGCCTGGCCGCCTGGCGCGCGGAGGGATTCGACGTCGAGAACGGCGAACCCGATGTGGAGGCGGGTGACGTCGTGCTCTCCGACGGGGCCATGCCGGTGATCGGCGCGGCTGAGGCAGCCGCATGGTCCGGCAGCGGCCTCTTGCTGGATGCCCGGGCCGGGGAGCGGTACCGGGGCGAGATAGAACCCGTGGACCCCCGCGCCGGACACATTCCCGGCGCCGTGAGTGCACCCACCACCCGGAACCTGGCGGCGGACGGCAGGTTCCTCCCGGCAGCCACGCTTCGCGAACGTTTCACCGGCTTGGGCGTGCAGGCGGGTCTGCCGACCGCCGTGTACTGCGGCTCCGGGGTGACCGCGGCCCACGAGATCGCGGCGCTGGAGATCGCGGGCTTCCGCGCGGCCCTGTACCCGGGATCGTTCTCGGAGTGGTCGACCAATCCATCAAACGACGTAGTGACCGGCGCTGCTCCTGAGGGCGATGTGTCTCAAGCCAGCCCGGCGCACGGCGGCTGACTCAGCTAGGCGGCTGACTCCGCCGGCTGCGCTGCCGGGCGCGCGCCCACCATGACCTTCGCCCGGCGCCCCAGTTTGGCCCGGTGCCTGAGCTTTCTGTTCTGGAGCGGAGGCTTTGGAGGGTCGTTGGTTTCTCTGTCCTCTCCGGAGCGCGGTTGCGGCCGGCAGGGGACGCCGGTTCCCGGCAGCGGCGGGGCGGTGGAGTGGTAGCTGTGGCCGGTGGGTGTGGTGAGTTGGAGGGTGTGCCGGGGTCCGGGGCGGGGTTGTGCGTTCCAGCCGGGGGTTTCTTTGGTGTGGTTGCAGGCCTCGCAGAGCCCGGCGCCGTTGGCTGCTGTGGTGGCGCCGCCGGTGTGCCAGGGGATGATGTGGTCCAGGTGTCGGATGGGGGCGTCGCAGTAGGGGGTCCGGCAGGTGTCGTCCCGGGCCTGGATTAAGCGGCGCAGCCCGGGCGGGAAGAGCCTCGCGCGGGAGTCCATGGCCACGAGTTCGCCGGTGGTCGGCGCGGTGTAGAGCCTGCGGAGCCAGAGGGCGAAGGCGCGTTCGTCGCTAGAGCCGCCCGCGGCTGCGCCACCGAAGTCTTTGAGTAGACGTCGGGCCCACCCGGCGGGGACGATGCCGTAGCCGGGGAGGCGGGCGGGTTCGCTGTCGGCCTGGAAGAGGGTGCGGTCGGTCATGATGAGCTGGATGTCGATGCCGCTGATCCCGCCGGCTTTCCCGGTGGTGCGTTCGACCAGGGCGTCGGCCATCAGCTGGCCCCGGGAACGGGGATCCCCGGCGGCGCGGGCAGCGTCTGCGTGCCGGGTGAGGGCGGCGTGCACGGCCACGCCTTGGCCGACGGGCAGCAGAGCGGTGAGGTAGCACATGGTGTCGGGGGCCGGGCGGAGGCTGACGTGGCGTTCGGTTTCGGCGTGGCCGGCGCTGGGTGATGGAGCGCGGGTCCCGCCGGTACGCGGCGGCCCTGGCCGCGGCGATGATGGCGCGGTCGCCCGCGCCGGTGAAGGTCCCGGCGTCGGGGGCGAGTTCCTCGTCGACGGCGGCCCGGTCGGCGGGGGACAGGACGGCGGTTTCGCGGGCCAGCAGGGTGGCGCGCCATTCGTTGAGCTGGCCGGTTTCCAGGGCGGCGAGGGTGTGCGGCATTTCGGTGACGAGGGCTTTGGCCAGGCCGAGGAGTCTCCCGCCTTTGGCGGGGGATTCGCGGCGGGCGAGGGCGAGCTGCGCGCCGACGCCGGTGCCGAGTTGGTCGGCGGGAACGCCGGCCAGGGATTGTTCGCGGCGCTGGGACAGGTCGAAGGCGACGGCGTCCCGGGCCTGCCGGGCGGCCAGGGCTGACTTCAGGTCCTCCAGCTCGCGTGTTTCGTCGATGAGGGCCGCGGCGCTGGCCGGGGCGGGGATCCCGGCCAGGATCCGCGCAAGGTCCGCGACCGTTACGCTGTCCGTCGGAGCCACGTCGGGCCCTTGCTTGCCGTCCATAAAAACACGCTATCGCGCAGCTATGACAATTAAGGCGGCCGCAGCAAAGCCCAGGGCAGGGCCGCCGGGCCAGAAGGGTCATGAACCAGTCCTCCGCCCCGGCGCCGAAAGGAAGTCAGGCCCGTCGGCGGAACCCGGTGCTGAAAGCCAGAACCAGCCGACTTACCCCCGCAGGCATAGGATCTGCCGATGGACATTCAACCAATCGGCCCGGACGCGGCCATCGGCGAATACGACCGACCCGCGGAGTACCGGGTGCGCATTTGGACCCGGCCGGCGGTCGAAGGCTACTCGTGGATGGTCGACGACTGGGATGTCCGCGATGCTCCAAACGTCCTGTCAGCCATTGACTGGGCCGAAGCGGAGGCAGCCGGGCGCCCTATCGAAGTCTTCGTGAAGTGGTCTGAGCATGCCGTGCCACGCCACGGCGGCCTGGAGACCGTGCCGCGCATGACGCGCGTCTTTGGGACGCCGGGAGACGGCAACACCACCACGAAAACGATCGACTTCCACGCGGAATAGCCGCGCCCCAGCAGGTCCCGCTCCACCCCCAAAGTGGCACCGCATCCACTCCCGGGGGTAGCGTCGGACCATGACTCCAGGACGCCCCGTACCGCCGCCCCTCGCCAAACCGCTTCCCGACCTCAACGATGCCAGCGACGCCGGCACCGACCGTCCCACGCTCGCCGCCGCCTACGGCGCCACGGCCAGCGACAGCGGACTCGTTCCGCTGACCGTGGCCCGGCGCGCCCCCAAGGAGGACGACGTCGAGATCGCCATCGAGTTCTGCGGCCTCTGCCACTCGGACGTGCACGCCACCCGCGGCGAATGGGGAACCCAGACCTACCCCCTGATTCCGGGACACGAAATCGTCGGCCGGGTCACCCGGGTGGGCTCCGCCGTCGACGATTTCACCGTTGGTGAGCGCGTGGGCGTCGGTTGCATGGTCGATTCCTGCCGCGAATGCGACAGCTGCCTCGACGGCCTCGAACAGTACTGTGAAAACGGCATGACCGGAACCTACGGCGCCAAGGATGCCCGCAACGGCAACGCCATCACCCAGGGCGGCTACTCCACCGCGATCGTCGTGGACCGCAACTATGTCCTGCGGGTCCCGAAGGGCATGGATCCGGCCGCCGCGGCGCCCCTGCTCTGCGCCGGCATCACCACCTACTCCCCACTGAACCACTTCGAGGTGGAGGAGGGCGACGTCGTCGGCGTTGTCGGGCTCGGCGGCCTCGGCCACATGGCGGTCAAGATCGCCAAGGCCATGGGCGCGGAGGTGACGGTTTTCACGACGTCGGAGCAGAAGTTCACGGCGGCCCGCGAGCTGGGTGCCGACCACGTCGTCCTGTCCACGGACCTGGAGGCCATGGAGTCAGCGGACCGCAGCATCGACGTCATCATCGACACCGTCGCCGCGCCGCACGACCTCAACCCGTACTTCCGCACCCTTCGCGTGGACGGGGCGCTCTTCCAGCTGGGCCTGCCCTCGGAAGCTATGCCGCCGGTCAACCCCGGTGCGCTGATCCGGCGCCGGATCGCCTATGCCGGCTCGCTGATCGGTGGGATCGCCGAGACCCAGGAGATGCTGGATTTCTGCGCCGAGCACGGCGTGGTGTCCGACGTCGAGGTGGTCCGTGCGGACCAGCTGAACGAGGCCTATGACCGCATGGTGGCCGGCGACGTAAAGTACCGATTTGTTCTGGACACCAGCACCCTGGGGTCCCCGGCGGAAAAGGCTGACGTATGAGCACCCTGTTCACCAAGATCATCAACGGCGAGATCCCGGGCCGCTTCGTCTGGCGCGAGCCCGACGTTGTCGCATTCCTGACCGTGGGCCCGCTGGCCGACGGGCACACGCTCGTGGTTCCCACTGAAGAGGTGGACCGCTGGACGGACGCCTCACCGGAGGTGCTGGGCCGCGTCATGGAAGTTGCCCGCAAGATCGGTGCGGTCCAGGTGGACGTGTTCGACGCCGCCCGGGCGGGCCTGATCGTGGCCGGCTACGAAATCAACCACCTGCACGTGCACGTCTGGCCGTCCAACTCGATGGCGGACTTTGATTTCGGTTCGGTCGACCAGCACCCGGACCCGGCCCGGCTGGACGCCAACGCGGAGACGCTGCGCGAGGGCCTGCGGAAGGCCGGCCACGCGGAGCACGTCCCGGAGGCCTAACTTCCAGGAACTGGCGCCGGCGCAGCACTCCCCAGGGGCTCTACGCCGGCGCCAGCGCTTTGTTCAGCACTGTCCGGATCCGCTTTTCGGACACCGAATAGGCGGTGCCGAGTTCGACGGCGAAAAGGCTCACCCGCAGTTCCTCGATCATCCAGCGGACCTGGGTTAACTCCGTGCCGATCCGCCGGCCGGGCAGCAACGCGGAGACGGCGTCGTCGTAGTCGTCCTCGAGGGCCTGGATGACCGCCATGTGCTGCGCGTCGCGCTGGACGTTCCCGGGAAGCTTTTCGAGGCGCTTCTCGATGGCCGCGAGGTAGCGGGGCAGCTGGCTCAGCTGGGCGTAGCCCGTGCGTGCCACAAAACCGGGGAAGACAAGCTGCTCCAACTGGGCCTTGACGTCGTTGAGGGCGCTGATCAGGGCCAGGCTGGTGGTTCCCTTGAGCTGCTTCTCGATGCGCCGTGTGCTGGCGAGGATCCGCTCGACGACGGCGGTCACCGTGAAGACCGTGTCGATCAGTTCCGCCCGGACCTGCTCATACAACGCCTTGAACGCCGCCTCATCCCACGGCAGCGCGGCCGGGGTGAGCTTGTCGATCGCGGCCAGGGCGCAATCCGCGATCAGGGCCGAAACGGAGCCGTGCGGGTTTTGGCTGAACGTCAGCTTCTCGGTGTTGTTCAGGTGCTCCAGGACATAGCGGTCCGGCGGCGGGACTTTCAGGGCGAGCAGCCGGATGATCCCGCCGCGCATGGCCTGTTCCTGCTCGCCGGAGGTCTGGAAGAGCCGCAGGGCCACGGAGGCGCCCTCGTCGACCAGTGCGGGGTAGCCGGTGACGGTGTGGCCCTTCACGGTGCCCTGGACCTGGCGCTGCACGGTGCCGAAGGTCCAATCCTTCAGGCCTGACAGCTCGGTGAAGCCGGCCGGAGCCGGGGCGAGCGGCGCCTGTGCGGCGGGAGCCCCGGAGGATTTGCCGTTCGCCCCGCCGGCGGTGCCTGCCGTTGTCGCCTTGGGCGCCGTCGTGGCCGGCGTGGCCCCGAGGGACTCGGCGATCGCGCGCCGGGTGGCCGGTGCCAGCTTTTCCTGGAGCACCGCGAGGTCTTTGCCCTCGTCGAGGACCTTGCCGCGGGAGTCGACCACGCGGAAGCTGACCCGCAGGTGCGCCGGGACGGCGTCCCAGTTCCACGACCCCGGCGGGATGACCTGGCCGCGGAGCCGGCGCAGTACGAGTTCGAGTGAGGGCTCCAGCTCATCCGCCGCGGGATCGAAATCGGCCTCTAGCGCCGCCACGGCCTGGCGGGCGACGTCCGGTGCGGGAACGAAGTTCTTCCGCACCTGCTTGGGCAGGGACTTGATCAGGGCCGTAACCAGTTCCACCCGCTGGCCGGGAATCAGCCAGCGGAACGCGGCGTCGTCCAGCTGGTTCAGGAACAATACGGGGACCTCGGCGGTGACGCCGTCGGACGGGTTCGGCGGGGAGCCGGGCGCCACCGGATGGAACTCGTAGCTCAGCGGCAGTTCGAAGCCCTTGTGCAGCCAGGTCTTCGGGTACGCCGAATCGTCGAGCGCGTCGGCGTCCTCGCTGATCAGCAGCGACTGGTCGAAGTCCAGCAGCGTGGGGTCCTGCTGGCGGGCTTCCTTCCACCACTTGTCGAAATGGCGCTCGGAAACCACGCCCTTACCGATCCGCGCGTCGTAGAACTCGAACAGGGTCTCGTCGTCGACCAGGATGTCGCGGCGCCGCATCCGTGCCTCGAGCTCTTCGACTTCCTGGAGCAGGGCACGGTTGCGGTGGAAGAACTTGTGGTGCGTCTGCCAGTCGCCCTCCACCAGGGCGTGGCGGATGAACAGCTCGCGGGAGAGCTCCGGATCCACCCGCCCGTAGTTGACCCGCCGGTTGGGGATGATCGGCACACCATAGAGGGTGACTTTCTCGTGCGCCATCACCGAGCCCATCTTCTTGGACCAGTGCGGTTCGCTGTAGCTGCGCTTCACCAGGTCCGGCGCCACCTGTTCGGCCCAGAGCGGATCGAACTTTGCGGCCACCCGCGCCCAGAGCCTGCTGGTTTCGACCAGCTCGGCGGCCATCACAAACGTGGGGGACTTCTTGAACAGCGCCGAGCCGGGGAAGATCGCAAAGCGGCTGCCGCGGGCGCCCGCGTACTCGCGCTTGCGTTCGTCGAGGATGCCGATGTGGCTCAGCAGCCCGGACAGCAGGCTGATGTGGATGCCCTCGTGGTTGCCCACCGGGTCGGTAAGCCGCTTGTTGTCCAGGCTGATGCCCAGCGGCCGGGCGAGCTGGCGCAGCTGGGCGAAAAGATCCTGCCATTCGCGGACGCGCAAATAGTTGATGAACTCGTTGCGGCACAGCCGGCGGAACGCGGTCGAAGAGAGTTCCTGCTGCTTCTCCTGGAGGTAGTTCCAGAGGTTCAGGAAGCCGGTGAAGTCCGAGTTTTCGTCCCGGAACCGCGCGTGCTTCTCCGCGGCAAGCTGCTGCTTGTCCGTTGGGCGCTCGCGCGGATCCTGGATGGTCAGCGCCGCGGCCAGGATCATGACCTCGCGGACGCAGCCGCGCTTGCCGGACTCGACGATCATCCGCCCCAGCCGTGGGTCCACCGGCAGCTGGGCAAGCTGCTGCCCGACGGCGGTGAGACCGCCGCCGCGGCCGCCGGCGGGCCGGCGACCGGCCCGGGTCCCGGCGTCGTCCGCTGCTTCCGGCTGCCGTGCGGCGCTCAGGGCGCCGAGCTCGCGGAGCAGGGTGACGCCGTCGTTGATGGCTCGGGAGTCCGGCGGCTCCACAAACGGGAAGTTCTCCACATCCTTCGGCCCGCGGGCCACACCCATGGCCGTCATCTGCAGGATGACGGCGGCAAGGTTGGTGCGCAGGATCTCCGGGTCGGTGAACAGCGGCCGGGATTCGAAGTCCTCCTCCGAGTACAGCCGGATGGCGATGCCGTCGGAGACACGGCCGCAGCGGCCGGAGCGCTGGTTGGCAGAGGCCTGCGAGACCCGCTCGATCGGCAGGCGCTGGACCTTGGTGCGGTGCGAGTAGCGCGAGATGCGTGCGGTGCCGGTGTCGATGACGTACTTGATGCCGGGCACTGTGAGCGAGGTTTCGGCAACGTTGGTGGCCAGCACGATCCGGCGCTTGCTGCCGGGGTGGAACACCTTGTGCTGCTCCTGCAGGCTCAACCGGGCGAAGAGGGGAAGGACCTCGGTGCCGGCCAGCCGCCGGTTCGCCTGGATGCGCGCGTTGAGCGCCTCGGCGGCGTCGCGGATTTCGCGTTCCCCGGAGAAGAAGATCAGGATGTCGCCCGGGGCCTCGAGGGCGAGTTCGTCGACGGCGTCGCACACCGCGTCCAGCGGGTCGCGGTCCTCTTCGAGCTCGTCGTCGGAGGAATTGTCCGCATCATCGCCAGCTGCGCCGGGGCCGCCGGCGGGCTGGGAGAGCGGCCGGTAGCGGATTTCCACCGGGAAGGTGCGGCCGGACACCTCGATGATGGGGGAGGGCTCCTCCTCGCTGCCGAAGTGCTTGGCGAAGCGCTCCGGATCGATGGTGGCCGAGGTGATGATGATCTTCAGGTCCGGGCGCTGGGGGAGGATCCGCTTGAGGTAGCCGAGGATGAAGTCGATGTTGAGGCTGCGTTCATGCGCCTCGTCGATGATGATCGCGTTGTACTTGCGCAGCAGTTTGTCGCGCTGGATCTCGGCCAGCAGGATGCCGTCGGTCATCAGCTTCACCTTGGTGGAGCGGCTGACCTCGCCGGTGAAACGGACCTGGAAGCCGACTTCCTGGCCGATCTCGACGCCGAGTTCCTCGGCGATGCGCTCCGCGACCGTGCGGGCGGCGAGCCGGCGCGGCTGGGTGTGGCCGATCAGGCCGTTTTCGCCCAGGCCAAGCTCGAGGCACATCTTGGGGATCTGGGTGGTCTTACCGGAACCGGTCTCGCCGGCGATGATGGTCACCTGGTTTGCGGCGATGGCGGCCATCAGGTCCTCGCGGCGCTCGGAGACCGGCAGCTCGGCGGGGTAGGAAATATGCAGTGTCATGGCTGAAAACAGTCTACTGGCCCAGCAGCCGGACATAGGTTTGCCCGGTCCCTGGGCGGGGCCGGGCAGCGGTTGGCGGGGGAGCGGGCTAGAAGAACCGCAGCGTGTAGCTGGTGCTGGGGAGGTCGTGGGCCATCCAGTACTCTTCCGAACGGACGGGCGGGTTGTGGCCCAGACCGTCTTTGCGGAGAGCCCGGAGGGTGGCTGCGACGGCGGCGAGGATCAGGACGATGAGGGCGATTCCGATGAGTTCCATACCTCCATGGTTCTCCGGTGGGGGATGCAAAAAAAGTGGCAGAAATGCCCAAAAGGCTATAATTTCTGCCACACTGGAGACATGATCAATTCAGTGGCGATGATCGTGGTTCCCAACTTCTCGGTCTTCGAGTTCGGCACCGCATTCGAGGTGTTCGGCGTCGACAGATCGGACCGCGGCACCGGCGTGCCGGCCTTCGACTTCCGGGTCTGCACTCCGGAGCCCGGCGACGTTCCCATGAAGTCAGGCCTGTCGATGCACGTGCCGCTCGGGCTGGAGGCCGCCGCGGACGCGGACCTGGTCATCATGACCCCGTTCGGCAAGGACTCCGATGTCCCCGAGTCCGTGCTGGAGGCGCTGCGGGCGGCGCACGCGCGGGGAGCCTGGGTCATGTCGATCTGCTCCGGCGCCTTCGCCCTGGCCCGGGCAGGGCTGCTGGACGGGCGCCGCTGCACCACGCACTGGCACTACTCGCAGGAGCTCGCCAGCCGTTACCCAGCCGCGCTGGTTGATGAAAACGTGCTCTATGTAGAGGACGGGCGGATCATCACGAGCGCCGGCACGGCCGCCGGCATCGATGCCAGCCTGCACCTGGTCCGGGTGGAGCTGGGCGCCAACGTGGCCGCGAGTATCGCCCGGGACATGGTGGTTCCGCCCCACCGCGACGGCGGCCAGGCCCAGTTCATCGACCGGCCCATGCCCAGGTGCGGCTCGCAGCCGATGGAGGAGTTGCTGCGGTGGATGGTCCGGAACCTGGACGAGGAGCACTCCGTCAACGAGCTGGCCGCCCGCGTGCACATGTCGCCGCGGACCTTTGCGCGGCGGTTCCGGGCCGAGACCGGTGCGACCCCCGCGGCTTGGCTGAATTCGCAGCGGGTGCTGCGGGCGCAGGAGCTGCTCGAGACCACGGATCTGAACATCGACGAGATCGCCCGGGAGGCCGGGTTCGGCCACTCGGTGCTGCTGCGGCACCACTTCGCCAAGGTGCTGGACACCAGCCCGCAGTCCTACCGGCGGACGTTCCGCGGGCACCTGGCGGCGGTCTAACCGGGCTGCCCGTCCGGGCGGTCCCGGGTCTCGGCACCGCCCGACGCCGGTTCCGGCTGAGCCAGCGACTCCGCGGCGGCGCGCATGCTGTCCACCAGGGTCCGCCAGGGTCCGACGAGGTCCCGCTCCGGCAGGGTGGCGCGGCGCTGGCCGGCCCGGATCCGGTAGACGAAGCGGTCCGGCTGGGGAATTCCGCCGGACTCGGCTGCTGCCGGGCCGGGCAGGTCGTCCCAGGGGCAGGCCTCGATCAAGGGCTGCCACTGGTCCCGGTCATCCGGCGTCACCGCCTGCACGCTCCAGACGCGCTCCATCCCGGCAACGCCACCGCTGCGCTGGACGGTTATCTTCACTGGCTTGACTCCACTGGGTGATCCTTAGGCAGGCGCTGGTTACAGCCTCACTTTGACAGTTTCCCATGCCCGCCGGACGGCGTCATGCTCCGCCGACTCGGCACCGTACAGCTCCTTCGCGGATGCCGCGGTGGCCTTCGCGAAAGCCCCGAAGGTCGCGGCCGCGGGCAGGGAGCCTCCGGTCAGGGTGTCGTACCAGATGCGTCCGGGAGTCTCCCACGCATTACCGCCCAGGGCCGTCGCGACCAGGTAGAAGGCCCGGTTGGGGATGCCCGAGTTCAGGTGCACTCCGCCGTTGTCCGCGCTGGTGTGGACATAGGAGTCCATCGAGTCCGGTTGCGGATCCTTGCCCAGCACATCGTCGTCGTAGGCGGTGCCCGGGGCCTTCATGGAGCGCAGCGCCGTTCCCTGCACCTGGTCGGTGAAGAGGCCTTCGCCGATCAGCCAGCTCGCCTCGGTTGCGGACTGCTGCTTCACGTACTGCTCCACGAGGGCGCCGAAGACGTCCGAGAGCGATTCGTTGAGGGCTCCCGCCTGGTTCCGGTAGGCGAGCCCGGCGGTGTACTGGGTGACGCCGTGCGCCAGCTCGTGGCCGATTACGCTCAGGGAGGCCGTGAAGCGGTTGAAGACCTGGCCGTCGCCGTCGCCGAAGACCATCTGCTTGCCGTCCCAGAACGCGTTGTCGTAGCGCTGGCCGAAGTGCACCGTGGCATCCAGCGGCAGGCCGTTGCCGTCAATCGAGTTGCGGCCGAATGCCTCGGCGTAGAGCCGGTGCGTGTGGCCCAGGCCGTCATATGCCTCGTCCGCCGCCGGGTCGCCGGTGACGGGTTCGCCTTCCTTGCGCACCAGAACACCGGGCAGGTTCTCCGAGGCTTTCGCGTCGTATACGGTCCGCTGCGGCGGCCCGGGCGTGAGCTGCCGCAGTCCCGGGGGTGCCGCGGGCACCGGCGCCGCGCGGGATGCCTGGAAGCTCTTGACGTGCTGCAGGGCTTCTTTGGCGGCACGGGCTGCGATCAGCAGCCGTGGTTCATGATGCTGCGCTGCCAGCCGACGCAACATGTAGGGAGGGATGATGGAGCAGTACATGTGAGACCCCTTTGCTTCTGCCGATGCGAACAGCCTACGAGGGGCCACCGACATTTGGCAGGGCCGGACGCGGCGATCTTCCCCTCCGGGGTCCGCTGGATGGTCCGCGTCCGGCTGCCCGTTGGATACGGTAGGCCAATGGCGCAAACGGAGAAGAAAAAGAAACCCGGCTCGACCCTGCTGACGGTCATCATCGCCTTCGTGGCCAATATCCTTGTGGCTGCGGCGAAGTCGGTAGCCGCCGTACTCACCGGATCGGCCTCCATGACCGCCGAGGCGGCCCACTCCTGGGCGGATACCGGAAACCAGGTGTTCCTGTTCTTCGCGGAACGGCGCTCGGCCAGGCCGCGGGACAAGAGCCACCCCATGGGTTACGGACGGGAAGCCTACGTCTGGTCGATGTTTGCGGCGTTCGGGCTGTTCACTGCGGGTGCCGTGGTGTCCATCATGCACGGCATCCAGCAGATCATTGCGCCGGAGCCGGCAGCCGACTTCGCAGTGGCCTACGTGGTCCTGGCCGTCGCTTTCGTCTTCGAGGGAATCTCCTTCATCCAGGCGTTCCGGCAGACCCGGAAGGCGGCGCACGAACTGGAACGGCACACCCTCGAGCAGGTCCTGATCAGCTCCGATCCCACCCTGCGGGCCGTCTTCGCCGAGGACGCCGCAGCACTCGTCGGCCTGGTCGTGGCCTTTGCCGGCGTGTTCTTGCACCAGGTCACGGGCTCGCCGCTGCCGGACGCGATCGGTTCGATCATCGTCGGTGTGCTGCTGGCCGTCGTCGCCGTCGTGCTGATCGACCGCAACCGTCGTTTCCTGGTGGGCCAGGGCGTTACCCCGGACATCGAACAGTCCATGGCCCGCCGGGTGCTGGAGCACCGGGACATCGCCCGGCTCACGTACCTGCACCTGGAATTTGTCGGCCCGCGCCGGCTCTACCTGGTCGCGGCCGTGGACCTGCAGGGCGACCACCCGGAACACGAAGTGGCGGTGGCGCTGCGCCGGATAGAGCGCGAACTGGAGGACCACGAAACGGTGGAGGAAGCCGTGCTCACCTTGTCCACTCCGGACGAAGCCGCCCTGGACTTCGACGCCGGACAAAGCCGAGCCGGCGCCTGACCCGCGGCTAAAGCCGGACCAACTGCCCTTGTCCTGCGCGGGGCCGGCGGATACTGTGACCTCGACCGCCGGCAGCGCCGCCGGCGTTCCACCGCCGATCAGGAGGATGCCTTGAAGTTTGATCCGAACACCACCGCCCTTGTGCTCATCGAGTACCAGAACGACTTCACCTCCGACGGCGGCGGCCTGCATGACGCCGTCCGGCCGGTCATGGAAAGGACGGACATGCTCGCCAACACGGCCCGGGCTGTAGGGGCAGCCCGCTCGGCCGGCGTCACGGTCATGCATGCTCCCATCACGTTTGCCGAGGGCTATAACGAACTCGGCAAGCATCCGTACGGGATCCTCAAGGGGGTCGTGGACGGCGGCGTCTTCGTGAAGGGAACCTGGGGCGCGGCCATCATCGACGAGTTGGCGCCGGCAGAGGGCGACATCGTGATTGAAGGCAAGCGGGGCCTGGACACCTTTGCCAGCACCAACCTGGACTTCATCCTGCGCAGCAAGGGCATCACCACCATCGCCCTGGGCGGCTTCCTGACTAACTGCTGCGTCGAATCAACCATGCGCAGCGGCTACGAGAACGGGTACCAGGTCGTGACGCTGAGCGACTGCGTCGCTGCAACATCCGTTGAGGAACACGACAACGCGATCGCATACGACTACCCGATGTTCTCCACCCCGATGACGGCCGAGGAATTTTCCAGCGGGCTGTCCTGAGCTTTGCCGATGAACGCAAAAACCCCGCCGTTTCGCTGAAACGGCGGGGTTTTGTCTGTGCCCTCGATTGGAATCGAACCAACGACCTTCTGCTCCGGAGGCAGACGCTCTATCCCCTGAGCTACGAGGGCAATCAGGGATCCTGCCGTTACCGGCGGGACGTCCTAGAGCTTAGCAGGAAGGTGGGCTCCAATGGAAAATCGCCGGGCCGGGAAAGCCGGCAACCTGCCCGGGAACGCGGCAGGCCAAGATGACGGCCGCAAAATTCCGCGGGACCGCGGGCCACCGGTAGGCTGGAACTGTGACCCCAGAAGAACTCTCCCTCGCCATATCCGCCTGCCTGAAGGACGCCGTCACCGCCGGTGAAATCGCCCTTGCCGCCGCCGACATTCCGGACTCGGTGCGCGTGGAGCGGCCCAAGAACAGGGACCACGGCGACTGGGCCACCAACATCGCCCTTCAGCTGGCAAAGCCGGCCGGCACCAACCCGCGCCAGCTCGCCGGGCTGCTGAGCGCCCGGCTGGCGTCGATCGAGGGAGTCTCCGCCGTCGACATCGCCGGACCGGGGTTCCTGAACATCACCGTCGCCGCCGCCGCCGCCGGTGCCCTCGCCAAGGCCATTGTCGAGGCGGGCCCCGCGTACGGCACGAATACGGCGCTCGCGGGCCGCACGGTCAACATGGAGTTCGTCTCGGCCAACCCCACCGGCCCGCTGCACATCGGCCACACCCGCTGGGCCGCCCTGGGCGACTCGATCGCCCGCGTCCTGCGGGCCTCCGGAGCGGATGTCACCGCGGAGTACTACATCAACGACGCCGGCTCGCAGATGGACGTTTTCGCGCACTCGGTGCTGTCCCGGCTGCACGGGCGCGGCGTTCCGGAGGGCGGCTACCCGGGCGAGTACATCGCCGACCTCGGCCACGAGGTCCTGACGCAGCACCCGGACATCCGCGAACTCACCGACGTCGCCGCGCTGCCGGTGATCCGCGGCGCCGCCTACAAGGCGCAGCTGCACGACATCCAGCAGACCCTCGCGGAGTTCGGCGTCGAGTTCGACGTCTTCTTCTCCGAGCAGGAGCTGCACGACGCCGGCGCCATCGCGGACGCCGTCGCCCGCCTGCGGGAACAAGGCCACGTCTACGACGACGGCGGCGCGGTCTGGCTGCGCACTACGGACTTCGGCGACGACAAGGACCGGGTGATGATCCGCGCGAACGGCGAACCGACGTACTTCGCCGCCGACGCGGCGTACTACCTGTCCAAGAAGGACCGCGGCTTCACCGAGAAGATCTACCTGCTCGGCGCTGACCACCACGGCTACATCAACCGGCTCAAGGCGATCGCGGCCGCGGCCGGCGACGATCCCGAGGTCAACATCGAGGTGCTGATCGGCCAGCTCGTCTCCGTCAACGGCGCCAAGCTGTCCAAGCGGGCCGGCAACATCATCGAGCTCAAGGACCTGATCTCCTGGCTGGGCAAGGACGCCGTCCGATACTCCCTGGCGCGCTTCCCGGCCGATTCTCCGCTGACCCTGGACCCGGAACTGCTCAAGAAGCACAGCAACGAGAACCCGGTCTTCTACGTCCAGTACGCCCACGCCCGCTCCCGTGGCGCCGCGCGCAACGCCGTAGCCGCCGGTGTCGAGCGCCGGGTGGAGGGCGAAGACGCCTTCGACGCGTCCCTGCTGGACCATGCGACGGAAAACGAGCTGCTCTCGCACCTCGGCACCTACCCCTCGATCGTGGCCAAGGCGGCCGAGCTGCGCGAACCGCACCGCGTCGCCCGCCACCTCGAAGTCATCGCCGGGGCCTACCACCGCTGGTACGACGCCTGCCGTATCGCGCCGCTGGGCGAGGAAGCCATCACCGATTTGAACCGCACCCGGCTGTGGCTCAACGATGCCACCAGCCAGGTGCTCGCCAACGGACTGGAACTGCTGGGCGTCTCGGCGCCGGAACGGATGTGAACGCCATGACCGCGAACCAGAACAACAGCGTTTCAGCTTCCCCGCTGGCCCCGGACTGGCTGGCCGTCCCGGAGAACCTCAACGCCTTGCACAAGCCGATGTGGGCCGCCGGTGTTGAGCGCAACGAGGGTGGCGAACTGGCCATTGACGGCGTCACCGTAAGCGAACTCCAGCGGCAGTTCGGCACGCCGCTGTTCGTGATGAGCGAGACTGACTTCCGGGCCCGCGCCCGGGCTTTCCAGGATGCCTTCAACGAGGCCTTCGCGGACATCTGCGGGGGAGTGGACGTCTACTATGCCGGCAAGTCGTTCCTGTGCACCGCCGTCGTCCGCTGGGTCGAGGAGGAAGGGCTCCGGCTGGACACCGCCTCCGGCGGTGAGCTCGCCGTGGCGGCCCGCGCCGGCATCCCCGGCGCCGCCGTCGCGCTGCACGGCAACAACAAGTCCGACGGCGAGATCCACCGCGCCCTCGACATGAAGCTGGGCCGGATCGTCATCGACAGCCTCGCCGAACTGGAACGGGTCGCGGCGATCGCGGCGAACCGCGGCGAAACGGCGAAAGTCATGCTGCGGCTGACGCCGGGCGTGCACGCGCACACCCACGAATTCATCGCCACCGCGCATGAAGACCAGAAGTTCGGCCTCTCGATGGCCGGGGACTCGACCGACCAGGCCGGGCTGTCCGCCGCGGAGGAAGCAGTTGCGGCCGCCGCCGGGCACGACAGCATCGAACTGCTGGGCCTGCACTGCCACATCGGCTCGCAGATCTTCGAACCAGACGGCTTCGCCCTGGCCGCGGAAAAGCTGCTCGACTTCCTCGCCGCGATGCAGTCCAAGTATTCGATCGTGCTGCCGGAGCTGGACCTGGGCGGCGGCTACGGCATTGCCTACACCCCGGTGGACACGCCTCGTCCGCCGGCGGAAATCGCCCGGGCGATGGCCGCCGTCGTCCGCGCCAAGGTGGCCGAGCTCGGCATCGCCGCACCGCGGATCTCGATCGAGCCCGGACGGGCGATCGTGGGCACCAGCACCTTCACGCTCTACGAGGTGGGCACCCTGAAGACCGTCCGGGTGGATGCGCCGGAAAACGGCGCAGAAAACGTTACGTACCCGCGCCGCTATGTGTCGGTGGACGGCGGCATGAGCGACAACGCCCGCCCGGTGCTCTACGATGCGGATTATTCGGCGGTTCTGGCGTCCCGCAGCTCCGACGCGGCCCCGCAGCTGTCCCGAGTGGTGGGCAAACATTGCGAGAGCGGCGACATAGTTGTTAGAGATGTATATCTGCCCGAGGACGTGGCAGCCGGTGATCTGCTCGCTGTACCGGGGACCGGCGCCTACTGCTGGGCCCTGTCAAGCAACTACAACTATCTGGCCCGGCCGGGCGTTGTCGCGGTACGCGATGGATCAGTCCGGCTCATTGTCCGCGGCGAAACCGAACAAGATCTGCTGAACCGCGACATGGGAGTCTGAATGACGGAATTGCGAACCCTGAAAGTGGCCCTGCTGGGCTGTGGCAACGTCGGGGCCCAGGTTGCGCGGATTCTCATTGACGACGCCGACACGCTGGCGTCCCGCACCGGGGCCCGCCTCGAACTGAGCGGCATCGCCGTGCGCAACCTCGACGCCCGGCGCGACGTCGAACTGCCCCACCAGCTCTTCACCACCGACGCCGACGCGCTGGTCAAGGACGCCGACCTGGTAATCGAACTGATGGGCGGGATCGAGCCGGCACGGAGCCTGATCCTTACCGCGATCCGGCACGGCGCGTCCGTCGTGACCGGCAACAAGGCCCTGCTCGCCCAGGATGGCCCGACCCTCTACGAGGAGGCGGACAAGGCCGGCGTTCAGCTCTCCTACGAGGCCGCCGTCGCCGGGGCCATCCCGATCCTGCGCCCGATCCGGGACAGCCTCTCCGGCGACCGGATCACCCGGGTGCTGGGCATCGTCAACGGCACCACCAACTTCATTCTGGACCAGATGGACACCACGGGCGCGCAGTTCGCCGACGCCCTCGCCGAGGCCCAGCGGCTGGGGTACGCCGAAGCGGACCCCACCGCCGACGTCGAGGGCCTTGACGCCGCCTCGAAGGCCGCGATCCTCGCCTCGCTCTCCTTCCACACGCGGTTCGCGCTCGAGGACGTCTACTGCGAGGGCATCAGCTCCGTCACGGCCGCGGACATCGCCGCGGCCAAGGACGCCGGCTTCGTGATCAAGCTGCTGGCGATCGCAGAGAAGCTCACCGATCCCGAGGGCAAGGAGGGCGTGTCCGTCCGGGTCCACCCCACGCTGCTGCCGCGCGAGCACCCGCTGGCGGCCGTGCACGGCGCGTTCAACGCCGTCTTCATCGAGGCGGAGAACGCCGGCGAGCTGATGTTCTACGGCCAGGGCGCCGGCGGCACCCCGACGGCGTCGGCCGTGCTGGGAGACCTCGTCTCGGCGGCCCGCCGGATCGTCCTGGGCGGTCCGGGACGCACCGAAACCACCACCGGCCACGTCCCCGCGCTGCCGATCGACGCGGCCATCACCAGCTACTACATCGGCCTCGACGTGGCGGACCAGCCCGGTGTCCTGGCCCGGATCGCGCAGCTCTTCGCCGAACACGGCGTGTCCATCGAAATCATGCGTCAGACCATCCACCGCGACTCGGCCTCCAAATCGGAGTCGGCGGAGCTGCGGATCGTCACGCACCGTGCGAGCGAAGCCGCACTGGCAGCAACCGTCGAGGCCGTCAAGGGCCTGGACGTCATCAATTCCGTCACATCCGTACTGCGGGTAGAAGGGGTCTAAGTGGCTCACCAATGGCGCGGAGTCATCCGCGAATACGCCGAACGCCTGCCCGTCACCGAGGCCACCAAGGTCATCACCCTGGGTGAGGGCGGCACCCCGCTGGTGCACGCGCAGAAGCTCTCCGAGCTCACCGGCTGCACCGTCTACCTCAAGGTCGAGGGCATGAACCCGACCGGATCCTTCAAGGACCGCGGGATGACCATGGCCATGACGGCGGCGGTCGCCTCCGGTGCCAAGGCCGTAGTCTGCGCCTCCACCGGCAACACCTCCGCCTCGGCCGCGGCCTACGCGACGTCGGCCGGACTGCAGTGCGCCGTGCTGGTGCCCGAGGGCAAGATCTCGATGGGCAAGCTCAGCCAGGCGATCGCGCACGGCGCCACCCTGCTGCAGGTGGACGGCAACTTTGACGACTGCCTGGACATCGCCCGCAAGCTGGGGGAGTCCTACCCCGTGTTCCTGGTCAACTCGGTCAACCCGGCCCGGATCGAGGGCCAGAAGACCGGCGCCTTCGAGGTCGTCGACGCGCTCGGCGACGCCCCGGACATCCACGTGCTCCCGGTCGGCAACGCCGGCAACATCAGCGCCTACTGGAAGGGCTACAAGGAGTACGCAGCGCCCTACGACTCCGCCACCGCCGGCACCCTAACCGCAGTCGCCACGAAGACGCCGGTGATGTGGGGCTTCCAGGCCGCCGGTGCCGCCCCATTCGTCGCCGGCCACCCCATCACGGAGCCGGACACCATCGCCACCGCCATCCGGATCGGCAACCCCGCGTCCTGGGACACCGCCGTCGCCGCCCGGGACGAATCCGGCGGTGTGATCGAGGCCGTCACCGACGAGGAAATCCTCTCCGCGCACCGCTGGCTCTCCGCCCGCGAGGGCGTGTTCGTCGAACCCGGCTCCGCCGCCGGCGTCGCCGGCCTGATCAAGAAGCACGCCGCGGGCGAGGTTCCGGAGGGCAAGACCATCGTCATCACGGTCACCGGCCACGGCCTCAAGGACCCGCAGTGGGCCTTGCGCACCGAGGACGGCAGCGACGTGCAGCCGGTCAAGGTCGCCAACGACGTCGTTACGGTGGCCGCCGAACTGGGACTGGAAGAAAAATAGCCTTGGAAACCACCCTCACTGTCCCGGCCGAATCTCCCGCCGACATTCCGGCGGTTCCGGCCGGGCAAGTAGTCACCGTCCGGGTCCCGGCCACCAGCGCCAATCTCGGCCCGGGCTACGACAGCCTGGGCCTGGCCCTGTCGCTGCACGACACGCTGACGGTGGAGACCCTCGAGAGCGGCGAGCTTGAATTCGAGCTCAGCGGCGAGGGCGCGGATACCCTGCCCCGCGATGCGAGCCATCTGGTGGCCAAGGCCCTCACGGAAGCGCTGCACCTGCTGGGCTTCCGCCACGAGGGGTTGCGGATCACCGCGGACAACGTCAACCCGCACGGCCGCGGCCTCGGATCCTCGGCCGCCGCCGTGGTTGCCGCCGCCAGCGCCGCGAACGCCCTCATCCCGGCGGCATCGCGGCGCGGCAAGGATTGGATCCTGCAATTCACCAGCCGGCTGGAGGGCCATCCGGACAACGTCGCACCCGCCATTTTCGGCGGACTGGCGCTGTCCTGGCAGGACAGTGACCAGTACAGCAGCACCTGCGCGACGGTCGACGCCGGCATTGTCCCGGTCGTCGCGGTGCCGGACTTCGAGCTCTCCACCGAGGCCGCCCGGGCGTTGCTTCCGGCCTCCGTGGGGCACCACGCCGCCGCGATGAACTCGGGCCGCGCCGCCCTCCTGATCCACGCGCTGACGCAGAAGCCTGAATTCCTGCTGCCCGGCACCGAGGACTACCTGCACCAGAGCTACCGGGCGCAGGCCATGCGGCCCAGCGCGGAGCTGATCGCTGCGCTGCGGCGCGCCGGCCATGCCGCCGTCGTCTCCGGCGCGGGACCCACCGTGCTGGTCCTGGCCGCGGGGGAAGAGGAAGCGGCCGACGTCGTCGAGTTCATCGGAGCTTTCACCGCGGACAACACGCCGGAGGTCGCCTGGCGTGTGATGAAGCTGGCTGTAGACACTGAGGGTGCTAAAGTGGAAGTGCACCGGCGGTAATCACGCAAGCTTTTTATAAGACCGCGATGTTGGCCAAGTTGCCCTCTCTCATCTTTCACTGCGCAATATTTTCCGGTGCCACCTGCTTTCGGTCTGACGCAGGAAGCTGCAGAATTCCTCTGTACCCCTGAAGTGTCAGCCGGCCGTTCCTCAATTTCGGGGCGTGTCTTGGTGTAGCAGTAACCGGCCCTGCCGGCCGAAATCCAACCGGCAAGGCCGAAATCCCGGCTGCAGATCTGAACTGCAGCCCAGATCAAATCACCGCGTCCAGCTCCTAGCCTGGACGCCGTCGAGGGGGAAGGATCCTTCGTGACCGAAACCACTGAGCTGTCTTCAGCTGTGGAAACATCATCTTCTGCTGCCGCAACGGCAGCACCCGCCAAGAGCAGCGGCCTCGCCGGCCTGAAGCTCGCCCAGCTCCAGGCCCTGGCCAGCCAGCTGGGGATCTCCGGCGGCTCCCGGATGCGCAAGGGTGATCTGGTGACCGCCATTTCCGCCCACCGTGCCGGTACCCCGGTCAGCAAGGCACCCGAACGCGCCGCCGAAAAGGCGAGCGACAATGGCTCTGTTGCCCACGCCTCGGCCCCGGCCGTGGCTCCCGCAACTGACGGAGCCGAGGCTCCGGCCCAGGAAAACCCGCGGGCCCGGACCCGGGGCCGCAGCCGCCGCGCAGGCAGCGACGGCGTCATCACCACCCCTGCTGCTGAGGCACCCGCCGCCGCGGTAGAGGCGCAGTCCGCCGCTGCCCCGGCGCAGGCACCGTCCGCCCCGGCAGAGCAGGGCACTGAAGGCAGCGACCGCACCCGCCAGCCGCGGACCCGCAACCGCCGCCGCGGCGAGGCAGCAGCCCAGGCCACCGGCCAGGGCGAAGCCCAGCCGGCAGCAGCCGTGGAAGCCCCGGCCGAGCAGGCCTCGGTCGAACAGCGCCAGGAACGCCAGGCCGAACAGGGCAGCGACGACGGCCAGCGCCGCGACAACACCCGCGGCCGTGGCAACCGTGAGGACAACACCCGCGACAACACGTCCGGCACCCGCGAAAACACCCGCGACAACACCCGCGACAACGACGATTCCGACGGCGGCAGCCGCCGCAACCGCCGTAACCGTCGTGACCGCAACGATCGCAACGACCGCTCCGGCGGCCAGGACAACCGCGACAACAACCCGCGCAACGACCGTTTCCGCGACCGCAACGAACGCCGCCGCGGCCGTTCCCAGGGACCCGACGTCGACGACGTCGAGGTCACCGAGGACGACGTCCTGCTGCCCGTCGCCGGCATCCTGGACGTGCTGGAGAACTACGCGTTCATCCGCACCTCCGGCTACTTGCCGGGTCCGAACGACGTCTACGTCTCGCTCGCCCAGGTCAAGAAGTACAACCTGCACAAGGGCGACGCCGTCGTCGGCGCCATCCGCGCCCCGCGTGAAGGCGAAGACCGCAGCAACCAGCAGTCGGCCCGCCAGAAGTTCAACGCGCTGGTCCGCGTCACCTCGGTCAACGGCAAGACCCCCGAGGAACTCAAGGACCGCGTCGAATTCGCCAAGCTCGTCCCGCTGTACCCCTCCGAGCGCCTGCGCCTCGAGACGGACCCCAAGAAGATCGGCCCCCGCGTCATCGACCTGGTCGCCCCGATCGGCAAGGGCCAGCGTGGCCTGATCGTCTCGCCGCCGAAGGCCGGCAAGACGCTCATCCTGCAGTCCATCGCCAACGCCATCACCACCAACAATCCTGAGGTCCACCTCATGATGGTGCTCGTTGACGAACGCCCCGAAGAAGTCACCGACATGCAGCGCACGGTCAAGGGTGAGGTCATTGCCTCCACCTTCGACCGCCCCGCCGATGACCACACGACCGTGGCCGAACTTTCCATCGAGCGTGCCAAGCGCCTCGTGGAAATGGGCATGGACGTTGTGGTCCTGCTGGACTCGATGACCCGACTGGGCCGCGCCTACAACCTGGCCGCGCCCGCCTCCGGCCGCATCCTGTCCGGCGGTGTCGACTCCGCCGCGCTGTACCCGCCGAAGCGTTTCTTCGGTGCAGCCCGCAACATCGAAAACGGCGGCTCGCTCACCATCCTGGCCACCGCGCTCGTCGAGACCGGGTCCAAGATGGACGAGGTCATCTTCGAAGAGTTCAAGGGCACGGGCAACATGGAACTGCGCCTGTCCCGCCAGCTCGCGGACAAGCGCATCTTCCCGGCCGTGGACGTCAACGCGTCCGGTACCCGCCGCGAAGAGAACCTGCTGTCCCCCGAGGAAGTCAAGATCATGTGGAAGCTGCGCCGTGTCCTCTCCGGACTCGAAACGCAGCAGAGCCTTGAGCTGCTGACCAACAAGATCCGGGAGACCCAGAGCAACGTCGAGTTCCTCATGCAGGTGCAGAAGACGACGCTTGGTGCGAAGTCCGATAACGACAAGTAGCTGCATTAACCGCTAGATTCTGGCGGTCCCGCGCGCTAACGCCGCACGGATTTTCCGCCCCCGCCCCTCCGCCGGGTGGCGTTCGATCTACGATCGCCCGCCTCGAAAGAGGTTTTGAAATGTTTGAGTCCGTACAGGGGCTGTTGGATGAGCATGCTGCTATCCAGGCCCAGCTTGGGGATCCTGCTGTTTATGCTGACCAGAAGCTGGCCCGGAAGCTGGGGCGGCGGTCGGCGCAGTTGAACGGCATTGTGGAGGCCTACCACCGCTGGGAAAGCATCAGCGATGACCTGTCGGCCGCGAAGGAAATGGCCGGCGAGGATCCGGAGTTCGCCGCTGAGGTGCCCGAGCTTGAGGCTGCCCTGGAGACGGCCGCGGCCAAGCTGCGCCGCCTGCTCATCCCGCGCGACCCGGACGACGCCCGCAACGTGATCCTTGAGGTCAAGGGCGGCGAAGGCGGCGACGAGGCTGCCCTGTTCGCCGCGGACCTGCTGCGCATGTACAGCCGTTACGCGGAATCCCGTGGCTGGAAAACCGAGATTATCTCCGCCACCGAATCGGACCTGGGCGGCTACAAGGACGTCCAGATGGCCGTCAAGGGCAACTCCAACGATCCTGCCGAGGGCGTGTTCGCGCGGCTGAAGTTCGAAGGCGGCGTGCACCGGGTGCAGCGCGTGCCGGTGACCGAGTCGCAGGGGCGTATCCACACTTCTGCCGCCGGCGTCCTGGTGCTCCCCGAAGTGGACGAGCCCGAAGAGCTCGAAATCAACCAGAACGATCTCAAGATCGACGTCTACCGTTCCTCCGGCCCCGGCGGCCAGTCGGTCAACACCACCGACTCGGCCGTGCGCATCACCCACCTTCCCACCGGGATCGTGGTGGCGATGCAGAACGAGAAGTCCCAGCTGCAGAACCGTGAAGCCGGCATGCGCGTGCTGCGCGCCCGCATCCTGGCCCACCAGCAGGAGCAGATCGACGCCGAGAACTCGGCCCAGCGCAAGTCGCAGATCCGCACCATGGACCGCTCCGAGCGCATCCGGACCTACAACTACCCGGAAAACCGGATCGCCGACCACCGCACCGGCTACAAGGCGTACAACCTGGACCAGGTCATGAACGGCGACCTGGAGCCGGTGATCCAGTCCGCCATCGAGATGGACGAACAGGCCCGCCTCGACGCCATCGGCGATTAGTACGGATCGTCCGCCCCGATGACACCTGAGCCTGATGACTTCTGATGCTGCGCTGAGCCTCGCCGACGCCGTCCGCGAGGCCACGGCCGTGCTGGCCGCCGCCGGCGTGCCGAGCCCGAAGGTCGACGCCGAACTCCTTGCCGGCCACCTGCTTGGCGTCGGCCCGGGCCGGCTCCGCGCCATGGTCCTCGGTGACACGCCGGCGCCGGCAGGCTACGCCGAGCTGGTGGCCGAGCGCGCGCAGCGTATCCCGTTGCAGCACATCACCGGCGTGGCGCACTTCCGCTACCTCGAACTGGCCGTCGGGCCCGGCGTATTCATCCCGCGTCCGGAAACGGAATCCGTCGTTCAGCTGGTAATCGACTGGCTGGCGGCCCGGTCCGAAGACACGGAACGGCTGCACGGGCGGCCCAAGGTCGTCGACCTCGGAACCGGGTCGGGGGCGATTGCCGGCTCGATCGCGCATGAGGTTCCCGACGCCGAGGTCCACGCCGTGGAGTTCAGCGAGTTTGCGCACGCCTGGGCGGCCAAGAACCTGCTGCCGCTGGGCGTCCACCTGGTGCGCGGCGACCTGCGGGACGCGTTGCCCGAACACAACGGCAGCTTCGACGTCGTCGTGTCCAACCCGCCCTACATCCCGGCCGAAGCGGTCCCCAACGAGCCCGAGGTGGCGCTGCATGACCCGCCCGAGGCGCTCTATGGCGGGGGAGCGGACGGCATGGAAGTCCCGACGGCGGCGGCGGCCTCCGCGGCCCGGCTTCTCGTGCCAGGTGGCTACTTCGTCATGGAGCACGCCGAGGTCCAGGCCGGCTGGATCGCCGCGATGCTGGAGCGTTCCGGACACTGGTCCGGAGTGACGACGCACCTGGACCTCAACGGACGCGAACGCGCCACCAGCGCCGTCCGCAAACCCGAGGCCGTCAGTGATGAAAGGATAGGCCAGTGACGACTAGCTACGATTGCGCGGACGCGGAGCAACGCGCCGCAGGACTTGAACACGCCCAGCGGGCCATCCGGGAACACAAGTGCGTGGTCCTCCCCACCGACACCGTGTACGGCATCGGCGCCGACGCGTTCTCGCCGCAGGCCGTGACGCTGTTGCTCGCGGCCAAAGGCCGGAGCCGGCAAATGCCGCCGCCCGTACTGATCCCCAGGCTGAACGCCCTGGACGGCCTGGCCACCGATGTGCCGGCCGAGGCCCGCCGCCTGGCCGAGGCGTTCTGGCCCGGGGGGCTGACCCTGATCCTGCACGCACAGCCCTCGCTCGACTGGGACCTTGGCGAAACCAAGGGCACAGTGGCCCTCCGCCTCCCGGACGACGACGTCGCCCAGGACCTGCTTACCCTCACCGGACCGCTGGCGGTCTCCTCCGCCAACCGCACCGGCCAGGCCGCCGCACAGAGCGCCGCCGACGCCGAGGCGCAGCTCGCGGAGTCGGTGGAGGTCTACCTCGAAGGCGGGCACCGGCCGGTCGAAGGCAACGGGGCCGAGCCGTCCACGATCATTGACGCCACGGCCCTGCCGCTGCGCGTGGTCCGCCAGGGCGCCATCAGCCTTGAGCGCCTGCGTGAAGTTGTCCCGGGCGTGCTCGGGGCCGGCGAACAGCCGGCCGCCGAAGCGGAGCCGGATGCCGAAGCGGGGCCGGCCGCCGTGCCGGCTGACGCCGCGACCGGGGAGACACCCGGCCACACTGTCCCCACCGCCTCCGACGACCCTCCGAGGAACTGACATGCAGCCCAAAGTCGCCGTCGCGGCCGTAACCTTCGACCGGCACGAGGAACTTGCCCTCCTACTCAAAGGCCTTGCCGCGCAGACTGCGCCGATCCACTCGATCGCGCTCGTGGACTCCGGCACCGTTCCGGCCACCGAGGTCGTCGCCGCCGGGGGAGCGAACATCAACTACCTGCGCTCCGAGGCAAACCTCGGCGGAGCCGGCGGCTTTGCCTACGCGATCCTGGCCGCCATGGCCAGCGGCGCCGAGTGGATCTGGATGATGGATGACGACGGCCACCCCGAGGACGGCAACTGCCTCGCCGGGCTGCTGAAGACGGCCGAGGAACACCAGCTCGACATCGTCAGCCCGCTCGTCGCCGCCACCGCAGACCCGAACCGGCTGTCCTTCAACTTCCGGATCAACGGCCTGCTGACCAATGACCGCGCCAAACTGGCGCCGATGGGCTACCTGCCGGACATGGTGCACTTCTTCAACGGGGCCCTGATCCGCACCGAGGTCTTCTACAAGATCGGCATTCCGGACGTGAAGTTCTTCATCCGCGGCGACGAGGTCGACTTCCTCTCCCGGGTGAAGAAGGCCGGCTTGAAGTACGGCACGCTGGCCACCGTTGCCGTGCAGCACCCCGCCACCTGGACCGAGATGAAGCCCGTCTTCGGCGGGTTCATCACCCCCGTCATCCCGGAAGGCGAGTTCAAGCGCTACTGCTATTTCCGCAACCGGGGCTACCTGACCCGCAAGTACCGGAACCTGCGCTGGTTCGGAGCTGACATGGTCGGCTTCCCGTACTACTTCCTGAAGACCGGGGACCTGAAGGGCCTGGCGCACTGGTTCGGCGCCTATTCCACCGGGTTCCGCGGCAAGGGCTTCGGCTCTCCCGCGCAACTGATGTCCACCAACAGCTAGGCTGCCGTGGAGAACCTGTACGCCGTCGTCGTCACTTACAACCGTGCCGACTTCCTGCAGAACCTGCTCGATTCCTTCGCCCGCCTCAGCACCCCGCCGGCGCGGATCATCGTGGTGGACAATGCCAGCAGCGACCACACAGCCGAGGTCGTCTCCCGGGCCAGGGCCGCCGGCGGTCCGCGGATTGAGTACGAACGGCTGCCGGAAAACGTCGGCGGCGCGGGCGGCTTCTCCCGCGGCGTCGAGCTGGCGCTGGAAGCCGGTGCCGGGTGGCTCTGGCTGATGGACGACGACGTCGAGGTCCTCCCCGGAGCGGTGGAGGCGCTGGAGAAGTTCACCCCGGAGTATTCCTGCCTGATCGGCCGCCGCTACGACGCCAACGGCAAACCCTTCTTCTGGCAGCACCACTTCGTCGAGGCGCTCGGCGTCTTCCTCCCCGTCTCGCGCGACGTCTTCAAGCATTCCGAGGTCTTCCGCACCAACGTCGGAAACTTCGAAGGCATGCTGATCAAGGCCTCGGTGGCGCGGACCATCGGGCTGCCCGATCCACGCTTCTTCATCACCTGGGATGACCTGGTCTACGGCTGGCTCGCCGCGCAGCAGACACCGGTGGTCTACGTCAACGCCTTCGTCATCAAGAAGGTCCGCGCGCAGCGCCAGGTGGACCTGGGCCTGCGCCACCTCAATGACTCCAGTGACCTCAGCCGACGCTACGTGATGCGCAACCGCGGGCACGTCGCGCAGTACCTCCGGGCCTACGGGAAGTTCAGCCGGCTCGGTTTTGGGGCCGGCACGGCACTGACCTTCCTGAAGGAAATTGCCCGCCTGGTGCTCGTCGAGCGGACCCTGAAGGGGACCGGCGCGCTCTGGCGAGGATGGCGCGAATCGCGCGCCATCCTCGCGGACCGCAGCTGGAAACCGATGCCGCCGCTTTTGCCGGCCGGGGCCGCTGACTCAGGTAGCGGAGCCGAAAGAGATTAGTATCGTTTTAGGCTCCGCCGCTGTCCGACAGTTTTGCGGCGGGGTATTTTTTGAAACAGGCGCATGGCCGCCGTGGTAGTGGAAGTCGGTTGCAATCTCTGTTGAGTACGAAATCTGAAGCGCGCGGATCTGCCGCAGCACGGGAAGAGAAGCCCGCCCTCTGGATCTGGATCCAGCTGTTCCTCGACTCCATGTCCTGGATCGTGGCGGTCGTCCTGGCGCTGCTGCTGCGCTACGAGATGGGTATCCGGGCGGAACAGTTCCTGGGCGCCTTCTTCATCGCTGCCCTCGCCGTCATCGCGCAGATCGTCGCTGGCTACGCGCTGGCCCTCTACCGGGGCCGGTACCCCTTCGGCAGTTTCCAGGAGGCGCGGGCACTGGTCTTCGTCACCGTGATTGTGGCCGCCTCGATCACCGTGACGCTGCTGGTGCTGTACGGGGCCATCAACATCGGCCGCAGCGTAGGCCTGATCGCCTTCCCCTTCGCCTGCCTCTTCATGGGCGCGGCACGCTACGCCAAGCGGCTCTACGTCGAGGGCAAGACCCGGCCCGGCGACGAGGCGCAGAACACCCTGATCTACGGCGCGGGGTTCCTGGGCAACTCGCTGCTGACCCGGATGCTGCAGGACCCGGATTCCCCGTACTTCCCGGTCGGCCTGATCGATGACGACCCGGCCAAGAAGCACCTGCGGCTCTCCGGAGTCCAGGTCCTTGGCAGGGGAGAGGACCTCCCGGCGATCATCCGCAGGACCCGCGCAAGGGTGCTGGTCCTGGCGTTCGCCAATGTCGAGGCCGCCGTCGTGCGCCGTATCTCGGACGCTGTGGCCGGCATGAATATCCGTGTGCTGGTGTTGCCTCCGCTGCGCGACATGCTCGGCGGCGGGGCGCCCGACGGGTTCTCGGACTTCCGCGACGTGGCGGTCGAAGACCTGATCGGCCGCCGGCCGGTGGACATCAAAGTCGACGAAATCGCCGGGTATATCAAGGGCAAGCGGGTGCTGGTGACCGGCGCGGGCGGCTCAATCGGCTCGGAACTCTGCCGCCAGATTGTCCAGTTCGCCCCCGCGGAACTCATCATGCTCGACCACGACGAGACCGGGCTGCAGCAGACACAGATCTCCATCACCGGCCGGGGGCTGCTGGCCGGCCGCGACACGGTGCTGGCCAACATCCGCGACGGCGAAGCCCTGCGGGACATCTTCGAAGACCGCCGGCCCGAGGTCGTGTTCCACGCCGCCGCCCTGAAGCACGCACCGCTGCTGCAGCAGTACCCCGTCGAGGCCTGGAAGACGAACGTCTGCGGTACCCTGAACGTGCTGCGCGCCGCCCGGCACGCCGGTGTCTCACACTTTGTGAATATCTCCACCGACAAGGCAGCCAACCCCACCACCGCCCTGGGCCACTCCAAGCGCGTCGCGGAGAAGCTGACCGCCTGGATGGCCGGCCAGACCGGCAGCAAGTTCGTATCCGTCCGCTTCGGCAATGTGATGGGCAGCCGCGGCTCAATGCTCCCGCTCTTCACCGAGCAGATCCGCGTCGGGGGCCCGGTCACCGTCACCGATCCCGAGGTCACGCGGTTCTTCATGACGATTCCCGAAGCCTGCCAGCTGGTGATCCAGGCCGGTGCGATCGGCTCGGGCGGCGACGTGATGATCCTGGACATGGGCGAGCCCGTAAAGATCCTCGACGTCGCCCAGCGGATGATCGCCATGTCCGGCAAAAAGGTCGATATCATCTACACCGGCCTGCGGCCGGGAGAAAAGCTGCATGAAGAGCTCGTCGGCACCGGCGAACTGGACCAGCGTCCCCTGCACCCGAAGATTTCGCACACCAAGGCCACCGAGCAGGATCCGGCCAAGCTGGACCTGAACGTCTGGCTGGCCCGCTGCGAGGCCGAACAGGGCATTAACATCGCCGACATCCCGGACGACGAGGCCGATGAAGCGGGCTCGATCCGGGTCGCGTCATGATGCCGCTCGCCATCCTGGCCGGAATCACCCTGCTGGCCAGCCTGCTGCTTCCCTTCGCGGTGAAACCGTGGCTGGTCCGGATGGGCGTCGTCGACATTCCCTCCGCCCGCTCCTCCCACCATAAAGCGACCATCCGGGGGATGGGGATGGCTGCCGCCCTGGCCACCGCCGTCGGCTACCTCGCCGCGGTGCTCCTAAACCTCGTCACCGTGGACCGTTCGGTTTTCGCGGTGGTGCTGGGGATCATTGCGGCCAGTGCCGCCGTGGGCTGGATCGAGGATCTGCGCGGTCTGTCCATCGGGGCACGCGCCGCCGCCCAGCTGGGAATCGGTGCCGCCGGCTCCGCTGCGCTGATCGTCCTGACGTCGCAGTCGTTCTGGTGGCTGCCGCTGGCTGCCGTGGCAATCGCGGCCTACGTCAACATCGCGAACTTCATGGACGGGATCAACGGGATCTCCGGCCTGCACGGCGTCACCGCTGGCGGCGCCTACGCGCTGGCCGGCATGCTGGCCGGACAGCCCTGGCTAACCGCCGGGGGCACGGTGCTCGCGATGGCCTTCCTTGGCTTCCTGCCCTGGAACCTCGGCCGTGGTTCGGTGTTCCTGGGCGACGTCGGCAGCTATCTCCTCGGCGCCTCGATCGCGGCCCTCGCCGTGGCGGGCTTCCTGAGCGGCGTCTACGTCGAATACGTCCTCTCGCCGATCCTGGTCTATGCCGCGGACACCGGCTATACCCTGCTGCGCCGGATCAAGGCGGGGGAGCGCTGGTACGCGTCCCACCGCGAACACGTTTACCAGCGGCTCACCGACGTCGGCTTCTCCCACCTGCAGGCGGCAGCCGTGGTAACGGTCTGCACCATCGCCGTCATCGTCCTCGGTTTCGTCGCCGCCACGGCCCCGCTGCCCGTCGTCGCCCTCTGCGTGGCCGGCAGCCTGCTGGTGCTCGGACTGTATCTGGTCTCGCCGGACCTGATCCGTCGGTTCCGGCACCGTCCCAAGGTCACCCGCATCCCGGTGGCCTAGCCCTGTTCTATCTCGTGTAGAATTCAGGGGCGGCTTGTCGCCGCGTTCCTGCCCTTACCCCCTGCGACGATTGGGATCCCATGAGCTCCAACGCCGAGTCCGGACGCACGTCCGGCAGCGGCTCCGTTGGCGGCTCCGGTCCCACCAGGTCGCTGTGGCTGAAGCTGCTGGCCCTCAGTTCGGCGGCGGCGGGGGCGGCCCTGCTGCTGACCGCGGTCCTGGCCTTCGCCTTCAACGGCGGCTACGGTGCCTTGTCCAGCCTCTTCGGCGGCGCGCTGGTGATGGCGTTCTTCGCGATCAGCCTGGCGATCGGACATTTTGTCGGCCGCAACAACCCGTCCGGAGCCATCGGCATGTTCGTTGCCACCTACTTCGTGAAAGTGGTCGGCTTCGCCGTGGTGCTCTTTGTCCTCGGAGCGCCGGCCTGGCTGCACGAACGCTGGTTCCTGATCGGCGCCGTCGTCTGCGTGGTCGCCTGGCAGGCGGCGGAGATCATCGGGTTCGGCAAGGCACGGCTGCAAATCTACAACGACCCTGACCCGCAGGAAGGCGGCACCCATGCCCAGCCGCGATGATGCAGGCAACAACGAAGGTAAGAACCTTCCCAAAAACCCGGCCCGGACCCCCAAAACCACAGGTGGCGCCCCCGGTGTCTCGCAGGACGGCAACGACGGCGGATACAACGCCGGAATAGCCGTCTTTAGCTACATTGTTGGCGGAATCATCGTCTGGAGTTTGATAGGGTGGGGTCTGGATAATCTGTGGGGAACCCGCTGGATTGTGCTCGCAGGCGCCCTGCTTGGAGCTGCGGGAGGGTTCTATCTTTCTCATATGCACGGTCTCACCAGTCACCGGAATTCGGCTGGCGGAGACGGCGCTGCAGGTGGCCCGTCGAAGGACGCGGAACAGTAATGCCAAAAAATTTCACAGGGGGAATGGCTGACAGAAATGCGGCCGCTCCCCGCCCAACGCCCAATGATGGACACTGCAGAGAGGAAACGCGTTGATCGCGCTTGCGCTCCCGGCCCAAGATTCAGGAGAGTTCACTCCTCCTGGAATTGAACAATTGCACCTGCCGGCTATCCTGCCCTGGGGTCAAGCCGAAGGATTCTCCAAGCAGATGCTGCTGGTGATCCTCTCGGTCGTCATTATCGCCACATTCTTCGTGATTGCTGCGCGTAAGCAGCAGCTCGTTCCCGGCAAGCTGCAGTTCGCAGGCGAGGCAGCCTACGGCTTCGTCCGCAACGGCATCGCCAAGGACATCATCGGCGGCAAAGACTTCATGAAGTACGTCCCGCTGCTCTTCAGCCTCTTCTTCTTCATCCTCGTGAACAACATCTACGGCGCGATCCCCGTGATCCAGCTGCCGAGCTTCTCGCACGTCGGCGGCGCCTACGTGCTGGCAGCGATCGTGTACATCACCTGGATCGCCATCGGCGTCAAGAAGAACGGCCTGAAGTACTTCAAGCTGGCCACCGTGCCGAGCGGCGTACCCATCTACATCCTTCCGATCGTTATCCCGATCGAGATCATCTCCAACTTCCTGGTCCGGCCTGTCACGCACAGCCTCCGTCTGTTCGCCACCATGCTGGCCGGCCACCTGATCGTGATGATCGCCGGTTCCGGCATCGAGTTCCTCGTCATGCAGGAGAACGTCCTGCTGAAGGGCGCCTCCGTGCTTGTCCTGGCCGGCTCGATTGCGATGTACATGCTGGAGGCGCTGATCATGGCGCTGCAGGCGTACGTCTTCACGCTGCTGACCGCGATCTACATCGAAGGCGCACTGCACGCCGACAGCCACTAAGGCACCCACAAACTTCCCCTCGCGGGGATGAAGCAACCCAAACAACCTGCCACACGGGTGGCATCTTGAAAGGAAGAAAAATGGAAGGCTCCATCAACGGCTCCCTCAACCTCATCGGCTACGGCCTCTCCGCCATCGGCGGTGGTATCGGTGTGGGTCTCGTGTTCGCTGCTTACATCAACGGTGTGGCACGTCAGCCGGAAGCACAGCGCGTCCTGCAGCCGATCGCATTCCTCGGCCTTGCGCTGACTGAAGCCCTCGCCATCCTCGGCCTGGTCTTCGCATTCGTTCTCAAGTAAACCTTCAGAACCCAGCGAACATCCAGAACCGAGTAGATAAGGACGGGTGAAATATGAAGCAGCTGATCATCTCAGCCGCCACCGAGGGCGAAACGAACCCCCTCGTTCCCAATATCTGGGAAATGTTTGTCGTCCTCGTGGGCTTTGCTGTCCTCCTGTTCATCGTGACTAAGTACGTCGTCCCGATGTTCGAGAAGAATTTCGCAGAGCGCGCCGAGGCCATTGAAGGCGGCATCGCCAAGGCCGAAAAGGCGCAGGCAGAGGCTTCTGCAGCACTCGAAGAGTACAAGCAGCAGCTCACCGACGCCCGCACCGAGGCCAACCGCATCCGCGAGGAAGCCCGCGCCGAAGGCGCCCAGATCCTGGCGGATCTGAAGGAGAAGGCAGCTGCTGAGTCTGCCCGCATCACCGCCCAGGCACACGCGCAGATCGAGTCCGAGCGCCAGGCGGCCGTTGTGTCGCTCCGCGCCGAGGTCGGCACGCTGGCTACCACGTTGGCAGGCCGCATCGTCGGCGAGGCGCTCAGCGATGACGCGCGTTCGGCCCGTGTGGTTGACCGTTTCCTGGCAGATCTGGAGAACCAGAACGCAGGTGCAGCTAAGTAATGGCAGGTGTATCGAGCGAATCGCTGACCGCGGCACTCGTCGCGTTGGAAGCCAAGCTTCCCAACGCGTCGCTGCAGTTGGCTACGGAACTCTTCGGAATCCTGGGAACGGTGGACAGCTCGGCTGGCTTGCGCCGTGCCCTGACTGACCCGTCCCGCAGCGGTGACGAAAAGTCGGCGCTGGTCAAGCAGCTCTTCAGCGGCAAAGTCTCCGCTGATGCTGTGGAGATCGCAAGCGGGCTGGCCAGCTCACGCTGGGCGTCGGCTCGTGACATCGGCGATGCACTCGAGACTCTTGCCGCTTCGGTGGTAATTGCCGTTGCTGAAAACAAGTCGGCCGTCTCTGCCTCGGGCATTGGCGGACTGGAAGCGCTGGAGAACGATCTGTTCTCCTTCAACCAGGCCGTCGATTCCAGCCACGAGGTGCAGCGTGCTCTGTCCGAGCCGCAGGCGAGCCAGGCTGCCAAGGTTGCCCTCGCCGAAAAGCTCGTGCCCCGCGCCAGCGTGGAAGCGAAAGTCCTCATCGGACAGGCAGTTTCGCAGCCCCGCGGCCTCAAGGTCACCAAGCTCGTCAGCCGTTTTGCCGAGCTTGCGGCCAAGCGCCAGCAGCGCTGGATTGCTACCGTCAGCGTCACCCGTCCGCTGACGGAGACCCAGACCAGCCGTCTGCAGGCAGGGCTCAACGCCCTGTACGGCCGTGAGCTCAAGATCAACATGAACGTTGACCCGGCACTGATTGGTGGCCTGCGGATCCAGATCGGCGACGAAGTGGTTGACGCTTCGGTTCTCGCCCGTCTGGGCCAGCTCCAGCGTCAGATTGCTTAGTTAGCCGGACAAGCACAACTTACCGACAAGAAACCCCGGTCATCGTGAGCAACGATGATCACGAAAACAGGAGAGCAGGGACTGCAGATGGCCGAATTGACCATCAACGCCGACGACGTCCGTATTGCGTTGAACGAGTTCGCGGCGTCCTACGAACCCGGAAACGCAGAGCGCGTAGAGGTTGGCCGTGTAACGACCGCAGGTGACGGCATCGCCCGTGTTGAGGGCCTTCCCTCGGTCATGGCGAACGAGCTGCTTCGCTTCGAAGACGGCACGCTGGGCCTGGCCCAGAACCTCGACGTCCGCGAGATCGGTGTCATCGTCCTCGGTGACTTCACCGGCATCGAAGAGGGCCAGGAAGTCCACCGCACCGGACAGGTTTTGTCCGTTCCGGTTGGCGACGCCTTCCTCGGCCGCGTGGTTGACCCCCTGGGCCAGCCCATCGACGACCTTGGCGAGATCAAGGCCGAAACCACCCGTGCCCTGGAACTCCAGGCGCCCGGCGTGACCCAGCGCAAGTCGGTCCACGAGCCGATGCAGACCGGTCTGAAGGCTATCGACGCCATGATCCCGATCGGCCGCGGCCAGCGTCAGCTGATCATTGGCGACCGCCAGACCGGCAAGTCGGCCATCGCCATCGATACGATCATCAACCAGAAGGCCAACTGGGCTTCCGGCGATGTCACCAAGCAGGTGCGCTGCATCTACGTGGCCATCGGCCAGAAGGCGTCCACGATCGCGGCTGTCCGCCAGACGCTCGAGGACAACGGCGCACTGGAGTACACGACCATCGTGGCTTCCCCCGCGTCCGACCCCGCCGGCTTCAAGTACCTGGCACCGTACGCCGGCTCGGCCATCGGCCAGCACTGGATGTACGGTGGCAAGCACGTCCTCATCGTGTTCGACGACCTCTCCAAGCAGGCTGAGGCCTACCGTGCGGTGTCGCTGCTGCTGCGCCGCCCGCCGGGACGCGAAGCCTACCCGGGCGACGTCTTCTACTTGCACTCCCGTCTGCTTGAGCGTTGTGCCAAGCTCTCCGACGAGCTGGGCGCAGGTTCGATGACCGGGCTGCCGCTGATCGAGACGAAGGCGAACGACGTGTCCGCCTACATCCCGACCAACGTCATCTCCATCACCGACGGCCAGATCTTCCTGCAGTCGGACCTCTTCAACGCCAACCAGCGTCCCGCCGTCGACGTGGGTGTCTCCGTGTCCCGCGTGGGTGGCGCCGCACAGGTGAAGTCCATGAAGAAGGTCTCCGGTACCTTGAAGCTGGAACTCGCCCAGTACCGCGACATGCAGGCATTTGCGATGTTCGCGTCGGACCTCGACGCGGCTTCCCGCCAGCAGCTGACCCGCGGCGCCCGCCTGATGGAACTGCTCAAGCAGGGCCAGTACTCGCCGTTCCCGGTCGAGGACCAGGTTGTCTCCATCTGGGCCGGCACCAACGGCTACCTCGACGACGTTCCGGTTGAAGACATCAACCGCTTCGAGACCGAGTTCCTGGAGCACCTCAAGCACAAGTCCTCCATCCTGACGACGCTGGCCCAGACCAACGTCATGGACGATGACACGGCAGAGGCGCTGAAGACCGCGATCGTGGACTTCAAGAAGGGCTTCTTCGGCGAGGGCGACAGCCTCCTGGTCGGTGCAGGGCACGAGGAGTACGCCCCGATCGACGAGGACAAGGTCGACCAGGAAAAAATCGTCAAGCAGAAGCGCTAGTTTCGCTGGCAGGGACTGCCGGAACCCCAGCGGGTTCCGGCAGTCCCGGCCACCGGGATCTTAGGAAAGGATAAGTATGGGAGCCCAGATCCGGGTCTACCGCCAGAAGATCAGCTCGACGACGTCGATGCGCAAGATCTTCAAGGCGATGGAACTGATCGCTACCTCGCGCATCGGCAAGGCCCGCGCACGCGTAGCGGCTTCACTGCCTTACGCAAACGCGATCACGCGTGCCGTTTCTGCTGTCGCAAGCCAGAGCGAAATCGACCACCCGCTGGTTACCGAGCCGGAGCAGATCCGCCGCGCCGCCGTCCTGGTCATCACCTCCGACCGCGGCCTTGCAGGGTCCTACTCGGCAACCGTGCTCAAGCAGGCCGAAGGCCTCACCGAGTTGCTCCACGAGGAAGGCAAGGAAGTCAAGACGTACGTCATGGGCCGCAAGGCACAGGCATACTTCGACTTCCGTAACCGCCCCTACGAGCGGGTGTGGACCGGCAACACGGACGCACCGCAGTTCGAGACGGCGCGGGAAGTCGGCGAAGCATTGCTGGCAGACTTCGCAACGGCCTACGAAGAGGGCGGCGTGGACGAGATCCACGTCGTTTACACCCGCTTCAAGTCCATGGTGACGCAGGAGCCGACGGTTATCCGCCTGCTCCCGCTCGAGGTCGTCGAAGAGCAGGCCGCCTCCGAGTCGGAGCTCCTGCCGCTTTACGAATTCGAGCCGGAAGCTGAGCAGGTTCTCGATGCCCTGCTGCCGCGCTACATCGAGTCTCGTATCTTCGCCGCAATGTTGCAGGCAGCAGCTTCCGAGCTCGCAGCCCGCCAGCGGGCGATGAAATCCGCCGGCGACAACGCCACGGACCTCATCAAGAAGTACACGCGTCTGCGCAACACTGCCCGCCAGGCTGAGATTACGCAGGAGCTTTCCGAAATCGTGGCAGGCGCCGACGCGTTGAACGCGTCCTAGCCCGCCCGGTCCGGACCCAGCTTTACCTGCACCAAAGAACAAACTTAACCGCCCACGCCATCTACTGAGTGAAGTGAGAGAGATGACTGCCACTGCTACCGAACACGTAGCCGCAACGTCCGGTGCCACCGGCCGTATTGCACGTGTTATTGGCCCGGTTGTCGACGTCGAATTCCCGGCTGACGCAATCCCCTCGATTTACAACGCACTCACCACGGAGATTACTCTCAACGGTGAGACCAAGACCATCACCTTCGAAGTTGCGCTGCACCTCGGCGACAACCTCATCCGCGCCATCTCCCTGCAGGCAACCGACGGCCTGGTCCGCGGCACCAACGTGGTTGACACCGGTGCCCCGATCTCCGTCCCCGTCGGCGACGGCGTCAAGGGCCACATCTTCAACGTGCTGGGCCAGCCCCTGGACGTGACCGAGTCCGAGCTGCAGATCAGCGAACGCTGGCCGATCCACCGCAAGGCACCCGCCTTCGCGACCCTCGAGGGCTCCACCGAGATGCTGGAAACCGGCATCAAGGTGATCGACCTTCTCACCCCGTACATCAAGGGTGGCAAGATTGGCCTGTTCGGCGGTGCCGGCGTCGGCAAGACCGTGCTGATCCAGGAAATGATCACCCGTGTTGCCCGCAACTTCGGTGGCACCTCGGTGTTCGCCGGTGTTGGCGAGCGTACCCGTGAAGGCAACGACCTCTGGGTCGAAATGGAAGAGGCCGGCGTCCTCAAGGACACCGCGCTTGTCTTCGGCCAGATGGATGAGCCGCCGGGAACGCGTCTGCGCGTTGCCCTGTCCGCGCTGACCATGGCGGAGTACTTCCGCGATGTGCAGAACCAGGACGTGCTGCTCTTCATCGACAACATCTTCCGCTTCACCCAGGCAGGTTCCGAGGTTTCCACCCTCCTCGGCCGCATGCCTTCKGCCGTGGGCTACCAGCCCAACCTGGCTGACGAGATGGGCCTGCTCCAAGAGCGCATCACGTCCACCAAGGGCCACTCCATCACCTCGATGCAGGCCATCTACGTTCCCGCAGATGACTACACCGACCCGGCCCCGGCCACGACCTTCGCACACCTCGACGCGACCACGGAACTTTCCCGTGAAATCGCTTCCCGTGGTCTGTACCCGGCCGTTGACCCGCTGACGTCGACCTCGCGCATCCTGGATCCGCAGTACATCGGACACGACCACTACAACACGGCCGTCCGGGTCAAGCAGATCCTGCAGAAGAACAAGGAACTCCAGGACATCATCGCCATCCTCGGCGTCGATGAGCTCTCCGAAGAGGACAAGATCGTCGTGTCGCGTGCACGCCGTATCCAGCAGTTCCTCTCGCAGAACACCTACACGGCGAAGCAGTTCACCGGCGTCGAAGGCTCCACCGTGTCCATCAAGGACACCGTTGAAGGCTTCACGGCGATCTGCGACGGCGACCTCGACCACATCGCAGAGCAGGCGTTCTTCAACGTCGGCGRCCTGGACGACGTCGAGCGCCAGTGGGCTAAGATCCAGGAACAGACCAAGTAATATGGCTGAGCTTGAGGTTGAGATTGTCGCAGCGGACCACTTCGTGTGGTCCGGAGCGGCCAAGATGGTCAAGGCCCGCACCAGCGATGGTGAAATCGGAATCCTGCCCGGCCACTCGCCCCTGCTGGCGATTCTGGCCGAAGGTGAACTGGCGATTGAGCCGGTGTCCGGTGACCGCATTGCTGTAGTTGTCGACGGCGGGTTCTTCTCCGTCGACAACAACAGGGTCGTCATTGTTGCTGACAACGCCCAAATGGGCGACGCGGCTACTGCGGGGATCCGCTAGCCCGACCTTGATGAACGTTACTGGTTTTCCGTTCATCGTCCTGGCAACCGTGTTTGCGTTGCTGGTCTTTGCACTGTGCCTTTCCGGGGTGCGCCGCTTCAATCTGCGGCGCGCCCTGGGCACGGTGGACGCCTCTATCTGCATTGCTGGAAACAGCTGGCAGATGGGGGTTTGTCGTTATCAGGACAACGACCTGGAATGGTTCCGGCTTGCCTCGCTGAGCGTGCGGCCGAAACATACCTTCCGCCGCAGCTCCCTTGAGCTGCTGGGGCGCCGCGAGCCCACCGAAGTCGAACTCGTCAAGGTGCAGCCGGAAACCGTGATCGTCGAACTGCGCTACGAGGGCCGCGACGTGCTGCTCGCGATGAGATTCGATGCCTACACCGGCCTCTCCTCGTGGCTTGAGGCCGGTCCGGTCATCGGCGTCGGCACCTGGCGCTAGTCCCGGTGGGTTTCGCCGAGGGCATCCGGATCGACGACGGCCCGGTCCTATGGGCCGCGTGCGCCGCCGGGGTTGTTGGGATGCTGTACCTGATCCGGCCGCACAGCGGCTGGAAGCGCGCGCCCGGTCGCCAGGCTTGGGCCGTGCCGCCTGCTGCCCTCCTACTTTCCCTCGCGCTGGTGCTCGGCGTTCACTGGCTCCTCGTTTACCCCTTCGCTCTCTTTCCGGACGTGCTCCCTTCCGAGGTCCTCGCCTGGTCCGTCCCGGCCGTCACCGCGCTGCTGCTGGCGCTCCACCGTGGCCGGACCGTGTGGCGGTCCCGTCCACGTCCGGCCCGCCGCCGCAGGGTGGCCGTGACGGCAGCCGCGGTCGCCTTTGCCGGTGTGCTCGCGCTTTCGGCGATCCAGATCAACGCCTACTTCGGGCTGAACCACACCGTGAGCGACCTCACCGGGACCGCCGTCGCACGGATCCCGGCTCTGGAAGCCGGTCTCCAGCGCCAGGCCGGGGAGCCCGCCACCGTCGGCCTGGCCGGGTGGACACCGCGGGCAACCCTTCCCGCGGGCGGCCTTGTCCGCAAGGCCTCTATCCCGGGCACCGTGTCCGGCTTCCGCAGCCGGGATGCCTACGTTTATCTGCCGCCCGCCTACCAGGCCTCACCGCGCCCGGCACTTCCTGTGCTGGTACTCTTCTCCGGCCAGCCCGGAAGCCCTGCCGACTGGGTCACCGGCGGCGCCCTGCGGAGCCGGATGGACCGCTTCGCGTCAGCCCACCACGGAGTGGCCCCCGTGGTCATCGTGGTCGATCCCAACGGCACCCCCAACGGCAACGTCCTCTGCATGGACAGCCAAATCGCGCAGGCGGACACCTTCCTTGCCGAGGATGTGCCCGGCTGGATCCGCGCGACGTTCGATGTGGACCCGGATCCGCGGAAGTGGGCGGCCGGAGGGTTCTCCTTCGGCGCCACCTGCGCCGTCCAAATGGCGACCCGGCACCCTGACGTTTACAGCGCGGCACTGGCGTTTTCGAGCGAGCAGGAGCCCGCCCTCGCCAAGGAGCGGCATAAGACCATCGAGGCGTCGTTCGGCGGCGACACCGCGGCCTTCGAACGGCAGACGCCGCTGCACCTCATGCAGCAGCGCCGCTTCGACGGCAACGCCCTCTACTTCGGAGCCGGCGAGCGGGATCCCGAGTTCATCGAGTACATGGGCGTGCTGGCTAGTGCCGCCCGCTCGGCCGGGTTCTCCGTCGACGAGAAGGTGATTCCACGCACGGGCCATTCCTGGACGGTCGCTGCCAAGGGACTGTCCGCCGGCCTCGACTTCCTGGCCCCGCGATGGGGGATCAAGAAGTGAGGAACGCCATTCGCCGGATCGGGCGTTACCTGCAGGGGATTCCCTTCTCGCTGGCCTTTCTGGCGGCGTTCCTGGGAGTCGGCGCAGCTACCGGCAGTTTCCTCACCGGCCCGCCGGAAGCACTGCTTGAGGCGGCCTCGGTAAGTGCCCCCGGGTTGCAGGGCGGACTGTGGTGGACCATGTTCAGCTCGCTGTTCTTCGCGACCAACCCCCTGGCCTACCTCGCGGCATCGCTGATGGTTCTGGGGCTGCTGGGCCTCGCCGAACGGCAGCTCGGAACCCTGCGCACAGCCGTCTTCTTCTTTGCCGGGCAGTTCGCCGCGGTGACGCTGTTCCTGCTCGTCACCCAGCTCGCTCTCTTTGCGGGCGACGGCTGGCTCGGCCCGATGGCCGGGGACCGGCTGATCGGCCCGTACGCGGCTATCCTTGCCGTCGCCCTCGCGGCCGGCGCCCTCCTGCCGGCGCTGTGGCAGCGGCGGCTGCGGACCGCCGTCGTCTCCGGGTCGCTGTTGCTCGTGCTGTATGTGGGGCACGCGGAAACGGTGGTGGGCCTGTCCGGCGCCCTGTCCGGACTCATGGCCGGCTGGTGGATCCAGGGAGACAAGGGGACGCTCCACCGCCACCGCTCCACCGGCCGGGAGACCCGCAACCTCCTGGCGCTGACGGTGGCGATCTTCGCCGTGGGCCCCATCATCACGGCCGCGGTGCGAAGTCCCACCGGGCCGCTGGCCCTGCTGCGGGACGTGGTGCTGAATCCGCTGCCCACGCTGAACCAGCTGGAACAGAACTGCGGAGGCGGCGTCGACATCACCTGCCTCAGCGCCGGGCGGGAGGGGTACGCCGGACCCCTCGGCCTGGCCCTGGCCGTGGTGCCGGTGGTGCTGCTGCTGATTTGCGCCGACGGCATGCGGCACGGGCGCCGGCTCGCACTGCGGATCGCGATCCTGGTGCAGCTGGGTGTTACCGCCCTGGCAGCCGTTTACCTGGCCCTGTTTGCCCGGATTCCGCACTATCCCGGCCGGCCGCACACGGCCATAATGGGTTCCGGCTTTGTCCACGTCCTGCCACTCGTGGCAGTGCCGCTGGGCCTGGTGCTGCTGCTGTTCGCCAACCGGCGCCTGTTCCGGGTGGAAACCACGCGGCGGGCCCGCCGCATCCTCGCGCTGACGGTGGCGGGGACCTTCCTGGTGCTCGCCGGGGGCTATGGCGCCGCATGGTTTGCCTCGGGCGGGTTGGAGCGCGACGGCGGCTGGCTGGGACTCGCCGCGGAGCTCGCCCGGCAGTACCTGCCGCTGCCCATTCCCGGCATCTACAACCGCGTGTTCCAGAACCGCAACGCGACCGAGGCTTTCCTGTTCGCCTCCTCCGGCATCATCTTCTGGGTCGTGGCGCTTGCCGGGGTCTGGCTGGTGCTGCTGCGCCGCCACCACGGCACGGATGCGGGGGCCGAGGACCGGGAACGGGCCCGCGGCCTCATCCGGCAAGGCGGCGATTCGCTGTCCTGGATGGCGCTCTGGGCACCCAACACGTACTGGTTTGCACCCGAGCGCCGCGGGGGAGTGGCCTACCAGCAGCACGGCAACGTCGCGCTGACGGTGGCGGGACCTTTCGGCCCGGCATCGCACCGCGAGGAAACTGCCGCGCTGTTCCTGTCCTACTGCACCGAACAAGCGCTGATCCCGTGCTTCTATTCCTGCACGGACGAGCTGTGGCCCCTGCTTCAGGGCCGCGGCTTCCGCAGGGTTGCGGTGGCGCTGGAGACCCGACTGGCGGTCCGCGAACTGGAGTTCAAAGGCAAGGAATGGCAAAACGTCCGGACGGCGCTGAACCGGGCGGCCAAGACCGGCGTCCGTGCGGTCTGGGGCCGTTATCGGGAATTCTCCCCTTCGCTGCGTGCCCAGTTGAGCGAGGTCTCAGAAGAGTGGGCGGCCGGCAAGTCGGTCCCGGAGATGGGATTCACGCTGGGCAGCCTCGACGAGCTCGAAGACGAAGAAGTGCTGTGCTGCGTTGCCGTGGACGCCGAGGACCGCGTGCACGGGGTCACCAGCTGGCTGCCGGTTTACGACGGCGGACGGGTGGTGAGCTGGACGCTGGACGTCATGCGCCGCCGCGGTGACGCCTTCCCCGGCGTGATGGAGTTCCTGATCGCCTCTGCCGTGCTGGAGCTGCGGGACTCGGTGGAAGTGATCTCGCTCTCCGGCTCCCCGCTCGCCAGGGAGGAGGCGCGGGGAGACGGCGACGGAGGGCCGCGCGACAGCGAGGGGCTCGCCGGAATTCTGGACGTGGTGGGCCGTGCGCTGGAACCGGCTTACGGATTCCGTTCCCTGGCCACGTTCAAATCGCGGTTCAAACCGGATTACCGCACGCTCTACCTGTACTACCAGGATCCGTTGCAGCTGCCGGCGATGGGGCGCGCTTTGAGCCGCGCTTACCTTCCCGACCTTTCAGTCCGCCAGAGTGCGCGTCTGCTCCGCACGCTGGTGCGCTAATTCGGAGCCGGTGCCATTATCCGCCTGCCGTTTAGGGGAATCCCCGCAAACAATGCTGCCGCCGGAGGGGTCAAACGCAAAGAAATGATCCCCGGCAATAATGCCGGGGATCATTCGTGCAGCGGTACTGCCGGAAGCAGTATTGCCGGAGAGATTAGACCAGCGTGACGCCGGTAGCCTGGGGGCCCTTGGCGCCCTGGCCGATCTCGAACTGAACGCGCTGGTTCTCGTCGAGGGTCTTGAATCCGCCGGTCTGGATCTCGGAGTAGTGAACGAAGACATCGCCATCGGAGTCATCCGGGGTGATGAAGCCGAAGCCCTTTTCAGCGTTAAACCACTTGACGGTTCCCTGTGCCATTTAATTCTCCTCATTGTGGATCTTGAAGAAGTCCGGCGCACGTTGCACCGGGCTTGGTCACTCTGCGAGAAGAACCTTGGCTTCGGCCCGGATTGACCGGGCCTTGGCGGCAGGAGCTTCACGCTCGCAACATGTCTTGCGAGCATGAAAAACACCTACACAAAGACTGGTACAAGAATTTCATGCCGCCTGCGTCAGGTCAACGGGCCCGGCGCATAATTCCAGAAATTTTATGTAAAGAGTTCATGAACGAGATCCCGGCCGCAGAAAGCGTTCGGAACCGCCGCTGCGCCGAAAGGCACATTAGGAAAGCGGTGCCAGCCATTCCCCGCAGCGCATTACGCGGTAAAGGCCGAGTCCGGAATTGAGGACGACGGCGTCGGCCCGAAGCCCGCCGCGCAGGGAGCCCAGTTCGGCGCCGAGCCCGAGAACCGCGGCGGGGACCGCCGTGGCCGAGCGGACGGCGTCGGGCAGCGGCACACCGCCGGCGACGGTGCGGCGGACGACGTCGAGCAGCGTGGCGGTGCCGCCGGCGAGGGCGCCGCCGGCGTCGAGGCGGGCGACGCCGGCCGAGACGGTGACGGCGGAGCGGCCCAGGCTGTACGCGCCGTCGGGCAGGCCGGCGGCGGCCATCGAATCGGTCACCAGCGCGATGTTCGCGGCGCCGGCCAGTTGGAACACCGTGGCGACCATGGCCGGGTCCAGGTGCGTGCCGTCGGCGATCAGTTCAAGCACGGCCTCGCCGGATGCGGCGCTGCGCAGGCCCGCGGCGACAGGGCCCGGTGCCCGGTGATGCAGTGGCGGCATGCCGTTGAACAGGTGGGTCACCGTGGGCCGCGTGCCGCGCACGGACGACGACGTGCGCAGTGCCGCCGCGGCCGTGCGCAGCGCCGCCGCGGCGGTGGCGTCGTCGCAGTCGGTATGGCCCAGCGAGGGGACCACCCCGTGCCCGGCCAGCATCGGGACGAGTCCGTCCGCTCCGGAAAGCTCGGGGGCGAAGGTCATCGTGGCGAGGGTGCCGCGTGCGGCGGCTACCAGCTCGGCGACGAGTCCCGGATCGGGATCGCGCAGGAAGTCCGGGTCCTGCGCACCGCACCGTGCCGCGGCGAGGAAGGGGCCCTCCAGATGGATTCCGGCCAGCAGGCCCTCCTCGCTCAGTCCGGCGAGGAGGGCGATTCCGTGCAGCAGCGACTCCCGGGAGGCGGTCACGAGGCTGGCGAGCAGGGTGGTGGTCCCGGAACGGTGCAGGAAGTCGATGGCACGCCGCGCCGGGGCCTCCGCGCCGCCGGGGAAGTCGCCGCCGTACGCGCCGTGGCAGTGCAGGTCCACCAGTCCCGGAAGGATGAGGGCGCCGGGCGGCAGCTCCGGGGCCGGCGCGTCACCGAACCTGGCGGTCCCGGGGCTGAATCCGGCGGCGGGCCCGGCGTACGCGATCCGCCCGCCCGCCACGGCCAGGACGGCGTCGTGCTGCACGGCACCATCGCTGACCAGCGTGCCGTAGAGCAGGTGGCGGCCGGCCGGGGTGAGGTTCATGCTCAGAGTCTAGGGCGGGTCAGCCGGGAGGGCCCTAGAAGAGGCGGGACTCGCTGTCGTCGACGCCGCGCATGGCGTCGTAGTCCAGGGTGACGCAGTCGATGCCGCGGTCGTTCGCCAGCACCTTGGCCTGCGGCTTGATCTGCTGGGCGGCAAAGATGCCGCGCACCGGCGCCAGCAGCGGATCGCGGTTCAGCAGCTCAAGGTAGCGGGTGAGCTGCTCGACCCCGTCGATGTCGCCGCGGCGCTTGAGTTCGATCGCCACAGTGGCGCCGTTGGCGTCGCGGGCCAGGATATCCACCGGGCCGATCGCGGTGAAGTATTCGCGGCGGATCAGTGAGAAGCCGGCGCCGAGGGTCTCGATCTGCTCCGCGAGCAGCCGCTGCAGGTCCGCCTCGACCCCGTCCTTGATCAGTCCGGGGTCCTGGCCCAGCTCATGGGAGGTGTCATGCAGCTGTTCGTGGATGTTGATGATGAGCCGGTCATCGGTCTTCGCGGACTGCACGGTCCACTGCTCGATGACGCCGACTTCGACGTCGACCTCGTCCGGCGTGGAGACGCGCAGGCTGGCCGGAGGACTCATCCAGTTCAGCGGCTTGTAGGATCCCCCGTCCGAGTGGACCAGGACCGAACCGTCGGCTTTGACCAACAGAAGCCGGGTGGCGAGCGGAAGATGGGCTTTGAGCCGGCCGACATAATCAACGGAGCAACGGGCTATGACTAAACGCACCCGGTCAACACTACCGCCTGATGCGGTGCTCCCGGGCGCCGTGGCGGCCGCCTGGTGGCGGGGGAGCGGCCGGGCTGGGGCAGAATGGAGTCATGCCCCGTTCCAACCGACCCCGCCGAGCCGCTTCGGGCCACACCCCCGGAGGGAAGGGCGCAGGGAAGGGCGGAGGGAAGAGCGCAGGGAAGGGCGGAGGGAAGGGCGCCGGCAAGCACGCCGCCGGACCCGCGCCGGAACTGGACCTGGAGCGCGCCCGGACCGGGATCGCGCGGCGGGAGAGCGCCCCCGACGGCGAATGGATAGTCCGCTCGATCTCCGCCAGTCGGGCCGGAAAGACCTACATCTGCCCCGGATGCTTCACCGCCGTGCCGCCGGGCACCGCGCACCTCGTCGTCTGGTCCGAGGACCACATCTTTGGCGCGGCCGCCGGCCTGGCCGAGCGCCGGCACTGGCACTCGAACTGCTGGACCTCGCGTAGCTACCGGTACCGCTGAGCAGCTTCGCAGGGGGCCAACTGAAACGGCCAACCGTGCCCGGTTTCGCTAAGCTGGAGGGCATGACTTTCGACCCGGCGTCCTATGTGTTCAGCCAGCCCACCGCGCCCACCGCAATCCGTGCATCGACCGTGCTGCCGGCGCACCGCGAAAACGTGGAACTTCGCACCGCGGACGGACACCGGCTGGTTGGCGAACTGGCGCTTCCCGAGTCGGGGGAGATCAAGGCAACCCTGATTACGCTGCACCCGCTGCCGACCCACGGCGGCTTCATGGACTCGCACGTCTACCGGAAGGCGTCCTACCGCCTTCCGGCCCTCGCCGGCATCGCGGTGCTGCGGTTCAACACCCGCGGGACCTCTTCACCGCGCGGAACCAGCCAGGGTTCCTTTGAGGAAGGCATCGGCGAACGGCTCGACGTGGAGGCGGCGGTGCGCTTCGCCGTCGAGCGCGGGCTGCCCAACCGCTGGCTGGTCGGCTGGTCCTTTGGCACCGAACTCGCACTGATGTACGGCGCCACCGAACCTGTGGCCTCCGAAATCGAGGGCGCCATCCTGCTCTCGCCCCCGCTGCACCGCGCCACGGACGTCCATCTCAAGGAGTGGGCCGCCGCCGGCAAGCCACTGAAGGTCCTGGTTCCGGAGCACGACGACTACCTGCAGCCGGTGGCCGCCGCCGAGCGTTTCAGCCTGGTGCCGCACGCCGACGTCGTGGGCGTCGACGGCGCGAAGCACCTGTGGGTGGGGGAGAAGTACGCCGGCCGGGTGCTCAACGAGATCGTGGCCGAGGTGCTCCCGGGCGGCAGCAGTGCCCTGCCCGAGGAGTGGGCAGGGCCGGTGGCCACCGCCCACGCCTGAGCCGGTAAACGCTAGTGCTTGTCCTGGCGGACGATGAAGATTTCCTTAACCAGCAGCATGATCGCCGCGGCCGTGGGGATGGCGATCAGGGCGCCAAGCACGCCTAGGACGCTGCCGCCGGCGATCACCGAGATCACGGCGACCGCGCCGGGGACTGCGACTGCCTTCTGCATGATGCGCGGCGAGATGAAGTACGCCTCGAACTGCAGGTAGGCGAAGTAGCAGATCGCGAAGACGACGGCCGTCTGCCAGCCCGCGGTGAGGGCGATCAGGGTGACCAGGACGCCGGCGATCATGCCGCCGACCAGGGGGATGAAGGCGAGCAGGGCCACAACGAACGCGAGCAGCAGGGCGAACGGCACCCCCACAATCGACATCACAATGAAGGCGAAGGTGGCGTTCAGCAGCGCCACGCAGACCTGGCCGATCACGTAGTTGCCGACCGATCCGGTGATCTCCTCGGACAGCGCCTCGACGCGCGCGCGGCGGGACCGCGGGGCGAGCCGGTAGCCCCACTTCTTCATGGCCGGCATGGCCGAGAGGAAGTAGAGGCTGAGGACCAGGACGATCAGGGCGCCGAACAGGCCGTTCGCCACGGTGGAGCCGAACCCGACGACGCCGCCGAAGATGCCGCTCATGGCCTCCGGGTTGTTGACGAACTTCTCGAGTTCCTGGCTGATCCGGTCGCGCACGCCGAACTGGCTGTCCACCGTGCGGAAGAAGTCGGAGTCGATGAAGTCCTGGATCCAGTGCGGCGCTTCCTGGACGACCTGCGTCACCTGCTGGACGATGGTGGGGATCAACGTGGCGAAGAAACCGGTGACGGCCAGCGCCAGCACGGCGACGGAGACCAGGATTCCGGCCGGCCGAGGCACCTTTTTGCCTTCCAGCCAGCGCACCACGGGATCCAGGCCGAGCGCAATGAACAGAGCGGTGACGATCCAGAGCAGCAGCTGGGTGGTGTTGGAGCCGATCCAGTAAACCAGCAGGGCCGCGCCCACGCCGACCGTCCCCATGAAGCCGACGTACAGCGGGTGCTGGGACGACATCCGCGGACCGGGAGCGCCGAACTTTGCGGTGCTCTCGCTGTCCGGGGCGGGTGCGGCTTCCTCGTCGTGTTCGGGCGGCATCTCGAAACGCAGGCGCGGCTGGGCACCGGGCAGCGGCTGCCGCAGGCGGCGCGCCATCGAAATCAGGAAGCCCGCCGCGGCCGCGCGCGGCGTCGAGGGCTGCGGGGCCGGCTCGTGCGGGCCGTGTGGCTGGCTGGCGGATTCCTGGCTTGCGGGGTGTCCTGCGGGGGACACATCCGTGGGTTCAGTCACTGCGTTGAAGGCCCTTTTTCTCCGAAAATTCCCTGCAAAACCGCGGTTGCGGGCCGGGTGTGATGATCACCGCAAACACTATCAGCAGCCTTGCGAACTGGCGGGCCAGCAGCGCCTGATGAGGCCGCTGAGGGGCTTGACAAAGACCCCGATCTGACTCTCAGGTAACAAAACGGTTACTCTTAAAGCTACGTGTCCGCTGATGATAGGTAATATTTTGCGTTTCAAGACTGCAGTCGCACTTGTGCTGCTCGGCCTCCTGACACTGCTGGCCGGAATCGGCCAGAAGACGGTTTGGGCTCCGGCCGAGACCGTCACCGCCACCGCACCCACCGGCGGCACCGCCGCTCCATTGACCGTCTTCGACGAGAAACTGCGAACCCTGCACGGCGGCACGGTGAAGATCCACGTCAAGGGGGAGGGCAACTTCATCCTCGCCGCCGGCCGGCCGGACGACGTCGATGCGTGGGTTGGGAAGACCGCCCACAACACCGTTTCCGGTGTCTCGGACGACGGCAAGTCGCTGAAGCTTGACCACGCCGACGGCGACGCCAAGGCGCCGTCCCCGGCAGGCTCCGACCTGTGGGTCACGACGGAGAACGCCAATGGCGAGCTGGACTACTCCTGGACGGCGCCGGCGGACGGGGACTGGGCGCTGCTGCTCGCCTCGGACGGCTCCAAGCCCGCCCCCTCGTCGATTTCGATGACGTTCCCGAACGACACGTCCACTCCCTGGGCCGCTCCGTTCATGGTCCTGGGCGGCCTGCTGATCCTGGCCGGCGCTGCCTTGCTGCTGATCAAGCCGGCGCGGGACAACAAGGGCAACGCCGGCGACGGCGGTGCAGCCGGCGGCTCCGGCGGGGGCACTCCGAAGGGCAGCTTGTTTGCACAGCGCGCGCGGGCCAAGGCCAAGGCAAACGTCGCTGCCACGGACGCCGGCGGTGCCACGGGCGCCGCCCCGGCCCGCGACAGCAGTGTTGAACGCGTTGTTGCCCCGTCAGCCTTCCGCCGCCGCTCCGGCGTTGCGGTAGCGTTGCTGACCGCCGCCGCGGTAGCGGGCACGGGCGTCGCGGCGCAGGCCAGCCAGGCTCCCTCGCCCTCGCCGAGCAGTTCCTCGCCCTCGGCTGCAGGCCAGGATGCCGATGCTCCGGTCCTGCTGGACGMGCAGTTCCGGCGCATCCTTGAGCAGGTCGCCAGCGCCGTCGACGCCGGCGACGCGGCCAAGGACGCCGCCAAGCTCACGCCCCGGGTAGGGGCGACCGAGCTTGAGGTGCGCAAGCAGAACTACAAGATCCGTTCCAAGGTGGGGAGCTACGAGCCCCGGATGCCGGTGCGCGCCACGAAGCTCCTCACCACAGTGGTCAGCAACAAGCGCGACTGGCCGAGGTCCGTCATGGCGGTGACGCAGGGCGACGGCAACGTGGTCCCGCAGCTGCTGACCCTCGTGCAGGCCTCCCCGCGGGAGAACTACAAGCTGGTCGGGGCTACCCCGCTGCAGCCGGGCACCACCTTCCCGGGTATCAACCGCGGGGGCACCGAAACCCTGGCGGCCTCGGACAAGTCCGGGCTGCTGTACAGCGGCCAGGAGGCGCTGTCCGGGCTGGCCGACCGGCTGACCAAGGCTGACTCCAGCTTCAAGGACAAGCTCACCGAGGGGCAGTCCTCGCCGTACATTGCTGACACCCTGGCGTACCAGAAGGACGTGGTGAAGTCGGGCACGAACGGCAAGTTCAGCTTCAGCCACAAGGTTGTTCCTGAGGACACCGTGGTGTTCCGCACTGCCGACGGCGGCGCCCTGGTCCTGGGCCGGCTGGACTTCGCCTTCGACGGGACGCCGAAGAACTCCGGCGACAAGCTGACGATCGGTAACGACGCCGCGGCCCTGGCCGGAGGCAAGGAGACGAGCACGGGTATGGTCCTGAGCTTCGCCGAAGCCGTGGCCGTCTACGTCCCGCCGACCGGCTCCAAGGATCCGATGAAACTGGTTGCCGCCACCCGCGGCCTGGTCGGGGCAAAAATCAAGTAGCCTCCAGCAGGACACTGTCCGGTCGGCACCCCGGCCGGAGCCACACCGCAACGACCGGGCCGCAATCGCGGCCCGGTCGTTGCTGCGTGGGGCGTAGTGGATAGAGTGGAGCTATGACTTCGCCAGCTTCCCGCCCGGTCCCTCCAGCTGCAGCCAACCCGCTCAATCTGCGGGGCGCCGTCGACCTCTCCTCGCTGAAGCAGCGCCCCGCGCCGCCGGCGGGCGCCGGGGCGGGCCGGCCGCCGGCCCCGGGGGCTGCCGGCACGGCCCCCGGTGAACCCGGGGGCGGTTCCACCGGTACGCCGCTGCGCGTGGACGTCACCGAGGCCAACTTCCAGGAGCTCGTGGACCTTTCCGCCCAGGTTCCGGTGGTGATTGCGCTGTGGGCCAGCTACTCGCCCGGGTCCGCGCAGCTCGTGGATGTGCTGGAGCAGATCGTCGAAAGCTACGAGGGCCGGCTGGTCCTCGGCGCCGCCGACATTGAAGCCTTCCCGCAGCTCGCGCAGGCGTTCCAGGTGCAGGCTGTTCCGACCGCCGTCGCGCTGGTCAAGGGCCAGCCCGTGCCGCTGTTCCAGGGCGGCGCCGAGGAGCAGCAGGTGCGCAGCCTCTTTGACGAACTCCTCAAGGTTGCGGGGGCCAACGGCGTGACCGGCCGGATCGGAGCCGGCGGACCCGGGGCCGCCGAGCCCGAGGCTCCGCCGCTGCCGCCGCTGCACCAGAAGGCGTTCGACGCCATCGAGGCCGGCGACTACGCCGGCGCTGCCGCGGCTTACCGGCAGGCGCTGACCGAGATGCCCGCCGACGCCGAGGCCAAGGCCGGCCTGGCGCAGGTCGAGCTCATGGGCCGCCTGCAGGCACTGTCCGCCGCGGAAACGGACGCACTCCGCGGCCGTGCCGCCCAGGAGCCGGACAGCCTGGAGGCCCAGCTCGCCGTCGCCGACCTGGACATTGCCGGCGGCCACGTCGAGGACGGCCTGGGCCGGATCGTGACGTTCATCGGCCGGAACTTCGGCCCTGAACGGGAAACCGCCCGGGTGCGCCTGCTGGAGCTTTTCGACGTGGTGGGAACTTCCGATGACCGCGTCGCCAAGGCCCGGCAGAACCTCGCGCGGGTGCTGTTCTAGTGGGCTCCGCGCTGTTTACCCCGCTGGAGCTGCGCTCGCTGCGGCTGGAGCACCGCGGCTGGGTCTCGCCGATGTGCCAGTACAGCTGCGAACCCGACACCGGTGAGGGCGTGCCCAACGACTGGCACCTGATGCACCTCGGCTCCTTCGCCACCGGCGGAGCCGCCCTCATCCTGACCGAGGCGGCCGCCGTTAACGCGGCCGGGCGGATCAGCCCCCGGGACGCCGGGCTCTACAACGACGCCCAGGCCGAGGCATGGGAGCGGATCGTCTCCTTCGTGCACCGCCACGGGTCCGCGAACGCCAAGATCGGGACCCAGCTGGCGCACGCCGGGCGCAAGGCCTCCTCCTACTGGCCGTTCTCCGGCAAATCCGGCACCGTGCCCGCCTCCGAAGGCGGCTGGAACACCCTGGGCCCGGGCACCGGCGCCTTCGACGGCTACGCCCCGCCGTCGGCCATGACAGAGCAAGAGATCGACGGCGTGATCGCCGACTTCACCGCCGCCGCCGTCCGGGCTGTCGGCGCCGGCTTCGACACGATCGAGATCCACGGCGCCCACGGCTACCTGCTGCACCAGTTCCAGAGCCCGCTGGTCAACGACCGGACCGACAGCTGGGGCGGGGACGAGACCGGGCGCAACCGGTTGACCCTGGCAGTGATCGACGCCGTCCGGGACGTCATCCCGGACTCGATGCCGCTGCTGCTGCGGATCTCCGCCTCCGACTGGGCCGACGGCGGCATCGACGCCGAAGCCTCGGTGCGGTTGGCCCGCGCAGCCGGCGAACACGGGGTGGACCTCGTGGACGTCTCCAGCGGAGGGGCCGTGGCGCACCAGTCGATCCCGGTCGGCCCCGGCTACCAGACCGGATTCAGCGCCCGGATCCGGCGCGAAGCCGGTGTACGGACCGGGACTGTGGGGCTGCTGACCTCGGCGGGACAGGCCGAGCACGCCGTCGCCACGGGGCAGGCCGATGGCGTGTTCATCGCCCGTGCCGCGCTGCGGGACCCGCACTGGTGGCTGCGTGCCGCCTTCGAACTGGGCTACGAGCTGGCTTGGCCGCCGCAGTACGAACGGGCCATCCCGCGGCACACGTTTTAGGCGGCCGCGGCGGTTAGTCTAACGTCATGACTTTCGAACAACCGCACGTCCCGGCGCTGGCCCTGCGCGGGCTGGCCAAACGCTTCGGCACCAAGATCGCCGTCGACGGCATCAGCCTCGACGTCCCGGCCGGCTCCTTTTACGGGATCGTCGGCCCCAACGGCGCCGGCAAGACCACAACGCTGTCGATGGCCACCGGGCTGCTGCGGCCGGATTTCGGCACCGCACTGGTCCACGGGGTAGATGTCTGGCAGCACCCGCTGGAGGCCAAGAAGCTGATGGGGGTGCTGCCGGACGGGGTCCGGCTCTTCGACCGGCTGACCGGCGAGCAGCTGGTGACCTACGCGGGCCTGTTGCGCGGCATGGACCGGGAGGTGGTGGCGTCGCGGGTGGCGGAGCTGCTCGCCGCACTGGACCTCAGCCAGGACGCCGGCACGCTGGTGGTGGACTACTCCGCCGGCATGACCAAGAAGATCGCTCTCGCCTCGGCGCTGATCCACGCGCCCCGGCTGCTGGTGCTGGACGAGCCGTTCGAATCGGTGGACCCGGTCTCCGCCGCCAACATCCGTGACATCCTGGACCGCTACGTCGCGTCCGGGGGCACGGTGATCGTTTCCAGCCACGTCATGGACCTCGTGCAGCGGATGTGCGACCACGTCGCCGTCGTGGCCGCCGGACGGGTGCTGGCCGCCGGCAGCGTGGACGAGGTGCGCGCGGGCGAGTCGCTTGAGGACCGCTTTGTCCAGCTGGTGGGCGGCCGCAGCCATACGGAAGGGCTGGAATGGTTGCGCACCTTCTGAGGCTCAAGCTCACCCTGCTGCGCAACAGCCTCCGGCGCAGCCCCTGGCAGTTGGTGGGCCTGGGCATCGGGGCGCTGTACGCCCTGGGCATTGTGGGGCTCGGCGTCGCCGGGCTGTTGCTCCTGCGCCAGGCCGACGTCGCGACGGCGCAGACGGTGGTGGTGCTGGGCGGCGCCGCCGCGGTCCTGGGCTGGGCGGTCATTCCGATTGTGGCGTCCGCCGCGGACATGACGCTGGACCCGGCCAGGTTCACGACCTTTGCCGTGCCGATGCCGCAACTGCTGGCAGGACTGGCGCTGGCCGGGCTGATCGGCATTCCGGGGGCGGCGACGACGCTCGTGGCGCTGGCCACCGTGGGCACCTGGTCCCGTGGCTTCCTGGCCGCGGCCGGTGCCCTGGCCGGCGCGGTCCTCGGCGTGCTCACGTGCGTCGTGCTCTCCAAGGTGGTCACTGCCGGCACGGTGAGCCTGGCCAGTTCCCGGCGCTTCAAGGACGTCAGCGCGGTGGCGTTCCTGATCCCGCTGGTGTTGATGGGGCCAATTGTGGCCGGCGTCGCCCGCGGAATCGCCGGCAACGCCGGGTTTGTGACTGAGCTGGCGCGGGTCCTCGAATGGACGCCCGCCGGGGCAGCCTGGGCCCTCGGTGGAGAGCTTGCCGCCGGCCACTTTGGTCCGGCCGCGCTCAAGCTGCTCATCGCCGCCGCCACCCTGGCGGCCCTTGCCTTGTGCTGGAAGTTCCTGCTGCAGCGCGCGCTCGTCACACCGCCCTACGCCGGGACCGCCAAAAAGAAAGCATCAGGGCTGGGGCTGTTCGCCCTGGTTCCGGCCACCCCCACGGGGGCCATTGTTGCGCGCTCGCTGAGCTACTGGCTGCGCGATCCACGCTACGCCGGCGCCCTGGTGGTGGTGCCGCTGCTGCCGGTGCTGCTTTTCTTCCAGGCCAGCCAGACAGGGTTCTACGGGATCCTGCTGTTCGTCGGTCCGCTGACCGCCTTCCTGCTCGCCTGGTCCATCGCCTCGGACGTCTCCTACGACAGCACGGCCTTTGCCCTGCACGTCTCGGCCGGCGTGCGCGGCCTGCACGACAGGCTCGGAAGGGCCGTGGCGTGCCTGGTCTTCGCTTTGCCCGTCGTGTTGGCCTTCAGCGTCCTGCCGATGTTCTTCACCGGCGACTGGTCGCTGTTGCCCGGCATCCTGGGCCTGGCCCTGGGGGTGCTGTTCACCGGGCTGGGTCTGTCCTCCGTGGTCTCGGCGCGCTACACCGTGCCCGTGCCGCTGCCCGGCGACAGCCCGTTCAAGAAGCCGCCGGGCAACGTGGCACAGACCCTTGCCGTGCAGTTCGGCGGCATGGCGGTGCTGCTGCTGCTGGTGAGCCCGGAGCTGGCGCTGGTGGCGCTGCAGCTCGCGGGCGGCAGCGCCGTGCCGGGCTGGATCTGCCTGCTCCTCGGCCCGGTGCTGGGCTTCGCGCTGTTCATCGCCGGGGTGCGGCTGGGCGGCAAATGGTTTGATTCGCGCACCCCGGAACTGCTGGCGCAGCTGGCCGTCAACCGCTGACCGGGTCTGACGGCCCGGGCCCATGCGGGCCGGAGTGGGATAGCCTGCCGTCATGGAAGTCGTGATCCTTGCCGGCAGCAGGCCGATTGCCGCGCTCGCCGCCGACGCGATCGAGGCCCTGCTGCGGCGCAAGCCCGACGCCGTCCTGGGCCTGGCCACCGGATCGTCGCCGCTGCCGGTGTACGAGGAGCTCGCACAGCGGCATGAGCGCGGCGGCCTCGACTTCAGCCGTGCCCGGGCCTTCATCCTGGACGAGTACGTCGGGCTCCCGGCGGGGCACCCCGAGTCCTACCGCGAAGTCATCCGGCGCGAATTCGCCGGCCGCGTGAACATCAGCCCGGACAACGTCCGCGGACCCGAGGGGGAGGCCGGCGACATTCCCGCGGCCTGCCGGACGTACGAGGACGCGATCCGGGCCGCCGGGGGAGTCGACCTCCAGCTCCTCGGGGTAGGCACGGACGGCCACATCGGCTTTAACGAACCGGGGTCCTCGCTCGCGTCCCGGACCCGGATCAAAACCCTGGTCGAGCAGACGCGGCGGGACAACGCCCGCTTTTTCGGGAGCCTGGCTGAGGTGCCGCACCACGTCCTCACCCAGGGCCTCGGGACCATCCTGGACGCCCGGCATGTGATCCTCCTCGCCACCGGCGCGCAGAAGGCACAGGCCGTCCGCGACTTCGCCGAGGGACCGGTGGCCGCCATCTGCCCGGCGTCGGTCCTGCAGTTGCATCCCCACGTCACCGTCCTCCTGGACGAGGCGGCGGCCTCCTCGCTCCGACTCGCCGATTACTACCGGCACAGCTTCGACGGCAAGCCGCGCTGGCAGGGCCTGTAACGACGGCAATCCGTCCCACGCCGGAATCCGCCGTCGAGATTCCGTCCGCACCAGCGGCTAAGATGGATGTCATGACCAGCATGACGGATCCCATGACGAGTCCTTTGGAAAACGACCCGATGCGTGAGCTCTCCGGAGCCGGGACGTCGACGGCTACGATTGAGCGCGAGGAACTGCGCCAGGAAGTGGAGCCGGGCGACCGGGAGCGCTTCTCGCACTACGTGCGCAAGGAAAAGATCATGGAATCCGCGCTGTCGGGCGAACCCGTCATTGCCCTTTGCGGCAAGGTGTGGACGCCGGGCCGGGATCCGAAGAAGTTCCCGGTCTGCCCGGAGTGCAAAGAGGTCTACGAGGGCCTCCGCCCGGGCGGCGACGGCGGAGACTCCGGGAAATAGAACCATCGAATTAGGCCACCCGCAGCGGGCTGGGTCCGTTGGGGCTGCCGGCGCCGTGCCGGCGCTGCCGCCCCGCGCTGCGGGATCCGCCGCGTTCCTGCTGTCCGGTTCATCCGAAAAAGATTGGTGTTTTTGTGCTTAATTGGGTTTCTCCGGAACCGGCTGACGTGCGCGGAGGGGAGGACTCCTAAGTGACAGAGACACTCTTTGGCGGACCCGTGCTGCCGCCCGCGTATCCCGAGCGGGCCGCGTGGGGTACCGCCCCGAAGCTGCGCGCCTGGCAGCAGGAAGCGCTGGACAGCTACTTCGGCAGCCACCCCAAGGACTTCCTGGCGGTCGCCACCCCCGGAGCCGGCAAGACCACGTTCGCTTTGCGCGTGGCCTCGATGCTGATCGAGGCCGGCGTGGTGAACCGGGTGACGATTGTGGCCCCGACAGACCACCTCAAGCGCCAGTGGGCCGACGCTGCCGCGAAGGTCGGCATCGCGATCGACCCGAACTTCAAGAACGCTGACGGCCAGCACGGCCGCGGCTTCATCGGCGTCGCGGTCACCTACGCCCAGGTGGCCAGCAAGCCGATGCTGCACCGGGCCAAGACCGAGGCGGCGCGCACGCTGGTGATCCTCGACGAAATCCACCACGGCGGCGAAGCGCTGTCCTGGGGTGACGGCCTGCGCGAGGCCTTCGATCCCGCGGCCCGGCGCCTGTCCCTGACGGGTACCCCGTTCCGTTCGGACACCTCGCCGATCCCGTTTGTCGAGTACGCCGAGGACCGCGACGGCATCCGCCGCTCCAAGGCCGACTACACCTACGGCTACGGCAAGGCCCTCCGCGACCATGTGGTCCGCCCGGTGATGTTCATGGCCTACTCCGGCCAGATGCGCTGGCGGACCAGCGCCGGGGACGAGATGGCCGCCTCCCTGGGCGAAGCCGCGGTCACCAAGGACATCACGTCCCAGGCCTGGCGGACGGCATTGAACCCGGCCGGCGAATGGATCCCGGCCGTGCTGGCCGGGGCGGACAAGCGCCTCAGCGAGGTGCGGCGCACCGTGCCCGACGCCGGCGGCCTGGTGATTGCCACCGACCACGACGACGCGCGGGCCTACGCCGGCCAGTTGAAGAAAATCACCGGCGAATCACCCACCGTCATCCTCTCCGACGACGCGAAGGCCTCCAGCAAGATCGAGGAGTTCTCCGCCGGCGACAAGCGTTGGATGGTTGCGGTCCGTATGGTCTCCGAAGGCGTGGACGTCCCGCGGCTTTCCGTCGGCGTCTACGCGACCTCTACGTCGACCCCATTGTTCTTCGCCCAGGCCGTGGGCCGCTTCGTGCGTGCCCGCAAGCGCGGCGAGACGGCCTCGGTGTTCCTGCCCTCCGTGCCGCAGCTGATGGCGCTGGCGAACTCCATGGAAGCCGAGCGCGACCACGCCCTGGACCGGCCGGAGAAGGAAGACGCCGACGGGCTGTTCAATCCCGAGGACTCGCTGATGGACGAGGCGAACCGCGAGGAGAAAGCCTCCGACACCCTGATGAAGGGCAAGTTCGAGGCGCTCGACTCGCAGGCCTCCTTCGACCGCGTGCTGTTCGACGGCGGCGAGTTCGGGACCGGCGGCGAGGTGGGCTCGGAGGACGAGCTGGACTTCCTCGGGATTCCCGGCCTGCTCGACGCCGAACAGGTCGGCACCCTGCTGCGCCAGCGCCAGCACGAACAGCTCAACCGCAAGAACAAGCGGGCCCCCCAAGCCGCCGCCGAGGCCGTGCCGGCCGTGCCGGACCACCGAATGCTGATGGACCTGCGCACCGAGCTGGCCAAGAACGTCGCGGCCTGGTCCGCCCGGACCGGAACCCCGCACGGCGTCATCCACACCAAGCTCCGGACCGTGTGCGGCGGCCCGGCCGTCGCCCAGGCCAACGAAGAGCAGCTGCAGACGCGGCTGCGGAAGCTTCAGGACTGGTTCATCGGCCGGAAGTAGCCGCCGGAAGCTGCGGCCGCGCCGGCCCGCAGGGCAAAACACGCCACAAAAAAGGGACCGGGGTAACCGGTCCCTTTTAATGCCGCTGCCCCTGCCTTACTGGGCGGCGCCGCAGGTCTGGGAGAATTTCTGGCCGGCCGCGGTGTACTCGGCCTTCAGCTCCTCAAGCTTGGCCGAGTCGGTGTCCTTCTTCGCGGCCTCATCCAGGTAGTCCAGGATCGACTGCAGCGGGGCCTGCAACTCCTCGGAGGCCTTCGCCTCGATGGGCCGGATCTGGTTGGCCAGCCGCGTCATGCCGAACTTGTCCGAGCTGGACGTCGGCGACGAGGTGATGGTCTTGATGCGGGCGCAGGTTTCCTCACTGGTCATCTGCGGGGTGGCAGTGCAGGCGGCTGCACCGAGCAGGGTACCGGCAGCGATCAGGACGGTCAGGGTCTTCTTCATGGTGTACTCCGGGAATTTACGGGTCCGACGTTACTGGCAAGGATTTCGAGTCTACTGTGCGGCTCGAGGCGGCGACGAGCTCAGGCGATGTCGACGCCGCCGAACTCCATCTCGGCGAAGGCGTCGTCGAGATCCTCGGCGATCCCCACCGTGAGCCCGCGCGGCACGGTGACGGAATAGCCGGCCTGGACGGCGTCCAGGGCGGTGGCCTTCACACAGTGGTCGGTGGCGATGCCCACGACCACCACTTCCTCGACGTCGTGGCTCTGCAGCCAGTCGTCCAGTCCGATGGCATCCTCGCCAGCGGCGAGATCACTGCCGGCTGCGGCACCGGCGTCGACGGTGCCGCCCATCGGCAGCGAACCGGGCGCACGGTCGCCGGTGGGGACGGCGTCGTCCGGGGCCAGCAGCCCCTCGAAGCCCGAGTAGGCCGCGGTGAACTGTCCCTTGCGGAAGTAGGCCTGGATGTATTCGGTGTCCAGGTCCGGGTGCAGCTCCGCGCCGCGGGTGCCCGCGACACAGTGCGGCGGCCAGCTGTCGACAAAGTCGGGCTGCTCCGAGAAGTGCGCGCCCGGCTCGATGTGCCAGTCCTGGGTGGCCACGACGTGGTCGAACTGCCCGTGGTGGGCGTCGACGTATTCGCTGATCTCGGCCGCCAGGGCCGCTCCGCCCTCGACCGGGAGCGCCCCGCCCTCGCAGAAATCGTTCTGCACGTCAACGATGATCAAGGCACGTGACATTCAGTCCTCCTCGTAGATGGTGGGGATGGCTGCTTCGCCGCGCTGGAGCCGGTTGACCACGGCCGGGAGCTCCTTCATGCTGTCGGCGTGACGCTGCCGCGCCCGAACGACGCCTTCGGGCCCGGTCCAGCCGGGCAGCAGCTCGCCGTTCTTGATGAACTGCTGCAACAGCTGCCGGTCGTTGCCGTCGTCGTCCGGGTGGTGCCCGATGCCGACGATTTCCTGGCTGGCGGTGCCGCGCTCGTTGAGCCTGCGCAGCGCGTATTTGCGGCCGCCCTTGCTGGTCTTGTTCTTGGCCGCCTTGGCTACCGGAACGAACGCGCCGGAGTCGTCGGTGCGGCTGACCAGCTTGTAGACCATGCTCGCCGTCGGCGCGCCGGAGCCGGTCACCAGCGAGGTGCCGACGCCGTAGGAGTCCACCGGGGCGGACTGGAGTGCGGCAATGGCGAATTCGTCGAGGTCCGAGGTGACGATGATCCGGGTGTTCTCGTTGCCCAGCTGGTCGAGGAGCTGCCGGACCCACTGCGCCTGCGCCACGAGGTCGCCGGAATCCAGCCGGACCGCGCCCAGCTTGTCGCCGGCCAGTTCGACGGCGGTCCGGACGGCCGCTTCGACGTCGTAGGTATCCACGAGCAGCGCGGTGCCGGCACCCATCGAGGCGATCTGCGCCTCAAAAGCCTCGCGCTCGGTGTCGTGCAGCAGGGTGAAGGAGTGGGCGGCGGTGCCCACCGTCTTGATCCCGTAGCGCCGGCCGGCCTCGAGGTTTGAGGTGCTGTCGAAGCCGGCGATCACGGCAGCGCGTGCGGCCGCGACGGCGGATTCCTCCTGCGTCCGGCGGGAGCCCATTTCGACGCAGGGGCGGGTGCCAGCGGCCGTGATCATGCGGGAGGCCGCGGACGCGATGGCGCTGTCGTGGTTGAGGATCGAGAGGATGTACGTTTCGAGGATGCAGGCCTCGGCGAAGGTGGATTCGACGATCAGGATGGGGGAGTTGGGGAAATATGCTTCGCCCTCGGCGTAGCCCCAGATGTCGCCCGAGAAGGAGAAATTGGCCAGGTACTCCAGGGTTTCCTCGTTGACCACCTTGGTCCGGCGCAGGAAGTCGATCTCGGCGTCGCCGAAGCGGAAGTCCGCGATCCCCTCCAGCAGCCGGCCGGTGCCCGCCACGATCCCGTAGCGCCGGCCGTCCGGCAGTCGCCGCGCAAAGGCTTCGAACACCGACTTGCGGTGGGCGGCGCCGGAATGCAGGGCGGCCTGCAGCATGGTCAGCTCGTAGTGGTCGGTGTACAGGGACGTGCGGGGATGGTCCCAGCCAGCTGAGGTGCTCACAAATTCACTCTAGTCCCCACCGGCTCCCACGTCTCGCTTCGCTTCGCCGCGGGGCCCTCGCCGGTGTGGGCCCAGCCTCCCCATAGAATGGACAGATGACCCTCAGTGTTGCGCTCGGCCCTGACACCCAGGAGAGCACCCAGACCGGAACGGCGTCGTCGACCGACGTCCTGACCGCCCCGGACATCCCTTGGAACCTCGTGATCTGGAATGATCCGGTAAACCTGATGAGCTACGTGAGCTACGTCTTCCGCAGCTACTTCGGCTATTCCGAGGCGAAGGCCAACAAACTCATGCTGGAGGTCCATAAAAAGGGCCGCTCCATCGTGGCGCACGGCAGCAAGGAGCAGGTCGAGCAGCACGCGGTGGCGATGCACGGCTACGGCCTGTGGGCCACCGTGGAGAAGGCCAGCAGCGGCCACGGCGGCAACGGATCAGGCAAGGGCAAGGGAAAACGTGGCTAAGGCGTTCAAGTACGGACTCAAGGGCATCACGGGCTACCTGGAGCCGGCCGAGCGGGACCTGCTGCGCAGTCTTTTCGACGACGTCGTTTCCATGCTGGAGCCGGAGGAACGGGCCAACCAGGATCCGCTGGCGGCGCTCGTCGGGCTGGACACAGAAGCCCGCGAGCCGTCGGACCGCGCCCTGCGCCGGCTGCTGCCCAATGTCATGAAGGACGATGACAAGGCCTCCCTGGAGTTCCGCCGGTACACCGAGCGTTCGCTGCGGGAGAGCAAGATCGGCGCGTTGAAGGCTGCAGCCCTTGGCCTGGACAAGGACGAGCTGGTGCTGACGCCCGCGGGCGCCCGGCACTGGTCCACCGCGCTCAACGACGTCCGGCTGGTGCTCGCCGAGCGGCTCGACATCCGGGACGACGCTGACGCCGAGCACGTCCACCGGATGCAGGACTGGTCGCAGGCTGAGGACGTCGAAAGCTACCTGGCCCTGGTCTACAACTTCACTACCTGGCTGCAGGAGTCCCTGGTCCAGGCGATGCTGGCCTCGCTCGAAGCCTAGGCCCGTGTGACCCATTAGACACGAGTCGCTCGACACAATCTGATGGCCGCGCCTATGGCAAAGCCCTATCCTCGAATAATCATGACTTCAGCATCGAGCACGGATCCGGCAGCGGAAGCTGCGGCGGAGACCGCAGCGGGCAGCACCGGGGATGCCCGGCCGGGGGAGCGCCCGATCGGCGTCTTCGATTCCGGCGTCGGCGGCCTCACGGTGGCACGGTCCATCATCGACCAGCTGCCCAACGAATCCATCCTGTACGTCGGTGACACCGCCCACGGGCCGTACGGTCCGCTGCCCATCGCCGAGGTCCGCGCCAATGCGCTCGGCGTGATGGACGAACTGGTCGATTCCGGCGTCAAGCTGCTCACCATCGCCTGCAACTCGGCGTCCGCCGCCGTGCTCCGCGACGCGCGAGAACGGTACACCGCCCGCTACGGGATCCCGGTGATCGAAGTGATCCAGCCGGCCGTCCGTCGTGCGGTCGCGGCCACCCGCAACGGCCGGATCGGCGTGATCGGCACCTCGGCCACGGTGGGCTCCCGCGCCTACGAGGACACCTTTGCGGCAGCACCGGACCTGGACATCACCTCGGTGGCCTGCCCGGCCTTCGTCTCCTACGTGGAGGCCGGCATCACCACCGGGCCGGAACTGCTCGCCGTCGCCCGCGAATACCTGGCCCCGCTCACGGCGGCAGGCGTGGACACCGTGGTGCTGGGCTGCACCCACTACCCGCTGCTTACCGGTGTGATCTCCTTCGTCCTCGGTGAGGACGTCACGCTCGTCTCCAGCGCGGAAGAAACCGCCAAAGACGTGTACCGTGCGCTCGCTTCGCGCGGCCTCGAGCGCACCGGCACGACCGCCCCGGAGTACAACTTCATCGCCACCGGCGACGCCGCGCAGTTCGAGCACCTCGCCCGCCGTTTCCTCGGCCCCGAGGTCCTCAGCGTCCGCCACGTGGACCACGTGGCCGCGCAGTACCCCACCGGCAGCCTCGCCCGGATCACCCCGGAAATGATCGCCGCCGCGCAGGCCGGCGCCGGCCGGCCGCGGATCTCCAACTTCGTCTCCACCGATTTTGTCGCCTCCGACGCGCCGCCGCTGACCGGCCTCCGGAGGTCCGGCCTGTGAAGCTGACCATCGTGGGCTGCACCGGGTCCTTTCCCGGACCCGGCTCGCCGGCGTCGTGCTACCTGCTGACCGCGCACGACGGCGAGCGGAGCTGGAAGATTGTGCTGGACCTGGGCAGCGGAGCACTTGGCGCCATCCAGCGGTACACCGACCTTGAGGACATCGACGGGATCTTCCTGACGCACCTGCACCCGGACCACTGCATGGACCTGTGCGGGCTGCACGTCGCGGTTCGCTGGAAGCCGGGCGGCTGGGGACGCGGCCGGATCCCCGTCTGGGGGCCCGCCGCCACTGCGGACCGGATGGCCACGGCCTACGGCCTGGATCTGGACCCGGGCATGCACGAGGAGTTCGACTTCAGCAACTGGTCCGAGCGCAAGCCCGTGACCATGGGCCCGTTCACCGTGACCCCGTTCGCGGTGAACCACCCGGTCGAGGAGGCCTACGCCCTGCGGGTGGAGGTCACCGAACCGGACAAGGACGGCACCCCGGTTACCCGGGTGCTGGGCTACTCGGGGGACACCGACTCCTGCGGCGGCCTCGAGGACGCGGCCCGGGACGCGGACCTGTTCCTCTGTGAGGCAGCGTTCGAGGAAGGCCGCGACGACGGCATCAAGGATGTGCACCTGACCGGCAAGCGAGCCGGCGAAGCGGCCGTGGCTGCCGGGGCGCGCAGGCTACTGCTGACCCACATCCCGGTCTGGACCTCCCCGACAAAGGTGATGGCGGAGGCCAAGGAGGTCTTCGGCCAGCACGTGGCCGTCGCCGTCGCGGGCGTGCACTACACCGTCTGAACTGACGCCGTGGGCGGCGCGCACCGCCAAGTCGATATGCTGGAAGGCATGACTTCCGAAGCCCTTACTGCCCCCGTCATCCGCGCCGATGGCCGCACGCCCGACCAGCTCCGCCCGATCAGCATCACCCGTGGCTGGTCCAAGCAGGCCGAAGGTTCCGCCCTGATCGAGTTCGGCAACACCCGGGTGCTCTGCACGGCGTCGCTGACCGAGGGCGTGCCGCGCTGGCTCAAGGGCGAGGGCCGCGGCTGGGTCACCGCCGAATACGCCATGCTGCCGCGGGCCACCAACACCCGCTCCGCCCGCGAGTCCGTCAAGGGCAAGATCGGCGGCCGCACGCACGAGATTTCCCGCCTGATCGGCCGCTCGCTGCGCTCCATCATCGATACCAAGGCCCTCGGCGAAAACACCATCGTGCTGGACTGCGATGTCCTGCAGGCGGACGGCGGCACCCGCACGGCCGCCATCACCGGCGCATACGTCGCCCTCGCCGAAGCCATCCGCTACGCACGCGAGAACAAGCTGATCGCCCGCAACGCCCAGCCGCTGGTGGACACCATCGCGGCCGTCTCGGTGGGCATCATTGACGGCGTGCCGATGCTGGACCTGCCGTACGTGGAGGATGTCCGCGCCGAGACCGACATGAACGTCGTGGTCACGGGATCGGGCAAGTTCGTCGAGGTCCAAGGCACCGCCGAGGGCGCGCCATTCGACCGCGACGAGCTCAACAAGCTGCTGGACCTGGCCCTGCTCGGCACGGAGCAGCTCGCCGCCATCCAGCGCGAAACCCTGGCCGAGGCCCCGTGAGCGGCGCCCCGTCAGGCAACCAGCCGAACCCGCCGGTCCTGGTACTCGCGACCCACAACCAGGGCAAACTGCGGGAACTGCGCGAACTGCTGCGCGGCCAGCTGCCCGGACTCGACGTCGACACGCAGGTGGTGGACGCGGGCGCCGTCGGTGCCCCCGACGTCGTCGAGACCGGCGTGACCTTCGCGGAGAATTCGCTGCTCAAGGCCCGGGCGGTGGCGGAGGCCACGGGCCTCGTCGCGATCGCCGATGACTCAGGCCTGGCGGTCGACGTCCTGGGCGGCGCCCCGGGCATCTTCTCCGCCCGCTGGGCAGGCCGGCACGGGGACGACGCCGCGAACCTGCAGCTGCTGCTGGACCAGCTTTCCGACGTGCCTGACGAATACCGCGGCGCGGCCTTTGTCTGCGCGGCGGCACTCGCCGTGCCTGGCCTGGCCGGCGAGGAAGCGCGCGAAGTGGTGGAGTACGGCCAGCTGGAAGGCACGCTGCTGCGGGAACCGCGCGGGGCGGGCGGCTTCGGCTACGATCCGGTGCTCCAGCCAAGCGGCCTGGACCGCAGCTGCGCTGAACTCAGCCCGGCGGAGAAAAACGCGATCAGCCACCGCGGCCATGCGTTCCGGGCGCTGCTGCCGGCGATCGTGGAGGCCCTGGCCGGCCGGTAGCGTCTCTGCGCTGGATAGCGTCTGCGCTGGACAACGTAAAAGGATGGCGCCCCACAGTGTGGGGCGTCATCCTTTTGGGCAAAGGCGGGGAGCGCAGCGGCCGGGGAGAACCGGGGGCTACGGGGTCTTGCGCTCTTCCTCGGGCTCGTGCTCCTCGATGAATTCCTCGACCAGCCCGGTGCCGTACTTTTCGGCCTGGCGCTTGGCGATGAGGCCACGGATCACTTCAATGCCGATCGGGATGACCGAGAGCAGCACGATCGCGATGAAGATGATGTCCAGGTTGTCCCGGACCCACGGCACCTTGTCGCCCAGCAGGTAGCCCAGCAGGGTCACGCCGCCGCCCCACAGCACGGCGCCGATCACGTTGTAGATGAAGAACTTGCGCTTGCTCATCTGGGCCACGCCGACGATCACCGGGACAAAGGTCCGGATGATGGGGACGAAACGGGCCAGGATGAGCGCCTTGCCGCCGTGCTTCTCGAAGAATGCGTGGGCGCTCTCGACGTTCTCGCGCTTGAACAGCTTGGAATCTGGCTTGTTGAAGATGGCCGGACCGGCCTTGGAACCGATCAGGTAGCCGGCCTGGTTGCCGATGATCGCGGCAACGACGATCAGCGCGGCAAACGCCCAGATGTTGAACTTGATGGTGTCCGTCGCGACGAGCAGCCCGGCGGTGAACAACATCGAGTCACCGGGCAGGAAGAAGCCGATCAGCAGCCCGGTTTCGGCGAAGATGATGCCGCAGACCAGGACCACGACCCACGGCGCGAGGGCAGGGTCGGCCAGGAAAACCTGGGGGTTAAGCCAGTCGGGCAGGAACGAGGCCAGGTGCGGCTGGACCGGTCCGGCGCCTCCGAAGGTGGTCACGGCGAAGTCGTGCAGGGTGTAAGGGTTCACCTATCTAGGGTACTTGACCGGGTGCAGCCGGTTCCGGCGCTAAAGTTGGAGCGTGGGTTTGGACTTTACAGCGATCGACTTCGAGACTGCGAACGGCTTCCGCGGTTCGCCGTGCGCCGTCGGCCTGAGCAAGGTGCGCGGCGGCGTCGTCGTCGAGGAGGCCTCCTGGCTGATGCGGCCGCCCGCGAACCACGACGCCTTCGACCACCACAACGTCCGCATCCACGGCATCCGGCCCGAGCAGGTCGCCGGCCTGCCGCGCTTCGGTGAACTGTTTCCCGAGATCGGTGCCTTCATTGGCGACGACGTGCTGGCCGCCCACAACGCCGCCTTCGACCTGGGCGTGATCCGTTCCGGCCTGGAGGTCTCCGGGCTGCCCGGCCCCGCCTACGACTACGTCTGCACCGTGATGCTGTCCCGGCGCTGCTACTCGCTGGTGTCCAACTCGCTGCCGTACGCCGCCGAGGAGGCCGGCGTGCCGTTGCTCAACCACCACGACGCCGCCGAGGACGCCCGGGCCTGCGCCGGCATCCTGATCGACATCGCGGCCCGCAACGGCGCCGCCAGCATCGCGGAACTGTACCTCTCGCTGGGGCTGGCCGTGTCCCGCCAGCCTGCCTTCGATCCGCGGCGCGACCCGCTCTCCAAGGCCACCAGGTCCGCCCTCGAGGCGCTCGCCGCCGGACAGGGCGCGGCTCCGGCCACCCGGCCGTTCCGTCCCGGCTGGCCGGACGAGGGCGCCAACCCCGTGCCCAACGCCGGGGCCGAACCGGACCACCCCCTGTTCGGACAGACCGTGGTGTTCACCGGAGAACTCGCGATTCCGCGGCCTGAGGCAAAACTGCGCTCCGCCGAACTGGGGGCCCGGCCCGAGAGCCGCGTCACCGCCCGCACCACGGTGCTGGTGGTGGGGGACGGCTTCGTCGCGGCCGACCTGCGTTCGGGCCGGCTGACCGGCAAGGCGCGCCGGGTCCTGGAACTGCATGACCGCGGCCAGCGGATCGAGGTCCTCTCGGAGGGGGAGTTCCTGCAGATGGTGGGCGGCCACGTTCACTCCCTGACGTAGGCGCTAGGTCATACGGCGCAACAATCATTTCGCCCGGGATCGGTCCGCTCCTAGCCTTGAACGATGAGCAAACTGATCTCTTCACCCGCCCGCGCAGCAGAGGCTCCCGCCGCTGACCGGCACGGCGGAATCGACTGGGCCAAGGTCTTTGCCTTTCCCAATCCGGTGAACGAGTACTCCGCGCGGATTACCGCAGCTCTCGTGGTGCTGCTGTCCCTCGTGACCCTCCTGACCGGCTCCGGCTGGGGGCTGGCGGTCATCGCCGCCGGATTCTGGCTGCGGGTGCTGTTCGGGCCGCGGATTTCGCCCTTCGGCGTGCTCTCGGTCAAGGTCCTGACTCCGCTGCTGGGCAAGAAGCGGCTGGTTCCCGGGCCACCGAAGCGCTTCGCCCAGGGCATCGGAGCGGCCCTGTCCACGGCGGCTGCCATCCTTTTCGCCGCGGGCCTGGCGCCGGTGGCCTGGGTCCTGCTCGTGGCCCTGATCGCCGCCGCCTCGCTGGAGGCCTTCGCCGGCTTCTGCCTCGGCTGTGCGATCTTCGGGCTGCTGCAGCGCCGCGGACTCATCCCCGAGGATGTCTGCGAAGCCTGCAACAACATTTCGCTCAGGCGCCCGTAACCGCCGCCAGCCGTGCGGCCATGCCCCGAATGACGTCGGGGGCCTCGAGGGCCGCCAGCCAGTCCGCCGGCAGGCATTCCTCGCCGTAGTGCGCGCCCAGGATGTTCCCGGCGATCGAGGCGGTCGAATCGCTGTCGCCGCTGTGGTTCACCGCCACAGCGATCGCTGCCCGGAAGTGCTCCTCGGGGCTGGCGGCCGCCGCCGTCGTCGCCGGTGCGGTGGCCAGCACGGCATACACGCCGACGGCGAGTGCCTCCTCGGCAACCCAGCCTTCGCCCAGTTCCCGCACCAGTTCCTCCGCGCCGAGCAGGCCCCCGGAACCTCCGCTTCCGGCCCCGGGCGCTGCCGCCGCGGCCAGGCGCAGGGACGCCGTCAAGCGGTCGACCAGGGCCGGATCGGGCTCCTCACCCTTCGGCAGCGCGCCGTCCTGGAGCTGCGAGAGCGCGGCGCCAGCCGCCTCATGCAGGTCCTTGCCGCTGACCAGCGCATGGATCAGCAGGCTGAACACGCCGGCGCTCTGCCGGGCCGCGGGGTGCCCGTGGGTCAGCGACGCCGCGTCCGCACTCATCTTGTAGACCGCGTCCGCCGGGACGTAGGGGATGAGGCCGAACGGCGCCGAACGCATCACCGTGCCGCAACCCTTGGACTCCGGGTTGACCGGCCGGTACACGGTTCCCATTTCCCCGGTGGCGAGGCCGCTGAGGCAGGCATTGCCCGGGGCGCGGCGGTGCCGGAGCACAGCGTGGCTGTCTATCCAGCGCGGCGGCTGGAAGGGGGCGGAGTCAGGGAGTGCCTCGCCCTGGCTGCCGAGCCAGCGCAGGTAGGCAAGCCAGAGGCAGGCATTCGTGTCCGCCGCCACGCCCGAGTTGGCCCACTCGAGTGCCTCCAGCAGACCGTCCACCGTGTACAGAGTCATCTGGGTGTCGTCGGAGAAGTGGCTGACGCCGGCGAGCCCGGTGAAGTCCCGCAGTCCTTCCGGGCCGTAGGTGGCGCGGATCTCGTCGATTTTCGCGAATTCGACGGCGTAGCCCAGCGAATCCCCGAGCGCGCCGCCCAGCAGGCAGCCGTGGATGCGGGACTCATGGGACGGCGCCGGGGCCGCCGCCGGGGTGCTGCCGGGCTCAATGCTCATACCTCCAAATTTACCCCGGTGCCCGGCCCGCACGGGAACGCGGCGCCCGGCTGAGACGGGTAGGGTGCTGGTGGTGCCAGGTTCGTCATGGCCGCGGCCCCGGACAAAGGACGGACAAGGGAGAGTGATGCGCGAACCAGCGTGGCGGAAGACCGGCAGCACGCCCGACTACAGGTTTACGCTGGCCAACGAGCGGACCTTCCTGGCCTGGGTACGGACCTCTCTGGCCCTGATCGCCGGCGCGCTCGCCATCGATCAGCTGGCGCCCAACATCGCCCCGGGGCCGGTGCGCATCGCCATCTGCGTCGTGCTGGCGGTCCTCGGCGCCGGACTGGCCGCGCTGGCCTACCACCGCTGGGGCCGAATGGAAGCCGCGATGCGCAACAACCGGGAGTTGCCCTACTCCGGGCTGATGCTGGTCATGACCGTCGGCGTCGCCATCGCCGCGCTCACTATCGCCATCCTGATCTTGATCGCACGGTGACCGTACCGCCGCAGGGCCCCGGGCTGCAGCCGGAACGCACGACTTTGGCCTGGGGCCGGACGCTGCTGGCCCTCGTCGTCGCGGATTTGTTCATCTGGCGCACCTGGGCGCTGTCCGGCCCGGGGGACCAGGCCGCCGGCCGCTTCGACTCCCTCGGCCTGTGTGCCGCAGCGGCGCTCGGGTCCACGGTGGTCCTCTTTGTCTGCGTCCGGGTGCGCTCCCGGCAGCTGCGCAGCTCCACCGACGCGGCCCCGGCGGCGCTGATGATCAGCGCGACGGCGGCTGTCCTGGCGCTCGCCGCGAGTACGGTGGCGGCGATTGCGCTCGGGACGTAGCCGCCGCCCGGCACGGCGGGGCTCCAGCGAACACCCAGCCCCCGCTGGCAGACTCCAAGCAGACCATGACCCCCAGCCAAAGGATTTCCGCGCCATGACCAAGCCAGTGCACGCCTCCGAGCCGGACGTCGCCCAGCCGGCCCTCGTACCCGATGACCGACAGCCGGGCCTCATCGCCCGGCTGTCCGCCGAGGCTCTGGGGACCCTGTTCGTCGTGGTGGTGGGCCTGGGCGTGCCGCTGTTCGCCGTTCCGCAGTACAACCCGATGTCCGCCTCGCTGGCGGCGGGCCTGGCCCTCACGGCGGCCATGCTGGCCTTCGGCTACCTGTCCGGCGGCCATTTCAACCCCGCGGTCACGGTGGGCAACGCGATCGCCGGCCGGATCAGGCCGCTCGACGCCGCGGCCTACCTTGGCGCGCAGCTGGTGGGCGCCGTGCTCGGGGCGCTGACGCTGTTCGGCGTGCTGCGCACGGTTCCCAAACTCAACGGCACGCAGACGGCCTTCGACACGGTCGCGGCGGGTTTTGACAGCCGCTCGGTCATCCAGGCTCCGATGGCCGGTGTACTGCTGGTCGAGGTGCTCGGTGCCGCCCTGCTGGTGGCGGTCTATCTCGGCACCACCGCGGGACGCAACCCGGCAAAGGCCGCTGCGCCTTTCGCCGTCGGCCTGAGCATGGCCGTGCTGCTGCAGCTGGGCCAGAGCATCGGGAACGCCCCGTTCAACCCGGCGCGTGCCACGGCTTCCGCGCTCTTCAGCAGCCCGGACGCCCTGGGCCAGCTGTGGCTCTTCTGGGTGGCCCCGCTGGTCGGCGCCGCGGTTGCCGGGCTGGTGTTCCGGGGGTTCGCGAGCACCTCGGTGCGGGCCGGCGCGGTATCCKGCGGCCCGGAGGGGACCAGCGGGTATGCCGACGTCGACGACGACAGTCTTGACGAGCCCGGCGAGCCCAACAACGCGGCCGACGCGGGGGACGCCGTACCCGCAGCGCCGGCGACTTCCGCGACGCCCGCGGATGAGGCCCGCGACTTCTTCGACAAGCGCACCCTGTAACGTCTGTCACCCCTGGCGCCGGGCCGGTGCGCAATAGTGTCGGTGGCAGCCGATAGCGTAGTGGCATGCGGTTATTGCACACCTCGGACTGGCACCTGGGCCGGTCGTTCCACGGCGTCGGGATGCTTGACGCCCAGCGCGCCTTTATCGACCAACTCGTCGGCGTCGTCCGCGAAGAGTCGGTCGACGTCGTCCTCATCGCGGGTGATGTGTACGACCGTGCGCTGCCCGGCGTCGACGTCGTGGGCCTGCTCGACGACGCACTGGTGCGGCTCAGCGGCGCCGGGGCGAAGGTGGTTTTGACCAGCGGCAACCACGACTCGGCCATCCGGCTCGGCTTTGCCTCCCGCCTGCTCGAACGCGGGGGAGTGCACCTGCGCACCCGGCTTGCCGAGCTGGATACCCCGCTGCTGCTCCCGCTCTCGAACGACGCCGGGGCGAATGGCGCCGGCGCGGACGAGGACAACGGACCGGTGCTGGCGATCTACGGCATCCCCTGGCTGGAGCCGCGGCTGGTCGCCGCGCAGCTGGGCGTCGAGACCGCCAGCCACTTCGAGGTGACCCGCGCCGCCACCGGGCTGGTCCGCGCCGACATCGCGGCCCGGTCCAAGACCCGGACCGTCCATTCGGTGGTGCTCGACCACACCTTCGCCAGCGGCGGCATCAGCTCCGACAGTGAACGGGACCTGAGCATCGGCGGGGTCGGCGCGGTGCCGCTGGACCTCTTCGACGGCTTCAGCTACACCGCGCTGGGCCACCTGCACGGCCGGCAGTCACTCTCGTCCGCCGTCCGCTATTCGGGCTCACCGCTGGCCTACTCGTTCTCCGAAGCGAAGCACCAGAAGGGCGGCTGGCTGATCGACGTCGACGCCACCGGCGTCACCGCCGTCACGGAAGTCCTGTGGGAAGCGCCCCGCCGCCTCGCCACGTTGCGCGGCAAACTGGACGAGCTGCTCACCGACGAGGCGTTCGCCTGGGCCGAAGGCGCCTACTGCCAGATCACGCTGACCGACGCGCAGCGCCCGAACCAGGCCATGGAACGGCTGCGGGCGCGTTTTCCCGACACCCTCGTCCTGGGCTTCGACCCCGAGGGCGCCGAAGCCTCGGCCAAGACCAGCTACAGCAGCCGGCTGGCCCAGGCCGGGGACGACCTCTCGATCTGCTGCGGGTTCCTGGAACATGTCCGCGGCCGCGCCGCCGACGAGGCCGAGTCCGGAGTCCTGGCCGAAGCCCTCGAAGCCGTCCGACTGGAAGGGGTTTCCCGGTGAGGATCCACCGCCTGGAAATTTCCGCGTTCGGCCCCTTCGCCGGCACGGAGCACATCGACTTCGACCGGCTCAGCAGGCACGGTCTCTTCCTGCTCAACGGCGCCACCGGCGCGGGAAAGACCAGCGTCCTGGACGCCATCTGCTTTGCCCTCTACGGCTCCGTGCCCGGCGCCCGGCAGGAGGGCAAGCGGCTGCGCAGCGACCACGCGGACCCCGCCGCCGAGCCGCGAGTCACCTGCGAGTTCTCGGCCCAGGGCAGGCACTTCGAAGTTTCCCGGACGCCCGCCTGGAACAAGCCCAGCGCCCGGGGCAAGAACGGGTTCACCGAGCAGAAGGCCAACACCCTGCTGCGGGAACGGATCGACGGCGAGTGGCTGGAAAAGTCCGGCCGCAACGACGAGGCAGGTGCGGAAATCACCGCCCTGCTGGGCATGGACCGGGAGCAGTTCACCCGGGTGGTGATGCTGCCCCAGGGCGACTTCGCTGCCTTCCTGCGCTCCAAGGCCTCCGACCGGCTGGTGCTGCTCCAAAGCCTCTTCGGCACCCAGCGCTTCGAAGCGGTGGAACAGGAATTGGGCCGGCGCGCCGCCGCGGCCCGCACCGAGGTGGAAAGCCTCAACAACAAGCTCGAACTGCTGCTGGCCCAAGCCGAAGCGGAAACCGCGGGCCTGGGCGTCGAGCTGGACGGGGCACCCGGCCGCGACGACGCCGACCAGCTGCTGGCCTGGCTTGAGGCCAGCGCCGGCTCGGCCGCCGGGGAACGCCAGGCCGCCGCGGTCGAGTCCGAGCGGGTCGGCGCCGAGTTGGCCGCCCTTCTCGAGGGCACGGCGGCGCGCGCCGCGCGGCAGGCAAGACTTGCGGCGGCCGAGCGCCGCCGCGCCGCCGCCGAAGCGGCAGCCCCGGAGCTGCGGAAGAAGACCGCATTACTGGAACAGCACCGGAAAGCCGAAGTGCTTGGCGGCCAGCTGCAGGCGGTAGACAGTGCCGAGGCGGCCGAGGAACGCGCGGCCGCGGCCGCCGCCGGCGCGGCTGCGGAACTGCGGGCCGCGGCGCTCACCGACCCGGAGCTGGCCGCGCTGCCTGCCGCGCCTCCGGGTTCCGACGGACCGGCCGGCGAGTCGCTTCTCGAAGGATCAGTGCTGCGGAGCGAGCTCGGCCGGCTGCGCTCCCTCCGTGCCGTCCTGGAGGAACGGCTGCCGGACGAGGACCGTCTTGCCGTCCTGATCGGCCGCAGCGCCGAACTGCAGCTCACCCTGGACGGACTGCACACGGCCAGCCGATCCGGCGCCGCAACCCTCGACGCCCTGCGCGCCGAAACCGCCGAACTCCTTGCCGCTCTGGCTCCGCTCGAAGAACTTGCCGCCGAAGTCCAGTTGCGCACCAAGGAAGCCGCCGCCGCGGAAGAGCTGGTCGCCATCGTGGCCCGCCACGCTTCCGCCGCGGAGAACTGCGCACGGATCACCGACCGCCACCGCGTGGCCCGCGACAGCCACCAGGACCGCCGGCAGCGCTGGCTGGACCTCCGGGAGGAGCGGCTCGCCAATGCCGCCGCGGAACTCGCGGCCCAGCTGCTCCCGGACCAGCCGTGCCCGGTCTGCGGCAGCGCCGAGCACCCCGCCCCCGCTCCGGCCGCGGCGTCCGCGCTGGCCATCGCCGAGGCTGAAAAGACTGCGCAGGAGGACGCCGAGGCGGCCGAGGCTGTGCTGTCGGCGCTGGAGCGTGAACTCGGCGAAGCCCAGCAGGACCTCGCCGTGCTGGCAGCCCAGGGCGGCGACACCGAGCCTGACGTGGCCCGCAGAGAGGCCACACTGGCGAAAGAGCGGTCGGCCGAAGCCACCCGCGCCGCCGCAGAGCTGGCGGCCAACCGGGCCCGGCGTTCGGAGCTGGACGAGGAGATCCTGGCCGCGGAACAGGCCCGGACGGCGGCCGCTTCCGGGATCGCCCAGACCGAATCCACCATCAGCGAGGTCCTCGGACAGGTCGAGGGCCTTGAGGCCGCCTTGGCGGGCCTGCGCGCCGGGCACGCGAGCCTCGGCAAGCGCCTCGTCTCCGTTCGCGAAACGACGGCCCTGCTCGAAAGCGCCGACGCGGCCGCCGGCAGCCTTGAACAGGCCCGCGCGCGGACTACCGATGCGCGTGCCCAGCTTGAGCGGGCCCTCCCGGACGCCGGCTTCGAGTCGGCGGACGCGGCCCGTTCGGTGCTCCTGCCGGCACCGGATGCGGCCGGGTTGGAGGCCGCCGTCCGTGCCGGGCAGGACGAAGCCGCCCGGCTTACGGAACTCTTTGCCGGTGAGGAACTCGCCTTGGCCGCCCGGGAGCTGGCCGCGGACGGCCCTGTGGACGGCGCCGTTCTCGATCAGCTCCGGGCCGAGTGTGCGTCGGCGGAACGCAAGGCCCGGGAGGCTGTACTGGCCTCCGGGCTCGCCGGGAAGTCGGTGCAGACCCTGGGCCGGATCTCCGCCGAGTATGCAGAGCACGCGGCTGCCGGCCGGGAGCCCCGGGATCGGGCAGCGCTGTGGACCGCCGTGGCCGAGGCGGCCCGCGGCGGCGGAGACAACAACTACCGGATGAGCCTGAACAGCTACGTGCTCGCGGCCAGGTTGGAACAGGTGGCGGCTGCGGCCTCGGAGCGGCTGATCGGCATGAGCGACGGCCGCTACACCCTGCAACACACCGACGCCAAGGCAGCCCGCGGGCAAAAATCCGGCTTGGGCCTCGAAGTCGTGGACCAGTGGACCGGCCAGCGCCGCGACACCGCCACGCTCTCCGGCGGCGAGTCCTTTATGGCGTCGCTCGCCCTGGCCCTCGGCCTCGCGGACGTGGTGCAAATGGAATCCGGCGGGGTGGACATTGAGACCCTCTTCGTGGACGAGGGCTTCGGCAGCCTCGACGAACAGTCCCTCGAACAGGTCATGGACGCGCTCGAAGGGCTCCGCGACGGCGGCCGGGTCGTGGGCCTCGTGAGCCACGTCGCGGAAATGAAGCAGCGGATCACCACCCAGCTCCAGGTGGTCAAGGGCCGGAACGGATCCACCCTGCACATCTCCGACGACACTCCGGCCTGAGGCCCGCCGGCTCGGGTATAATCGGAGGGTTACCGGGTCGCGCGCATCGGGAGGAGGGACGATGCGCACTATCGAACGAACCCGGAAATCATGAACCCTTCACCGTCTTCCACGACGTCCCTTTCCGGTGCGCCCGCGGCAGCCCGCAGCGGCGGCCGCTTTGCCCGGCTGCCCCTGCTCGCCGGCCGGAGTTTCATCCCGCTGGGGCTTTTCGCCCGTCTCCCGCTGGCCATGCTGACCGTCGGCGCCCTCACCCTCGTCACTGCAGTCACCGACTCCTATGCCGTGGGCGGCGCCGCGGCCGGCGCCGTCGGCATCGGCTCGGCACTCGGGGCCCCGGTGCTGGGCGCCCTCGCCGACCGGCTGGGCCAGCGCCCCGTCCTGCTCTTCTCCGCCGTCTTCAACGCGGTCGCCGTGACCGCCCTGATCCTCGCCGCATACCTGGTCCCGGGCGGCCGGGAGCTGGCCGCCGCCGTGCCGGTGCTTGCTGCGGCTTTCGTGGCGGGCGCCAGCTGCCCGCAGGTCGGCCCGCTGGCACGGGTCCGCTGGATGGCGCTGAGCTCCCGCGGCGGCGGACACGCGGAAGACCTGGACACGGCCCTGTCCTATGAGAGCACGGCCGACGAGCTGACCTTTGTGCTGGGCCCGGCGCTGGTGGGCATCCTCGCCAGCCTCCTCAGCCCCTGGTTGCCGCTCGCGCTGGCCGCCGCGCTCACCCTCACCCTGGTTCCCGCGTTCGCCGTGCACCCGACGCACTGTGCGGTGCCGCGCACCCCGGCACGGAGCCGCGCGGTCTCGGCCGCCGCCCGGCAGCAACGGAGAGCCCTCACCACCGGGCAGCGCGCGGCAACCTTCGCCGCCGTCGGGCTGCCGGTCCTGGCCATGGTCTGCATGGGCACCTTCTTCGGCTCGACCCAGACCTCGCTCAGTTCCTTCGCGGCGAGCTTCGCCACGTCCGAGCTGGCCGGACTGCTCTACGCGGTGATGGGCCTGAGCTCCGCCGCCGCGGCGCTCTCCGTGGCGTACTGGCCGCGGCGGTTCAGCGTCAACGCCCGCTGGCTGGCCTGCGCGGCGCTGATGACCGGGCTCGCGGCCCTGTTGCTCCTGCCCTCGACGGCGCTGCCGATGATCCTGGTGCTGCTGGTCCTGGGCCTGCCGGTGGGTCCGCTGATGGTCACCGTGTTCGCGATCGGCGGCGTCGTGGCCCCGGAGGGGAAACTTGGCACGGTGATGACGGCGCTGGCCAGCGGCATTGTCGCCGGCACAGCGCTGGGCTCGTCCATCGCCGGCCAGCTGGCACAGAACTCCGGCTATTCGGCCGCGTTCCTGGTTCCGGTCTGCGCCGCGGCGGCGCTGTTCCTGCTCGGCGCGGCAGCCGCCGTCGTCCTCCAGCGCCGAAACCGGGCGGCCGCATGACCCCAACTGACTCGCAGTTGTTGTCGTTTTGCGGGCTGAAACGACAACGACTGCGAGTCAGTTAGGTGATCTAGAGCTGGGAGCCGAGTTTGAAGCCGCGCTCCTCGCCTGGTTCACGGGTGTAGGCGAAACCGTCGGCGCCGACGGTGACGGCCATCTCGCTGCTGTCGGTGCGGATCACGAGCGGCTGCGGCTTGCCGTCGAGGTCCAGGACCAGGGAGGCCTCGGTGTACCAGCTCGGGACCACGGGGTTGCCCCACCAGTCGCGGCGCTGGTTGTCGTGCACGTCCCAGGTCACCGTGGGGTTGTCCGGATCGCCGGTGTAGTAGTCCTGGGTGTAGATCTCCACGCGGTGGCCGTCGGGGTCCAGGATGTAGAGGTAGAAGGCGTTGGACACGCCGTGCCGCCCGGGTCCGCGCTCGATCCGGTCCGAGATCCGCAGCGCGCCCATCTTGTCGCAGATCTGGATGATGTTGTGCTTCTCGTGGGTGGAGAAGGCGATGTGGTGCATCCGCGGCCCGTCGCCGCCGGTGAGGGCGGTGTCGTGCACGGTCTGCTTGCGGTGCATCCAGGCCGCGTAGGTGACGCCGTCGGAGTCCTTGATGTCCTCGGAGACCCGGAAGCCCAGGTCCTCCAGGTACTTCCGGCCGCGCGGGACGTCGGGGGTGACCTGGTTGAAGTGGTCCAGCCGGACCAGTTCGCCGGCGCTGTAGAGGTCGTAGCGCTGGGTGAGGCGTTCCACGTGCTCCACCTCGTAGAAGAACTCATAGGGGAAGCCCAGCGGGTCCTCCACCCGGACCGCGTCGCCGATCCCGCGGGCGAAGCCGTCCTTGCGGCGTTCCGTGCGGCAGCCCATTTCGGCAAAGTAGGCCTCGGCCTTGTCCACATCCTCGGGGGAGCGGACCCGGTAGGCGAATGCGGCGGCTGCGGCCACGGGGCCCTTGCGCAGCACCAGGTTGTGGTGGATGAACTCCTCGAAGGAACGCAGGTAGATCGCGTCCTCGTCCTCATAGGTGACGTGCAGGCCCAGCAGGTCCACGTAGAACGCCCGGGATTTTTCCAGGTCGGTGACCACGAGGTCCATGTAGGCGCAGCGGACAATGTCCGGCGCGGGGACCGTGGGGGTGATGATGTCGTTGGCCATGATGTGACTCCTCTTTGAGCTGGCGGGTGCGGTGGCGGGTGGCAGACAGGCGGTGGGCCGTCAGCGGGCCGTGGCACCAAACTTCGGGGTGTGGACGCTGCCCAGGGTGATGTGGACGGCCTGCTGGTCGGTGTAGAAATCGATGGAGCGGTAGCCGCCCTCGTGGCCCAGCCCGGAGGCCTTGACGCCGCCGAAGGGGGTGCGCAGGTCCCGGACGTTGTGGCTGTTGAGCCAGACCATGCCGGCCTCCAGGTTCTGCGAGAAGTTGTGCGCCCGGGTCAGGTCGTTGGTCCAGACGTAGCCGGCCAGCCCGTACTTCGTGTTGTTCGCCAGGGCCAGCGCCTCGGCGTCGTCCTCGAACGGGGTGATTGCCACGACCGGGCCGAAGATCTCCTCCTGGAAGATCCTGGCGTCCGCGGCGACGTCGGCGAACACCGTCGGGGCAATGTAGTTGCCGGTCGGAAGTCCCTCCGGACGCCCGCCGCCGGCCAGCAGCCGGCCCTCGGACTTGCCGATTTCCACGTACCGGGCGACCTTCTCGTAGTGCTCCGGGTGCACCAGCGCGCCGACCTCGGTTTTCGGGTCGTGCGGGTCACCGACCACGATGTTCTTCGCGCGGGCGGCGTACTTCTCGCAGAACTCCTCGTAGATGCCGCGCTGGACCAGGATCCGGGAGCCGGCCGTGCAGCGCTCGCCGTTGAGCGAGAAGACGCCGAAGAGGGTGGAGTCGATCGCGGCGTCGAGGTCGGCGTCGTCGAAGATGATCGCCGGGCTCTTGCCGCCGAGTTCCATCGACAGGCCCTTGAGGTTCTCCGCGGCGTTGCGGAAGATCGTCTTGCCGGTGGTGGTTTCGCCGGTAAAGGAAATCAGCGGCACGTCCGGGTGCTTGACCAGGGCGTCGCCGGCTTCCTCGCCGAGGCCGTTGACCAGGTTGAAGACGCCGTCGGGCAGGCCTGCGTCCTTGAAGATCTTTGCCCAGAGCGAGGCGGAGAGCGGTGTGAATTCGGCCGGCTTGAGCACCACGCAGTTGCCGGTGGCCAGCGCCGGTGCGAGCTTCCAGGACTCGAGCATGAACGGCGTGTTCCACGGCGTGATCAGGCCGGCGACGCCGATCGGCTTGCGGTTGACGTAGTTGATCTGCGCGCCTGGGACCTTCATGGCGTCGTCGAACTGGGCCACGATCAGGTCGGCGAAGAAGCGGAAGTTCTCCGCGGCCCGCAGCGCCTGGCCCTTGGCCTGGGTGATCGGCAGGCCGGTGTCGAAGGTCTCCAGCTGCGCCAGCCGGGTCTCCTGGGCTTCGACGGCGTCGGCGATCTTGTTCAGGACGCGGGCGCGTTCGCGCGGCTTCATCCGGGGCCAGGGACCCTGGGTGAAGGCCGTGCGGGCGGCGGCGACGGCGAGGTCGACGTCCTCCTTCTGCCCGGCGGCCGCGGTGGCGTAGGTTTCGTTCGACACCGGGTCCAGGACATCGAAGGTCTTGCCGCTGACGGAGTCGACGAACTCGCCGTTGATGTAGTGCTGGATGCGGGTGGGCAAATCGTCCGGGATGTAGTGCTCAGCCATGGGTCAATCCTTTGCTTCGGCGTTGAAGTGGCGGGGAGGTGTTATTTGGCGATCCGGAAGCCGTCCACCGGGGTGAGGTAGTCCCGGCCGGCCTCCATCAGTTCGGTGATTTTCTTCAGCCCGGCGTCGGTGGGCGTGATCAGCGGCGGGCGGACGTAGTCGGAGGAGATCAGCCCCGCCTCGGCCATCAGCCACTTGCTGGGCGCCGGGTTGGTCTCGACGAACAACAGGTCCACGAGCGGGTGGACGCCGTAGTGGATCTTCCGGGCGGTCTCGAAGTCACCCTCGACCCAGGCGTTGTACATGTCCGCGGAGGCCTTCGGGGCGATGTTTGCCAGCGCCGAGATGAAGCCGACGCCGCCGATCGCCATCAGCGGCAGGCACAGCAGTTCGATGCCGGACCAGACCAGCAGGTCCTTGCCGGCCAGGTGCATGACACGGGAGAAGTGCTCGAAGTCCTTCGTGGTCTCCTTGATCCCAACGATGTTGTCGAAGTCACGGAACAGCCGGGCCACGGTTTCGGGGGCCATGTCCACCGCGGTGCGGGACGGCACGTTGTAGATCACGAACGGCATCTGCGGGAACTCGGTGGCGATCGTGGCGTACCAGCGGTAGAGCGCCTCCTGCGTGGGCCGGGAGTAGTAGGGCGTGATGATCATCGACGCGTCCGCGCCGGCGTCGACTGCGGCCTGGGTCAGCTCCAGCGTCTCCTGCAGTTTTGCGGTGCCGGTGCCGGCCATGAACGGCACGCGGTCGCCGATCGCCTCGGCGGTGGCGCGGATGGCGGCGGCGCGTTCCTCGACGGACTGGGCGCTGGGCTCGCCGGTGGACCCGCCGATCGTGATGCCGGAGGATCCGCTGGCGATCTGCCACTGGACCATGTTCCGCAGGCTGTCGTGGTCGACGTCGCCGGACGCCGTGAACGGGGTGAACATCGCGGCGAGGGAGCCTTTGAGGTGCTGCTGGGGATCGGAACGGAACTTCATTGTTTTTTCCTTATCGTTCGGGGGAGGGGCAGCCGGGGCCGGCCCGCTGGGGTCAGGGGGACGGAGCCCGGTGGGCGAGGTAGGCATCGAGGGTGGCGGCGCGGTGCGCGCGGGCCGCGCGTTCGACGTCGTCCGCCGGGGCGCCCGCCTCCAGCAGCCCTAGCAGCGCCTCGTGTTCCTCGACCGACTGCCGGGCCCGGCCGGGCACGTAGCTGAAGGTGGAGGAACGCAGCGCCTGCAGCCGGTTCCAGCCGCGGTGCACCAGGTCGAGGATGTGCGGGTTGGGGCAGTGCTCGAACAGGACGCTGTGGAAGTCGCGGTTCAGGCTGGTGAAACGGACCGGGTCGAAGTTTTCCAGGCACTCGCGCATAAGTTCGTTCACCGCGCGGGCCCGGGCGATGTCCGCGGTGGAGATCAGCGGCGCGGACAACGCCGTCGCGGCGCCTTCGACGATCCCCAGGGTCTGCATTGTGTAGAGGTATTCGGTGGGATCGATGCCGGCCACGGTGGCGCCGACGTTGCGTTCGAACACCACGAGGTTTTCCGCCTCGAGCCGGCGGATGGCTTCGCGGACCGGGACGACGCTGAAGCCCAGCTCCTCGGCGATCTTGGCCAGCACCAGCCGGTAGCCGGGGGAGTATTCGCCGCTGAGGATGCTGGCCTTGACCGCCGCGTACGCCTGCTCCGACTTGCTCGAGGTGGCGCCAGCCGGGCCGGCCGTGCTCACGGTGCTGGTCATGGCCGGGACTGCCCGCGGTCCGCGGCCCACGCCTTGTACTTTTCCTGCCACTGGGCGTTCATCGGGTACAGGCCGTCCACGCTGTGCCCGGCGGCGACCATCTCGGCGATGAACGTCTCTTCAGACTCCTGGACCAGGGCGTCGTCAGCCACTTCCTCGGCGAGTGCCGGCGGGATCACAAGGATGCCGTCCGCGTCGCCCACGATGATGTCCCCGGGCTGAACCGTGGCGCCGCCGCAGGAAATGGTGAGGTCCATGTCCCACGGGATATGGCGCCGGCCCAGGACTGCGGGGTGCGCGTTCGCGAAGAACGTGGGCATCTCCAGGGCGCCGACGGCGGTGACGTCGCGGACGCCGCCGTCGGTGATGACGGCCACGGCACCGTTGACCTGGGCGCGCAGGGCCAGGATGTCCCCGACCGTCCCGGTGCCCTTTTCGCCGCGGGCCTCCATAACGAGGATCTCGCCTTCCCGGAGCGAGTCGATGGCGCGTTTCTGGGCGTTGAAGCCGCCGCCGTGGGTCTTGAAGAGGTCCTCGCGGTTGGGCACGTAGCGCAGGGTCCGGGCCACCCCGACTACGGTGCGGTCCGGCCGGGTCGAATGCAGGCCGTCGATGCTGACGTTGTTCAGGCCGCGCTTGCGCAGCTGGGAGCTCAAGGTGGCGGTGGCGACGGACTCGAGCTTCGCCTTCAGCTCGGGGGTCAGAGCATTCTTCGGCGCGGCCGGTTCCGCCGCTGCCGTAGGTTCGGCGGCGGCGGCTGCCGGCGTGCCGTACGCCTCGGCGCGCTGGGCCTCGTCGCTGCGCGGCTGCGCGCCGTAGTCGGCGAGCGGCACGGTGCCCTGGACCGCCGTCGTCGTCAGCCGGCCGGTGGTGAGCCCCGACGCCGGGGCGTCCACCTCGACCTCCATCACGTCGCCCGGTTGGGCCACGGAGGCGCCGGCGGGCGTCCCGGTCAGGATGATGTCGCCCGGCTCCAGGGTGAGGAGCTGGGAGAGGTCCGCGACGAGCCGGGCGAAGGGGAACAGCAGCGTGCCGGTGGTGTCCTCCTGCACCAGTTCGCCGTTGAGCCAGGTGCGGATGCGGAGGCCTGCCGGGTCGACCTCGGCGGCCGGGAGGAGGCCCGGGCCCACGGGGGTGAAACCGTCCCCGCCCTTGGAACGCAGGTTGGAGCCCTTGTCCGCATAGCGCAGGTCGTAGACGCCGAGGTCGTTGGAGGCCGTGACGAAGCCGACGTGGCGCCAGGCCTCGTCCGGGGAAACGCGGCGGGCCCGGCTGCCGATCACCAGCGCCACCTCGCCCTCAAAGGCCAGGAGTTCGCAGCCGGCGGGGCGTTCGACGGTGCCGCCGGAGAGGCTCAGCGAGGAGGACGGCTTCAGGAAGTAGGAGGGCTGCTCCGGGGTGCGGCCGCGCTGGTCGGCGCGGCTCGGGTAGTTGATGTGCACCGCGATGACCTTGCCGGTGGCGGCCAGGGCGTCCTGCGAAAGCTGCTCCATCGCATCTCCTCATTGAGTATGAAATCGTATACGATACAAAACTGCCCGAACTGGCCCGCCTTGTCAAGAGAGAACCCGGGCCGGGGCCTCAGGCCAGCTGCGCCTCGATCCGCGCGGCGCTCGCCGACAGGGCGGCCGCAACCTCATCCGGGTCCTGTGCGGCGCGGATGTAGACCACCGCCAGGGCGGCCGGGCGCCCGCCGGGAACCCTGACCGGCACGGCCAGCGAGGAGACGCCGGGGATGACCTCGTCATGGCTGGCCGCGAAGCCGCGGCGGCGCGCCTCGGCCGCCTCCGACCGGTAGGGGATGCCCGGGGCGAGGCGGTGCCATTCCTGCTCCGAAAGCGCCGACTGGATTGCGATGCCGGGCGCTCCGGCACTGACCGGGTGCCGGGATCCCGGGTGCTGGACCACGGCCGCCCCCGTGTGGCGCGGATCGACGGTGACGAGGGTGACGCAGTCCTCGCGGTCCCAGACGGCCACGAAGGCGCTCATGGTCAGGGCGTTGGCCAGTTGGGTCAGCTCAGGCAGCGCGGCGGTCTGGAGATTGCGGGCGACGCCGCGGGCGAGGACGGCCAGGCCGGGGCCGGGCTGGACCCTGCCCGCGTCGTCCCGGACCAGCAGCGAGTGGTCCTCGAGGGTGCGCAGGATGCGGTAGGCGACCGAACGGTGGACACCCATGGCGTCGGCGAGCTCGGCGATGGTGAGCGGCTCCGGGGCGTCGGCCAGGATCTCCAGGGCCCGGATGCCCCGGGACAGCGTCTGGGACGGCGGGGCCTGGGTGCTGCCGGCGTTCGGGGTCATGGAGTCCATCCTAGAGGCGGGCGGGGGAGTCTTGTGTTCCGGCTCACAGTGAAGTAGCGTTMTATATGTGAACTGCTTGTTCGATTATAGAACACGCGGTGAGGGCTAACAAGCGCCTTCCCGGGTCCGCGGCCGGGAGTCGCCGGCCGACGCCGACCGGGAGTTCTGCCAGCGGGTTTCCCCGTCACTTTCCGGGGCGGCGAAGCTTTTTGGCGGAAATGTGTGCCTGATCACACATTTCATAGTAATATCACAGTTACTAACTGACCGTTCGATCAGTAATTCTGTAGGCATTTAGTTTTTCACTTGCACCCACCCGGGCAGCACCTCTGCCCCCAGCAACGGAGTTCCAATGACCGCAACTTCAACCGTCGATTCAGAGACGGGCCCCAGCAGCAAGCATGAGGAACGCAAGGTCCTCGCCGGGACGCTGGTCGGTACCACGATCGAGTGGTACGACTTCTTCATCTTCGCCCAACTGACAGCAACGCTGCTGTCCCCGCTCTTCCTCGCGCCGCTGAATGCCTCCAACCCGGGCCTGGCGCAGATCCTGTCCTTCGCCCTGATCGGCATCAGCTTCTTGTTCCGCCCGCTGGGCGCCATCGTTGCCGGCCACCTCGGCGACCGCCTGGGCCGCAAGGCCATGCTTGTCTTCACCCTGGTCATGATGGGCGCCGCGACGGCACTGATCGGCATGCTGCCGACCTACGCGCAGATCGGCGTCTGGGCCCCGATCCTCCTGATCCTGCTCCGCATCATCCAGGGCTTCTCCGCCGGCGGTGAATGGGGCGGCGCTGCCCTGATGGCCGTCGAGCACGCACCGATGAGCAAGCGCGGCCTGTTCGGCGCCTACCCGCAGATCGGCGTCCCGGTGGGCATGATCCTCGCCACCGGCCTGCTCTACTTCCTCAACACGTCGATGTCCAAGGAAGACTTCGGCAGCTGGGGCTGGCGGGTGCCGTTCCTGCTCTCGATCGTCCTGATCGTGGTCGGTTACCTCATCCGGCGCGCCGTGGCTGAGAGCCCGGTCTTCAAGGAAATGCAGGAGCGCAAGGAAGAAAGCAGGGCGCCCCTGGGCGAGCTGATCCGCAAGCACAAGAAGGCTGTCCTCTACTCGACGATGATCTTCATTGGCAACAACGCTGCCGGCTACCTGCTGATCGCCTTCTTCATCTCCTACGCCACCAAGACGCTGAAGATGCCCACCCCGCAGATCCTGCTGGCCACCACACTGGCGTCCTTCGGCTGGCTCATCTTCACCCTGGTCGGCGGCTGGCTCTCGGACAAGATTGGCCGCGTCAAGACCTTCCTGATCGGCTACGGCATCGTCTTTGCCTGGATGATCCCGATGTTCGCCCTGATCGACACCAAGGACATCGTTCTCTACGGCACGGCGCTGTTCGTCCTGACCATCGGCCTGGGCTTGTCCTACGGCCCGATGTCCGCGATGTACGCCGAGATGTTCCCGGCGAACGTACGCTACTCGGGCATCTCCATCGGCTACGCCTTCGGCGCCATCCTGGGCGGCGCCTTCGCGGCGACCATCGCCGAGGCCCTGCTGCAGGGCACGCACTGGACCGGCTCCATCGGCATCTACATCATGATCCTCTGCGTCATCTCCGCCGTCGGCGTCATCCTGGCCAAGGAAACCCGCGGCCGTCCGCTGGGCGTCAGCCGCCACCACTAGGCAGCCAAAAACAACGCGGGGTCACTTACGGCCCATCCGGAACCCCCGGATGGGCCGAAGGTGACCCCGCGTTGCTGTTTAAGCGAGTGCTTAGACGCCCAGGAAGCTGATGGCACCCTGCTTGAAGGCCCGGCTGGTCACGGCGTTCGTGTGGTTCCGCGCCGGCAGGATGAGCTGTTCCACCATCGCCCCGGCCTTGGCGCCGAGAGCGGCAAGTTCTGGCATGGACGCGGCCCGTTCGTCCTTCTCCCCGGCCACCAGCAGCACCGGCATCTGCGGAACCGCCTCGGCGGGGTCGAACGGCTCGTCCTTGATCGCCTCGATCAGGGACAGCAGGGCAAAGATGTTGTTGCTGGGCAGCAGTTGCGCCATCTTCAGCAGCCCGGCGGTGGACGCGTCCGCGATCGGCGTTCCGTCCGCCAGGTAGCGCTGCGCGGCGACCAGGTCGAACTCCGCCAGCGGATCCGCCACGTTGGGCCCGCCGAGCACCAGCCGGTGGACGAGTTCGTGCTGGGTGGCGCCGAATTCCCAGGCCAGCCGGGACCCCAGCGAGTAGCCGATCACGTCCAGGCCGCTGGCCGGATCGCCGTCGCGCAGCGGACGTGCGCCGGCGTCGAACGCAATCTGGAGCAGATCCGCGCGGATCTTGCTGGGGGAGTAGGAATCCCGGTCCTCCGGGGCGCCGCTGCGGCCGTGGCCGGGCAGGTCCACGGTGATGACGCGGCGGCCGGCGTCGGTGAGGGCGGTGATCCAGCCGGTGTCCTCCCAGTTGAGCTTGGAGGAGGAGGAGAAGCCGTGCAGCAGCAGGACCGGACGCAGCCCGGCGTCGTCCTTCGGATCGTGCACCCCGACGTAAAGCTGGGGGTCGGTGCCTTCGACCGTGTGGGAATGCTGCTCGCCGGTGTGCCTGCCGCTCATGGTGTCAGTCCTCATCAAGTACGGCGCTCAGGCGAACCCGGCGCTTCGGTGCCTCTTCCTTCGGGACCGTGCCCACGATGCCGGCGGTGTTGTCCGGCACCTCGAACACGATCAGGGGCTCGCCGACATTGATCTTGTCGCCGGGCCCGCCGTAGATACGCACTACCTTACCTGCCTGCGGGCTGGGCAATTCGACGGCCGACTTGGTGGTTTCGACCTCCACCAGCGGCTGGTTCCGCTCCACCTGCTCGCCCGGCGAGACCAGCCATTCCAGCACGGTCGCCTCGATCAGGCCCTCGCCAAGATCCGGCAGCGGGAAGGAAATTTCAGCCACGTTTGTACTCCAATACTCGCTGGATGCCGAAGAGGATCCGGTCAATGTTCGGGATGTATTCATCTTCGAGGTCGCCGGAGGGGTACGGGACGTCGAAGCCGGTCACGCGCTCCACCGGTGCCTTGAGGGTGTCGAAGCAGCTTTGCGTAATCAGCTGCGCCACCTCGGCGCCCAGCCCGGAGGTCAGCGGCGCTTCGTGGACGACGACGGCGCGGCGCGTCTTGCGCACGGAGGCGGCCAGCGCCGCGGCGTCGATCGGCTTGAGCCAGCGTAGATCCAGGACCTCGACGTCGATTCCGTCCTCGGCGGCGAGTTCGGCCACCTGCAGGCAGCGGGCCACCATGGCGCCCCAGGCCACGAGCGTCAGGTGCCTGCCCTCGCGCATGACCTTGGCGCCTTCGGGCGCGCCGCCGGAGGGATCGGCCTTGCCGGGATCGACCTCGCCCTTCTGCCAGTAGCGGGACTTCGGCTCCATGAAGATCACCGGATCCGGCCGCGTGGCGGCGTATTTGAGCAGGTGGTAGGCCTCGTGCGGGTTCGACGGCGAAACCACCTTGAGCCCGGGCACGTGGGCGAAGAGCGCCTCGAGGCTTTCGCCGTGGTGTTCGGGGGCCCGGATGCCGCCGAAGCTGGGCACCCGCAGGGTGATCGGCATCGGCATGGTGCCGCGGCTGCGGTAGTTCATCCGGGCGATCTGGCAGACGATCTGGTTGATGGCCGGGTAGGCGAAGCCGTCGAACTGGACCTCGGGGATGGGGTGGAAACCGGCCATCGCCAGGCCCACGGACATGCCGAGGATGCCGGACTCCGCCAGCGGGGTGTCGAAGACCCGCTGCGCGCCGTGCTTGGCCTGCAGTCCGTCGGTGATCCGGAAGACGCCGCCAAGCCGGCCGCAGTCCTCGCCGAAGATCACAGCCTTGGGGTTTTCCGCGAGCACCTCGTCGAGGGCGCGGTTGAGCGCCTGCTGCATGGACATCACCGTGGTGGAGGCGGGGGCATCTGCGCTCGTGCTTGCAGCGGCACTGCTTTCGAGAATCGAGTTAGACATGTTCGGACTCCTCGCGCCAGTTGGCGGCCTGGGCCTGCAGGGCAGGGGTGGTTTCCTGGAAGACCAGGTCAAACATTTCGTTTCCGGGGCGCGGGCCAAGGGCCTGGATGCCGGTCCGGATCTGCTCCTCTTCGGCCTTGGCGGCGGCCAGCGCCTCGGCGAAGAACGCCGCGTCGGCGGATCCGTCCGCCAGCAGCCGCTGCTTGAGCCGCTCCAGCGGATCCTCGCCGGCGCCGTCGCGCTCCTCGTCAAGGGAGCGGTAGCGGCCCGGGTCATCGGAGGTCGAGTGCGGCCCGCGACGGTAGGTCATCGCCTCGATCAGCACGGGGCCGTTGCCGGAGCGGGCGTGCGCGAAGGCGCGGCGGGTCGCCTCGACGACGGCGACGACGTCGTTGCCGTCGATCTGCAGCGCCGGCATGCCGTAGCCGGCCGCGCGGGCGGCGACGGAGCCGCCGGCCACCTGGCGGTCGGTCGGGACCGAGATGGCCCAGCCGTTGTTCTGCACGAAAAAGACCACGGGCGCCTTCATCACGGCGGCGAAGTTCATCGCCTCGTGGACGTCGCCCTGCGAGGAGGCTCCGTCGCCGAAGTACGTCAGCGCCACGCCGTCTTTTTGGTCCAGGGTCTGGCCGTGGGCCCAGCCGACCGCGTGCAGCACGGATCCGGCGACGACGGCCTGGATCGGGGCGAGCCGGGACGCCATCGGGTCGTACAGGCCGCCGTGCCAGGTGGCCTTGTGGGTGGACATGTAGCCCACCATGTCCACGCCCATGGTCCGGGCGACGCCCATCTCGCGGTAGGTGGGGAAGACGAAGTCGCGGGTGGTGTCGACGGCGTAGCCGCTGCCCACCTGGGCGGCCTCCTGGCCGAGCTCCGGGGCGTAGCCGGGGATGATGCCCTGCCGCTGCCAGGCGATCGCGGAGGTGTCGAGGTGCCGGACCGCGACCATCAGCGAGTAGAGCTCGCGCAGCTGGGCGGGGGTGAGCGGACCGGCGTCGTCGCCGGTAACCGCGAGGGGGAGTGTGTCCATGCCTGTGACCCTAGTCACGGGCCAAGCTCTAGGCAATCAGCTCAGGTAACACTGACCATTCTGTCAAAAGCTGCCGTTCCCGGCCTCATCGCGCTTGGCAGTTTGTGCAGAGTATTTACTCAGTCTTGGTCCGTGCGCGGGAGGCCTGCCGGACAAGGTGGTCGCGTTCGGCGACGTTCGTCGCCCGGCGGGCAGCTTCGGCGTAGGCGGCAGCAGCGGCGGAGAAACAGCCGCCCAACTCGTGCAGATAGCCCAGGACTGCATGCCAGCGGTGCCGGTCGCCGATCACGTCCCGTAGCAGGTAGGTCTCTTGCAGCCCTGCAGAGGCGCCGTGAACGTGGCCGACTGCGACCGCGCGCCCGAGTGCTGCGGCCGGGTTATAACGCACCGGGTCGTCGGTGAGCGCGACGAGGTCGTCGTACCAGGCAAGGATTTGCGGCCAATCGGTCTCTTCGGCGGTCGCGGCATCGTCATGAAGCGCTGCGATCGCAGCCTCGATCTGGTATCTGCCGAAGCGCTGAGCGGCCAGCGCTGATTGCAGGACGCGAACGCCCTCCGCGATCTCTCGTCCGTCCCACAGGCCGCGGTCCTGCCGGTCGAGGGTGACAATCCGGCCCTCGGGATCGCACCGTGCCGGGAGCCGAGCGTGGTTGAGGAGCATGAGGGCCAGCAACCCGCGCGCCTCCGGTTCTTCAGTCACGAGGGTGAGCTGGCGAGCGAGTCGGATGGCTTCCTGTGCCAGGTCGAGGCGACCAGCGTGGCCGCGCGTGTAGACCAGGTAGAGCACATGCAGTACGACGCTGAGGTCGCCGGGCTGGTCCAGGCGGCGCCCCTGCAGGGAGCGCTTGGCGCGGCTGATCCGTTGCGCCATTGTCGCTTCCGGAACGAAGAAGGCGTCGGCGATCTCGCGGGTAGTGAGGCCGCAGACAGCGCGGAGGGTCAGAGCCACTTGGGAGGCAGGTGCAAGGCTACGGTGGCAGCAGCAGAAAAGTAGAAAGAGCGTGTCATCGCCCTCGTCTGTCAGAGGGGACTGCGGCTCGTCGCGAGTGGCCTCTTCTCGTCTRTGACGGGCTGCCTGGCTGCGTCGGGCGTCGACAAGCCGGCGGATGGCGACAGTGGTCAGCCAGGCATGCGGTTCGCGCGGTGGGTGTTCCGGCCAGACGCGCAGCGCTTCGAGCAGCGCCTCCTGGACCGCATCCTCAGCTTCGTCGAAGTCCTCGCCCCGCCGGACCAGACCTGCGAGCACCCGCCGGACGAGGGCACGCAGGGTGCCCTCGTCCAGTGTTCGCATCGGATCGATGATCACGCCCGGTTAGTCGTGCGAGGGTGCCCCGGACATGACTTCACGGATGTCGATCCACTCGTAGAGCGGCTCGCCGCCCGGGCCCGGTTCGGAGGAGACGAAGGCCGCGAGTTCGACTGCCCGTTCGCGTGAATCGACGTCGATCATGTACCACCCGGCAACCAGATCGCTGGTCTCAGGAAGCGGGCCATCTGTGGTGACGGGTGCGGCGCCCGGGCCTCCGTAGCGAACCCAGGTGCGCTCAGGGGTGAGCGCCTGCGCATCGACGTACTCGCCGTTCTCCTCAAGCACCTCGCTGACCCGCCTGAGGAAAGCCATATGTGCCTCTACGTCCGCCGGGGCCCACTGGTCCATCGGGGGCACTGGACGGTGCGGCACGGGGCCGCTGCGGTAATGCTTGAGGAGCAGATACTTCGGCATGATGATCTCCTATTTTGGGGCCACGCCTGTCGTGGTCTTCCACTTAGTGAGCGGAGCCGGTAAAGACTTCTCGACATGCATCCCCAAATTTAGTCCCGAAAGGCTGCAACGGGGAGCCTCAGTCGGCGCGGCGTGCACGGCCGAGCCGGGCGCCGATCCAGCAGGCGGCGGCGATGCCGGCGATCAGCGCCATGGTGCTGAAGAGCTGTCTGCTGCTCTCCGGGCTGCTGAAGCCGACGGCGAAGATCAGGGCCAGGAGAACCAGACCGAACACCGTGAGCCCCGGGAAGCCCTTCATGCGCAGCGGAAGGGCGGTGCCCGCACGGTCCGCCCGGCGCCGCAGGATCAGCTGGGATACCAGGGCCGAGCCCCACACCACGAGGCAGGTCGAGCCCACCAGCTGGAAGAGCGCCGGGAGGATCTTTTCCGGGAACAGCAGTTCGAGCACGGCGGCCAGGAAGCCGAAGGCCACCGAGATGCTGACGGCGATGACCGGGACGCGGGCCGTGTTGAGCCGCGAAAGGAAGGCGGGAGCTTCGCCGCGCACGGACAGCGAGTAGGCCATCCGGGAGGCGCCGTAAAGGTTCGCGTTGAGGGCCGAGAGCAGGGCGACGACGGCGACCAGGGTGATTGCCGCGCCGGCGCCGGGGATGCGGGCCAGGTCCAGGACGCCCGCGAACGGCGACTTCAGTGCTGCCGACGTCGAAGGCAGCACGGCGGCGATGACGAACACGGAGCCGATGTAGAACACCAGGATGCGCCAGACGACGGTGCGGATCGCGTGGCCCACGCTGCGTTCGGGGTTCTCCGTCTCTGCCGCGGCGACACTGACGATTTCCGTGCCGCCGAAGGCGAATATGACCACGAACAAGGCCGCCGCGATTCCGCCCAGGCCCGCCGGCGCGAAGTTGGAGGTGATGTTGCTCAGTCCCGGGCTGGGAACCTCCGGCAGCCAGCCGAACAGCAGGGCGGCGCCGATGGCTAGGAACAGCAGGATGGCGGCGACCTTGAGGATCGCGAACCAGAATTCGAACTCCCCGAAGTTCTTCACCCCGGCGAGGTTGATGGCCGTGAAGACGGCCATGAAAATCAGGGCGAGTCCCCACACCGGAACAACAGGCCAGATCGTGAAGAGCAGCCCGGCCGCACCGAGCGCCTCGGCCGCGATGACGACGACGAGCTGCAGCCACCAGAGCCAGCCCACGGTGGCGCCGGCGGTCTTTCCCATGGCTTTCTCGGCGTAGACGGAGAACGCGCCGCTGTTCGGGTTTGCGGCGGCCATCTCGCCGAGGGCCCACATCACGATGATGATCAGGGTGCCCGCGACCAGGTAGGAGATCAGGACGGCCGGGCCGGCGGCCTGGATTCCGGCCCCCGATCCGAGGAACAAGCCGGCGCCGATGGCGCTGCCGAGTCCCATCATGGTGAGCTGGCGGGGCTTCATGCTGTGGCCGAGCTTCACGGCCGGGCGCTCCGCGGTGGACTTCGTTGTCATGCTGGCGAACCTTCTTACGGTGGTGGATGCGTCCTTTTGGGACCATTCGAATTTACCGTCCCCGGGGTGCCCTCGCGCGCGGGCGGCGTGAGAGCATGGTTGCAGTTTGTTGAATAGCCGGCCCGAATCACGACGATTTGTGCGGTTGAATCCCTGCAGGCAAGGAAACTGACGTGAACGTGGACCCGCTGGACGCCAAGATTGTCCGATTCTTCACGGACGCCCCTCGGGCCTCCGTGCTGGAGGCGTCCCGGGTGCTGAAGGTCGCCCGGGCCACCGTGCAGTCGCGGCTGGACCGGATGCAGGACAGCGGCGTCATCGGCTCCTGGGTGCCGCAACCGGATCCCGCCCGCTTCGGCTACCCGGTGGTCGCCTTCTGCTCCCTGACCATCAACCAGGACCTGGGCCATGACGCCGTCGTGGAGGCCCTGGCGCGCATTCCGGAGCTGATCGAGATCCACACCGTGTCCGGCAGCTCGGACCTGATGGCCCGGATTGCGGCCCGCTCCAACCCGGACCTGCAGCGGGTGCTGGATGCGATGATCGCTACCCGGACTGTGCTCCGTTCCTCCTCGGTGATCGTGCTCAACACCCACTTCGAGGGCCGGACCCTGCCGCTGCTGGAAGCCGCCGCGCAGCGGGAGTAGCCGCGCGGCCAGCCCGGGGACCGCAACATTTTGCGCCGGACCGGCGTCGTCGTAGAATTAGTTCTAGTCACTTTGACTATAACTATTCCGGCGGTAGGRCCGGAACCGTCCGGGCAGTCTCCACGGGACCGGTCCGGACCCCGGAATGCGGGGGTTGATCACCGTCTACACCTCTCCAGCCAACGTCTCGGAGCGCCAGCTCGCGCCGCCGTCGCTGGCCATCTCCACGGTAATCTTCGCCTTGCGCCCGAGTGAGCGCTCGGGCCGCCCCACGCTGTGGATCCCGCTGGTGCGCCGGATCAGGGAGCCATTCAAGGGGCTGTGGGCGCTGCCGGGCGGGCCGCTGACGCATGCTGAGTCGCTGCAGGACGCCGCCTCCCGGAACCTGCGCGAAACCACCGGACTGGCGCCAAGCTACCTCGAGCAGCTCTACGCCTTTGGCGGCCTGCACCGCTCGCCCACCCAGCGGGTGGTCTCGATCGTCTACTGGGCCCTGGTCCAGCCCACCGAGGCCGCGCTCGCGGACGAATCCGAAAACGTCCGCTGGTTCCGGGCCGACCGGCTCGGCGAACTGGCGTTCGACCACAACACCATCATCGAGTACGCGCTCTGGCGGCTGCGGAACAAGATGGCCTACGGCTCCATCGCCTACCACCTGCTGGGCGAGTACTTCACCCTCGCCCAGGTCCGGGAAGTCTACGAGGCAGTCCTGGACCGCGAGCTGGATCCGGCCAACTTCCGCCGCCAGATCAAAGCCGCCCCCGAAATCGAAGAAACCGACGAATACCTCCAAGGCGGCAAGCACCGCCCGCCCCGCCTCTACCGCTTTACCGGCCGCCCAGGCCTCGATCCAGACAACAGGAGCACACCATGAGCAGCGTCAACACGGCGATCCAGCTGATCACGCGCGAACAGGCTGAAGGCAGCACCGCGGGGTCCACCTGCAGCCCCGCGCTCGCCCGGGGTCCCTGGGACTACGACCTCGCCGAGGCCCTTGCCGGTGTGCCCGCCTACGGCCCCGGAGCTTCTGTGGCCGACGTGGCCCCGCCGTCCACCCCCCGCCAGGGCCAGCTCCCGGAGGAGTACCGCCTGGCCGGCGACGCCGAACTGGACGCCCGCATCAGGGCCGCCAAGGCAGCGCTGGGGGGCYGGGCCGTCATCCTGGGGCACTTCTACCAGCGCGACGAGGTGGTGGAATACGCCGACTTCGTGGGCGACTCCTTCCAGCTCGCCAATGCGGCCCTGACCCGGCCCGACGCCGAGGCGATCATTTTCTGCGGTGTGCACTTCATGGCCGAAACCGCGGACATCCTGTCCCGGCCGGAGCAGGCCGTGATCCTGCCCAACCTCGCCGCGGGCTGCTCGATGGCGGACATGGCGGACATCGACTCGGTCACCGAGTGCTGGGAACAGCTGGAGGAGCTGTTCGGCACCGACCCCGACGCCGACGGCCGGGTGCCCGTCATCCCGGTCACCTACATGAACTCCTCGGCAGCGCTCAAGGGCTTCTGCGGCGAGCACGGCGGCATTGTCTGCACTTCCTCGAACGCCGCCACCGTGCTGGAGTGGGCGTTCGAGCGGGGCCAGCGCGTGCTGTTCTTCCCGGACCAGCACCTGGGCCGCAACACCGCCAAGGCCATGGGTGTGCCGCTGGAGCAGATGCCGATGTGGAATCCGCGCAAGGAGCTCGGCGGCAACGACGAACAGTCCCTGCAGGATTCCCGCGTGATCCTCTGGCACGGCTTCTGCTCMGTCCACAAGCGCTTCAACGTGGCCCAGATCGAGAAGGCGCGCGCCGAGTTCCCGGGCGTGCAGGTCATTGTGCACCCGGAGTGCCCCATGGAGGTGGTCGACGCTGCCGATGCTGCCGGATCCACCGACTTCATCCGCAAGGCCATTGCCGCCGCCACCGAGCCCACCGTCTTCGCGGTCGGCACCGAGATCAACCTGGTCAACCGGCTGGCCGCCGAAAACCCGCAGCACACCATTTTCTGCCTGGACCCGGTGATCTGCCCCTGCTCCACCATGTACCGCATCCACCCGGGCTACCTGGCCTGGGTGCTGGAGTCCCTGGTCCGCGGCGAGGTGGTCAACCGCATCACGGTTGCGGACGACGTCGCGGCTCCGGCCCGCGTGGCGCTCGAACGCATGCTGGCGGCCCGGCCGTGACCAGGCGGCTCATCGTCGTCGGCAGCGGGATCGCCGGGCTGTACGCGGCGCTGCTCGCCTCGGAAGCGTCCGCCTCTGAGGTGGTGCTCCTGACCAAGGGCGCGCTCGAGGAGAGCAACACCTTTTACGCCCAGGGCGGCGTGTCCGCCGTGCTGGCGCCGGGGGAGGCCGCACCGGGTGACTCCGTGGCGGCGCATATCGCCGATACCCTCGCCGCCGGGGCCGGGCTGAACAATCCCGAGGCGGTGCGGATCCTGTGCACGGAGGCCGTCCGGGACATCGCCGGGCTGCGCCGCTTCGGTGTGGACTTCGACGTCCGTGCCGACGGCGGCCCGGCGCTGGGGCTCGAGGCTGCGCATTCGGCAGCCCGCATCCTTCACGCCGGCGGCGATGCGACCGGGGCCCGCATCGCGCGTGCGCTCGTGGCCGCTGTGCTCGAGCGCGCCGTCCAGGGTGGAGTCCGGGTCGAAACCGGCGCCTTGGTGACCGAGCTCCTCACCGAGGGCGGCGGTCCGTCAGGAGCAAATCCGGGCGCCGTCACCGGTGTCGCCTACCTGGCCGGCGCGGAGCCGAAGCGACTCGACGCCGACGCCGTGCTGCTCGCCACCGGCGGCGCCGGGCGGCTGTTCGCCCGCACCAGCAACCCATCCGTCGCCACCGCCGACGGCCTCGCCCTGGCCTGGCGCGCGGGGGCCGCGGTCCGCGATCTGGAGTTCTTCCAGTTCCACCCGACCACGCTGGCCGCAGCCGAGGTGCCGGGCGGGCCGCCCGCGCTGCTGATCTCGGAGGCGGTGCGCGGCGAGGGTGCCGTGCTGCTGGATGCCGCCGGCTACCGCTTCATGCCCGACTACCACCCGGACGCGGAGCTGGCCCCGCGCGACGTTGTCTCCCGCAGTATCGCGCTGCACCTTGCGGCCGCCGGGCTCCCGGCGGACAGCCCGGTCTACCTGGATGCCCGGGGAATTGAAGCCAGCCGCGGGCCGGGCTTCCTGGCCCGGCGGTTCCCCTCCATCACGGCAGCGACGCGCGCCGCCGGGTACGACTGGACCGCCGAACCCGACCTGCGCGGGCGCACCTCGGTACCGGGGCTCTACGCTGCAGGGGAGGTCGCGTGCACGGGGGCCCAGGGCGCCAACCGGCTTGCCAGCAATTCGCTGCTCGAAGGGCTGGTGTTCGGGCGACGGGCCGTGGAGGACTTCCTTGGTGCGGGGCCGTCGCACGACGGCACTGCTCCGCGTGCTAGCTCGGCCGCGGGCGGCCTCGCCTTGACGCACGCTTCCGCAGTACCCTCGCGCGACACGACTGGGGAAGTGACACCACTGGCCGGCTTGCACGAGGGTGTTGTGAAAACCGGGTCTGGGCCTGGTCCGGGGTTGTTTTCGCGGCAGGCTTTGGGGCGGTTGATGACTGGGGCTGCCGGGGTGCTGCGTACGGGGGCCGACCTCGATGCTGCGGCTGCGCAGCTTGCCGCCTGGGCTGGCGTGGTCCGGCCCGAGAGGGTGACGGACGCGGGCCTGGATCAGTCCGGGCACGAGGATCGGAATCTGCTGCTGGCCGCACGCCTGCTGGTGGAAGCCGCGCGGGCCAGGACCGGCTCGGTGGGCGCCCACTTCCGGGCGGACGCAGATCCCGCCTCCCGTGACGGCGACGCCGTCGTCCCCGCAATGCTCGCAGCCCCGGCCCGTTCCGCCCCGGCCGCCCTAACCCACGGCCACCGGTATGCCGCCGCATCCCGCCCGAAACAAAGGATTTCGTCATGACAGCACCCGCCACAGCCCGACCGGGCGCCATCCCGGTGACTGCCCTCGCCGGCACCCTCCCCGCGGCCGCCGTGGAGGCCGTGCTGCGCGCCGCCCTGCAGGAGGACTCCCCGTACGGCGACATCACCTCGCAGACCCTCATCCCCGCCGACGCCCGCGCCACTGCGGTGCTGGCAGCCCGGGTGCCGGGGGTGCTCAGCGGCGGGGAGGTGTTCGCCGCGGCGATGAAGCTGGCGGACCCGGCCGCCGTCGTCGAACTGCTCGTGGCCGACGGCGATGCCTTCGAGGCCGGCGCGGCGCTGGCCAGGGTGACCGGCAACGCCCGCGGCGTGCTGCTGGCCGAACGGGTGGCGCTGAACCTGGTGCAGCGGATGAGMGCGATCGCCACCCGGACCGCGGAGTTCGTCGCGTTGGTTGCCGGCACCCGCGCTCGGATCACCGACACCCGGAAGACGACGCCGGGGCTTCGCGTGCTGGAGCGCTACGCGGTGCGCTGCGGCGGCGGAGCAAACCACCGCTTCAGCCTCTCGGACGCGGTCCTGGCCAAGGACAACCACCTGGCGGTGCTCACCGGTGGTGACCCGGCAAAGCTCACCGCGGTGCTGCGCGACGCCAAGGCGCGGCTGGGGCACACCACGCATTTCGAGGTGGAGGTGGACAGCATGGAGCAGATCGAGCCCGTGCTGGCCGCCGGCGTGGACACCATCATGCTGGACAACTTCTCACTGATCGAACTCGCCGACGGCGTTGAACTCGTCGCGGGGCGGGCACGGGTCGAGGCCAGCGGCAACGTCAGCCTCGCGACCGTGGCCGGCATCGCCGCCACCGGGGTGGACGTCATCTCGATCGGTGCGCTCACCCACAGTGTCAGCGCCCTGGACCTGGGCCTGGACATCGAATTGGAACCTGCCGCCGGGGCTATGGCCCAGGCCGCCGGGCCGGCGCTCGACTGAGGAATGCCGTGATCTTCCTGGATGCCGCGGCCACCACGCCGGTCCGCCGCGAGGTGCTCGAGGCCATGTGGCCGTACCTCAGCGGCGAGTTCGGCAACCCCTCAAGCCACCATTCGCTCGGCGACGCCGCCGCCGCGGCGCTCGCGGGAGCCCGGGAAACGACGGCCAAGGCCCTGGGCTGCCGGACCGGCGAGGTCGTCTTCACCTCCGGCGGCACGGAAGCGGACAACCTCGCCGTCAAGGGCATCGCCCTGGCCCGCCGCGCTGCGGACCCGCACCTGGACCGGGTGGCGATCAGCGCCGTCGAACATCCCGCGGTGGAGGAATCCGCCAGGTACCTCGAACGTGTCCACGGCTTCGCGGTCGACGTGGTCCCGGTGGACCGCTACGGGCAGGTGACCGAGGAAGCGTTCGCGGCCGTGCTCCGGCCGGAAACCGCGCTCGCCAGCGTCATGTACGCCAACAACGAGGTCGGGACCATCCAGCCCGTAGCCCGGCTGGCGGCACTGGCCCGCGGTCGCGGCATCCCGTTCCACAGCGACGCCGTGCAGGCCGCGGGCTGGCTGCCGCTCGACACTCGTGGCCTGGGCGTCGATGCCCTGAGCCTTTCCGGCCACAAGCTGGGCGCCCCGAAGGGCTGCGGAGCCTTGTTCGTGCGCGGCCGGACCCGGCTGGAACCGCTGGTCCACGGTGGCGGCCAGGAACGCGGCCGCCGCTCGGGCACCGAGAACGTTGCCGGCGCGGTGGCCCTCGCAACGGCGCTGAGCCTGGCCGGGACCTCGCAGCAGGACGCCTCCCCGCGGGTTGCTGCCCTGCGTGATGACTTCATCGGCGCCGTCCTGGCCGGAGTGCCCGGCGCCGTGCTGACCGGCCATCCGGTCGAGCGGCTGCCCTCGGTGGCCTCGTTCTGCTTCCCGGGAACCAGCGGCGAGTCTGTGCTGCTGGAGCTCGAGCGGCAGGGTGTGGTCTGCTCCAGCGGTTCGGCCTGCGCCGCGGGCTCCGACGAGCCGTCGCCCGTGTTGCTGGCGATGGGAATCAGCGCCGAAGTGGCCCAGACCGCCGTGCGCTTCAGCTTCGATTCGTCCATTACCGCCCCCGGGCTGCGGGAAGCAGCAGCCGCGGTGCGCACCGCCGTCGGCAGCATCCGCGCCCTCGGCTAGGCGGCCCGCTGGATGCTAGCGGTGCCGGGCGCGGCGGAAGATCCAGTGCCGCAGCATCGTGAACCTTACGGCCGTGGCCAGGAAGCCGGACAGGGTGGTGGTCCAGAGCTCATCGGCCACGGTGGCGTCCGGGTTGATCCAGTGCAGGATGCCGAGGCTGCCGCCCGTGATCAGCAGGGCGACGGCGATTACGATCAGCCCGTTGAGATGGTCGCGCTTCATCCGGTGGCGCTCGGTGATCTTGAACGTCAGCCGCCGGTTCAGCGCGGTGTTCATCAGTGACGTGAGGATCAACGCGGCCGCGTTGGCCGGCTGGGGTCCGATCCACGGCCGCAGGAAGGCATACAGTGCCAGCGAAGACACGGTGCAAACGACGCCGACGCCCGTGAAGCGCAGCAGCTGGCGGACCAACGGATAGCGGAGCACGCCCCGGTGGCGGCGGCGCGGTGAAGCAGAGGGGGAAGAAGTTGGGGAGGCCGCGGTGGTGTCCGGCGGGTACTGCCGGGAGGGCTGCGCTTGTTGTAGCTGCGACTCCATCCGTCTAGTACAGCTCGCCGACCGGGATGTCCACGGCGAGGCGGTTCGACGGCCCGGCCAGCGGGCAGGCCCACGCCTCGTTGTAGGCGCAGGACGGGTTGTAAGCGAAGTTGAAGTCCAGCACGAACTCGGCGTCCGGCCCCGAGCCCGTCACGCCGTGGAAGGCGCCCTTGATGGTGTCCAGCAGGTAGCGGCCCGCGCCGTAGCTGCCGCCGGGCTGGCCGGCGGTGGCGTCGCGGAACGGCACGAAGATGCCGCCGCCGTAGCCGTTGAGCTTCCAGACGGCGAGCTGGCCCATCTCCGGCAGGTCGAAGGTACCCAGCCGGACAAAACGAACGAGGCCGTCGGTACCGGTTTCGACGTTCATCTCCCGTCCGGCGCCTTCTTTCGTGATGGGTACGTGGAAGCGATAGATCGGATCGTAGTCCGCGGTCTTCAGGCCGCCGAAGTTCGCCTTGGCGTCGTCGGTCAGCGGCGAGGCGGGGTGCGTGCCGAACATCCGGTCGCGCTCCTGCCGCCAGTAGGAGTGGGCTTCGGCCGGGTTATCCGCGGCGATCTTACGCACGGCGGCGTAGAGCGCAAAGGTCCGAAGCCGCCAGTCCGCGATGTCGACGGCGGACATTCGCGAGACGCCGTCCGGGCCGTCAACGTCCGCTCCATCAAAATGCTGTTCAGCCATCCCCCCAGCCTAGCCTTGTTTCGCCGCCGGAAACGCGGCGGGCCGTGCCCTCGGAGCGCCGCTGGGGGCCCGTAGACTTCGCGCATGCACAACTCCGCCCCCGCCGGGTCCGCCAACCGCGCCGCCGCCTCGCTGGCCGAACTCGTCCGGTTCCGCACCGTCTCCTCCCGGGTTCCGGCCGAGGTGGACGCCGAAGAGTTCGAGGCCTTCCTGGCGGCCCTGCCCCGGCTCTACCCCTCGGTCCACGCAGCCCTCGAGGTGGAACGCGTCAACGGGGCGGCCCTGCTGTTCCGCTGGCCAGGTACCTCGGAGGATCCCGGCAGCCGCCCTACGGTGCTGATGGCCCACTACGACGTCGTGCCGGCGGGGGACGAACAGGCGTGGACCCATCCGCCGTTCTCCGGCCACAGCGACGCAACCCATCTCTGGGGCCGCGGCACGCTGGACGACAAGGGCCAGCTGGTCGCCATCCTGGAGGCCGCGGAGGCCATGCTGGGCGAGGGTTTTGCCCCGGCGCACGACGTCTACTTCTCCTTCGGCAACAACGAGGAGACTGCCGGAGACAGTGCCGCAGCGGCCGTGGAGCTGCTGGCCGGCCGTGGGGTGCGGCCCTGGCTGGTGCTGGACGAGGGCGGAGCCGTGGCGGGCGGGGCGTTCCCCGGCGTGAGCCGGCCGGCCGCCGTCGTCGGCGTGGCCGAAAAGGGGATCCTGGACGTGGAGCTGCTGACCCGGGATCCGGGGGGACACGCCTCGACGCCGCCCCGGATGGGAGCGACGGCGCGGCTGGCGCGGGCGATCACCCGGATCGAGCAAAATCCCTTCCCGCAGCGACTCCCGGAGGTGACCTCGGAGATGCTCCGGCGCTTCGGACCGCACGCCCCGGCCCCGCTGCGGGTAGCTTTCGCGAACCTGTCCCTGCTCAGGGTCCCGATGACGTGGCTCTTCGGCCGGCTGGGGAACGAAGCCAACGCGATGACCCGGACCACCGTGGCCATCACCACCCTGGAAGGTAGCGCGGGCGCCAACGTGCTCGCCGCCACGGCCAAGGCGAACGCCAACATCCGGGTGGCCGTGGGAGATACCGTGGCCGGAACCGTGGAGCGGCTGCGGAAAGTCATCCGGGATCCAAAGGTGGAACTGCGGGTGGTGGAGGGCAACGAGCCCACGCCGGTGTCCGCCTCCACCGGTCCGCAGTGGCAGCTGCTGGAGGACTGCATCTCAGAGACCTTCCCGGAGGCGATCATCACGCCGTACATCATGATGGGTGGCACGGACTCGCGCCGCTTCACCCGGATCTGCGACTCCGTGTACCGGTTCGCGCCCTTCGCCATGGACGCCGCGGACCGCGGCTCGATCCACGCCGTCGACGAAAAAATCTCGCTCGCGACCCTGGGCCACGGCGTCCGCTTCTACGAAACGCTGCTCCGGAGGCTCTGAACCGCGCGGGTGCCCGGCTACGCTGGCAGCATGACTGGCACGGTTCTTACCCGCGGACTCCGGATTGCCGCCGCGCTGGCGCTCACCGCCGGGGCGCTCGCCGGCTGCAGCAGCGAAGGCAAGGGCACGCCGGCCTGGACGGCAGGGAGTCCGGGTGCCGGCTCGACGGCTTCCTCCACCGGTGCGTCGTCCCCGGCCGCCGCGTCAGGCGGCTCGGCCTCCGCGGGCGCCTCTGGTTCCGCAACCGCCTCCGCGACGGCTGGTGCCACGGCGGCGGCCTGGAAAACGTACTCCGATCCCGGCAAGAACGTGAGTTTCGACCTGCCGCAGGAGTGGATTGCCCAGTCCGTCACCCCGGCGCAGGGCTCACTGCCGGGGGCGCTCAAGATCGAGGTCAAGGACGCGGACGGCCGGTACCTGGCCACGCTGCAGACCGGACTCCGGCCGCAGGCGGCGGCCGTCTGCAAGCCGGGCACGGCCAAGCCGTACGTGGTGGTCAGCAGCGTTCCGGTGGAACTGCCGCACCTCGGCGGGGAAGGAACCATCGACCCGCATGTGGTGTTCCGCGTGATCCAGGGCTACAAGTACTTCGGCTCGTACGGCATCACCAACGTGGTCGGCGGGGCGGGCGGCAAAGCCTGCGCCCTGCGGAACGTCGTGCGCGGCCCCGAAGGCAAGGGCGATTACTCCTTCGGCGACCTGCTTGAGCTCAAGGCGTTCGCTCCGGACCAGAAAGTCGCCCCGGCCCAGTCCTTTGACACTCTGGGCGAGGCGGACAAATACGTCAACGAGGGCTCGGAATTCGCCAATGTCCAGCGGATGCTAATGTCGCTGAAGATCAAAAACTAGTCCCCCCGCCGGCACCATGGCGGCCCGGGGACATTGCCCTCCCGCTGACAATCCAGCGGCTTCGCTCGCACCCTCCGGAGATTCATGGAACGCATCGTGTCCGCACGCCTGGCCTTCAAGACCGTGGCCGATACCAAGGTCGCGCTGGCGGTCGCTGTAGCCCGCAACCCCGGCTACAGCGGATTCGAGGAGTCGCTGTCCGTGACGGCCGGAGGCGAAGACGTGCCCCTGACCGAGCTCTCGGACCACCACGGCGGTCGCTTCCACTACATGGAGTTCGCCGAACCCACCGAGGTGCTGGTGGAGTACGGCGCCACCGTCACCGGATCCGCCGTTCCGGAGGAACCCGGACTGATGGAGCTCATCCGCTACGTCCGGCCCAGCCGCTACGCCGAATCCGACCGGCTCCTCCCGACGGCGTACGCCGAGTTTGGCGGCCTCGACGGCGGGGAGCTCCTGCACGCCGTGCGGAACTGGGTCTTCAGCGAACTGCGCTATGTCAGCGGGTCCTCGCGCGGGACGGACGGCGCCGTCGAGACCCTGCTGCACCGGCGCGGTGTTTGCCGGGACTTCGCCCACCTGGCCATCTCGCTGCTGCGGTCCAAGAACGTCCCGGCGCGGCTGGCCGCGGTCTATGCTCCGGGGCTGAGCCCGATGGATTTCCATGCCGTGGCCGAAGCCCACGTCAACGGCGCCTGGCACGTCATCGATCCGACCGGCCTGGCGCCGCGCGAGAGCATGCTCCGGATTACGGCCGGCCGGGACTCCTCGGACACGGCCTTCCTGTCCACGGTGGGCGGCAGCCTCCTGCTGAAGGAACTGAAGGTCACCGCCACCGTCACCGGCGAGCTGCCGGTTGAGGACCCGGCGGCGCTGCTCGCCATCCGCTAGCAGCCGTTCCGCTGGGCTCGCCCAGGGGCCGACGGCGGAGCAGGACAGCTAGCGCGACGCCACCGAGGCCCGCAGCTTCTCCGTCAGGCGCAGCAGCTCGCGCTGTTCCTCGGTGGTGAGCGCCGGGCCCACCAGGGAAGCGATGTCGCGGACATGCTCCCGCCCGATCGTCTTTTGCAGTTCCCGCCCGGCTTCGGTGAGCCGGATAAGGACGCCGCGGCCGTCGTCGGGGGCGGGCCTGCGCTCCACGAGGCCGCGCTTTTCCAGCCGCTCCACCAGCCGGCTCAGGCTCGACTGGCTCAGCAGCACATGGTCGTTGAGCTCATTCTGGCGGAGCCAGCCGGACGGGCAGCGTGAGAGCGTGAACAGCACGTCGTACTCGTTGAGGGCCAGGGACTTGAAGGCAGGTCCTGCCTGCAGCCGGCGCATCACCGCGACCTGGGCCCGGAACAGGGACTCCCAGGTCTGCGCGGCGAGCCGCACCGGGGAGGCCGGGCTGGTGCCCGGTTCCGCCGGTACCCCCGCCCGGCCAGCTTCCGCCGGCGCAGCCTTGGCGGACATCAGGCGTCCTGCGGGGCGGCCTCACGGGCCGCCAGCGAGGCGGCCACGCGACCGGCGTGGGTGGGCGGCTCGGGAACGTGGGCCGGAGTCTTCTCGGCGTATTCCTTGCGGAGCACCGGCAGGACTTCCTCGCCGAACAGGTCCAGTTGCTCCAGGACGGTCTTCAGCGGCAGGCCGGCGTGGTCGATCAGGAACAGCTGGCGCTGGTAGTCGCCGAAGTACTCGCGGAAGGTCAGGGTCTTCTCGATGACTTCCTGCGGGCTGCCGACCGTCAGCGGGGTCTGCGAGGTGAAGTCTTCGAGCGAGGGGCCGTGGCCGTAGACGGGGGCGTTGTCGAAGTACGGGCGGAACTCCTTCACGGCGTCCTGCGAGTTCTTCCGCATGAAGAACTGTCCGCCGAGGCCCACAATCGCCTGGTCCGCCTTGCCGTGGCCGTAGTGCTCGTAGCGTTCGCGGTAGAGGCCGATCAGCTGCTGGTAGTGCTCCTTGGGCCAGAAGATGTTGTTGGCGAAGAAGCCGTCGCCGTAGTACGCCGCCACCTCAGCGATCTGCGGCGTGCGGATGGAGCCGTGCCAGACGAAGGGGGCAACGCCGTCGAGCGGGCGCGGCGTGGACGTGAAGTTCTGCAGCGGGGTGCGGTGCTTGCCGGACCAGTTGACCGTGTCCTCGTCCCAGAGCCGGCGCAGCAGCGAGTAGTTCTCGATCGCGAGTTCGATCCCGTCCTGGATGTTCTTGCCGAACCAGGGGTAGACCGGGGCGGTGTTGCCGCGGCCCAGGACCAGGTCCACCCGGCCGTCGGCGAGGTGCTGGAGCATCGCGAAGTCCTCGGCGATCTTCACCGGGTCATTGGTGGTGATCAGCGTGGTGGCCGTGGAGAGGATGATCCGCTCGGTCTGCGCCGCGATGTAGGCGAGCGTGGTGGTGGGGGAGGAGGAGAAGAACGGCCGGTTGTGGTGCTCGCCGATGGCGTAGACATCCATGCCGATTTCTTCGACCTTCTTGGCGATCGCAACCGAGGCCTTGATGCGCTCGTGTTCCGTGGGGGTGCGCCCCGTGGTGGGGTCGGTGGTGATATCGCTGACGCTGAATACGCCGATCTGCATGATGTGCCTTTCCGTGACCGGAGACTTCCGGGAGCTGTTTCTACTATAACCGATTTACATGCATTTGCATCTATCACCCTTTATAACGTCCGCCACGCCGGGATATTCCACGTCCTGCGGGGAGCGCGCGGGGCCCGGCCCTAGGATGCAATCAATCGGCTGGCCGCCAGATGCCCAGCCCGCCCGGAAGGTCGCGCCATGCGCCGCGTTGTCGCTTTTCTGTGCCTGGTGGAACTCACCAGCGGGATCCTGCAGGGCTACTACACCCCCATCCTCACCGACATCGCCCGGCACCTGGGGATCCACGACGCCGACGTCAACTGGTTCGAGGCCGCCCAGCTGACGGTCAGTGCCCTGGCCGTGCCGGTGCTCGCGAAACTGGGAGACCTGTACGGACATCGCAGGATCCTGCTCGTCTCCACCGTGCTCACCGCCGCCGCTTCTTGGGGCGTTGCGCTGGCGCCGGATTCCTGGACGTTCCTCGCGGCGTGGTCGCTGCAGGGCTTCTATGTGGTCTGGCTGCCGCTGGAAATCGCCCTCGTCTTCAGCCGGGTGCACGGGCTGCCCGACGGCGCCGCCCGCACCCGCCGCGCGGCCGGGGCCCTTGTCGGCGCGCTGGAATTCGGCGTCATCGCCGGTGCCCTCGCGGCCGGTGCCCTCGTGGAAGCCTTCGCAGGGCAACTGCAGTTGGTGCTGATGCTTCCTGCCCTGGCAGTGACGGCGTGCTGGTTCGCGATCCGCTTCGGGGTGCCGGAATCCACCGAGCGCAGCGGCGGCCGGGTGGATACCCGCGGCTTCGCGTTGCTCGCCGTCGGGCTCCTGCTGATCACGTCCGGACTGACCTTCATGCGGCTGGGCGGCCCCGGGGCCTGGTGGGCCTGGGCGCTGGTCGCGGCCGGCCTGCTGGTCTTCGTTCCGTTCACCCGCGTCGAGCTGGGCCGCGGGGATCCGCTGGTGGACATCCGGATGCTGCGGTCCAAGTCCATGTGGCCGGTGCAGCTGACCGCGGGGCTGTTCGGGGTATCCGTGCTGGGCGCCCAGGCCCCGCTTTCCACCTTCGCCCGGACCGATCCTGCACTACACGGCTACGGGCTGGGGCTGCGCGCCGGCCAGGTCTCGATCATCATCGGCGTGTACGTGCTGGCGTTGCTGGTGGGGGCTTTGCTGTACCCCGTGGTGACGCGCCGGCTGACTCCGCGCTGGACCCTGGTGGGCGCGGCGACCTTGGTGGGGCTGGGCTACCTGCTCTTCCTGCCCTTCCACGGCAGCCTGGCCGAGGCCCTGGTCAACATGGCGGTGGCCGGCGTCGGCTCCGGGGCGCTCGTGGCGGCGCTGCCCTCGGCGGCGGCCGCTGCGGCGCCGCTGAACCGGACGGCGATGGCCACGGGCCTGACCAACACGACCAAGACCATCGGCGGGGCCTTCGCGTCGGCGGTGTTCGGCATTGCCCTGCTCAACCACGTCCTGGCCGACGCTGGTTCTGCCGCCGCCGGGCAGACCGCAGCGCCGCTGGCGGGCTACCTCACGGTGTGGACCATCTGCGGGGTCACCGGACTGGCTGCGGCCGCAGCCCTGATGCTGGTACCCAAGCTGGCATTCTCCGACCCGGACCCCGCCCCCGCACACACCGCCGAATCGGCTTCCGCCCCCAACTAGCTCGCAGTTGTTGTCGTTTTGAGGGCCCAAAACGACAACAACTGCCAGCCAGTTGGGAAGGTCAACGCGGCCTCCAGCCCCGGTCCAGGAGCGCGGCGCGGACCTTCGACACCGCAGAGCGGGCGTCGTTGGCCATGTGGCGTTTGGACAACCGGACCAGCGTCCAGCCGCCCCGGCTGAAGTCTTCCTCGCGGGTGATGTCCCGGATCACCTGCCCGGCCTCGGAGTGCCCGTCGCCTTCGTATTCCACCGCCACCAGAAATTCCGGATACGCCAGATCGGGTTGACGCACGACGCCGTTGAGCAACTCCGTGCGCAGGTTCACCTCGGGTTCGGGCAGACCGGCCCGCGTCAGTGCAAGCCGCAGCCGAGTCTCTGGAGCCGAGTCCGCGCCGACCCGGGCCTGCTCCAAGGCGAGCCGGGCCTTCCGGATTCCGGGAGTGCCCTTGTGCCGGTCCAGCATCTCGGCCAGGTCCGCGATGCTGGCGTGGGGATCACTGCGGCCCTCCAGGTCAGCCCGCGGCACACGGATCAGATGGTCGGCCACCACGGTGAGTTCGTCCACCCCCATCAACCGGGACACATCGAGCCAGGTACGGACCCGCGTCGTCACGAGGAGGCCGCCGATACTCACGATCTCATCGGGGAAGAACTGACCGACGTGGCCGATTACGCCAGTCCGCCGGGGGATGGCCATGGAGTCAGGCCGCGACAGGTGGATGCCCGGTTCATCCGCCCCCGGTAGGAATCCAGGCATCTCCCAGAGCCGGAATGCCGTGGCGTGCGAGGCGGCCGTGAATTCCGTAATCCGGGTGAAGGGCCGTACCAGCGGCTCCAGGTCGGGCGGCGTTTCCGCGGCGCAAGGAATCCGGATGCCACGGCTCGGCGATGCTAGCCCGCGGTGCCGGAGCCGGCGGTAGCTGACCCCGGCGTCGAGCGCCTCCTGGAAGGTGAAGGGCGCACGGGCAACCGGGTCCGGCAGGGGCTGCGGCGTCTTCATGGCCCCATGCGGGCAAATTCCGGCGGCGCCCAGGCGGTTATCCACAGGCCCGGGCCGCACGAACCCAACTAGCTCGCAGTAGTTGTCGTTTTGAGCGGGCAAAACGACAACTATTGCGAGCTAGTTGGGGAGGGGAGGGGCGGGGGCGGAGTTTAGTTGCGGAGCGCCGGTGCCTCGTCCGGTTCGTCGGCCTCGTTCGGCTCGTCCGCCTCGTCCTGCTCATCGAGCCGGTCGACGGCGTCCGCGGCGTCCGACGGCGCGGGCTGGGCCCGGCGCCCGTGGGTGGCCTTGCCGCCGTTGGCCTTCTGCAGCGCCTTCCGTTCGCGCCGGCCCTCCACCAAGCGGTACAGCACGGGCACCAGGACCAGCGTCAGGGCGGTGGAGGAAATGAGGCCGCCGATCACCACGATGGCCAGCGGCTGCGAGATGAAGCCCCCGCCGCCGGTCAGTCCCAGAGCCATCGGGGTCAGCGCGAACACGGTGGCCAGCGCGGTCATCAGGATCGGCCGGAGGCGCTGGCGTGCGCCGTGCGTGATCGCGTCCGCCACGCTCATGCCGGGCTCGCCGTTGCGCGGCTGGCGGTACTGGTTGATCAGGTCGATCAGCACAATCGCGTTGGTCACCACAATTCCCACCAGCATCAGCATGCCGATCAGCGAAGGCAGCCCCAGCGGGACGCCCGTCACCAGCAGCAGCGCGATGGCGCCGGTGGCTGCGAACGGGATGGAGACCAGCAGGATCAGCGGCTGCACGAGGGATTTGAACGCGGCGACCATGATCACGTAAACGATCGCGATGGCGGCCAGCAGTGCCAGCCCCAGTTGGCCGAAGGACTCGGCCTGCTGCGTGGTGGCGCCGCCGATCTCTGCCGTGACGCCCGGCGGCAGCTGGACCGACTTGAGCCGGTCCTGCACCTCGGTGCTTACCGCACCCAGGTTTCCGCCCGACGGCGTGACGGAGACGCGAGCGGTCCGCTGGCCGTTGCTGGCCGTAATCGAGACCGGAACCTCCACCTGTTCCACGGAAGCGATCGAGGACAGCGGGACCGGGCCCCGCGCCGTCGGCAGCGGGAGGTCGCGCACGGCGCCGATGCTGGTGAAACGGGTGCCTTCGCCGATCCGGACCGGGAAGTCGTTTGTGCCGATGCGGACGGTGCCGGCCGGGACCGGACTGATCGTGGCGGCCAGGACGCCGGCGACCTGCTGTTCGTTCAGGCCCGCCGCAACGGCCTTGGCGCGGTCCACCTTGACCTGGACCACGGGCTGGCTCGCGGCCAGGTTGGTGCTGACCTCGGACGAGCCGGGAACCCCGTCCATGGCCTTGACCATGGCGTCGCTGGCGGTCTTGAGGTCGGCGGAACTGGCGGCCTTGAGCGTGATGTCGACAGTCGACGTCGTGCCGAATCCGCCCTGCTGCGAACCCACCGTGATCTTGCCGGCGTCGGAGATCTTGGCGAGCTCCTTGCGGACAGTGTCCTGCAGCTTGCCCTGGTTGGCTTTCTCCTCGGTCACGACGGTGAAGCTGGAATTCGCCGCCCCGGTGGACTGCAGGGCTGAGAAGCCGGACTGGGCGTTGCCGGTGGTGACCTGGACGTCCTTGATTCCGTCGATGCCGCGCAGGGCCTTCTCGACCTTGACGGCCGCGGCGCTGCCCTCCGCCAGGCTGGTGCCGGCCGGAAGGGCCTGCCGCACGCTCATGCTGTTTTCGCCGGAACGGCCCAGCAGGTCGGTTGCGAGCAGCGGCGACATCGCTGCGGTGCCGCCGAGGACCAAAACGGCCGCTACCAGGGTGATGACGGGGTGCCGCTGGGTCTTGGTCAGGATCGGGAGGTAGCCGCGCTGCAGGAAGCTGCGCTGCTCGGCCTCGTGGGCCTTCGCGGCGGTCTCGCGGGCTGAGGCTTCGGAAACGTAGGCGCCGGCCTTGTCCGCCGGGGTCCGCAGGAACCAGTACGCCAGCACCGGAACGATGGTCAGCGAGACCAGCAGCGAGGAGACCAAAGCAATCGTGACGGTGAGGGCGAAGGGCCGGAACAGCTCACCGGCGAGTCCGGCGACGAACGCGATCGGCAGGAAGACCGCCACCGTGGTAAGCGTGGACGCGGTGATTGCGCCGGCGACCTCGCGGATGGAGGTCAGGATGGCGGTGATTTTCTGCTCGCCGTAACTGAGGTGGCGCTTGATGTTCTCGATCACCACGATCGAGTCGTCCACCACGCGGCCAATCGCGATCGTCAGCGCGCCGAGGGTCAGGATGTTCAGCGAGTAGCCGGTCGCGGAGAGCCCGATGAAGGTGATCAGGAGGGACAGCGGGATGGACACGGCCGTGACCAGCGTGGAGCGCACCGAGAGCAGGAACAGCAAGATGACGGCGACGGCGAAGCCCAGACCCAGCAGGCCCTCCGTGGTGAGGTCCTTGATGGACTTCTCGATGAACGGCGCCTGGTCGAACACCGGGGTGAACTTGGCGTTGGACCCCAGTTCGGCCTCAAGCTGCGGGATGGCGTCCTTGACCGCGTGGGAGATGCCCACCGTGTCGCCCTCGGGCTTCTTGGTGACCGAGACGGCCAGCGTTTCCTTGCCGTTGGTGCGGGTGATCGAGGTGCGGGCGTCCTCGGTGATGCTGACGTCCGCCACGCTGCCGATTGTCGCGGCGTCGCGGGCGCCCCCCAGCGGCAGGGCCTTGATCGCGTCAAGGGAATCCACCGGGCTGCCGATCTGCAGCGAGAGCGTCTTGCCCTGCTCCTCGATACTGCCGGCCGGAACCAGGCTGCCGTTGTTCTTCAGCGCCTCGGAGATGGACGCGATGGTGGTGCCGGAGGCGGCCATGGCCGCCGGCCGCGGCAGGATCTTGATGTGCTGGGTGGCCCCGCCGGTTACTTCGGCGCCGCGCACGCCGTCGAGCTTCTGCAGCCGCGGCACACTCAGGCGGGCCAGGTCCGCGTTGAGTTCGCTCAACGGCTTGTCCGAGGAGACCGCAAGATAGACGATCGGGAAGTCGCTGATGCTGCCGGCGATCGCCTGCGGCTGGACGTCCTTCGGCAGCGCCTGCTTCGCGTTGGAGATGGCGCGGTCGATCTGGTTCCGGGCACGGTCCAGGTTGGAGCCGTAGGTGAACGCCAGGGTGATCTGCGAAACGCCGTTGCGCGACGTCGACGACGTCGACTCCAGCCCCTCGACGCCGTTGAGCGCCGTCTCCAGCGGCCCGCTGACCTGCTTGTCTACGACTTCCGGAGAGACCCCGGGCATCGAGGTGATGACCGTGATCTGCGGGAACTCGATGGACGGGATGAGCTCCTGCTTGAGCGAGGTCATCGTGATTACGCCGAAGACCGACGCGAAGACGGTGATCAGCGCGATCAGCGCCCGGTTTCCTAGCGAAAGCTTGGCCAGCCGGAACATCTCATGGTCTCCTGATGGGTCGACGGAGGTACGTCACAGCGTGACGTCACAGGGATTGAACGTGCCGCAACCCGGAAGAGTTTCAGCGGGTGGCGCTGATCGGCTCCAGCTGGAGTGCCGCGGCCGTCTCGGCCTCGAGCTTGGCGGCGAGGTCCGGGTTCTCGTTGAGCTTGATGCCGTAGCCCGGCATCATCTCCTTGAGCTTGGACTGCCAGCCCTTGAAGTTCTTGGGGAAGGACTTCTGGAGCAGCTCGATCATGATCGGCACGGCCGTGGAGGCACCCGGGGAGGCGCCAAGCAGGGCGCCGATGGTGCCGTCGCGGCCGGCGATGACCTCGGTGCCGAACTGCAGCACGCCGCCCTTCTTCGGATCCTTCTTGATGATCTGCACCCGCTGGCCGGCGGTGATGAGCTCCCAGTCGCCGTCCTTGGCCTCCGGGTAGTACTCCCGCAGGGCCTCGACCTTGGCTCCGTGCCGCTTGGCGACTTCCTTAACCAGGTATGCGGTGAGATCCATGTTGTCCTTGGCCACGGCAAGCATCGGAATGATGTTGGAGGGCCGGATGGACAGCGGCAGGTCCATGTAGGAGCCGTTCTTCAGGAAGTTCGTGGAGAAACCGGCGTACGGGCCGAACAGCAGTGAGCGCTTGCCGTTGACGAACCGGGTGTCCAAGTGCGGGACGGACATGGGCGGGGCGCCGACGGAGGCCTGGCCGTAAACCTTGGCGCTGTGCTGGCCGGCGAGGGTCTCGTCCGTGCAGCGGAAGAACTGGCCCGAGACCGGGAAGCCGCCGAAGCCCTTGCTTTCCGGGATGCCGGAGGCCTGCAACAGGTGCAGCGCACCGCCGCCGGCGCCGACAAAGACGAACTTCGCGTGGATCGAGCCGTGCTCGCCGGAGCGCGGGTGCTTGAGTGCAAGGTCCCAGCCGCCGTCGGAGGCACGCTTGATGCCGGTGACGTCGTGGCCGTAGTTGGTTTCCACACCGTTGTTGGCGAGGTAGCCGGTCAGTTCGCGGGTCAGGGCGCCGAAGTCGACGTCGGTGCCTTCGGCGGCGCGGGTGGCGGCGATGTGCTGCTTCGGATCGCGGCCCTTGACGATCAACGGTGCCCACTTGGCGATCTGGGCGTGGTCCTCGGAGTACTCCATCGAGCGGAACAGGGGGTTCGGCTTGAGCGCCTCGTAGCGGGTGCGCAGGAACTTGACGTTGGCGTCGCCGACCACGAAGCTCATGTGCGGCACGGTGTTGATGAAGCCCTTGGGGGAACCGATCAGGTTGTTGGTGACCAGGTGGGACCAGAACTGGCGGGAAAGCTGGAACTGCTCGTTGATGTGCAGGGCCTTCGCTGGGTCCACCGAGCCGTCTTTGGCTGCGGGGGAGTAGTTAAGCTCACACAGGGCGGCGTGGCCGGTGCCGGCGTTGTTCCACGGATCGGAGCTTTCAAGCCCCGGCTGGTCCAGGCGCTCGAAGAGCGAAATGGTCCAGTTCGGCTCAAGCTGCTTCAGGAAGGCGCCCAGCGTGGCGCTCATGATGCCGCCGCCAATCAGGACGACGTCGGCATGTTGGGTCTTGGAAATGAAAGTCACAATCAGTCTCCGATAGCAGCGGCTCTGGCTGTCACAGAATATCCCCGCACGGCCCACTAACTGAAATTGGGCCGTCCCGTCAAGGCTTTAGTTCGACGTTCGTGAAAACTTCGTTCAGGACCGGCGACGCTGGGTACTTCAGCACCCGGTCTGACAGAGCCAGTGCCGAGATTGGGAACGCAATCGGCACGGCGGGCACGGTCGCGGCAATCTGCGCATTGATGGTCTGGTACTGCTCTGTCCGGTCCTTGCCGTCCGGCAGGCCCCGGGCGCGGGAGATTTTCGAGAACACCTGGGGGTCCTGGTAGCCGAACTCACCGGTATTTTCACCAAAAAGCGGGCCCACGAAGTTATCGGGATCCGCGTAGGACCCGTTCCAGCCGAGCAGATGCAGTGCGTGGTCGCCGGGGGAGGTCACCTTCTGGAGGTAGCCGTCGGACCATTCGACCGGAACGGGTTTGATGTTGAGCCCGACGGCGGTGAGCTGGCGGCTGATCTCCGCGTAGACCTTTTCCGGGGTCGGCAGGTAGGGCCGGGTGACGTTGAGCGGGTAGTAGAACTTCAGTTCCTCACCCTTGTAGCCGGACTCGGCGAGGAGCTCCTTGGCCTTGTTCTGGTCGTAGCCCAGGGAGGGTGCGTTGTTGTTGAAGCCGCTCAGCTTCGGCGGGACGAATTGCGAGGCCGCGGCGGTGTTGTCAATGAAGAACTTCCGGATCAAGGTGTCCTTGTCCAGGGCCATCTCGATCGCCTGGCGGACCTTGAGCTTCCGCAGCACCGGGACTTCCTGGTTCATGCCCAGGTACATGACGGAGAAGGGATCGCGCTGGATGATCTGTTTGCCGCGCTTGACCAGCTGGTCGAAGTTGCCCACGGTCACGGAATCGTAGGCATCGATTTTCCCGTCAAGCAGGGCCTGAAGCCGGGCCTGCGGGTGGTCGTAGGTGACGAAGTTGATGGTCCCGATCTGGCCCTTGTCGCCCCAGTAGCGCCTGTTGCTGTTCAGGGTGACGGTGTTGTTGTCCCAGGAGTCGAAGACGTAGGGGCCGGTGCCTACAGGGTGCAGGGCGTAGGCGGACACCGGCTGGCCTTCGCGCTTTTGGTTCAGCACGTCGGCCGACTGTGCGGCCAGGGCGTGCGGCGAGGAGATCGCGAAGGCGGGCAGGGTGAGCGCCTGGAGGAACCCGGTGAAGGGCTGGGTGAGATCGATCCGGACGCTGTTTGCCGCCAGCGCGGTGCAGCCCTTGTAGATGGACAGCGACGCCTGGTCCGCGTGCGCCATAAACACACCCTTGAAGGTGCTGCCGGGTGCCTGCTTGCGGAGGGCGGCGGGGAAGTTGAACCAGCGCTTGAAATTTGTGCACACGGCCGCCGCATTAAAGGCCGTGCCGTCCTGGAACTTCACGTTCTCGCGGAGCTTGAAGGTGTAGGCGCGGCCGTCGTCGCTGGTCGTCCATTCGGTAGCCAGCAGGGGTGTTGGCTTGCCGCTGGTCTGGTCGACGCCGATCAGGCCCTCGAGGATCTGGCGGGTGATGCGGTAGGAGTCGACGTCGGACACCAGGGCCGGATCCAGGCCGAGCGGGCGCGAGGCGGTGCCAAAGGTGAAAGTGGCGGTGGGCCCGGCGTCGGACGCGCTGGCGGAGGTGGGCGAGGGTGCGGGGCCGGGCGCTCCGGTGCACGAGGCCAGCGGCAGCAGGAGCAGGACCGCGCCGAAGCCGGCCGCGATGCGGCGCAACGCCCTGCGGGGGCCGGTACTGATGGGCGCGGTACTGCTGGGCACTGAAGGAATCACCTCTGGGAACTTGTTGGCCGCCGGCTGCGGAACAGCCCCAGTCTAGTTGACCCGCCCGGAGGGAACAGGCGAAGGCCCGCACCGTCCGGTGCGGGCCTTCGTTTCTCCAGGTGGATCCAGGGAGTCAGGCTGGATCCGGGTCAGGAGGTCTTGGTGATGCCTACTTGGGCATCAGGACCGAGTCGACCATGTAGACCGTGGCGTTGGCGGTCTTGACGCCACCGCAGACCACGTTGGCGCCGTCGACCTTGAGAGCGTCCTTGCTGCCGGTGACGGTCACGGAACCGCCCTGGACGGTCTTGTGGGTGCCCACGATTTCAGACGGGCTGATCTTGCCGGGAACTACGTGGTAGGTGAGGATCTTGCTCAGCAGGGCATCGTCCGTCTTGAGCTTGTTGATGGTGGCGGCGTCGATCTTCTTGAACGCGTCATCCGTCGGAGCGAAGACAGTGAATTCGCTGCCGTTCAGGGTGTCCACCAGGTTGACCTTGGGGTTGAGCTTGCCCGAGACGGCGGCCGTCAGGGTGGTCAGAATCGGGTTGTTGGAGGCGGCTACGGCCACCGGGTCCAGCGCCATGCCGGCGACGGAACCCTTACCGTCGGGAACCTGCGAGGCGTAGGCGGCGCAACCGGAGCCGACGAGGTCCGCTGCCGGGTCCATCGCTGCGGCGGAGGAGCTCATGGACGGTGACGGGGCCATGCTGGAAGACATGGCGGACTCCGACGGCGTGGAAGCGGGAGCCGAGGAGCTGGATCCCGTGCTGGAACCGCCGCAGGCAGTGAGGCTGAGCATGGCTGCAGCAGCGATACCTGCAACGGCGAAAGTCGTGCGCTTGATGGTCTGCATTTCGATTCTCCTTTGTTGTGCCGATTTCATTGCCTGCAGCGACGTTTTTGCCGCTGTGGCCTTTCTCCGACTGTCGGGCACCGACCCTTGGTTGGTGTCTCAATGGGTATTCGCGGGCTTGGCGGAAAGAGATGGGTGGGAATCGAAATTCTTTTTCGGAACCGGTTCAGGGCGGCGGGGCGGGCGGGCGGCTTCGCCGGGATTCCGGGCTTTTTGGCGGGTGCGGGAGGGGCGGTCCCCGGTTTAGTTCCAGAGTTAAACAGCAAAACCCCGGTCCGAAGACCGGGGTTTTGCATTGTGCGCAAGGGGGGACTTGAACCCCCACGCCCGAAGGCACAGGAACCTAAATCCTGCGTGTCTGCCAATTTCACCACTCGCGCGCGGCGCCTTCGTTCGCGGGCCCGAAAGACCCTCGACGGCGGATGCCAGGCACCAGTCTACAGTTTTGCCCCGCAGCCCGGCGCCGGGGCCGAACTGCGGGGCAGGGCAGCTAGGCGTCCAGCTTCAGGTCGCGGAGCAGCTTGGCGACGTGGCCGGTAGCGCGCACGTTGTACTGCGCCAGGGTGACTTTGCCGTCCGGACCGACCACCACGGTGGAACGGATCAGGCCCTCATAGGTGCGGCCGTAGTTTTTCTTCTCACCCCATGCCGCGTACGCCTCGGCCACCGCGTGGTCCGGATCGGAGAGCAGCGGGAAGCTGAGTCCTTCGGCCGCCGCGAAGCCCGCGAGCTTCGCGACCGGATCGGGGGAGATGCCGACGACGTCATAGCCCGCACCCTGCAGGGCCGCCAGTGAGTCTCGGAAGTCGCAGGCCTGCTTGGTGCAGCCCGGCGTGGCAGCCGCCGGATAGAAGTAGACCACCGTGTTCCGGCCGCGGAAGTCCTGCAGGCCGACCTCGCGTCCGGCCGAGTCCAACAGCTGGAAGTCCGGCGCGTCGTCTCCGGGAACGAGTCGTTCAGGCATGTTTATCTCCTTGACAATTTTAGGGAATTCCAGCCTAGTGAGCCCGGGCGCGGCCCACGAATCGCACAATCGCTATACTCTTTGGTATGCCTGATATGGATCGCTGGCCCACGGGCCGCCTATTGTCCACGGCAGCACGCCTTGTAGAACACTCCTGGAACGAGAAGCTGGGGGCCATTGGCCTGACCCATGCCGGGGTCATTGCGATGGAAGTGCTCTCCGCTCAAGGACCCATGACCCAAGCGCAATTGGCGCAATTGGTCCGCGTCCAAGCCCAGACCATGGGCAAAACCCTGAGCCGGCTTGAAGCCCACGGTCACATCTCCAGGGAGCGCAGCGCCTCGGACCGCCGCAGCCACGTCGTCACCCTGACGGACCGCKGCCGCGAAGCCGTCGTTGCGGCCGCGGACATGGAGCGCTCGGTGCTCGCCGCCGCTTCGATCGATCCCGACTCCCTGCGGCACGAGCTGCAGTCCGTGGTCCGGGAACTGGCCAACCGCATGTCCACGACGGAAGCGAAGGCGATCGTCACAGCGGTGGAGCCTACTGTGTCCGCCGAAGCCAACTAGGCCGCGGTCGCCCACTGGCGCCGACAAGTTAGGGCACTGCCGGCGCTTGCTCCGGACCCCGATAGCCCGGCGCGGGAAACAAGTAGCTACTACTGGGTTCAAGCCAGCCCTGCTGGGCGAGCATGAGGTCATGACAAGGTACGTCCTCGAAGCCAGGTCCCTGGAACATCACTGCCAGTGCTGCGGCGAATACGCCACAACTGTTTTCTGTGAGGGCTGCGACCCTCACGAAGAGGCGCCGGCGAAATCCTAGCCGCTGTTCGCCGGCAGCCGGTCCCGTCGCAACGTGAGTCCCGCGTTTGACGCGGGGCTGCATAGGGCTGTTCCCTGATCCAGCCCACCCCGTGTCCTGACCCCTCCCCGGGTGGAGGCTCGCATAAGGTTTTCCTATGGAAACGGTGCCACCGCCTGAGCTGGAAGGGCAGACCTCGATCAACGAGCTGCTCGACGAGCCGCTGGGCACTGAACCGATCCAGCTCGCGTTGCCCATCCATTTCCAGCTGGCGGCAGCCGGTCGGCGCTAGGCCCGGGCCAGCGCCGTAAGGGCGCGAGCTGTCCGGAAATCCCGAGGCGCCGATCCGTGGAACGTAGGATGTCTAGGATGCGAACGCGTAAGAGTGCCTCTTGGGCTGTCACGGCCCTGGCCGTCCTTGCCTTGGTTGCCTCCACTACCCTCGCTATCGCCGCCCCGGCCGACGCCGAACCCTGCGGTCCGGTCGTGTTGATCCCCCTGGGCCGATGCGAGCCCTCGGCCACCCCCACCCCGACGCCGTCGAGCACCGTCAAGCCCCCGGCTACGGCTCCGGCAGCACCGTCGGCACCGCCGGCCGCTCCGGCCGCTCCGGCACCATCGTCCGCCGCACCCTCCAGCCCGGCACCGGCCCCCTCCGCGAAAACCGCCGTCCGGGCGGCGCCCTCCAAGGCCCCGGTCCAGGGATCGGGCGCGGCCTCGGTCCCGGCCGGGGCCACTGCTACGCCCTCTGCGGCGGAGGGAACGCCGTCGTCGCCGCAATCCGCCGTTTCGGAGGCCCCCGCGGTCGTTGCGCAGGTTTCACAGGGCCGCGGTCCTGAACTGCGCGCGGGGGCGTTCCTGCTGGCGGCCGGAGGCCTGCTCCTGTCAGCCTGGGCAGTTTTGGGGCTCAGGCGCCGCGGGGACCGGGCTCCCTAAGAAGGCCCCGGACAGCGTCGCGCGCCCCGCTCACAGGTTAGGACGTTGCTGTCTGCACCGGCAGGAAACGCGCAGGAAAGACCAAGGGCTCCCGCAATTTGCGGCGAGACCCGATGCTTCTGGGTTAAAGTTCTTTCGGAGACCCGGGGCTGGTTGAGCGCGTACGTTTCCCGCTCTCGCCCGTCCGCCGGCCGACGCCGGCCATGCCCTGAGGACCCGCATGACCACAAGGCGTCTTTCCACGGCCGTCGCATCACTGGGCACGGGCGCTGTCCTGCTTGGCACCCTCTTCGCCTTCCCGGCCGCAGCGGCTACGGATCCAGCCATCGATTCACGCCCGGTCGCTTCCCCCTCGACTGCCTCGGCGCCCCCCGCGGGGGCCAGCGGCCGCTTCGTCGTGAAGTTCAAGACCGGAACCGCCGGTACGGCCCACGCCCGGGCCAAGGCTTACGGCCAGGCGGCCAGGAGCTCGGGCGTCTCCGTCAAGGAGCTGCACGCCACGGCACGCGGGGCGGCCGTCGTCCAGGCCGACGGCGCGCTGACCCCTCGGGGGAGCGACAAAGTCCTTGCCTCCCTGCGCGTCCAGTCCAACGTCGAATACGCCGAGCCAGACACCTTCGTCCGCCCGGCATCAACCCCGAACGATCCGCTGTACCCGCAGCAATGGGACCTGTCCGAAGACACTGCAGGGATGCGCGTGCCCGCGGCCTGGGACACCACTTCCGGCCTGGGCGCCGTTGTGGCCGTCATCGATACCGGCATCACGCCCCACAGCGACCTGACGAGCGTCCTCCCGGGCTACGACTTCATCTCCGACAGCACTAAGTCGAACGACGGGGACGGCCGCGACGGCGATGCCAGCGACGCAGGGGACTCCTGCAACGGCTCATCGTCGTCCTGGCACGGAACCCACGTCGCCGGGACGATCGGCGCGGCGGCCAACAACGGCATCGGCATCGCCGGCGTCGCCTACTCCGCCAAGATCCTCCCGGTCCGGGCCCTCGGCACTTGTGGCGGCTACCTTAGCGACATCGCCGACGCCGTCGTCTGGGCCGCCGGGGGAACCGTTACGGGAGTCCCGGCCAACGCGAACCCCGCCAGGGTCATCAACATGTCCCTGGGCGGATCCGGCCAGTGCGGCAGCTACTTCCAGTCCGCACTCGACTACGCCGCCGCGCAGGGCGTCACCGTCGTCGCCGCCGCCGGCAACGAGAATTCACCCGCCTCCGGCTCCACCCCGGCCAACTGCAACAACATCATCACCGTCGGCGCGACCGGACGTGAAGGCAACAAGGCCTACTACTCCAACTACGGTCCCGAGGTCGACGTCAGCGCCCCCGGCGGCGACAGCTCCACCGGCCGGGCCAACACCATCCTCTCGACCTGGAACAATGGCACCACCGTGCAGGGCTCCGAAACGTACGGCTACATGCAGGGCACGTCGATGGCCGCCCCACACGTTGCCGGCGTCGCGGCCCTCATGCTGTCCGCGGACCCGGCCCTCACCCCGGCCCAGGTCGAGACAATCCTCAAGGAGACGGCCAGGCCGCTGCCGGGCACCTGCAGCACAGGAGGCTGCGGCAACGGTCTAGTGGACGCGGCCGCCGCCGTCGGCTCCGTACTGCCAAGTGCCGTCCCCTACATCACGGCCGGCGTGCCGCGGATCGACGGGGACGCCGTCGTCGGACACGCGCTTACGGTTTCGGCGGGAACGTGGTCGCCCGAAGGAGCCTCACTGAGCTACCAGTGGAGGCGCGACGGCGTCGCGATCCCCGGCGCCACGGCCGTGACCTACCCGGCCGCGACCACGGACGCAGGCGCCCTGTTGAGCGTCACGGTGACCGGCTCCGCCGACGGCTACAACCCGAGTGCGGCCACCACCAGTCCCGTCGCAGTGGTCCCGCAGCCCTCCCTCTCGGGGACGGCCAGGGTCGGCTCGACGCTGGCGGCCGGCCCCCAGGACTGGCCGGCCGACGTGGCACGCCAGTACCAATGGGTCCGGTCCGGCGTAGCGGTCAGCGGGGCTACCGGGACCCATTACACCCTCGGAGCCGGCGACCTTGGCCAGACCCTGAAGGTCCGGGTGACGGCATCGTGGCCCGACCAGAGATCGGCTACCCTTGACTCGCCTTCGTCGGCTGCCGTGGCGCGCGGTACCCTTACCGGCCCGACACCAATGATCAGCGGCACCCGCAAGGTGGGCTACACGCTCACAGCGGTACCGGGCACCTGGACTGCCGGCACGTTCCTGAAGTACCAGTGGTACCGCTCCGGTCTTCCCATCAGCCGGGCCACCGGGCCCAAGTACACCCTCGGGGGCGCCGATCAGGGGAAAATCATGCGGCTGCGGGTCGGCGGGATCAAGGCGGGGTACACCACCATCGTGAAGGATTCCGCCACGACCAGTGCCATCGCGGCGGGAACACTTGTTTCCACGCGGCCATGGATCTCCGGTTCCGCCCGCTACGGGTACACGCTGACCGCCAACACCGGCACTTGGACCGCCGGCACTGCTTTCCGCTACCAGTGGTACCGGTCCGGCGCGGCAATCTCCGGTGCCACCGGCCGCTACTACCGGATCATCTGGGCCGACCGCTACGACGTCATGAGTGTGCGCGTTGTGGGCTCGAAGGCCGGCTACACCAGCCTGGCCCGGTACTCGGGGTACAGCGCCCGCGTCCCGTAAACCCCCGCGTGCCGCAAGAACCCGCGGCAGAAGAAATGCAGAAAACGGCGCCTGAATCCCGCGCAGGCGGCACCCCCGCATGTTTACTGGTAGCGGGGGCGGTGAGTTGTGTGCTGGCTCCGAACGGAACGTCAGCCGCCAGACTCGCCGAGAAGAAAGCTGGACCATGATCGAGGCATTCGGCCTTACCAAGACCTACGGGAAGCGCACCGCCGTTGACGGCGTCACGTTCACCGTCCGGCCAGGGCAGGTGACCGGCTTCCTGGGCCCGAACGGGGCCGGCAAGACCACCACCATGCGCATGATCCTGGGACTGGACCGGCCCACCGCGGGGCGGGTGCTGGTGAACGGACGGCCGTATGCCGGGCACGCGGCGCCGCTGCACGAAGTCGGTGCCCTCCTGGATGCCAAGTCTGTTCACCCGGCCCGCAGCGCTTTCAAACACCTGTCCGTTCTGGCAGCCACACACGGCATAAGCCGCAGCCGCGTCGAGGAAATCATGGCGATGACCGGGATCTCGGAGACGGCCCGCAAGCGCGTCAAAGGGTTCTCGCTCGGCATGGGCCAGCGCCTCGGCATTGCTGCCGCACTGCTGGGGGATCCCCGGACGGTCATCTTCGACGAGCCTGTCAACGGACTCGATCCGGAAGGCGTCCAGTGGGTCCGCAACCTGGCCAAAGGCCTCGCCGCCGAGGGCCGGACGGTCTTCCTTTCCTCGCACCTGATGAGCGAGATGGCGCAGACTGCCGACCACCTGATCGTCATCGGACGGGGCCGGATCATCGCGGACGCGCCCGTAGCCGAGATCCTTGCCCAGGGGCAGGACAGGGCGCTGGTGCGCAGCGACCAATCAACCCGGTTGCAGGCGGGGCTGGCAGCCAGCGGGATCCTCTTTCGCGAACTTGAACCGGGCCTCCTGGAAGTCTCCGGTGCCGAACCGCGGAAGATCGCCTGGATAGCGCGGGAATGCGATGCACTGATTCACGAGTTGACCCCGGTCCGGGCGACGCTCGAAGAGGCCTTCATGGAACTGACCCGCGACGACGTCGAATACCGCTCCGCCGCATTGGCCGGGGCCGGAGAGGGAAACCGATGAGCACCACAGTAACCTCGAGCAACGGTGCCACTGCCGTCCCTCGCCGGGACAGCGGGACCAGGCTCACCTTCCTCCGGGCCGTGCACGCCGAGTGGATCAAGCTGACCTCGCTGCGTTCCAGCTACGTCATCCTCGCCGTCGCGCTGCTCGGCATGGTCGGGGTCGGCATGCTCAAAGCGTTCTCGGTGGCAGACATGGCTGCCTCGTTCGCCGTCTACGGCGGGCCCGCTGGAGCTGAGCGGGAGGGCATCCTGAAGGAATTCAGCATATTTGCCCGCGAGGTCCCCGCAACCGGGATCATGGTCGCCCAGTTCCTGATCGCCTCCTTGGCCGTCATCCAGATCGGCTCCGAATACAGCACCGGCATGATCACCACGACGCTCACCGCCGTGCCACGCCGGATGACCGCCGTGCTGTCGAAAACGCTCGTCATCGCCGCAACCGCCTTCGCCACCGGCATCCTCGGAGCTCTCATCTCGTACGCTGTGGCCCAGCCGATACTGCAGCCGCAGGGTCTGGGCTACGCACTTACCGCCGACGGTGTGGTCCGGAGCATTCTCAACGCCGCCGTCTTCCTGGCTCTGATCGCCGTCCTGGGCCTTGGCATTGGTGCCATGCTGCGCAACAGCGCCGGCGGCCTTGTCGCCACGCTGGGCATCCTCATGATTCTTCCGGTCATCGTTGCCATCTTGTCGGGCCTGGGGGACGCCTTCCAGGACGTCGGCTTGTTCCTGCCCGCGTCCGCCGGGGGCGACATGGTCGCCATCCGGACCTCGCCCGAGCGGCTAACCCCGGTCCAGGGCGGCCTTGTTGTGCTTGCCTGGACGGCAGCCGCAGTGGGCGGCGGACTCGCGTCGGTGAAGTACCGCGATGCCTGACAGCAACGTCTGACAGCAACGCCTGACCGGGTCGCCGCCGGCGTCGCATGTGTGTACGCTCCCGGCGGCCCTGGATCCAGGGCCGCCGATCCATGCAAAACAAAAAACCCCGTCTTTCCGGTCAGACCGAAAAGACGGGGTTTTGGCTTGTGCACCCCCCGGGACTCGAACCCGGAACCCATTGATTAAGAGTCAATTGCTCTGCCAGTTGAGCTAGAGGTGCAGCTGTTGTTTTCGTTCGCCCCGGGCTTTTTATTTCCCGCGGTGTTCTCCGCAACGACATGAAACTCTACACGAGTTTTAGTGCAGTGTGAAATCGAGCGGCCGACGGGGCTCCCCGGCTAGTTGGATAGCCCCAAAACCAGCACAAAATCAGGGTTTTGGCCGTTGCTGAGCGCCCAGAGGCGTCCGTCCGGGGCGAGCGAAACGTCGCGGATCCGACCATATTTGCCTGTGAAATAGGCCACAGGATCGCCGGCAAATTCACCGCGCAGCGGTACCGCCCAAAGCCGCTGGCCACGCAGGGCGCCGAGGTAGGCCGTGTCGCCAACGATTTCGAGCCCGCTGGGCGAGGAATCCGCCGTCGAGGGCCACACCACTTTGGCGTCAAGGAACCCTTCGCGGTGCGGGGCTCCCGTCACCTCGGGCCAGCCGTAGTTGCCGCCGGGGACGATCAGGTTCAGTTCGTCGTCTCTGTCCGGACCGAATTCGCTCGCCCACAGCCGGCCCGCGCTGTCCCAGTCGAGCCCTTGGACGTTCCGGTGCCCGAGGCTGTAGACGGGGTTCGAGCCGAAGGGGTTGCCGGGAGCGGGTCTCCCGTCCGGGGTGAGGCGCAGGATCTTGCCGCCGAGGGCGTTGCGGTCCTGGGGTTGGTCGCGGCGCTGGGAGTCGCCGGTTCCGACGTAGAGGTACCCGTCGGGGCCGAACCGGATGCGGCCTCCGTTGTGTGTGGAGGCCTTGGGAATTCCAGTGAAGATGGTTTCGGGGGCGCCCAGATCCGGGAGGCCGTTCCCAGCGAGCCGGAAGCGGGCGATCCGGTTGTCCGGCCCGGCCGTGAAATACGCGTATAGATACCGGCCGGCCGCAAGCTGAGGAGAAAGGGCCAGCCCCAGCAGTCCGCCCTCGCCGCCGGGGATGACGCCGGGCACTTTGCCGACCGTCGCTGCGGGACCGCCGCCTGGCGGCACGGACTTTAGCAGCGCGCTGTCCCGTTCCGAGATAAGGGCAGTGCCGTCCGGCAGGAAGACCACAGACCAGGGCAGCGTCAGCCCGGCGTCGATGCGGCCGGCAACTCTCAGGACGCCCGCAGCCGGCTCGCTGCTGGCGGGTGGGCTGCTGGCAGCCGGCTCGCTGCTGGCGGGCGGGCTGCTGGCGGGCGGCGGGGGAGCGGGTGGACTGCCGGTGCAGCCGGCCGCGGCCAGGGACGCAGCCAGTACCGCCACCGCCGCTGCCCGCGCCGCTGCCCGCGCCGCTCGCCGCGGCGACCGCCGCTGCATTGCTACAGCCGGGAGCGGCGGGGCGGCCGGAAGCCCGCTGCTTCCGCATGGGCGGCGGAAAGGAACCAGACTTCTGCCCGGGTCTCCTCGTAGGAGGGGCTGGTCTCGTCGTGGTAGATCATCGAGGAGGCGTTGCCCTTGACGGTGAAGCCCTCCGGGCCGCTTCCATCCGCGGCCGGCGCGGCAGATCCCTCGCCGTACGGCTGCTCAACGGCCAGATGCCCGGAGGGCGCCGCGGTGTGGCTGGCTGAGCCTTCGGTGAGTGCGGCCGATGATGCTGCCTGCGCCGTCTCCAGTTCCGCAGCCTCGGCCGCGGCGGACTCCGCGCCGGGGAGGGTGGGGGCGTGTGGCTCGGTGTATTCGGCGTGGTGCACGGGGGTGTGTGCTTCCGGCGCTTCGGCGTGGGCGCCGTGGGCCAGGTGTTCGCCGTGGCCCCCGTGCGGAAGGTCGTGGTGCGTGGCGGCATGTGCCTCGGCCGGCGGCGTCTCCGACCACTGGGTCTCCCACTCGGAGCCGCCCGCTGCGGTGCCGCCCGTTGCGGTGCTGGCCGTTGCAGCGACGCCCGCTGCGGTGCCGCCCTCGGCGGGCGCGTCCTCCTTGGGAGCTCCCTCGGCTGTGGTGCTCCCCGCCTGTGCACCCGCCGCGTCGTCGTCGGCGGTGGTTGGCGGCTGCGGCTCGGCGTTGCCAAATCCGGCGGAGGAAGGCATCCCCGTGGTCGCGGCCGCGGCGGCCGACGCGGCGGCGGTCMCGCCGGACAGGGCGCCGTCGTGGCTTGCCCGGTCCCCGGCAGCCCTCGACGAGGCTCCGGACCCGGTGGGCGTCGGGGTTCCAGCGCCACTGCGGGCATTGTTGCGGTTCAGCTGCCACCACACGACGCCGACAATCACCACGATGACGATGAGCCAGATAATCCAATCCATAGCCGAATCCTTCTGTCCAGGCGGCAAGGTTGCCGCTGTTTGACGTTACGTCCGGCCCGACGCGGCTGTCCAGCGTTCCGGACCGGCCCCGTGTAGCCTCGCATCATGGACTTCAAGCGACTGCGGATTCTTCGCGAGCTGGCGGACCGCGGCACCGTGGGGGCCACCGCCGAGGCCATGCGGGTAACGCCTTCCGCAGTCTCACAACAGCTCAAGACCCTGCAGGACGAACTCGGTGTAGTGCTTGTGGAGAAGTCCGGCAGGGGAGTGCGGCTGACTGAGGCAGGGCTGGCCATGGCCGGCGCCGCTGCGGAGGTCTCCACGGCCATGGCCCGCGCCGAGGCAACCATAGACACCTACCGCCTCGGCTGGCAGACGCACATCAAGGCGGCGTTCTTTCCGAGTGCCGCGGAAATGTTCCTGCCGGGACTGTTGCACCGCGTGAAGGAGATCGACGGACTGCGCTTCGAGGCGCATTTCGAGGACCCCGGCGTCGCCGGCTTCGCCGCGCTGGCCGCGGACTACGACATTGTCCTGGCCCACAGCGTGGACGGACCCGAGGTCTTCGCCCGCCAGGGCCTCCAGGTGATCCCCCTGATAGAGGAACCGCTGGACGTGGCGGTGCCGGCGGACCACGAACTGGCCGGCAAGGCGACGCTCAGCGCCGAGGACGTCGTCGGGTTCCCCTGGATGGGCGTGCCCGACGGTTTCCCCTTTGATACCGTCCTGCGGCAAATCGAGATGCAGGCCGATTCCCCGGCCCTGCGGGCGCAGCTCTTCCCGGACCTGCGGGTGCTGGAGGCGCTGGTCAGTGCCGGGCACGGGCTGAGCCTCCTGCCGCGCTACACCGCCCTGAAGAACCAGGGGCGAGGCTTTGTGCTCCGCCCGCTCCGCGGCGTCAAGGCCAGCCGAAGCATCGTGGCCCTGGCTCGTCCCGAGGCCGCCGCCCGGACCACCATCCAGCAGGTACTTATGCTGCTGAAGGCGGAGGCCCAGGCGGTCGCCGAAGCCCCCGAGCTGCGTGACGCGGCTCACAGCATCTGAGCCGAACGAGCCGCGGAGTCCAAGGGGTGAGACAACCGTCCACTATTTGGGCGAAATATTCCCGGTTTTACGCTTAATGAGCCAGTCCGGCTCGTTGCTGCCGACGGCGGAGCCCTAGACTTTGAGCCATGAGTGAGGACAGCCAAACAGCGACAGAGACCAAGCCGGACATCAAGCCCCGCAGCCGGGTCGTTACCGACGGAATCCACGCCGCGCCCGCGCGCGGCATGTTCCGGGCGGTCGGCATGGGCGACGACGACTTCGCAAAGCCCCAGGTGGGCGTGGCGAGTTCGTGGAACGAAATCACTCCCTGCAACCTTTCTCTGAACCGGCTCGCCCAGGGCGCCAAGGAAGGCGTCTTCGCTGGCGGCGGGTTCCCGATGCAGTTCGGCACCATCTCCGTCTCCGACGGCATCTCCATGGGCCATGAGGGCATGCACTTCTCCTTGGTGTCCCGCGAAGTCATTGCGGACTCGGTCGAGACCGTCATGCAGGCCGAACGGATCGACGGCTCGGTACTGCTGGCCGGCTGCGACAAGTCCCTGCCGGGCATGCTGATGGCGGCCGCCCGCCTGGACCTGTCCAGCGTCTTCCTGTACGCAGGCTCGATCATGCCCGGCTGGGTCAAGCTCGAAGACGGCTCCGAGAAGGAAGTCACGCTGATTGACGCCTTCGAGGCTGTGGGCGCCTGCGCCGCGGGCAAGATGAGCCGCGAGGACCTCGACCGCATCGAAAGGGCCATCTGCCCGGGCGAAGGCGCCTGTGGCGGCATGTACACCGCCAACACCATGGCCTGCATCGGCGAGGCCCTGGGCATGTCTCTTCCGGGTTCCGCCGCCCCGCCCTCGGCCGACCGCCGCCGCGACGTCTTCGCGCACAAGTCCGGCGAGGCCGTCGTCAACCTGTTGCGCCTTGGCATCACCGCCCGCGACATCATGACCAAGAAGGCGTTCGAGAACGCGATCGCCGTGACCATGGCCTTCGGCGGCTCCACAAACGCGGTGCTGCACCTGCTGGCCATCGCCCGCGAGGCCGAGGTCGAGCTGAGCCTTGAGGACTTCAACCGGATCGGCGACAGGATCCCGCACCTGGGCGACCTCAAGCCCTTTGGCCGCTACGTGATGACCGACGTCGACAAGATCGGCGGCGTCCCGGTCATCATGAAGGCCCTGCTCGACGCCGGCCTGCTGCACGGCGACTGCCTCACCGTGACCGGCAAGACCGTCGCCGAGAACCTCGCCTCGATCAACCCGCCGGACCCGGACGGCAAGGTGCTCCGCGCCATGGACAACCCGATCCACAAGACCGGCGGCATCACCATCCTGCACGGTTCGATGGCTCCGGAAGGCGCCGTCGTGAAGAGCGCCGGCTTCGACGCCGACGTCTTCGAAGGCACCGCCCGCGTTTTCGAGCGCGAACAGGGCGCCCTGGACGCACTGGACAAGGGCCAGATCAAGGCCGGCGACGTCGTCGTGATCCGCTACGAGGGCCCCAAGGGCGGCCCGGGCATGCGCGAGATGCTCGCCATCACGGGCGCGATCAAGGGCGCAGGCCTCGGCAAGGATGTCCTGCTGCTCACGGACGGCCGCTTCTCCGGCGGAACCACGGGCCTGTGCATCGGCCACGTCGCACCGGAAGCGGTCGACGGCGGCCCCATCGCCTTCGTCAAGGACGGCGACCGGATCCGGGTGGACATCGGGGCCCGGACGTTCGACCTCCTGGTGGACGACGCCGAGCTCGAAGCGCGCAAGGTGGGCTGGGAGCCGCTGCCGGCCAAGTTCACCAAGGGCGTGCTTGCCAAGTACGCCAAGCTCGTCCACAGCGCCTCCACGGGCGCCTACTGCGGGTAATACCTGCCCAACTGGCTCGCATTAGTTGTCGTTATGGGGCCCCATAACGACAACTAATGCGAGCTACTTGGGAGAGGCGTTCAAAAAGTGGACAATGGAGTCCACATCGTGAGACAGGGGCTTGGCTCGTTGACACCTGTCTTGCTCAGAGGGAAAACTGAACTCATGATCGAGATCGTTACCGCGGGCGTCACTTCAGGTGTCTCCGTCGTACTTACCAAGCGCGTGGCTCCATAGCCCGACTGGTAACGAACCGTCACGCGCAAACCCCTCGAAGAGCCGCCAAGGCTGAGGGGTTTTTTTATTACCCGTAGTTCCACGATCACAGTAGATCCACCAAAGGAAGAGTCCGATGAGCAAAGGATCGCCGATCAGCCCCTCGCTGATGGCCACAAAGTCCGCTGGAGCCCACAAGGCTCCGGAACGCATCGAACGCCCGGCAGACGCCGGCGTCGAGCATGCTGCTGCCTCTCCCGTCCTTGGGCCGAACAACGTCGTACCCCCGACGGTGATGACCGGCTCGCAAGCTATCGTCCGCTCGCTCGAAGAACTCGGCGTCCAGGACATTTTCGGTTTGCCCGGTGGCGCGATCCTGCCCACCTATGACCCCTTGATGGCCTCCAAAATGAACCACATTCTGGTCCGTCACGAACAGGGAGCCGGCCACGCCGCGCAAGGCTATGCCATGGTCACCGGGCGGGTTGGCGTCTGCATCGCCACCTCGGGCCCCGGTGCCACCAACCTCGTTACCGCCATCATGGACGCCCACATGGACTCCGTGCCGATGGTGGCCATCACCGGGCAGGTCTCCAGCGGAGTCATCGGCACCGATGCCTTCCAGGAGGCGGACATCGTCGGCATCACCATGCCGATCACCAAGCACTCCTTCCTGGTGACCGACCCCAACGACATCCCGCACGTGATGGCCGAGGCGTTCCACCTCGCCTCGACCGGCCGTCCCGGCCCCGTCCTCGTGGACGTGGCCAAGGACGCCCAGCAGGGCCAGATGACCTTCTCCTGGCCGCCCAAGATCGACCTGCCCGGCTACCGGCCGGTGGTCCGCGGCCACAGCAAGCAGGTCCGTGAAGCGGCCAGGCTGATCGCGGCCGCCAAAAAGCCGGTGCTGTACGTTGGCGGCGGCGTGGTCAAGGCCCACGCGTCCGCGGAACTGCGGGAACTCGCCGAACTCTCCGGCGCCCCCGTGGTTACGACGCTGATGGCCAGAGGCGTCTTCCCGGACTCACACCCGCAGCACGTCGGCATGCCAGGCATGCACGGCACGGTGTCCGCCGTGACCGCGCTGCAGCAATCCGATCTGCTGATCACGCTCGGTGCGCGCTTCGATGACCGGGTCACCGGCATCCTGAAGTCCTTCGCCCCGAACGCCAAGGTCATCCACGCGGACATCGACCCGGCGGAGATCTCCAAGAACCGCACCGCCGACGTGCCGATCGTGGGCTCAGTCAAGGAGATCATCCCGGAGCTCAGTGATGCCCTGCGCCTCCAGTTCGAAGCCTCCGGCACCCCGGACCTCGGCAACTGGTGGGCCTTCCTGAACAACCTCAAGGAGACCTACCCGCTCGGCTGGACCGAACCCGAGGACGGCCTCAGCGCACCGCAGCGCGTGATCGAGCGGATCGGTGCCCTCACCGGCCCCGAGGGCGTCTATGTCGCCGGCGTCGGCCAGCACCAGATGTGGGCCTCGCAGTTCATCAAGTACGAACGCCCGCACGCCTGGCTGAACTCCGGCGGCGCCGGCACCATGGGCTACGCCGTGCCGGCCGCGATGGGCGCCAAGGTGGGGGAGCCGGACCGCGTGGTCTGGGCGATCGACGGCGACGGCTGCTTCCAGATGACCAACCAGGAACTCGCCACCTGCGCCATCAACAAGATCCCGATCAAGGTGGCGGTCATCAACAACTCCTCGCTGGGCATGGTGCGCCAGTGGCAGACCCTCTTTTATGAGGGCCGCTACTCCAACACCGACCTGAACACCGGCCATGACACCGTCCGGATCCCGGACTTCGTCAAGCTGGCGGACGCCTACGGCTGCGCCTCCTTCCGCTGCGAACGGGACGAGGACATCGACGCCACCATCCAGAAGGCACTGGCAATCAATGACCGCCCGGTCGTGATCGACTTCGTCGTCAGCCCCAACTCCATGGTGTGGCCGATGGTTCCCGCCGGAGTCAGCAACGACCAGATCCAGGTTGCCCGCAACATGACCCCGGACTGGGAAGAAGAGGACTGAACATGACCCGCCACACACTCTCCGTTCTGGTCGAAGACAAACCCGGTGTGCTGACCCGCGTCGCCAGCCTCTTCGCCCGGCGCGCCTTCAACATCAACTCCCTGGCCGTCGGCCCGACCGAGGTTCCGGGCATCTCCCGGATGACGGTCGTCGTCGACGCCGACGGCGAGCTGATCGAACAGGTCACCAAGCAGCTGAACAAGCTGATCAACGTGATTAAGATCGTCGAGCTCACCCCCGAATCTTCCGTACAGCGCGACCACATCCTGGTCAAGGTACGTGCGGATGCCGCAACCCGGCTGCAGGTAACCCAGGCAGCCGACTTGTTCCGTGCCTCAGTGGTCGACGTCTCCACAGAGTCGGTGGTCATTGAGGCGACGGGCCACCCCGACAAGCTCACCGCACTGCTTTCGGTGCTGGAGCCCTTCGGCGTCCGCGAAATCGTGCAGTCCGGCACCCTGGCCGTCGGCCGAGGGTCCCGTTCCATGAGCGACCGGGCCCTGCGCTCCGCCTAGGCGGCCGTGCCAAGCCTGCAGCAACACAGCAATACCCTGAATTTCCCCAGACAACACCAAAGAATCCATTCAAAGGAGACACCCCAGTGACTGAAATGTTCTACGACGACGACGCCGACCTGTCGATCATCCAGGGCCGCACCGTCGCCGTTATCGGTTACGGCTCCCAGGGCCACGCCCACGCCCTCAGCCTGCGCGATTCCGGTGTTGACGTCCGCGTCGGCCTGAAGGAAGACTCCAAGTCCCGCGCCAAGGCCGAGGCCGAGGGCCTGCGCGTTCTCAACGTCGCCGACGCCGTCGCCGAGGCAGACCTCATCATGATCCTCACCCCGGACCAGGTCCAGCGCCACGTCTACGCCGAGGACATCGCCCCGAACCTGCAGGCCGGCGACGCCCTGTTCTTCGGACACGGCTTCAACATCCGCTACGGCTACATCAAGCCGCCGGCCGACGTCGACGTCGCCCTCGTCGCACCCAAGGGACCGGGCCACATCGTGCGCCGCGAGTTCGAAGCCGGCCGCGGCGTGCCGGACCTGATCGCCGTCGAGCAGAACGCGTCCGGCAAGGCCAAGGAACTGGCCCTGTCCTACGCCAAGGCGATCGGCGGCACCCGCGCCGGCGTCATCGAGACCACCTTCACCGAAGAGACCGAAACCGATCTCTTCGGCGAGCAGGCTGTGCTCTGCGGCGGCGCCTCGCAGCTGATCATGTACGGCTTCGAGACCCTCACCGAGGCCGGCTACAAGCCCGAGGTTGCCTACTTCGAGGTGCTGCACGAGCTCAAGCTGATCGTCGACCTGATGGTCGAGGGCGGTATCGCCAAGCAGCGCTGGAGCGTCTCTGACACCGCGGAATACGGCGACTACGTCTCCGGCCCGCGCGTTATCACCCCCGAGGTGAAGGAAAACATGAAGGCCGTCCTCAAGGACATCCAGGACGGCACCTTCGCCAAGCGCTTCATCGACGACCAGGACGCCGGAGCCCCCGAGTTCAAGGCCCTGCGCAAGAAGGGTGAAGACCACCCGATCGAGGCCACCGGCCGCGAACTGCGCAAGCTGTTCTCCTGGATCAAGAACGAAGACGACTACACCGAAGGATCAGTGGCCCGCTAAGGCAACTGGCCGGCAGGGGAGCCGGACACCCGCACCGGGGTCCGGCTCCCCTGCGTTCAGCACCACCCGCAACATCTGCACCACCGACGTTTCACCAAAATCCCCACCTGAATACAAGAGAGCTAAAGAGGTCACCGGTGACAAGCACCAAACCTGTCGTACTCCTCGCTGAGGAACTTTCGCCCGCCACAGTCGAGGCCCTCGGCCCGGACTTTGAAATCCGCCAGACCGACGGAGCCGACCGTTCCCAGCTGCTCTCCGCGATCGCCGACGTCGACGCGATCCTGATCCGCTCCGCCACCCAGGTGGACGCCGAGGCCATTGCCGCCGCGAAGAACCTCAAGGTGATCGCCCGCGCCGGCGTGGGCCTGGACAACGTCGACATCAAGGCCGCCACCCAGGCCGGCGTCATGGTGGTCAACGCCCCGACGTCGAACATCGTCTCTGCCGCCGAACTCACCGTCGGCCACATCCTCAGCCTCGCCCGCCACATCCCGCAGGCCTCCGCCGCGCTCAAGGACGGCGAGTGGAAGCGCTCCAAGTACACCGGCACGGAGCTCTTCGAGAAGAAGATTGGCATCATCGGCCTCGGCCGGATCGGCGCCCTCGTCGCGGCCCGCCTGAAGGGCTTCGACACGAAGATCCTCGCGTACGACCCCTACATCACCTCCGCCCGCGCCGCCCAGCTCGGCGTGCAGCTGGTGACCCTGGACGAGCTCCTGGCCCAGTCGGACTTCATCACCATCCACATGCCCAAGACGCCCGAGACCGTCGGCATGCTCGGCGCGGAGGCCTTCAAGAAGATGAAGAGCAGCGCGTACGTCGTCAACGTCGCCCGCGGCGGCCTGGTGGATGAGGAAGCCCTGTACGCGGCACTGGAGTCCGGCGAGATCGCCGGCGCCGGCGTCGACGTGTTCGTCAAGGAGCCCAGCACCGACCTGCCGTTCTTCAAGCTCGACAACGTCGTGGTGACCCCGCACCTGGGCGCGTCCACCGACGAGGCCCAGGAAAAGGCAGGCGTCTCCGTTGCCAAGTCCGTCCGCCAGGCCCTCGCCGGCGAATTGGTGCCAGACGCCGTGAACGTAGCCGGCGGCGTCATTGCCCCGGACGTGCGCCCCGGGATCCCGCTGATCGAGAAGCTGGGCCGGATCTTCACCGCAATGACCCACGCTTCGCTGACCCAGTTCGACGTGGAGGTGGCCGGCGAAATCTCCTCGCTGGACGTCAAGGTCCTCGAACTCGCGGCCCTCAAGGGCATCTTCGCCGACGTCGTGACCGAACAGGTCTCGTACGTCAACGCGCCCGTGATCGCCGAGCAGCGGGGGATCAACGTCCGGCTCATCACCACCCCGGACACGGAGTCCTACCGCAACGTCCTGACCCTGCGGGGGGCCCTGAGCGACGGCAGCCAGATCTCGGTGGCCGGCACGCTGACCGGGCCCAAGCAGATCCAGAAGCTCGTCGGAATCAACGGTTTCGAGGTCGAAATCCCGATCAGCGAACACCTCGTGGTGGTGGCTTATTCGGACCGTCCGGGCGTGATCGGCACGATCGGGCACATCCTCGGCATGAACAACATCAACATCGCCGGCATGCAGGTGGCGCGGCAGGCGGAGGGCGGCCAGGTGCTTGCGCTCCTGACCATCGACAGCTCCGTGCCGCAGCAGGTGCTGGAAGCGATCAAGGCCGGAATCGGCGCCGATATGGTCCGCGAGGTCGACCTCGAGGACTAGGTCCCCAGCGTGGGCGCCTGCGGCGGCAACACCGTCGCAGGCGGCCACGAATGAGCGGCCGGTCTGCGTACAATGGCTAGGTCCGAATTTCGGATTTGGCCGGCAGACCGGCCTTTACTTTTGCACACCCGGCCGGGGACGCCTTCATTTCCGCGCGGAATGAACAGCGGTGTGCGCACGCAATCCAGCTTTCAGGAGCCCAATGAACGCCGTCCAGAGGTTCATCAGAAGCAGAGTGCTTTTGCTGACCGCGTCCATTTTGATCGTGGCCATGTGCCTGTCCGTGCTGGTGCAGGGCCAGTCGCAGGCCGCGCTGAACCGCACCGTTGACCAGAACTCCCGGGGGCTCTACGACGTCCTCGTCCAGGCCAAGGCCGACGACAACGGCGGGCTCATGCAGCCCGAAATCGCCACCGGCCAGGGCGGCATCAGCTTCGAACAGCTGGACTCCATCCGCAAGCTTTCCGGCACCTCGGTCGCGGCTCCGATCAGCCTCGTTTCCCGGGTCTCGCAGAACCTCGAAACCCCGCGCCTCGACGCTACCGACTACCTCGGCTACAACGCCGGACTGGCCGGCACCGCCGGTGACCCCAGCGCCACCGATCCGTCCAAGTGGCCCGCCGCCGAGTCTGTCCTGAGCGACACGGCCAAGAAATACCGCCTCACCGCCAGTGCCGTGAAGTCGGACGGCACGTCCGATCAGACCCTGTTCAAGACGACCGCCGAGGGCTCCCTCGGCAAGGCCAAGCTCATCGAAGAGGAAGTGGCCGGCGGCAAGAACGTCCGGATCGCGGGCCCGGAAGGCGAGACCGGAATCAAGTTCCCCGCCCCGGCCGGCGGCTCGGAGCACAACCTGTTCAACCTCTCGGTTTCGCTGCCGCTGGCCCCGCAGGTGACCGAGTCCGTCGTCGCCGTCGATCCGGTCTCGGAGCGCGCGCTCCTGGGCGGCTCCGGCGACTTCCTCGCGCCGCTGGAGAAGGCGCCCCCGGCCGACGCCCGCAATGCCGGCGCGATCGGCCGCCACTTCGAAAGCCTCTTCACCAGCGGCATCAGCATGGAACAGCTCAAGGAAGGCCCCGACTTCCTTGGCGTCAAGCTGAAGTACTGGGCCCCGCTGATGACGCAGTACCAGCAGGCCAAGCGCGCCGGTCAGCTGACCGACGATTCGCAGGCGATTCCGCTGATCGTCCGGTCCGGCACCTCCCTTGACCTCAAGTACTCCGTCAAGATCGAGGAAATCGACGACGCCGGCAACGTCACCAAGGACGTCGGCACCGTGACCCGCTCACTGGACAAGGACTACCTTCCCTTCGTCTCCAAGTCCCCGTTCGCCCTGGAGTGGCCCGGATCCAAGGACCTCTCCAAGCTGCTCGGCGACACCGGCAGCTTCGGCCAGGGCCTCTACAACCCCGCGACCTGGAGCACCGACTTCGCCGCCGCGCCCAAGTACAAGGACGGAAAGACGGCCGGCAACGGCGCCGTCGACAAGTCCGCGGTCCCGGGCGACTGGGTCACCGTCAACCGGCTGCCGGAGAAGGGCGCCAACGACGCCCCGGTGGACCAGACGCAGCGCACCCCGGTCGACGAGCGCTCCTACCGCGAAAACCTTGCGACCGGGAAGAAGCCCGCCACCCCGCTGGCCATGGTCTACGGCACCTTCGATCCAGCCAAGGTCCAGGAAGCGGCCGGCGACGTCAACCGGCTTCCGCTCGGCGGCTATGACCCGACCCCGTTCACCCTGACCAAGGACGCCGACGGCAAGGACGTCGAAAAGACCGCCCTCAAGCCTTCACTCAGCGGTACCGGCCTGGTCAGCCAGTCGGCCGGCGCCATCACCGACTACTACGGCCTGGCCGCGGCCCGCGGCTACGAGAAGAACGCCTCCGTGATCGACGCCGTGCGCGTCCGTGCCAAGGTCGACGGCAGCTGGAAGCAGGCCCAGCCCGAGGTCGAGAAGCTTGCCAGCGAGATCCGCGACATGGGCCTGCAGGCGACCGTGGTTGCAGGCTCGGCCCGCGAGGACGCCAGCATCTTCGTGCCCGGCTACTCCAAGGACGACGCCGGCAAGGAGTCGCCGCTGGGCACCGTGCAGCAGTCCTGGGTTCGCCAGGACGCCGCCGACGCGGTCTCCGGCTCGCTGACCGGCACCAACCTCACCCTGCTCTTCCTGACCCTGTGCGGGGCCGCCCTGCTCACCGGCGCCTCCACCGTCAGCTATGTCCGCAAGCGCCGCCGCGAGGCCGGAACGCTCCGGGCCATGGGCTGGACGCAACGCAAGATCCGGTCCTGGGTGCTCGCCGAGTTCGGCGTCGGCGCGGCACTGCTGGCCGTCGCCGGGATCGCCCTGAGCCTGCTCAGCTGGAACCCTGCCACCGCGGTCGTCTCCGCTTCGGTCCTGGTCCTCTACTGCGGCGCCGCCTACTTCGCGGCGCAGCAGCTGCGGCACCGGGAGGTCATCGACCAGGAACCGCAGCACGATGAACGGCTCATCCCCGTCGATTCGCCGCTGACCTTCGCCAGCCGGCAGCTGAGCACCAACAAGTTCAACACCGGCTCCCTCGCCGTCGCCGTCGGCGTCTTCGGTGCCGCGGTGGGCGGACTCGCCGCGCTGCTGATCGACATTCCGCGTGCCGCGGGCGCCAGCGCCCTCAGCGGACTGGCCGCGGCCAGTATCGCGATGCCGAGCATCATCCTGGGCGTGTCCGGCGTCGCCGTGGGCCTGCTGTTGACCATGGTCACCGGACGCTTCGAACTGGGGGCCAAGCGCCAGTATCTCGGGATCCTGCAGGCGATGGGCTGGAACCCGGACATGCTGGGCCAGGTCCGCTTCTTCGAAAATGCCATGGTGGGAGCCATCGCCGTGCCGCTGGGTGTCCTTGGCGCCCTGGGCATTGGCTTGCTCCTCGCCCCCTATGCCGCACTCTGGGCCGGAATCGCCGGACTCGTGGCTGTACTTTGCTGGATTCCGATTGCAACGAAAGTGGTCCAATGACTAACGAGCTGAACCTGACCAGGGCGGCCCGGAACCGGATGCCGGAGAGCACCGGGAACGGCGGCCACCAGACCCGCGCCAACACGATCGTGAAGGCCACGGACCACGCCACACCGCTGGAACTGAGCAACATCACCATCCACTACGGCGGCGGCAAGGGCGGCGCGGAGGCGGTCAACGTCGTCGACGACTTCAACATGACGCTGCACGCCGGCGAAATGCACTGTGTCGCCGGCCGCTCCGGCTCGGGCAAGACCAGCATCCTGACCGTCGGCGCGGGCCTGACCCTGCCGACGTCGGGCCGGGTGTTCTGGGAAGGCGACTCGCTCGAAACCATGGGCGACGACGAAATCGCCGACCGCCGCCGTGCGCTGATCGGGTACGTCGACCAGGGCGGCGCCCTGATTGACGGCATGAGCGCGCTGGAGAACGTGCTGCTTCCGGCCGTCCCCGACGGCGAAGTGGAACAGCGCCGCGACATGGCCAAGGACCTCCTGGACCTCGTCGGCCTGGGCCGGCGCATGCGCCACCGTCCCGCCCAGCTCTCCGGCGGCGAACGCCAGCGCGTCGCAATCGCCCGGGCCTTGATCCTCGGCACCCGCGTGCTGGTGGTCGACGAGCCCACCGCGAGCCTGGACCGCACCTCGGCCAACCGCATCATCAGCATCCTCAAGGACACGACGTCGGACGGCATCGCCGTCCTGGTCGCTTCACACGACCACGAACTTGTCCGCCAGAGCGATACCCTGACCGAACTGATCTAGGTTAATAACGTGACGCCTTCCGAAAAAACCCCGTTCTACATCACCACGGCCATCAGCTACCCCAACGGCGTGCCGCACATCGGCCACGCCTACGAGGTCATCGCCACCGACGCGATGGCGCGGTTCAAGCGGCTGGACGGCTATGACGTGTTCTTCATGACCGGCACCGACGAGCACGGCCTGAAGATGCAGCAGACGGCGGAAAAGGAAGGCATCCCGGTCAAGGAGCTTGCCGACCGCAACTCGGCCGCGTTCCGCCAGATGAGCGATGATCTGGGCATCTCGCTCAGCCGCTTCATCCGTACCACGGACCCGGACCACTACGAGGCGGCCAAGGCGCTCTGGCAGCGGATGGAAGCCAACGGAGACATCTACCTCTCCAAGTACGCCGGCTGGTACTCGGTCCGCGACGAGCGCTACTTCGTCGAGGACGAGACCGAGGTCCGTGAAGACGGCCTCCGCTACGCCTCCGAAACCGGCACCGAGGTGACCTGGACCGAGGAGGAGAGCTACTTCTTCAAGYTCTCGGCCTATCAGGACAGGCTGCTGGCCCTCTACGCGGACCACCCGGACTTCGGCGCCCCGCACAGCCGCTTCAACGAGGTCATCAGTTTCGTCAAGGGCGGCCTCGAGGACCTCTCGATCAGCCGGACGTCCTTCAAATGGGGTGTGCCGGTGCCGGGCAACCCGGACCACGTCATGTACGTCTGGGTCGACGCGCTGACCAATTACCTGACCGGCGTCGGCTTCCCGGACACGGGTTCGGAGAGCTTCCGGAAGTACTGGCCCGCCGACGTCCACGTGATCGGCAAGGACATCTCCCGGTTCCACGCTGTGTACTGGCCGGCATTCCTGATGTCCGCCGGGCTGGAACTGCCCAAGCGTGTGATGATCCATGGCCACCTGCACAACCAGGGCATCAAGATGTCCAAGTCGCTGGGCAACGTGGTGGCGCCGGCTGACTGGGTGGCGCAGTACGGACTGGACCAGGTCCGCTTCTTCCTGCTCCGAGAGGTGCCGTTCGGCGCTGACGGCAACTACAGCCACGACGCGATTGTCGGTAGGATGAACTCGGACCTGGCGAACAACTTCGGCAACCTGGCGCAGCGTTCCCTGTCCATGGTGGCGAAGAACTGCGAGGGCCGCGTCCCGGTCCCGGCCGGCTTCAGCGCAGAGGACGCCGCACTGCTGGGCCAGGCCATGGGCCTGCTGGGCATCGCCCGCGCAGCGTTCGAGAAGCAGGAATTCAGCCGCGCGCTCGAAGCCATCTGGAACGTGCTCGGCGACACCAATGCCTACTTCGCCGAGCAGGCTCCGTGGGTGCTTCGGAAGACCGACGTCGAACGCATGAACACCGTTCTGTACGTCACCCTCGAAGTGTTGCGGATCGTCGCCATCCTCGCCCAGCCGGTCATGCCGACGGCGGCCGCGGCCATCCTTGACAGCCTGGGCCAGTCCGAAGGGGAAGCCCGCGACTTCGCTGCCCTGGAGACCCCGATCGAGGCCGGGACGCCGTTGCCCGCCCCGGCCCCGGTGTTTCCCAAGTACGAGGAGCCCGCAGAGGCGTAGCCCCAGCTGATCCCCCGCACCACCCCGCGAGGTGACAGTTCACGGCAGTGTTCGCCCGGAACACCGCCGTGAACTGTCACCTCGCTTTCTTGCGCCCAAGTAGTTTCCCTTTCGTAACGGGTGCTCCGGGAGTGAAAGCGGGCAGAGATTACTCGGGACTCTCCGAGTTGCCCCGGCATACGGTTACGGCGTTAGCGGTCTGATGAAGCCCTTGGGGGAGTAACTCATCACTCACCCTCAATGTTCCAGACCGGGACTCGCACACCCGGTCGCCGATGTTGCTCCGCTGGGTGCCGTCAGGTCGAAAGTCGACTCGTGATGGAGCAACCAAAAATGAGACGAACTATCGCAACAATGGGGATTTTAGGTCTGGCACTGCTGGGTTCAGCGGGCACGGCCAACGCCGCTGCTGTCGGCGGCGGTGACACCGGGAGCGGGGAAGTGACATCCTCGCCCGGCACGGGCGGCCCTGGCCAGGCGCCTGGCGCCGGCCAGCCCGACAACCCGGGCGCACCGGACATCGCGGGGGCACCGGACATCGCGGGGGCGCCGGATGCGCTGCCGGGTCCGGTGACCATCCCGCCCGTGGCCTCGGGTACGCCGGACAACTCGGAGAAGCCGGACCCCCTGCCGGGGCCCGTGACGATCCCGCCAGTGGCCGATCCGCCGGCCAACGGCGGGACTCCAGAGACTCCGACCGTTCCGGTGACCAACCCGCCGGCAAACGGCGGAACGCCAGACAATTCGCACCAGCCGGGTGACAAGCCGGACGGCTCGCACAAGCCGGGTGACAAGCCGGGTGACAAGCCGGACGGCTCGCACAAGCCGGGCGACAAGGGCGACCATGGCGAGCACGGCGACCACGGCGACAAGGGCGACCATGGCGACCACGCAAACTGGCCCGGCAAGGACGATAAGTGCGAGCCGGGTGACCGTGGCGACAAGGGAAACCACGCCGGCTGGCCGGGCAGGTGGGATAGGGGCGACCATGGCGACACGGCCGACCGCGCCGACTGGCAGAACAAGTGGGACAAGGGCGACCGCGGTGACAAGAGCGACCATGGAGACAGGGGAGACCGCGCCGACTGGCCGAACAAGTGGGACAAGGGCGACAAGGGTCATCACCACGGCGATGACTGCGACTGGCCGGGCAAGTGGGACAAGGACGAGTGTGAGGATCCGCCGGCACACGAGCCCAAGAACCCGCCGGCTGTGAAGCCCGCAGCGCCGCCCGCAGCGAAGCCTGTGGCACCGCCGACCGGCGCGGCCCAGGGTGCTCCCGTGGTCAACATGGGCTTCAACGTCCAGACGGCGGTGGCCGGCACTCCCAGTGCCGGAATTCCGCTTTGGCTCTCCGTGCTGACCGGACTCCTGACAGCGGGGGCCGCAACGGCCCTGCTCCGGGGCATGGTCCGGAGCGGTAACGCCAACAGCTAAGGAAAGATGCGGGCCGGTTGCCGTTGTGCAGCCGGCCCGCACAGCTACTGCCCTCGAGCAAGCACTGCACCAGGAGCTCTCATGGCCCTTCGCCGTAATGCCGATCATTCCGTCGAGACGGCACCGCGTGGACTGCTGCTGGGTGGCCGGGACAAACTGGTGCTGGTCGCCTGCATCGTTGGGCTGCTGGCGGCGTGGCTCGTCTACGCGGCCTTCGGTCTCAATGCCGGAGGTAGCGGCGCCGCCGGGCCCGCAGCGGGACCCATTCCTACGGCCACCGCAGCAGCGCAAAGCCCGGTTCCGTCCGCCCCTGGACCCACCTCGTCTGCTCCACAAAAAGCAGCCCCCAAGGCGGCCGTCCGACGCACCGCCCCGCCGGCGCCGGGCCCGGCTGCGGCCGCCCCGCAGCGCATTTCCTATCCCGCAGCGCGGATGGACGTGGTGATTCATCCCCTGCAGCCCAGCCAGAGTGAAGCTGCAAGCCAGAGCATCGTTCCTCCCGAAACCATGGACGGCTACTGGCTCACCCCCTTCGGCGTGCCAGGTGTCGGGTCGACAAACACCACCTACGTCGTCGGCCACAGCTGGCAGGGCGTCGACGCGCCCTTCAACCACCTGAGCACGATGGCCGCACCCGGCGACAAATTGACGGTACAGACGGCCACCGGCGTCATCACCTACAAGGTGGATTCCGTGACCACCTACCTCAAATCGGGCCTGAAGGACAGCCCCATCTGGTCCGTCGTCCCCAATCGACTGGTCCTGATTTCCTGCTATACCGGGGACCTCTGGGGAAAGAACGTGACCGTGGTCGCGTCCCCGGTTGCGGCCGGCTGAGGATTCCCCGCCGCTCTTCCGAATATTGAGACAATTTGACCAGCATGTGGATGCCTTGGCTACCCTGAAAACATGAGCGCATCCACGATTGATCTCGCAGTCATCCCCGGCGACGGCATTGGCCCGGAAGTTACCGCCGAGGCACTAAAGGTCCTGGAGAAGGCCGCCGCCGCCGAAGGCATCGACCTGAAGCAGACCCACTACCAGCTCGGCGCCCAGCACTGGCTGGAGACGGGGGAGACGCTGCCGGCGGAAACCCTCGCCGACCTCCGTACCCGGGACGCCATTCTCTTCGGCGCCGTGGGAGCCGCCCCCGGCGACACCCGGATCCCCTCCGGGATCATCGAACGCGAACTGCTGCTCAAGCTGCGCTTCAGCCTGGACCACTTCGTGAATCTGCGCCCCTCCAGGCTGTATGCCGGCGTCGGCAGCCCGCTCGCGAACCCGGGCAACATCGACTTCATCGTGGTCCGTGAAGGCACCGAGGGGCCCTACGTCGGCAACGGCGGGACTTTGCGGGCCGGCACCCCGCACGAGGTCGCCACCGAGGTCTCGCTGAACACCGCCCACGGTGTGGAGCGTGTGGTCCGGGATGCCTTCCGCCGCGCCAACGAGCGCCCGCGCAAGAAGCTGACCCTGGTGCACAAGCACAACGTCCTGGTCTTCGCCGGGCACCTCTGGAAGCGGACCGTGGAAGCAGCGGCGCAGGAATTCCCCGAGGTCAGCCACGACTACCTGCACGTGGATGCTGCCACGATCTTCATGGTCACCGACCCGGCGCGCTTCGACGTCATCGTCACGGACAACCTCTTCGGTGACATCCTCACCGACCTTGCCGCCGCTATCACCGGCGGCATCGGCCTCGCAGCCTCGGGCAACATCAACATGGACCGCACCGCGCCGTCCATGTTCGAGCCGGTCCACGGATCGGCGCCGGACATTGCCGGCCAGCAGAAGGCCGACCCCAGCGCGGCCATCCTGTCCGCAGCGCTGTTGCTGGACCACCTGGGCTACGCAACTGCGGCACGGAAGATCGAGGCGGCCGTGGCCGCCGACGTCGAAAGCCGGGACGGCAGTTACCGGAGCACCGCCGCCGTCGGCGACGCGATCGCCGCCGCCCTCTGACACCCGGGCGTAAGCTTGTTGCGAATCACCAAAATGCTGCCGTGGTCCGAGGATGAACCACGTTCATACACCAGGCAGCCGACCGTGGAGGAACCATGACCCAGACTGCCCATGGCGTCGAATTCAGCCAGCGGCTCTCGGCAACCCCGAAGTCCGCTGAAGAGCGTGCAGCCATCCTGGCCAACCCGGGATTCGGCGACCATTTCACCGACCACACCGCGATCGTCGACTACAGCGTCGACGCCGAGGGCAAAGGCGGCTGGCACGATCCGCGGATCGAACCCTACGGTCCCATCATGCTTGATCCTTCCGCAGCGGTCCTTCACTACGGCCAGGAGATCTTCGAAGGGCTCAAGGCCTACCGCCACGCCGACGGCTCCATCTGGACGTTCCGGCCCGAAGCAAACGCCGCGCGCCTGAACAAGTCTGCGCGCCGGCTCGCCCTCCCGGAGCTTCCGGAGGAATACTTCCTTACCGCCATCCGCGAGCTCGTGTCCGTGGACCGGGAATGGGTCCCTTCCGGCGACGGCGAGGCCCTCTACCTGCGCCCCTTCATGATCGCTACCGAGGCCTTCCTGGGCGTCCGGGCTGCCCGCGAAGTGTCGTTCCGCGTCATCGCCTCTCCGGCCGGCAACTACTTCGGCGGCGAACTGAAGCCGGTTTCCATCTGGATCTCCCGCGAATACGCCCGTGCCGGCCGCGGCGGCACCGGCGCCGCCAAGTGCGGCGGCAACTATGCAGCCTCCCTCATTGCGCAGCAGGAAGCCGAGGCGCACGGCTGCAAGCAGGTCCTGTTCCTGGACCAGTTCAACGACAACGCCGTCGAGGAACTCGGCGGAATGAACGTCTTCTTCGTGATGAAGGACGGCTCGCTGGTGACCCCCGCGCTGTCCGGGACCATCCTGGAGGGCGTCACCCGCTCCTCCGTGATGCAGGTCGCCCGGGACATGGGCCGCGAGGTCACCGAGCGCAAGATCACCCTGGATGAGTGGCGCGACGGCGTCGCCTCCGGCGAGATCACCGAGGTCTTCGCCTGCGGCACCGCAGCCGTCATCACCCCGATCGGCGTGCTCAAGGACGATACCGAGTTCATCGGCTCCGAGGACGCCAAGGCCGGCGAGACCACCATGGCCATCCGCCAGCAGCTGCTCGGCATCCAGACCGGGACCGTGGAGGACACGCACGGCTGGCTGACCCGCCTGGCGTAGCCCGCAGCAACAAGTACGACGGCGGTCCGCACCTTCGGGTGCGGGCCGCCGCAGTTTGCGGCCGCCAGCCAACACACCCTTAAGGTCCGGAAGTCCCTGTTTTCCTGCCGGCCGCAGCGCCACACTGGAGCCATGACTGGGCTGATACAGGTTCTGGGCATCGTTTTCGGGATCGTCCTGATCGCCGTCGGCATCCTGGAGTCGTTTTTCTTCCGTGAACAGCGGTTCTACCGGCTCTTCCTGATCGAACCGGAAGACGTCGCGGCGGTGCGGATGTGGACCTTCAACCTCGGCTTCTACAACATGATCTGGGGCGTGGGCGCGATTATCGGTGCGCTCATGCTGACCGGTGCGGAGCCGGCGGCCGGCCGAACCCTCCTGTTATTCACCGCCGTCGGCCACGTCCTGCTGGGCATCATTCTGGTCCTGTCCGAGCGCCGGCTCTGGGCCAGCGCCCTCGCCGAGGCCCTTCTGCCCGCCGTCATTGTCGTCCTGCTGCTCCTTTGAGCGTCCCCGGTGGGAAGATGGAAGAGTGATTCCCGATGATGCCCGCGCCCTGGTCCGCAGCACCGAGCTGACGCGGTTCCGCCTTGCCCCGAACCCGGGTCCGATGAGCCTGCACGGCACCAACTCCTACGTCGTGGCCGCCCCCGGCTCGGCCGGCGTCGTGGTGGTGGATCCGGGACCCCTCGACGAAGACCACCTGCGCGAACTGACCCAGTACGGCGCCGTCGAACTGATCCTCATTACGCACCGCCACGCCGACCACACCGCGGCCGCGGCACGCTTCGCCGAACTCACCGGAGCCCCCGTCCGCGCCGCAGACCCCGCACACTGCCACGGGGGAGAGCCGCTTCGGGAGGGCGAGGTGCTGCATGCCGCCGGGGTGGAAATCCGTGTGCTGGCGACACCTGGCCACACCTCCGACTCGGTTTGCTTCCACCTGCCCCAGGACGGAGCCCACGGCGCCGTCCTCACCGGGGACACGATCTTAGGCGTCGGCACCACCGTCCTGGATTACCCCGACGGCAAGCTGGGGGACTACCTCGAGTCCCTGGACCGGCTGGAAAGCCTGGGTCCGGCCACCGTCCTGCCCGCCCACGGCCCCATGCTTCCGGCGCTGGACAGCATCGTCCGCGCCTACCGGGACCACCGGCAGGACCGCTTGGCCCAGATCCGCGCCGCCCTCGCCGGGCTCGGAGCGGAGGCGGGCGTCGAAGAAGTGGCCGACGCCGTCTACGCCGCCGTCGACCCGGCTGTCCGGCCCGCGGCGGAACTGTCCGTCGCCGCCCAACTCGATTACCTGCGCTCACGTGGCCCCTCCTGAATCGCGCAGCCCGGGGCTTGCCGCCTGAGACGGTACGCTAGGAACCATGCGTATCGCCCGGTTTGTAGTCGATTCTGATCCCATGTACGGCATTGTTGAGGGCCAGCCCGGCAGTGAGGAAGTCACTGTCATCAATGGTGACCCCTTCTTCCACGGTGTGGAGCGGACCGCCGTCAAGCACAAGCTGGAGGACGTCCGCCTCCTCGCCCCGATCATCCCGCGCAGCAAGGTCATCGGCGTCGGGCGCAACTTTGTGGAACACGCCCGCGAGCTCGGCAACGAGGTGCCGGCGCAGCCGCTGCTCTTCCTCAAGCCCAACACCTCGGTGATCGGCCCCAACGATCCGATCATCCTGCCGGAGTTCTCCGAGGAGGTCTCCTTCGAAGCCGAGCTGTGTGTCGTGATCGGCCGGATCTGCAAGGACGTCCCGGAGGAGCGCGTCGACGACGTCGTCTTCGGCTACACCTGCGGCAACGACCTCACCGCCCGGGACGTCCAGAAGACCGACCTGCAGTGGGCACGGGCGAAAGGCTTCGACACCTCGGCGCCGCTGGGCCCGTGGATCGAGACCGAACTGGACACCGAGGACCTGCAGATCCAGGGCCGGCTTAACGGCGAGCTCCGCCAGGACGGCAGCACCAGCCAGATGATCCGCGGCGTCCGCGAACTCGTTTCCATCGTCTCGCAGGCCTTCACCCTGCTCCCCGGCGACGTCATCATGACCGGCACCCCGGCCGGCGTCGGCCTGGTCAAGGCAGGAGACCGGTTCGAGGTCGAGATCGAGGGCATCGGCCGCCTCTCCAACCCGGTGGTCCGCCGCTAACCGCCCAGCGCGGAACAAAACCGCGCCGATTTCGGACAGCCGCACCGTGGACCCACGGTGCGGCTGTCCGTTTCCGCAGCGGAATCCGACGGCGGGCACGCGGTAAAGTTGGTACCACTATGACTACTCCTTCTGCGCCCGACGCCGCCTCCAGCACCGCCACCACGGAAATGACCCGTGAAGTCACCGCCGAAACCCCGGTCCGCGTCCGGTTCTGCCCGTCGCCGACCGGCACCCCGCACGTCGGCTTGATCCGCACGGCCCTCTTCAACTGGGCCCACGCGAAGCACACCAAGGGCACCTTCGTGTTCCGCATCGAGGACACGGACGCGGCACGCGACTCGGAGGAGAGCTACCAGCAGCTGCTCGAGGCGCTCAAGTGGCTCGGCATCAGCTGGGAAGAGGGCGTGGAAGTGGGCGGCCCGCACGAGCCGTACCGCCAGTCCCAGCGCCTGGACCTCTACAAGGACGTCGTGGCCAAGCTCCTGGAGGCCGGCTACGCCTACGAGTGCTACTCGTCCCCGGAGGAAGTCGAAGCCCGCCACCGCGCCGCCGGCCGCGACCCCAAGCTGGGCTACGACAACTTCGACCGGAACCTATCCGAGGAACAGCTCGCTGCGTTCAAGGCCGAGGGCCGCAAGCCCGTGCTGCGCGTGCGGATGCCCGACGAGGACGTCACCTTCACCGACATGGTCCGTGGCGAGATCACCTTCAAGGCCGGCAGCATCCCCGACTACGTGATCGTCCGTGCCGACGGTTCGCCGCTCTACACCCTGGTCAACCCGGTCGACGACGCCCTGATGGGCATCACGCACGTGTTGCGCGGCGAGGACCTGCTCTCCTCCACGCCCCGCCAGGTCGTCCTGATCCGCGCGCTCATGGAGATCGGCGTCGCCAGCTACCTGCCGGTCTTCGGGCACCTGCCGTACGTCATGGGGGAGGGCAACAAGAAGCTCTCCAAGCGCGACCCACAGTCCAACCTCTTCCTGCTCCGGGACCGCGGCTTCATTCCCGAAGGCCTGCTGAACTACCTGTCCCTGCTGGGCTGGAGCCTCTCCGCGGACGAGGACATCTTCACCGTTGAACAGCTGATCGAAAACTTCGACGTCAATGACGTGCTGGCCAACCCGGCCCGCTTCGACATCAAGAAGGCCGAAGCGATTAACGGCACGCACATCCGCATGCTGGACCCGGAGGACTTCCGCGGCCGCCTGGTTCCCTACCTGCAGTCCGCCAGCCTGGTCGGGGAGCAGCTGAGCGCCCGTGAGGAGGAGATCCTCGCGGAAGCAGCGCCGCTGATCCAGGAGCGCATCTCGCTGCTCGGCGAAGCGCCTGAGATGCTGGCCTTCCTGTTCAAGGCCGACGACGCGATCGACGTCGCCGACGACGCCCGCAAGGGCCTCCCGGAGAACCTGACCGAGGTGCTCGACGCGGCCCTCGCGGCGCTGGAACCCGTGGCCGACTGGACCGCGGACAACATCCAGGCCGCCCTCAAGGAGGCCCTGGTGGAAGGCCTGGGCGTGAAACCGCGCCTGGCGTTCGGCCCGGTCCGCACGGCCATCTCCGGGCGCCGGATCTCGCCGCCGCTGTTCGAGTCCATGGTCATCCTGGGCAAGGATTCGTCCCTGGCCCGCCTGCGCGCGTTCCGCGGCTGATGAACGGCGGGTCCGGGTCCGGGAGCGGGATCCTCGCCGCCGGTCTGGACGGCATCCGCGGGGTGCTGTTCGACATCGACGACACCCTCGTGGACCTCGAGTTCGCGATGACGACCGCCCTGCGGGATGTCAGCGAACACCTCCTTCCCGGTCTCGATGAGGCCGGCTGGGAGCGGTTCGGGCGCATCTTCACGCGGGAGACGACCCATTTCTACGACCGCTACCTGGCCGGCGAACTGAGCTTCAACGAACAACGGCTGCTGCGCGGCCGGGCCGCGCTGGGGCACTTCGGCGTCGAACTCGAGGAGGGCGAGCAGGCCCACCACTGGGTGAGCTCCTACGCCAGCCGCCAGCACAGCTACATCCGTGCCTTTGACGACGTGGCGCCGCTGCTGGGCGCGCTCGACGCCGCCGGCGTTCCGTACGGGGCGGTGAGCAACAATGTGCACGACTACCAGCGGGTGAAGCTTGACGCCGCCGGGCTGGGGCGCATCGGCGTCCTCGTGGGCACGGACACGGTCGGCGTGCCCAAGCCGGATCCCGCGATCTACCTCGAAGGGGTGCGCCGGCTCGGAACCGGCGCCGGCGAAACGCTGTATGTCGGCGACAACCGGCTTCTCGACGCGGAAGGCTCGACGGCGGCGGGCCTGCTGGGCGTGTGGCTGAACCGCGGCGGGGAGCCCGCCGCAGGCTTCTCCGGGCGCGAGATCGGTTCGCTGCTGGAGCTGCTGGCGTGAGCTTGCCGGCGCCTGTCGCCACAACAAAACGGCCCCGCCGGAGGATCCAATCCTCCGGCGGGGCCGTCTGCGTGACGGGCTAAGCCGCTTCCTGCGCGAGACGCCGTTCTTGTGCCAGTCGCCGGTTCCGCAGCGCCAGGTAGGCGCCCACGGCGCCCAGTCCGAGGAGCGCCACGAGACCCAGGGCCACTGCCACGTCAGCCTTGATCATGTTCGACGGCGACACCGCAGCTGCGCTGGAGTACAGCGTTCCGGTGCCTGCCGCCAGCCGGGCGTTCCCGTCGGCGAGCTTGCCGGCGCCGGTGGACAGCTGGGTGGAGCCCGAGGCCAGCTTGGTGCTGCCCTCGGAGAGCTGCGATGCTCCGCTGGCGAGGGCCGTGGAGCCCTTCAGCAGGCCGGGGTTGGCCGGATCCGCGGGGTCCCCGGCAATTCCGGTGTGCAGCGCCTGCGTGCCGTCCGCCAGCCGGGAGGTTCCATCAGTCATCCTGGCGGTGGCCTTGAGCAGGCCGGGGTGTTCGGGATCGCCCGGAACGCCGTCCATGCCGACCCGGATCTTGGCTGTGCCGGCGGCCAGCAGTTCGGTGCCCAGGACGACGCCGGGGCTGTTGGGATCGCGGCTGTTGAGTTTGCCGGCCAGGGTGGCGAATCCGGCCGTCAGCTTCCCGGTTCCGGCGTGGAGCTGGCCCGCTCCGGTGTTCAACTGGGCGCTCCCGGCCTCCAGCTGGCCGGCGCCGGACTGGAGCTGGCCCGCGCCGCCTTGGAGCTGGGACGCGCCGGCATCCAGTCGCTGGGCGCCGGCGAGGATCTTCGCAATCTTGTCCTTGACCACTGCCAGCGGCACGAGCCCCTGGACCGGGTCGTTGGCGGCCGCCTGCAGCAGCTCAAGCGCCTGGGCCAGCGCGGCGGTTCCGGTGCCGGCTTCAGGATTGTTGTTCGCTCCGCGGTAGCCCTTCAGCTGGTTGGTACCGGCCTTCAGCTGGTCGGTCCCGGCTTTCAACTGAGTGGCGCCGGCAGCGAGGCGGCCTGTCCCGTCGGCCAGTTTGGCCGCCCCGGCGTCGAGCTGGGTGGCGCCGTCGGCGAGGTTGTTCGGCGCCGTGCCGGAAGCGGTGGGAGTCAGGGCGGCGGAGAGCTGCACCGCCCCGGCGGCAAGCTTCTGCGCGCCGTCGTCCACCTTGTAGACGCCGGGTGCCAGTTTGTTGTTGACGTCCGTCTGGATCTTGACGGCCCCGGTGGCGAGGCTTTGGGCGCCGGCCTGCAGCTTCTCCGCGCCGGGGGCGAGCTTGTCCGCGATCCCGACCTGGATCTTCGCGGCGCCGTCCGAGAGTTTGCCGGCGCCAACGTCGGCCTGTCCGGCGCCGGTGGCAAGTTTGCCTGCGCCATCCTTCAACTGCTGTGCCCCGGCAGAGGCCAGTCCGGCCCCGTCATTGAGCCTTGCGGATCCGTCCGTGATGCGTCCGGTTACCAGGGTGTAGAACCCCAGTAGCGCGATCAGCAGGAGGGCCAGGATGGCGATGGCGATCTGTTGCGCCCGGGTGCGGGTTGGGACGGTAGCGGCACGACTCTGTGACACGGGTTGTTCCTCTCGACGATCTCGCCGGCAACGGCTCTGCTGCCGGCCCCCCGCAACTGTGATGCAGCTAACATCCAAAATTGGCCGTTATTCTGCCCGCAATTGAGTGGGGGAGGGGGTTGTTACTCGTTGGTAACTTACCGAGCGTAAACTTGGCGGAGCCGGATTGGCAAGGGTTTTTGCGGAGGAATCCCAAAAAGCGAGGCTTGGAAGGGTCGGGAGGGGGTGCTGGCGGGGTGCCAGCCGAGGCGGTTGGCCCGATTTGTGCAAGGGAAAACTCTCGGGTAAAGTAATTACTCGTGCTGAGGCGCCGGGAGCGCGGGTTTCGACCTGCGGAACCGGCCCGAAAGTTCCATTGGGATATGGTGTAATTGGCAACACTACGGTTTCTGGTACCGTCATTCTAGGTTCGAGTCCTGGTATCCCAGCTCTGAATAATCCGCGGATTTCCGCGGTGAATCAGGGGTTCCGAAGCGGCCTGGCCGATTTGGAACACGCGCCGAGTTTATGAAATACTGACTTGGCTTGAATGGCAGAGATGCTGTTTGGAAGTACCTGGCCCCATCGTATAGCGGCCTAGTACGCTGCCCTCTCACGGCGGTAACGCGGGTTCGAATCCCGCTGGGGTCACCATTGAAACGGTCCCGGGCATCAGCCCGGGGCCGTTTTTCGTTGCCACTCCGGCGCCTTGGAAGTCACCGTCTATCGAAGTCCCAACGTCGGCCGCCAAGGCGAAGGCACCACCACTGGCGGAAAAGGCACAACCGTTGGCGGAATAGGTAACGCAGGGCGGTCCGCGGAGGGGGTCGCTAGTGAATTAGGCTAGGCTGGGCCAAGAGGTCGCTGTTGATGGCGATGTGGCGGAGATTCTCTTGCGGGAGGGTTGCTGGGTTGGGTACCGCCCGTTCATGCGACGGTCCGAATCTGGCGCTGCTGGCTTCCGGTCATGAGCGCGGCGTTCCAGCTGCTGGCCGAGTCCCGATGTTGGATGTCTCCTAAGCTCGCGTTGCCCGTCGAAGCCGGTATGCGCGCCGGCCCACCCGAAACACGAGTGAAGATTTTAGTCCGTCACAGCTTTCTCGCGCGCACGAGTTTGCTAGGCATAGGGGGAAGAAATTAAATGAACACTCACTCTCGGATCATGTCCGACGGGGAGATGTTGGAAGTCGCCTTGGAGGAGCTCGACAAGGCTCATGCGGATATTTCCAGACTTCTAAGACTCCACAAGGCAAACGCCGCAGCAGTGTCGGACTTTGTAGATTCGAGGCCCGGCACCCATACGCCGCCCCCGCAAATCGTCCAGTTGACTTCACCGTTCGCCGGCTTGAACGCCTTGACCCGTCCCATGGCTACTAAGGACTACGACACGGCGTTCGTCTGGGCTACCGCCTTGCGGAAGCGTCTGAAGGAGAACGCGCCATTCATTCGGGCGCTACGGGACCTCCAGGGAAAGCGGGGCGAAATAAGCGACGCGCTCCTCCTCACCTATGAAGCTGCAAGGTTGGACCGGAGCGTTGATCCGAGAGGTATCCGCAGGCTTGAGGGAAGGCTCAGGGAGCTGTCCGGATGGACACCGGCCATTCCTGGTGGACGGGTACCGGTAACGGACCCCATTGAGGGCCGCATCCTCCACCTCGTCAAGGAAAGCCGGCCATATCTCTCGAATGGTTTTACATCGCGCAGCCACCGGAACTTCGTTGCTGAGTCGAAGGCTGGCCTCGAGCCGATTGTTGTCACCGAACCCGGATTCCCACGGACGCTCGATGTCGGGCGATTCCAAAGTTCCGAGCACGTTGATGGTGTACGGCACGTCCGTCTGGACGTGGGCGAGATCGACTACGCCGGGATGCCCGTTGATGAATTTTTGCAGATGTTTGCCCAACTCGCATACGAAGAGGTCCTCCGATACCGTCCTTCGGTTATCCACGCGAGCTCAGGCCGAAGAGGCTATGACACAGCGCTAGTCGGCCTGGCCCTGCAGGAGAAGACCGGCCTGCCGCTGGTTTACGAGGTTCGTTCGTTTTTCGAAGGAAATTGGACCGGAGACTTGGAGTGGGAGTCTCAAGGGGAAACGTTTGCGCGCCGTATGTGGGTCGAAGAGATGTGTATGCACCGCGCCGATCGAGTGCTGACGATTGGCGAGGCAATGAAAGACGAATTGATCAGCCGTGGAATCCCAGCTGCCAAAATCGGGATAATACCAAACGCGGTGGACGCTGATGGGTTTAGTCCCCGCGAGCGTTCGATTGAACTGTCCGATCGCTACGGCATCGGTAGCCACCCCACCTTCGGATACGTATCAAACATGGACCACTACAGGGAATCCCAGGAGACGCTCATCCAGGCCTGTCGGTTCCTCAAGGACGCCGGCTCCGAAGCTCGGTGCGTGCTGGTAGGGGGAGGCCCCCGGAAGGAGACGCTTATTGAATTGGCGGCGAAACTGGGCGTGTCTGACCGTGTAATTTTCACCGGGCCGGTGGACCACAACGCCATAGCCGACTACTACTCCCTGATAGACATTTTCGTGGTACCGCGGATTGCCGAGCGCGCAGCAACGTATGTGACTCCGCTTAAGCCATTTGAAGCCATGGCCCTTCGGAAACCGGTAGTAGTGAGCGACCTGCCTGCTCTCCTCGAAATCGTCGAACCCCCGCTGAGAGGAGTAACGTTCCCTGCCGGCGATGCCCGCGCGCTGTCAACCTTGCTCCTTGGCTTGTTTGACGACCCTGCTGACTGCGAACGTATGGCAACCGCCGGCCTCGACTGGGTTCGCTCTCACAGGACTTGGGATAGCAACGGGGAACGCTACGTCAATGAATTCGCAGGTCTGTATGAAGGAGCCGCGTCACGTGAAAATTGAATACCGGAGTTTTACTGCGAACCCACAGTCACCGGCATCAGAGCTGCTGGCCGCATATTCGTCCTTGGCAAACGGCGAAGAAAAGCCACATTTGCTGGGTTACACCCCAGTTGCTCGTATGAATCCCTACCAAGCACTGCTCTATCGTCGATTCGGTACAGCTGGGATTGCCGTGGCACCAATTCTCAAGCCGGAGAGTTTTCGCGGCCTACTGGATTTCAGCAGGATGGCGCGCACCACCACCCTGCACCTTCACTGGAACTCCTGGATGACCCTGGGTGCGGTCGAGGAAGACCGCGCCCGTGCTATCGGCCTAGGGATGGCGGGCCGTCTGGAGCGGCTACGCGAAAAGGGCGCCAATGTCATATGGACAGTCCACAACGTCTACCCTCATGATGCCATTCACGTAGATGTCGAGCTTGAGGTCCAGCAGCGTGTGGCGGATGCGGCCAACATCGTGCACGTGATGTCGGAGAGCACGGTAGATGCCATGGACGGATATTTGAAGCTCGACCGCGAAAAGATCGTCGTGGCTCCCCATCCCAGCTATAAGGGCGCCTACGTGGATGTCGTCACCCGGGAAGAAGCCCGGGCCATGCTCGGTCTGGGCCCTGATGAGGTGGTGTTCCTGTTATTTGGTGCCCTGAAGGCCTACAAAGGCCTGGAACGGCTAATGAATGCTGTGGACATCATGGCATCGTCGTCTCCGGGTTTTAGATTTCGACTATTAGTCGCTGGGGGGTCGGATAACAGCCCTCCCGTTAGAGACTTCATCAAGCGGGCACTCGTTCACCCGAATGTACTTATCGAAAGCAACAAGATCCCGAACGACAGGGCACAGTACTTCCTCCGTGCTGCGGACATTGGCCTTGTCAACTACGAACGCACGCTCAATAGCGGGGCCGCCCTCCTCTACGGAACCTTTGACCTGCCCGTGGTGGCAGCCGATACACCCACATTCCGCGAGGGCTTGGACACAAAGTCCACGGAATTCGTTGAGGACGGCTCGGCCGATTCGTTTGCGCGAGCGATGATAGCCTCCGTACGTCTCAGAGGCAGCACCCACGTCCAGGAGTCTCTTGCCGCACATATTCAACGGCTTGATCCAGATCTAGTGAGCGAGGACTTCGCGAGGAACCTTCTGGCCCGCCTTGAGTAGCCTAAGCACGATTACCTATCTGGGCCCGGCAGAGGTCGCAGATGCGGTTGGCCAGGTAATATCTCAGGTCGCAGGCTCGCCTAAGTTGGCCTGAATCGCAGATCTGCTCTTTGGAAAGCGCTAGGCAGCACCAACCACCAGCCCAGAAACGCATCACTCTGCACGCCGGCTCACATCCCGGGCAGCGGTCGCCCGGTAGGGCGGCCCTGCAATCCAGACACCGGTAGCGCTGCTTGCCCGTCGCGGTTCAGCGAAAGCTGTGGGAAGATTCGAACTGTGATTAGAATCCGAACTCGCGAAATCGCCAGGGGTAGCTCCCCGCAACCACCCAATTGGCGCGATTCGGAGAGAGTCCTCATGAATTAGACGTTCTCGGGCGCGGACTATGGAACCGATGACGAGGGAGAGCCCTGGGACTATCTGGCCATACTAGTGGGGTGAGTTGGGACGTATTTGCGCGGTCTCTTGCGGATTGGAGCCGCCATGGCAAACAAGTTAGTGGTACGGCGAGTGACAGGTGTGTTGTGCATCCTCACCGTTTGTCTTGGCCTGCTCGTCGGCGGTCAGCAATTTGGAATGGCGGTCACGGGGACGTGGACTGCAGTTAGCTCGGCGGTGGCCAAAGGGCTTGGCCTAGAAGGGATTGCCCCGGCAGACAGGGACTCCTTCGCGCTGAACCCGAAGGATTCGCCCTTTGAAGCAATGGGCGACGGGGTGACAGACGACACCGCCGCACTCCAGGCCTGGCTCAATGCCGGCGGTGTGCGTCTCGCAGACGGCACGTACCGCATCAGTCGGGGTCTTACGTTGGCGGGCGACAATAGGCACTTCTTGGCCACTAACGCGAAGATCCTCGCTGTGGGAACCAACATCACGGCGCTTACGGTGACCGGCAAGAACACCACTATTCGCGCCAATATCGACGGCAACAACAAGGCAGCCTTCGGCCTGAAGGTGACTGGCGCCGGGGCGGTTGTCGAAGATGGCCGTTACGAGAACTTCCGATCAGCAAACCAGTCCGCACGGGCAATAGACGTGACCACCACAGGCGGCGTCACGGTCCGCAACAACGTAGTCCGCAATGTTGTCAGCATCGGCGACAACAGGATCGGCAACGGCCCGGGTTTCGCCCGAGGCATCGGACTCAACGCAAGGTCGGCGGCAACCGCCGTTTCGGTCATCTCTAGTAACCGGATAGAGAACATCGCCGGCGAGGAAGGTGATGCAATCCACGTGCTGTTCGTCGACGGCAGGCTTCCATTCGAATCGGGCAAAGTGTCGATCAGGGATAACCAAATCCGCAACGTCTCTCGGCGCTTCATCAAGGTTCAGGCATCAGACGTAGTTGTTGAGCGCAACAGGCTTAGTTTCGATCTGGCCGAAGTGCCCGCCAACCCTAGCTCGGCAATCGACGTGATCCAGTCCGATTACGTCCAGGTGATCGGTAACCAAATAAACCCCAACCTCGTAGGCAGTGGAATTGCTGTCAACGGATCTTCCACAGCACCCCTTCGCGGTATCGAAATACGAGGCAACGTTGTGCGACAGAAGGCTACGAAGAAAGCAGCCAGCATCTATCTCAAATGGACCAGATCCCCGAACATCGTGAACAACGCAGTCTACGGCGGGGGCGCAGCAGTCCTGATCGGTTCATCCACGAACGCACACGTATCCGGAAATACGCACGGCCGCGGGGTTTCGTCCTCCCCCTAGAATGCTGTGCCGTCCTGCTACGAAGCATCGGGCCAGCTCGGGTTCCTAAACGACTGCGTTGCTCATGAATAACCCTGCTGTCCGTGAGTGAGTATCGACGAATCGTCGACTGCAGTTTAGGTGCGAAGGAAGCCGGGCGCACAGTTTCCACCTTGGACGGCACCTGGCTTTTCCGGACAGTGCGGCGGTACTCGTCGGTGTCCCGCTCTGAGTAGGTGGCGTTTTTTCGTTGACCCCATCGGCCCGCAGGTGATCGGGATCAGAAGTTGTATCAGCGATCCGAATGTGACTTGACTCGGCCAGCGCTTTAGGACGGCAACGGCGTCCCGTTGAGCCGGATCCTGCCGCCGTCATCCTGCCGCCACCATCCTGCGGTCCTCGAGACTGTGGAGGTGCGGATGATTTTTGAGGGCGACGTCCTCGGTGCAGATTGGGTAGAGCGTCATTCGTACCTAAGTGTCGGGAGCGCGTGTCGTGACCCCGCCCGCCAAGCATTAGCCGCGGTACGAGGTGCCCCCACCAAAATGGCGGGGGTGTCTGTCCGGTCTAGCGGCATATACCAAGCCGAGCCAGAAGATTCGTAGTGACCGCCCGCACATCAAGCGGCCAGGCCTTGTCGGTCTTGAAATACGGCATAGACTCTGGCCCGGGGTAAGACCCTGCGTTTGGAAGTTCGGGGACCGCCGGGCCCTTGGCCCAGGCCACGTACTTCTTTACCACCTTGGCGGGCTGGCCGACGGCAACGCAATGCGGCGGGACAGGCGTGCTGGCAGTAACCATGGACCTCAATCCGACAATGGAGCCGTCGCCAATCCTGGAACCAGGTAGTGCTACGGCATCCTTAGCCATCCACACGCGGTTTCCCACTCGAATGTCGCGCCCGAAATTGATGCGCTTCCGGGTCCTCAAATCATAGATAGGGTGCTGGTCCCATGTACGCAGTTGGGTTCCGGACGCGAACAGGCAGTCGTCGCCCACTGTGACCGTTGCACCATCGAAAACCACTACCTCAATGTTCCCGGCACACGCCACATCTTCTCCGAAGGTTATCGATCCCTCGCCGACGCCCATTGCGCCGCGTATGATCGACCGCTTACCGATACGGACGACGCTGCCGTCGTGTGAAAACGTCATGCCGCCGAAGAACTGGGCATCTTCCTCGAAGATGACGGTGCAGTTGCTGGCATTAAACGTGATAGATGATTTGCCAGGAGGGTTGACGGGGGAGCCGACGATTCGGTTGCCCCTGCCGTCGGTCTGGGGGATCAGGTTCTGGATAATAGGCACCAGCCGATAGTATCAATGGCGATATGTGTGTCTGCCGGCCTGTACCGGTTGGCTGTCCAACTCTAGTAGGGGTATGCATTGCTTTTTGTCGGCCACACCCGTTTCAGTCTCTTCAACCCGGATTCGCCCTCTTGGAAGGCGTCGAACGGTTCGACTTTCACAGACCGAGAGCAATACAAGAGTCACCTCTACGATCCGGAGCGCCTTGATCTGCGGACGGACATTTTTGTCAACCAGTCTCTCCCCCAGATTGCCTTGGCCTCCAAAGGGCACGAGGTTCGGCACCTCGTGATGTACTCCGAAAGTCTTCCTCGCAAGTATCAGCGAGCGCTGGAGCGGGCCGCAGACGAGTACCCATTTCTGGTGTTGGATTGTCGGTCGTCGGATAAGCCGCCGACCGAGCCCAGCCATGTTGCGGAGCAGGTCTTGCGTCACACGCAGGGTGACCCTCAGCAAGCGTTCGGGATCTATCGACTCGATGATGATGATCTACTGCCAGTGAGCTACTTCGACCAGATGTCTGCGTACGTGCGTCTTGATAATGTTGGGATGCAAATCTCTCTGGGGGAGGGGATGACGGCGCTCTTCATAGACGGTAGCTTCTGGAACGCGCGGAAGAGCTATTGGCCGATGTTTTCGGCCGGGCTAATGAACGTATGCCGCTTTGATGACGAGGGTCGACTGATCGGTCCCAAGAACGCGCCACACAACACATCAGACAGAACTAACCCGGTGATCCTCGATTCACGAGCGGTGGGTTTCTTTTGGACGCGGCATGCCAGTCAGGACACCGCACTCGCTTATGGTAGCCACTCCGTGGCGGAGGTGATGGAGCAGGTCCTGGCCGACATGAGGCGGTTTCCTCTCCTGCGGGACTTCGGAATCCTCCATGAAGAGTTTCCCGTGCTCCAAGGCAAAGTATCTCTAGAACCAAGACCAGGGATGAAGCGGAACGTCCTAGTCAGCGAGCCGACCGAGTTGGACGATCGTGGAGTCCGGCTGCCTGTCCCCAATTTGTCCGGGCAGTTCGAGCTCGGCATCGACATAGATTGCTCCCCGGACGCGGTTCCGGGCAATGCCCTCTTCAGCCTGGACCTTGAGCGTGCGGACGGAACGACTCTAGACCCTGCCCAGATCAAGGACCTACTTGCAGCCCAAGGCGTTGCGCTTTCGGGGAATCGAGCGATTGGATTCTTCCGATACATTCATACAGCGGCCGGCCCGAACCAAGTGTCCTATCGGGTTGGCTTGCCTGAAGGAGTGGTCTGCAAGGAGATATGGCTCCGGCGGTGGAAGAAGTCAGACACGGTGATTTCTCTGAACAGCGCCGCGCTGGTTAGTAGTTAGGGAGCTTGTAGGGTCCCTCCGGATAACCACGGAAGGGCGTCTTTTCGACCTCTACCCTGGCTGCGTTTGCTGACGCGCAAGACCCTGGCTGCCACGAGGAAGTCCGCGGAATTCACACCGTAGGCCCGGTTACCGCGCTGGGACGATAGCCGCGGTAGGTCGGTTGTCAGGAAGACGGTCTGCTTGCCGGAACCTCGGGTAGGTCAGGGACTTAGGTCTTTTACGAGTCCGGACCCGAAGTGGGAACGAGCCAGTTCCTGTCGTGCGCAAGCCGAAGCGCCTGTGGCCCGGGCCCGGTGTTACAACCCGAGCAGCCGTTTTGCCTCCGGTGGGCTTCTCCGGAATCGGCGCGTTCCCGTTGCTGTCAAAGGAGCTTGGGCTTTCGACGTCCCGGGGGATTTGACCATATTCGCGTCATCGACGACTGATATCCCGTGACATCGATTGCACCCAGGTCTTGGGACCGGAAGTGCTTTGTTTACGGCCGGTAGCGGCGGCACGATTGATGGCGACCTCTGCGAGGACTTCGCGGGGGCCATGAGCGACGGCCGAGACGTCGGCCATCGCACGAGCAGGATGATGCGTTTGTGATTGTGGTCCCTGCCGATGCCGAGGTGTCGGAGGCGTCCGGCGTGGTGCACTGTGACTTTGCTGGCGGCGTCGCCACGGCTAGTGCGGATCCGCCAATCCTATTCGTGGGCGGCGAAGGCTGTCGCGGTCTTGGGGTTGCTTCGTAGGCCTCGGATGGGGTGCGGCGCGTGAGGGCGCAGAGCGGCAAGTTCGTGGTTTTAGATGTTTCGGAACATGGCTAGGTCCTCGTTCACGTCGGTGATTGTGCGGGCCTCGGGCTGATGCATGAGCCGTCTTTGAAAGTCTGGTGGAAGCGTTGGGTCTTGCGCTGACTCGCCCAAGACCGTCGCAAATGTCCGAGACACGGGTCGCGTCCCAGCTGTTGTGAATTACCCGCGACATGTGTCGCTGTTTCCCGAGGTCACACACCATTCGGCTCACAAATGCGACGGTTTCGGGCTCAGCCAGGTGCAGTTTTGGTGTCGTCCCGAAGAGCCGGCGGAGGTCCGCCGGCCGCTGCGGACCCGGAAACCCAGTGCAGGTCGGCCCGAATGGCATGATGAGGCTGTGAGCTCTAACGAAAAACCCGGCATTGAAGCACAGAGCCCTGCCGGACAGCAGACCCCCGCCGCACGCCAGGGCGCCGCCGTCGAGCTCCTCGAGGCGGTCCGGCGGGAACTGTCCGCGGTGTCGCTGCCTCTGGCGCTGCCCGGGGCCGATACCGCGCGGCTCGACATCCGCCAGGTCCTGGCCCAGCTGGATGACTACATCTTGCCCCGCTACCGCAGCCTGGATGCGCCGTTGCTCGCCGTCGTCGGCGGTTCAACCGGCGCCGGCAAGTCCACGCTGGTCAACGGCCTGGTGGGCCACCCGGTAACCCGGGCAGGGGCGATCCGCCCGACCACCCGCCAGCCTATTTTGTTGCACTACCCCGGCGACGCTGCATGGTTCGAGGACCAGCGGGTGCTGCCGAGCCTGAGTCGAATCCGCGGAACGGTGGTCGCCGCGCCCTTGCCCGCGCACCAGGCAGGCCCCACCCCGGACGCCGCCGCCATCACCTCCCTGGTGCTCGCCGCGGACCCGGCCGTACCGCAGGGCATCGCCCTGCTGGATGCCCCCGACGTCGACTCCATCTCGGATGACAACCGCCGGCTCGCCGGCCAGCTCCTCGCGGCCGCCGACCTGTGGGTGTTCGTCACCACCGCCAACCGCTACGCCGACGCCGTGCCTTGGCGCCTGCTGCTGGACGCCGCCTCGCGCGACATCATGGTGGCCGTGGTGCTTGACCGCGTGCCGGCGGCGGCAGAGGAGGAGGTCAGTGCGGACCTCCAGGCCATGCTCAGCCGCGAGGGCCTGGGCGCCGCGCGGCTCTTCGTCGTGCCTGAAGTGGCGCTGGACGCCATGGGGATGCTGCCCGTTGATGCCGTGGCGCCGCTGCGCGGCTGGCTCCAGGAACTTGCCGCCGACGCGCCCGGCCGCGCGGCGATTGCCCGCCGGACGCTCAACGGCGCGGTCAAGGCGCTGGGCGGCCGGGTCGACGCCGTTGCGGACGCTGCTGCGGCCCAGCACCGCGCTGCCGGGTTGCTTGCCAAGGACGCCAGCAGCGCCTACGAGGACGCCGTCGGCCGGATCCTCGACGCAACCCGGGACGGCGCCCTGCTGCGCGGTGAAGTTCTGGCCCGCTGGCAGGACTTCGTGGGGACGGGCGAGTTCTTCCGCGTCATGGAGCAGAACATCGGCCGGCTGCGGGACCGGATGGGCGCCTTCTTCCGGGGCGAACCCACCCCGGCCGTGCGGGTGGAAACTGCGATCGAAACAGGCCTGCAGGCTGTCATCCTTGACGAGGCCGCCAATGCCGCCGAAGACGCCGACCAGCGCTGGCGTTCCGACCCGGCCGGCCGCCAACTTCTAGGCACCGATGACCTCTCCGGCACCAGCGAGGGCTTCGCCGACGCCGTGGCCGCCGAGATCCGGGTGTGGCAGGGCAGCCTGATGGAGCTGATCCGGACCGAAGGCCAAGGCAAACGCAGCCAGGCCCGCTGGCTCTCCTTCGGCATCAACGGCCTCGGCGCGGCACTGATGATCGTGGTCTTCTCAATGACCGCGGGCCTGACCGGGCTGGAGATCGGTGTGGCCGGCGGCACCGCCGTCGTGGGCCAGCGCGTGCTCGAAGCCGTCTTTGGCGAGGATGCCGTGCGCCGGCTGGCCAAGACTGCGCGCGAAGACCTGCAGGTACGCTGCCGGCGGCTGTTGCAGGCAGAACAGCAGCGTTTCCTGGCGCGGCTGGAGGTGCCTGACGGAGTGCCACCGGCGGTCCTCGCGGAGCAGGCCGCTGCGCTCGGCCGACTGGCGGCCTCGGCATGAACCGGCACACCGCAGCCAAGCAGGCCTCGCAGCTGCACCGCCGGCTGGAAGCCCTCAACGAGGCCCGGGAACTCGCCGCCGGCGCCCTGCCCGAGGAGACCCTGGACGAGGTGCTCGGGGTCCTGGAGCGGGCGAGTTCCCGGCGCTCGCTCTCGGCGGAGCACACCGTGGTGGGCTTCTTCGGCGCGACCGGCAGCGGCAAATCATCGCTCTTCAATGCCGTCAGCGGCGCGGAAATTGCGACCGCAGCGGCACGGCGACCCACCACCTCCGAGCCGCTGGCCGGCATCTGGGGCGCCGAGGGCAGCGACGGACTGCTCGACTGGCTGGACGTCCGTACCCGGCACCACGCCGCGGCGGTCCCCGGATTCGCCGACGAGACCACCGGGCTGATTCTGCTGGACCTGCCGGACTTCGACTCGACCCGCGCGGAAAACCGGGAGATCGTGCAGCGCATGGTGGGCCTCGTGGATGTCCTGGTGTGGGTGCTGGATCCGCAAAAGTACGCCGACGCCGCGGTGCACAATGACTTCCTAACCCCACTGGCCTCGCACGCAGCCGTCACACTCGTGGTGCTCAACCAGGTGGACCGCCTGCCCGAACATGAGGTCCGGCCGGTGCTGGAATCCCTGAAAGGCATCCTGGCGCGGGACGGCCTGGGCAAAGTACAGGTGCTGGGCGCCTCGGCGGTTGTCGGCACCGGGGTGGACAAGGTCCGGGCCGCCATCCGCCAGGTGGTCATGCAGCGGCTGGCGCTCTCGCAACGGCTCGCCGCGGATGTCGACCGGGCCTCCGCGCGGCTTGCCGAGGCTTCGGGTGCCGGCGAGGCTGCGGGCGTCAAGGGAACCACCCGGGAGCGGCTGGCCGGGGAGTTGGCCGTCGCCGCGAACGTGCCGCTGGTGGTGGACGCCGTGGCGCGCTCCTATCGGCAGGAGGCCACGCGCCGCACCGGCTGGCCGGTGACGCGGTGGCTGGTCCGGTTCCGGCCCGACCCGCTGCGGCGGCTGAACCTACGCCGGACCCAGGCGCGGCCGGAGCTCAACCGGACCTCGCTGCCTCCGGCCGGCGCGCCGGAGCGGGCCCGCACCGACGCTGCTGTGCGGGAATTTGCCGACGCCGCGTCCGACGGCGCCCCGGGGCCCTGGCGCGCCGTCATCCGCGGTGCCGCCCGCGAGGGCAGGGAGCAGCTCCCGGACGCACTGGATCAGGCGATTGCCGGCACCGATCTCAAAGCCGGGCGCAGCTCCTGGTGGTGGACCGCCTTTAATGTGGTCCAGTGGCTGGGGCTTCTCGTCGCGCTCGGCGGCCTGGGCTGGCTGGGGGTGCTGGCCGCGCTGGGCTACTTCCAGCTGCCGGTGCCGGAGATTCCGCGAATCGAGGGCTGGCCCGTCCCCACCATCATGGTGGCCGGGGGAGTGCTGCTGGGCATCGTGCTGGCCCTCGCGGCAAGATTCGTTGCCGGCGCCGCGGCGCGCGCCCGTGCGGCGGACGCCAGGAAGCGGCTCCAGACCGCGGTCGCCGCCGTCGCGGAGGAACTGGTGGTGGATCCGGTGGAACTGGAGATCAGCAGGCTCAAGTCCTTCAACGCCGCCTTGAAATCCGCGGCAGCTCCGCACTAGGAAAAACCGTTGAAATGCTTGCATAAAGCAGCAGATTTCCAGCGGTTGCGCTGCGGTAGCCGATGATAGGTTTTGATGTCATGACCGGGTGCTTATCAGCGATCGGCCAAGGTAGATGGCCGATCCAATCCTGGCTTGTCAGCTCCCCAGGCGAGATGCCAGTGCGGCGCGCCTTCAGCGAAATGTAGGTTCCATCAGTGACAGACCAACCCAGAATCGTTCCCCGGAGAAGCGTCCTGTCGTGGGCCGTCGCGGTCGGGGCGGGAGCAGCGTTGTCCGCCAACGGCACTCAGAGCGCCACAGCTGCCGGTCTGCCGACAAATTCACTGGACGCCCTCAGCAGCACCGAGGTCCCGCTGACTCTGGTCGGAACCGAGCCTTCAGCTGTGCTTCGCCGCTACAGCAACGTCTTCAAAAGCATCCCTGATCCCAGCGCGACCTTTTACCGGACGTCCGGAGGCGCGTTGAAAATGGCAGCAGGCTGCCAGGGACTGACTGACCAGGTGCAAGTCTTCGACGTGTCGACCGGGAAGAAGGAATTGTCGGCCACGCCGTTTACGGCCGGGGGAGGTGGTGCGAGAAATGTCGTCTATGAGCCACTCACCAAGTCAGTCCTCGCTTACGGCGCCACTGTAAAGAGAATCGACTCCGCCGGGACAGTCACAGATGCTTATAAGGCTGCTCCTGGGGCGACGGACGTCTCCTTCAGCCGCGCGGTTGACTCCAGGGGGAGAATTTGGAACGGCAATTACCCGACCGGGAACGCGACCCGCTACGACCCGTCCACGGGCGTCACGATCCATTCCCCCCAGATTCATGCCGGTGCGCAGTACGTCCGAAGTCTGACCATCGACAGCAGCGACAACGTCTACGCTGGGTCCGGCGTTGAAGGCCCAAGAATTGTGACCTGGCACACTGATACGCCTTCAAAATTGCGTGAAATTTCCCTTCCCGGCGCAGCGGCCAAAGGGTTTGTTAACAGCATCGAGGCGCACTCGGGTTTTCTTTTTGTCTACTTCGACGGCGCCGACGGAAAGACGGCTTTCAAGGTCTTGGACCTTGGGACCGGCGAGTGGAAAACGCCGCCTTGGGACTGGGCTCCGGCCGGCCGAGTCTCTTCAGCTCTGGGCGGCACCGGCGACATCTATGCAGTCTGGAACACGTTGGGAAGCCACAAACTGATGCGCATCGCCCCGGGCACACTGGCCGCGGAATTCGTGTGTCTGGTTCCTGGTACGCCGTGCGCCCTGAGCGTGGAGAGTGGCAGCGGCGAAACCCGTGTCAACATGCTCTGCGGGGAGGGGCAGAACTACGAATTCGTGAGTGTCTCTACTGCGAGAAAAGTTGTGGTGCAATCCACTAAAATTGTACTGGCTGCATCGCCCTTTAAAGTCCAGGCCCTCATGGGTGAGACTGCCGGCTACACCATGTACCTGGGCGCCTACATGGGGGACGGCATCGGATCGGTTGATCTGGTCTCCCGGGATACCTGGCGGTCCGCGACTGACACCGGGATCGCCCAGATAGAAGGAATGTTCCAGTACGACGCAAGCACCATTTATGTGGGTTCGTATGCTGGCGGTCGCCTGTTTAGATTCAATCCAGCGACGAAGAGTGTAACGAGGCTTATCGAACTTCGAGATAAGTATCTTCAGTCCAGAGCGTTTGCCTGGGCAGCCGCCGGGGGCAGGGTCGTTGCCGGCACCGTCGCGGAGTACGGGCACAACACTGGAGCGCTGGTTATTCTCAACCCCGCGAACGACGCAGACATAAAGGTAATCAGCGGTCCCGTACCCGGCCAATCCGTCCTGGGCCTAGTAGGAGACGGTGACGTCGTTTACGGCACCACTGGCATAAAAGGCGGATATGGCTCGGTGGACGACACCAAGTCCGCGCATGTGTTCGCGTGGAATGTTAGTACCGGCCGGCTTCTCTGGAAGCGCGAGTTGCTCGGCGAAGTGGAAATTAATAGTCCCAGGATGATTCGCGGACGTCTATACGTGAGCACGAACAACGGCGTCATTAGGATTAACCCGAACAGTGGAAGTCCGGTATTCACCTACCGATTACTTAACCGAAGTGCCGCTCCGGGATACAGGACGAGTAGCATCTCCTACCTTCCGAAGGCCAACTCCATCCTGCACCTCGCTGGGGGCACCGTTACGTTGTTGGATACAGAGTCTCGGACACGAAAAGAGATACTCCGCGGCAACTATACCGACATGGTCGTTACCAGCAGGGGCCGGCTGTACTTCGCCGAGAACGGCACAAACATCGTTGACGTTGACACAGTTCAGAAGCCGACCATCCGATCAAAGGCCGACCTAGTGACTGTCGGGACAAACGGTTGGCTCTACGTGGCACGGTCTCTTGGCGATGGCAAATTTGCCACGCCGATTCGGGCTGACTCGGGCTTCGCGACCTACGTGAAGTCCTGCCACGTGGTGGATTGGAACGGAGACGGTCTCTTAGATGTGCTCACCAGCCATGGTGACGGGACACTGCAACTGCACCGGGGATTGTCAAAAGGTGGTTTTTCTGCGCCAGTGACGATTGGGGCGAGTGGCTGGAACAACCGGAAACTCGCTGTCGGCATCTGGGGCAGTGGACTCGCGGTCCTTTCAGCGGAGAGATACGGCGGACAACTTTCGGCATGGAATGTGCTGCCATCGGGCGCGCTGAGCGAACCGATTCCAATCGGCTCTGGCTGGGCAAACAAGCAGATGGTGTTGGTCGTCCCATCAGGGTCCACCTCGTCCGCGTTGCTCGTTAACAACGCTGGATCCCTCTATCTCTACGCGAGGACGGGAAATGGGACGGTTTCGACCGCACCGGTGCGGCTCACTGCAGGGGGGTATGAAGCCATGACTGCATTCTCGACAGTCGTTGAGCACAGATCAGCAAAAAACGGGATCGTGGGTATCGACGCAACAGGCACCGTCCGATACTCGGACGTGATGACTAGTTCCGTTGGTGTGCCGGTCAACTACCCATTCTTGATGCAGAGTTACAAGTTCGCCAGCAGCTAGTCTTTGTGGCCTGTCCCCGTTACAACTCCGAGGCGGCGTCGCGCACCTTGACCAGGGTCCGCAGGTTACGCGTCGTGGTGCTGGCCTTGTACTTGGCCTTGGCGGAGAGCTTGCTGAAGGGGCTGTCGAGGGTGCCGCCGGCGGGAGCCAGCCAGGCCACGGCCTCAGGCCCCAGCCGCGTCAGCTCCACCCCGTCGAGGGTGCTGCCGGCGTCGAACAGCTCGGAAAGTATCCCGGTATCCGAGGAGAGGGTGACATAGCTGTGCGTCGCGGTGTCGTCCGCCGGGTAGGGGCAGGCGTCGACGAGTTCGGCAACCCGGGAGGCTTCCAGCACCACCACCCAGGCGTCGTAGCCGAAAGTCTCCCGGAGGCAGGCCTCGAACTCGGCTTTCACGCCGGCCGCCGGAAGCTCACTCGCCAGCACCACGTTGCCGCTGGCCAAAAGCGTTTTCACGGCCGAAAAAGGACGTGACTTGAGGGCCTCTTTGAGCTCGGCCATCTTGATATTGATTCCGCCCACGTTGACGCCGCGGAGGAAGACCGCATAGCTGTTCATGGCCACAGCCTAACTGCGATGTCCAGCGTTCCCCCGCGCAGGGGGGCGTTAGTCGTTGGTCTTGCGCAGCGCCTCGGTCAGGACCCGGGCGGCGTTGCAGACCACCTCGGCGTGCAGGCGGCCGGGCTGGCGGGTCAGGCGTTCGATCGGGCCGGAAATAGAGACGGCGGCGATCACGCGTCCGGACGGGCCCCGGACCGGCGCCGAAACGGAGGCGACCCCCGGCTCGCGTTCGCCGAGGCTCTGTGCCCAGCCCCGGCGTCGTACTCCGGCCAGGACGGTGGGGGTGAAGCGGGCGGCCTGGAGGCCTTCGAGCAGGCGGTCGTGGTCTTCCCAGGCGAGCAGTACCTGGGCGGCGGAGCCTGCCTTCATGGAGAGCTGGGTTCCGACCGGGATAGTGTCCCTGAGGCCGATGGGCCGCTCGGCGGAGGCGACGCAGACGCGCCAGTCGCCCTGGCGGCGGAAGATCTGGGCGCTCTCGCCGGTGGCGTCGCGCAGCTGCATCAGCACCGGACCGGCGGAAGCGATCAGCCGGTCTTCGCCTGCTGCGGAGGCGAGTTCGACCAGCCGGCTGCCGAGCACGAAGCGGCCCTGGATGTCGCGGCTCACCAGGCGGTGGTGGACGAGCGCCAGCGCGAGGCGGTGCACCGTAGGCCGCGCGAGCCCGGTGGCCGCAACGAGCTGCGCCAGGGTGGTGGGGCCTGCCTCGAGCGCGTCGAGTACATGGGCCGCTTTATCGATGACGCCGACGCCACTAGAATTGTCCATGTAATGATATTGCCGTCTCAATATCTGAGATGCAAATCATTGCGCTGGCATATTTGACGGCAGTGCTGATTCAGTGGAGATCAACAACCAGCCGGAACGGGACCGTCGCGAAGCGACAGAGACAGTCACGCGGCAAAACAGCAGTGAAGGGAGCAGGCCGTGGCAAAGACATTGGCCGAGAAAGTCTGGGACGCACACGTGGTGCGCAAGGGGGACGGCGAAGGCGCCAACGCCCAGCCGGATCTCCTCTTCATTGACCTCCACCTCGTGCATGAGGTGACGTCCCCGCAGGCTTTCGAGGGCCTGCGCCTCGCCGGCCGCAAGCTGCGCCGGCCGGACCTCACCATCGCCACCGAGGACCACAACACTCCCACGCTGGCCATCGACAAGCCAATCGCGGACCTCACCAGCCGGACCCAAATCGAGACCCTGCGGAACAACTGCAAGGAGTTCGGCGTCCGCCTGCACTCCCTGGGTGACGCCGAGCAGGGGATCGTGCACGTGGTCGGCCCGCAGCTGGGCCTCACCCAGCCCGGCATGACCGTGGTCTGCGGCGACTCGCACACGTCCACGCATGGGGCTTTCGGGGCGCTCGCCATGGGCATCGGCACCTCCGAGGTGGAGCACGTCATGGCCACCCAGACGCTCTCGCTCAAGCCCTTCAAGACCATGGCGATCAACGTTGAGGGCACGCTGCGCCCCGGCGTGAGCGCCAAGGACATCATCCTGGCCGTCATCGCCAAGATCGGCACCGGCGGCGGGCAGGGCTACGTCCTGGAATACCGAGGTTCCGCCATCCGGGCACTGTCCATGGAAGCCCGGATGACCATCTGCAACATGTCCATCGAGGCCGGCGCCCGCGCCGGACTGGTCGCCCCGGACCAGACCACCTACGACTACATGCAAGGCCGCCCGCACGCGCCCCAGGGCGCGGACTGGGACGCCGCCGTCGAATACTGGAACACGCTGCGCACCGACGACGACGCGACGTTCGACGCCGAGGTGGACCTCGACGCCGACACGCTGGAACCGTTCGTGACGTGGGGGACCAACCCGGGCCAGGGTGTGTCCCTGTCCGCCAAGGTGCCCTCGCCCGCTGACTTCGGCGACGAGAACGCCAAGGCCGCCGCGGAACGCGCGCTGCAGTACATGGGCCTTGAAGCCGGCACGCCAATGAAGGACATCCGGGTCGACACCGTATTCCTGGGCTCCTGCACCAACTCCCGGATGGAGGACCTCCGGGCCGCGGCGGACATTATCCGCGGCCGAACCAAGGACCCGGACATCCGGATGCTGGTGGTGCCCGGTTCCGCCCGCGTCCGGCTCGAGGCAGAGGCCGAGGGACTGGACAAGGTCTTCACCGACTTCGGTGCGGAGTGGCGCTTTGCCGGCTGCTCAATGTGCCTGGGCATGAACCCGGACCAGCTGGAGGTGGGGGAGCGTTGCGCCTCCACATCCAACCGCAACTTCGAAGGACGCCAGGGCAAGGGCGGACGCACCCACCTCGTCTCGCCCGTCGTGGCAGCGGCGACGGCGGTCCGCGGCACGCTGAGCTCGCCGTCGGACCTGGACCCTGTGTCCGAATCCGCTGGCCGCCGTTCCGCCTCGGTGTAGCGCCCACCCCGACTGCACCGATCCACACAGCCACGAAGGATCCGCCATGGAAAAGTTCACCACCCACACCGGAATCGGTGTCCCGCTGCGCCAGAGCAACGTCGACACCGACCAGATCATCCCCGCCGTCTACCTCAAGCGCATCACCCGGACAGGGTTCGAGGACGCACTGTTCTCGGCCTGGCGCAAGGACCCGGCGTTCATCCTGAACCAGGAACCGTTCAGCGCCGGCTCCGTGCTGGTCGCCGGACCGGACTTCGGCACGGGCTCCTCACGCGAGCACGCCGTCTGGGCGCTGAAGGACTACGGCTTCAAGGCCGTGCTGTCCTCCCGCTTCGCGGACATCTTCCGCGGCAACTCGGGCAAGCAGGGATTACTGGCCGCCGAACTGGCGCAGGACGACATCGAACTGATCTGGAAAGTGCTGGAAAACGCTCCCGGCACCGAGGTCAGGGTTGACCTGGTCTCCAAAACGGTCGAATGCGGCAACGTGGTCGCGCCGTTCGAAATCGACGACTACACCCGCTGGCGCCTTCTCGAGGGACTGGACGACATCGGCCTGACCCTCCAGCACGAGGAAGACATCACGGCCTACGAGGCCACGAGGCCGGCGTTCAAGCCCACGACGCTGCCAGCCAAGCTGTCCTAGGGGCGGTTGCTGCAGTTATACGAGTGCCGCCGTCGGGTTGTGAGACCCGACGGCGGCACTTTTGCGTTGCTGTAAGCGGCCCAGGGCTCACTCACGATTCCTCAGTCTTCGACGTCCTGGACTGTTCTGGACAGCAGGCAGAACTCGTTGCCCTCGGGATCAGCCAGTACCACCCAGCTCACGTCCGGGCCCTGGCCCACGTCCGTGCGCCGAGCCCCGAGGGCGAGCAGGCGTTCCAGCTCCTCGGCGGTGGATACACCGTCAGCCCGCAGGTCGAAGTGCAGCCGGTTCTTGACCGTCTTGCTCTCGGGCACTGCGATCACATCGATGGAAGGCCGGGACTTGTCCCGGGGCGCGATGCTGATTATGTCGCTATCGTCTTCGACAACATGCCAGTCGAGGACGGCGCACCAGAAGTCGGCCACCACCTTTGGCCGGACGGCGTCGATTGCAATGGTGGCTAGTTGGCTTGGCATGGCCCCACGATAGCCCAGCACCCCCTGCCGTGGACAAGGGGGCCTTCGACCAACCACGGACGCAAATGACCAGACAACGCCGTGGCCGGGCGGCATGGTTATGCAGCCGGTCGCGTCGCAAGGCGGACGACCATGATGGCCTTGGCCCGGTGCCTGAGCATTCTGTTCTGGAGCGGAGGCTTTGGAAGGTCGTTGGTGTCCCTGACCTCGCCGGAGCGCGGTTGCGGCCGGCAGGGGACGCCGGTTCCCGGCAGCGGCGGGGCGGTGGAGTGGTAGCTGTGGCCGGTGGGTGTGGTGAGTTGGAGGGTGTGCCGGGGTCCGGGGCGTGGGTGTGCGTTCCAGCCGGGGGTTTCTTTGGTGTGGTTGCAGGCTTCGCAGAGTCCGGCGCCGTTGGCTGCTGTGGTTGCGCCGCCGGTGTGCCAGGGGATGATGTGGTCCAGGTGGCGGATGGGTGCGTCGCAGTAGGGGGTCCGGCAGGTGTCGTCCCGGGCCTGGAGGAACCGGCGCAGCCCGGGCGGGAAGAGCCTGGCGCGGGAATCCATGGCCACGAGTTCGCCGGTGGCCGGCGCGGTGTAGAGCCTGCGGACCCAGAGGGCGAAGGCGCGTTCGTCGGCCGGGCGGCCTGGGTCGCCGGTGCCTGAAGTCGGCTTACCGCCCGTCCCGCGTGCTGCACCTGCGGTGCCGGAGCCGCCCGCAGTGCCGGTGCCCGCGTCCCTGAGCAGGGTCCGGGCCCACCCGGCGGGGACGATGCCGTAGCCGGGGAGCCGGGCGGGTTCGCTGTCGGCCTGGAAGAGGGTGCGGTCGGTCATGATGAGCTGGATGTCGATGCCGCTGATCCCGCCGGCTTTGCCGGTGGTGCGTTCGACCAGGGCGTCGGCCATCAGCTGGCCCCGGGAACGGGGATCCCCGGCGGCCCGGGCAGCGTCTGCGTGCCGGGTGAGCGCGGCGTGCACGGCCACGCCCTGGCCGACCGACAACAACGCCGTCAGGTAGCACATGGTGTCGGGGGCCGGGCGGAGGCTGACGT
>NZ_JBFTMU010000004.1:0-347565 GCF_056397125.1 Arthrobacter sp. 05N425
CGGCGCCCGGCGCCGACCGTCCCGGCGCCACGGGATCCCGCGCCCGTCCCGCCGTCCCCGGCTCCTCCGCGGGCCCCCGCGCCGGCCCCGCCGCCTCCGGCCCCGGTGGCCCCGGTCCCGGCCCCGGCCCCCGGCGGTTCCAACCAGACAGCGCTGTCCTCGGCCATGGGCAAGGTGGGCGCGCCCTACTTCTACCAATACGGCGGAACGGGCGCCTACGGCTTTGACTGTTCCGGTCTGGTCCAGAACGCGTTCGCCGCGGCCGGCAAGAGCCTGCCCCGCACCGCCGCCGAGCAGTTTGCGCAGGCGCCGGTGAAGGTGCCGCTTGCCGCAGCGCAGCCTGGGGATCTGCTGGTCTGGGGCTCGGCCCCGGGGTTCTACCACGTGGCCATCTACCTTGGCGGGGGCCGTGTAGTGCAGGCGCTGAACCCGGAGAGCGGGATCACCGTGACGGACCTCGCGTCCATGGCCGGGATGCAGCTCTACCCCTACGCCGCCCGGTACTGATGCCCGGAACGGCGTCGCCCGGATGCCCTAGGAGAGCACGTCCTTCGTAGTGAACCGGGCGTAGGCGAGGGCGCCGAAGACGGCCAGATAGCCGCCCTGCAGCAGGGCATTGGCGGCGAACGAGTCCCAGACGATGGGCTGGCGCAGTAAGTCGGCGAAGTCGAGCCAGCGGTGGGTAAAGAGCCACGGGTGCAGCCACTCCAGTTGGGGCAGCGCATCGGCGACCTGGGAGACGACGGCGAACACCACCGTTGCCGCCATCGCGCCGACGGGCACGTCCGTGAGGGTGGACATGAACAGGCCGATGGCGGACAGCCCCACGAGGGACACGGCCAGATAGGCGGCAATCAGCAGCAGCCGCCCCAACGCCTCGGCGGCGCCGATCGAGTCCCCTGACAGCAGGGTCACGGGACCCACCGGGAAGAGCGCGGCGCCGATGCCTGCCCCGACCAGGGCCACCGTGAACGGGGCCGCGACGGCGAACACGACCGCGCCCGCGAACTTGGCCACCAGCAGCCTTCCCCGCCCGGCCGGGGCCGCCAGCAGGTACCGCAGGGTTCCCAGTCCTGCCTCGCCCGCCACGGTGTCCCCGGCGACCACCCCGATCGTGAGCGGGAGGAACAAGGGGACGGCGACCAGCATGGCCGTGACGCCGGCGAACAACCCGTTCTGGCTGATCCGGTCCAGGAACGCGGGCCCGCGCCCGGGCGGCACCGCCGAGGAGAGCCGCACGGCCACGGCGATCAGCACCGGAATGGCGGCCAGGGCGAGCAACATGGCCCAGGTCCGGCGGCGCCGGAACAGGACCCCCAGCTCGGAGCCGAGCAGCCGCAGGGTCGGGGCCGTGGCAGGGCCCGCTGCCCCGCCCTGCACCGTCGAATCACTGGGCAACGTCGAACCCCTCCCCTGTCAGCTCGACGAAGCGGTCCTCGAGGCTGCCCTGTTCCACGGTGAAGCCGCGGACCCGGACGTCGGCCGCTACGAGGGCCGCCACCAGCTGTTCGGGCGTGGGGGCGCCTCCGGCGGGGCCGGAAGGCAGCGGCGCATAGAGCACCTCGCCCGCGGCTGCGGATCCCCCGCCGTCGGGCTGTCCGCTGCCAGAACCACCGCCGTCGGGGGTCAATCCCAGGCCGGCCATCACCCTGGCCGCGGCGCCGGGGTCGGGCGTCAGCAGCCGGACCCTGGACTGCCCGGCCTGCCGCAACCCCGCCAGCGGGCCCTGGGCCACCAGGCGTCCGGCACTCATGATGGCCGCGTGCGTGCAGATCTGTTCCACCTCGGCGAGCAGGTGGCTGGAGACGAACACCGTGGCGCCGTCCGCGGCCAGGGACCGCACCAGGTGCCGCACCTCGCGCGTGCCCTGCGGGTCCAGGCCGTTGGTCGGCTCATCCAGCACCAGGAGCTCCCGGGGTGCCAGCAGGGCATTGGCGATCCCCAGCCGCTGCTTCATGCCCAGCGAATAGGCCCGGACTTTCTTGTCCGCGGCGTGCGCCAGGCCCACCCGTTCCAGCGCGGTGCGCACCCGCGCGCGCCGCGTCCCGGCCTGGGCCTCCGGATCGGCGGCGTCGAAGCGCAGCAGGTTCGCGGCTCCCGAGAGGAAGGGGTAGAAGGCCGGCCCCTCGACCAGGGCGCCCACCCGCGGCAGCACGGTGCGCAGTTGCCGCGGCATCTCCTCGCCCAGGACGCGGACCGAGCCGCTCGACGCAGCTGCGAGGCCCAGCATGATCCGGATGGTGGTGGTCTTGCCGGAGCCGTTGGGGCCCAGGAAACCGAAGACCGAGCCCCGGGGTACGGCCAGGTCGACGCCGTCGACCGCCATTTGCCGGCCGAAGCGCTTACTCAAGCCCCGGGTCTCGATGCTCAGTTCGGCGGACGGCAGTTCGGGTACCGGCGCGACGGCGGTCACCGGGCGGCAGCCGCGGCCTGGAGCCGTTCCAGCGGGACCGACCCGGCGAAGACGCGGCCGTCGTCGAGGATCAGCACGTTCAGCAGGGCGGTCGAAAGGAGCCTGCCGCCGGCCACGGGCACCGTCGCCTGGGCCAGCAGCGACGCCGCGCTCCCGGGGCCGCCCTGCTGCTCCGGCCCTCCCTTGGCCGGTGCTGCCTTGGTCAGGGAGCCAGCCGGCAGTTCGACGACGGATTCCCAGCCGGTTCCGCTGACTTTGACCTTGTCCTTCGACGCCGTGCCGGGGGCCTTTGTGGCTGTGCCCGGGGCCTTCGTGGCAGTGCCGCGCTTTTCCTTGGCGCCGGTCGCTTTGTGGTCCGGGACCGGGAGCTCCTTGACGGTGGCACCCGGCGGCGGGCTGAACTGGAAGATCGCGGCGTCCGGCGCCTGCAGCGAAAGTTTAGTGAACGCKACGCTGAACGCCGGATCGGACTGGCCGCGGGCCTTCACTTCAACGCCGAGCGGCATTCCGCTCTGGCCGTCCACCGAAATCGAGACGGAGGCCAGCAGCGTGGCCGTGGACCTGGGGGTGAGCACCAGCTGGTAGGCGGCGCGGCCGGCGACCTCAACATCCGTCCCGACGCTCACATTGCTGCTCCGGTCGAGGGCGGCGAGCAGCTTGGCGGCCAGGCGGTCCGGGGTCGGCACGGATTCCTGTCCGGACGGGTGACGGCCGCCGGCCGGGAGGACCGCGTGCGCGGCGGTGTTGTCCTTGGAGTTGTAGAACCAGAGCTGGTCGCCGTGCCGGATGACGTCACGTTCGGCGAGCCGGTCCAGCACTTGGATGCGGGCGTTGTCCGCCCCGTCGCGGTAGACCCGGGCCGTGTGCGGTCCCGTCAGCAGCTCCAGCCAGGCGGTGTCACCGGACGCGGTTCCCGGGCCGGTTTGGGGAAGGTCCGGCAGGCCCAGGTCCGAGGTCTGTTCCAGGGTTCCGGAGAAGGACGGGTCGCGGTGCTGGGCGATCAGCTCCAGCACCTGCTCGGGTGATTTGGCGGGCAGCGGGTCCCCCGCGCTGGCCGGCAGGGATCCCGCCAGCACCCCGGCGGCGATCACGGCGGGAACGGTTGCGGCTGGCAGCCAGCGCAACCAGGTACGGGTCATTGCGACCGCGCTCCATCTTGGCAGCTCATGTTTCAACATTACGCCCGGATGCGGCCGGCATCACCGTGTCCCGGCAGATTCCTCCGGGGCAACGCCCGCCGCTGGCCCGCCGCCGTTCCGCGGCCTGTCCGGAACGACGGTGCCGGCGGCGCCGTCGACCGTGACGGCCTGCCCGGTGACGATCAGCGAGGTGGCGTCCGGGACCCCGACGATTGCGGGAATCCCGTACTCCCGGGCGACGACGGCGCCGTGCGAGTTGGGGCCGCCCATTTCCATCACGAGGCCGCCGGCAGTCAGGAACAGCGGCGTCCAGCCCGGATCCGTGGAGGGTGCCACGAGGATCTCGCCGGGCTCCAGCCGCGCCCCCTGCGGCTCAAGGATGACGCGGGCGCTGCCGGTGACGGTGCCGGCCGATGCGGGCGTGCCGGTCAGCACTCCGGGGGTTCCTGCCCCCGCCCCGGCGGCGCCGTCCTGCAGCGCCTCCGGTTCCGTCCCGTCCGAGAGCAGCACCCGCGGAATGTGGCGGCGGCCCAGTTCGCGGGCATAGGCTGCGCGGCGTTCCGCGACGAGGTGCTGCAGCTGGCTCCCGGCGAGGCCGTTACGGACCTCGATCAGGTCCAGGAAGAAGACGTCGTCCGCGTCCGTGAGACGTCCGGACGCCACCAGCTCCGTCCCGATGGCCTGGAGCTGTCCCCGCACCGCGGCCATCGCCTCGACGATGTGGTACTTCGGCAGTTCGCGCAGCCCGGCGAACATCCGGGTGCGCTTCAGTGCCGCCCGCACGAGCGCGGCCCGCAGCCTGCCCCGCTCCCCCGCGGCGGCGACCAGTCGCTCCACCTGGGCCTCGGCGTCGCGCGCCGCCTTGCTGAACTGCCGGTCCGGGGCCTGGCCCGGATCCTCCAGCCGCAGGTAGTTGGCCAGGACGCCGAGGAGGTGGGTCGGATCGTCGGACCAGCGGGGCATCCCGAGGTCTATTTCCGCCACCGCCCGGTGACCGTAGCGGCCCAGGAAGCCGGCGATCCCGGATTGCACGACGGCGGGCAGTGTCCGGTCGCGGTAGCGGCGGACGAGGTCCGGCACGACGGCATCATCGAAGCCTGCGCCGTCGAAGACGACGGTTGCGCTGGCGTCGGCCCGGATGGCCGAGGCGAGCCGCCAGAGGGCCAGGTCCATTTCGGTGGTGACGTTGTTGGGCAGCCCCCGCAGGACCGGCTGCAGCGCACCTGGGCCGCCGGCAGGTCCAAGCAGCCTGCCGGCGGCCGCGAGCAGGGCAAAGCCCAGGGCCGGCAGCGGGAGGACATTGGGCACCACCGGGAAGAGCTCCCGGCCCAGGATGCGCTCCACGTGGTCCAGCCGCTGCACCGCGGTGGACCCGGCGGGGACCACCAGGGTGCCCCGGAACCGTTCGCCGAACTGTTCCACCCGGCGCCGCGCGGCCTTGGGCCTGAACAGGGCACGAAGCAGCGACCCGGGCACCCTGGCCCGCGCCGCCACGGGGCCGATGTGCCGCAGCAGCCGCCACGGGGACCTGCTGGTGACGGAAAACCGGGGGTCCCCGAACAGCTCCCGCAGCACTGCCGCGGAGCGGGCTTCCATCACGTCGAAAACCCGGGGCACGATGGCCCGCCCGACGGTGCTGCGCACCACCGGGGTCAGGTCGAAGAAGAGCCGCTGCCCGGCCTGGACATACGGCGTCGGCCCGTCGTGCGGTGCGGGAACCTCGAAATGCGCCGCCCGCGCCACGGACGAGGCGATCAGCCGGAAGCCTGCCAGCCCCATCGGGGTCAGTGGCCGGGTCAGGCCCTGGGCCAGGCTGAAGCAAAGGTAGACGCGGGTTCCATCGCGGACCGGCGCCCGCTCCGGCCGCTCCGGCAGGGGGTAGAGCGTGGTGATGGGGCGCGACTGCGTCAGCCATGCCGCTCCGCCGCTGTCGATCGCCCATTCGAGGTCTTGCGGCGCCCCGAAGTGCACCTCCGCGCGGCGGCCGAGCAGCTCCAGGCCCAGGAGCTGGACGTCGTCGACACAGGGCTGCTGGCCCGCGCCGGACCGGAAGGTCCGCTCGGTTCCGCCGCCCGGCACCGGCCGGATCACCACCGCTTTGCTCCCGATCCGGCGCTCGAGAATTCTCCGGGTGCCGCTGTCAATGACGAAGTGGTCCGGGTTGACCGCCCCGGACACCACCGCCTCGCCGAGGCCCGGGCTGGCATCGATGACCGCCTCATGCCGCCTGCCGGTGACCGGATTGGCGGTGAACAGGACGCCGGCCACGGCTGCGTCCACCATCCGCTGGACCACAACGGCGAGCGACACGGCCGCCGGACTGATCCCCTGGATGGCGCGGTAGCTCACGGCGCGGTCGGTCCAAAGCGAGGCCCAGCACTGCCGGACGGCGGCCAGGACCGCGTCGGCGCCCACGACGTTCAGGAAGGTGTCCTGCTGTCCGGCGAAGCTGGCGAACGGCAGGTCCTCGGCGGTAGCGGACGAGCGGACCGCCACCGGGGTGTCCGGTCCCAGCGCCGAATAGGCCTCTCTGACGGCCTCGGCAATGTCGGCCGGGATGTCCACGGCCAGGACCAGGCGGCGGGCGGTGGCGGCCAGTCCGGCGAGTCCGGGAAGGTCCCCCGGTGCGGCCGCGGCCAACCCGGCGTGGATGGTTTCGAGCCCTGCACCCGAGGTGGCGCGCCGGTAGGCCTGTGTGGTCAGGCAGAAGCCGGCCGGCACCGGGAGCCGTGCGCGCAGCAGTTCGCCGAGGTTGGCGGCCTTGCCGCCGACGGCGCTTAGCAGCTCCGCGCCGACCAGCTCCAAGCCGAGCACCAGCCCCGGGTCCGGCTCATGCCGGGGCGCGTTTGGAACGGGTAACTGCTCCACCTGCCGGCCCTCCCTTCACTGGGGAAGCGCGTGCTCCCGGATCCGGGCTACGAGTCGCCGAGCATCGGTCCGAAGCTGGGCCGGTCGGCCAGCCGCGGGTCATCCCGGTCCGGAACCACCATGACGGGGCCCTTCGCGTGGTGCAGGATGCCGTCCGAGGTGGATCCCAGCAGCATCCCGGCGAAGCCGCCGCGGCCGCGGGTGCCCACCACCACGAGTTCCACGTGCCGGCTCGCCTCGACGAGGATGTCGATCGGCGACCCGTCGACGAGCTGGGTTTCGACGTCGAGCTGGGGGAAGTGGCTCTTAATCCAGGCCACGCCGGCGTCGAGCTGGACCCGGATATCGGCAAAGAGGGCCTCGCGGTCCATCGGGGCCGGAACCCAGGCAAGCGAGCCGCTGTACTGCGGAACGGCGCAGACCAGGCGCAGCGGCGCGGAGAGGCGTTCAGCCTGGGCGGCCGCTTCGAGGACCGCCACCCGGGCCTGCTCGGAGCCGTCCACGCCCACCACCACGACGTTTTCCACCGGCTGGTGGCCTGACTTTTCCCGTTCGGCCCTGACGTGTTTGTCCTGCGTGGTTTCGCCCAGCCGGTCGCCGCAGATCAGCGGCACCGTGACCGTGGGGCATTTGGCGTGGGCGGGAAGAGCGCTGCTGACCGAACCGAGGAGCCGGCCCACGAAGCCGCCCCGGCCGCGGGTTCCGAAAACCAGCAGCTCGGCGGTTTCCGTCATTTCCAGCAGGACACCGGAGGCGTCGCCATTCTCCACCGAGGCATCGACGTCGATGGAGTACCCGGCGACCTTGTCCAGCGCCTGCTTCAGGATGGCCTCCGCGCCCTCGCGGATTACCGAATCGTCCACCGTCGCGTACCCGCCGTCCAGCCCGGACGCGGCAAAAACCGGCACCGAGTAGGCGGTCACGATGTGCAGCGGACGGTGCCGGCGCTCGGCTTCCCGGGCCGCCCACACCAGGGCGCAGTGGCTGTGGTCCGAGCCGTCCACACCGACCACTATGCCCCGAGGAGCGGAGCCGTGGCCGGCGGCGTCCCCCGCCGGATCCGGATGCACCTGTTCTCGGGCCATGGGGTCCGCCTCCTCGCGTTACGTGGCTGTGTTGCGGCTATTCTGCCAGAAGAGTCAGGCCGCGGCTTCCACCCGGGACGCAGGCAAGGTTTACCCAGTGTTTGCACGGCCTCCGTGGCCCCGGAAACCCGCGGATCATTGGTTAATGCGTCTGCCGGAACCCGGACAAACCGGCGAAAACCCGCATAAATACAATGTCGGGCCGGCCCTGTTCACAGCCCGCAATCTTGGGTATCCTCTGAGGCATTGCTGAACCGAGACTCGTCTTTCAGATCGCAGCCTCCCCCTGTGGAGTGCGTCGGGACGGATCGCCGGAAAAGCGTTCCGGGCATGGGCCCGGAATCCGCATCATTCGAGGAGGGACCCCGCAGTGTCGAGCATGCCTGTGTACGGCGGAATCGAACGGACCAGCACTGTGGTCATCGGCACGGGCCTGTCCGGGCTGGCGGTCGCCAGCGAGCTGCAGCGCCGGGGGGTTGAAGCCATCGTGGTGGACGGCCTGGATCTGCTCGGGGCCGGGAACCCGGCCAACACTTCCTCGCTGCAGCGCTGCGACGCGGCGGACGCAGCCACCCTCCGGGAGCGCAACGAGATCCTGCGCCACCTGCGGAACTACGCAGCCAGCCACCACCTCGATGTCCGTAACAACGTCCGCGCGCTGCAACTGGACCACCTTGACGCGGATGGCCCGGCGGACGCCAGCCTGGACTTCCAAGGAACCGCGCAGCCGGCACAGCAGTGGGCCGTCAGCACCCCCAACGGAATCCTGTACGCCGACCATCTGGTCCTCACCCGCTGCGCGCACAGCCAACTGCGCCGCATGCTCGCTGAGCTGGGGGTTGCCGCGGGCCAGAACCTCATGGCGGCCATGCACGCACTCGGCATGTACCTCGTCGGCGTGGGCGAGCTGATTACCCCCACGCCGAAGGAAGTCCTGCGCCAGGCCAAGCTGGTGGGCCAGGCGATTTCCGCCAAAGTCCATCCGGAAGGCATGCCCGCGCTGTTGTCCGCGGGGCTGGCGCTGCCAGCCTAGGAGCCGTCTCCCGCCTCCAGCCTAGCTCCGGGGTCCCCCGGTGGATTCGTCCGGGTTGGTGGCTGTGTCGGCGTATGTCTCGGCGTCGCCATAGCCGTCTTCGTCGTCGCCGCCATTAAGCCGCCGCTTTGCCATCAGTCCCAGGGCCACCAGGATGCCGACTGCCACCGCCACGAAGATGACGATGCTCCACGGAAAGGGCTGCGAGGCGTCCGGCGCCGGCGAGGGGGCGATGGTCGCTCCCGGCTGGGCGGTACCCAGCGTCGGGACCGTGCCCGGCGCAGGTGCGCTGCCGGCCGCCGTCGCGCCTGCCGCCGCGGTAAAGGTGAAGGTGCCCTCTATCGGGTGGCCGTCCGAACTGGCCACCCGCCACTGCACCGTGTAGAGCCCGGCCGGCGCGCCCGCCTTGAGCTTTTGCGAGGCCACGTTGTCCACGATGTCCACACCGCCATCGGCCCAGTTGCTGCCGGTGGCGTCGCTGACCTTGATCTGTGTGCCGAGGGCGAGCGGATGATTGCTGAGCGTGATCGCAACCGCTGCCGGCGGGGTGGGCACCGTCGCGCCGGCGGCGGGGCTGGTCGACTCCACGGCGTCGTGGGCCGACGCCGGACCGGCAGCCAGGAGGGCTGAGCCCAGCAGGACCGTGGCCGCCACGATCAGGCCCAGCAGGGCGCCCGGAAGTTGTCGGATGAAACGCATGGCTGGCCTGCTCCTTGTGTTGGCTTCCTTACAGACTAGGCGAGTTTGGCGGGTGGGCGCCGTCACGCCTAATAGGATTTAGCTAACACCCCTTTTCCCTCCCGGAGGACCAATGCTTAAGCAGGGCTCTGCACTCGACCGGTATTTCAAGATTTCCGAGCGGGGGTCGAACTTCTCGCGCGAGATCCGTGGCGGGTTCGCCACGTTCTTCGCCATGAGCTACATCGTGGTGCTGAACCCGCTGATCCTTTCCGGCCCGGATTCGTCCGGCGGAACGCTCGGCTTCCCGGCCGTCGCCGCCGTGACCGCCCTCGTGGCTGGCATCCTGACCATCCTGATGGGAGCCTGGGCCAAGCATCCCTTCGCGCTGGCAACCGGCCTCGGCGTCAACGCCTTCGTGGCCGTCACCGTCGCCACCAACCCGGGCCTGACCTGGCCGGACATGATGGGCCTGGTGGTCCTCTCCGGCGTCACCATGCTGATCCTGGTGCTCACCGGTTTCCGGACCGCCGTGTTCCGGGCGGTCCCGGAAGGGCTGAAGACGGCGATCGTCGTCGGCATCGGCCTCTTCATCGCCCTGATCGGCCTGGTCAACGCCGGCTTCGTCCGCCGCATCCCGGACGTCGCGGGCACCACGGTCCCCGTCGGCCTCGGCTTCGACGGCAAGCTGCTGGGCTGGCCCACGCTGGTGTTCGTGATCGGCCTGGTCCTGACCATCGCCCTCGTGGTGCGCAAGGTCAAGGGCGCGATCCTGATCGGCATCATCACCTCCACAATCCTGTCCGTGATCCTGGAATTCACCCTGCACATCGGGCCCAGCTTCGATGGCAAGAACTTCAACCCGCAGGGCTGGTCCCTCGTGGCGCCCAAGTTCACCGAATGGGCCGCCCCGGACCTGTCCCTGATCGGCAAGGCCAACCCGTTCGGCGCCTTCGAGCACCTCGGCTTCGTGGCCGCGACCCTGCTGGCGTTCGTGATCCTGCTGAGCATCTTCTTCGACGCCATGGGCACGATGGTTGGCCTGGCCACCGAGGCCGGCACCATCGACAAGGACGGCAACATCCCCAACGTGGACCGCGTGCTGCAGATTGACGCCCTGGGCGCAATCGTGGGCGGCGGCGCGTCCGTCTCCTCCAACCAGATCTACGTCGAATCGGGCGCAGGCATCGGCGAAGGCGCCCGCACGGGCCTGGCCTCGATCGTCACCGGCCTGCTGTTCCTCGTTGCCATGTTCTTCACCCCGCTGATTAACCTGGTGCCGTTCGAAGCCGTGGCTCCGGCGCTCGTCGTCGTCGGCTTCATGATGGTCTCCCAGGTCGGCAAGATCGACTGGCAGGACTGGGGCATCGCGATTCCCGCGTTCCTGACCTTCACGCTGATGCCGTTCACCTACTCGATCGCCAACGGCCTCGGCGCCGGATTCATCTCCTTCGTGCTGATCCGCCTGGTCCAGGGCCGCGCCCGCGAGGTGCACCCGCTGATGTGGGCCGTGGCCGCCGCGTTCCTGCTGTTCTTCGGGATCGGCCCGATCGAGGCCGCGCTCGGCATCCATTAAGGATCCCGGACCGACTCCCATCCGCCGAGATGGCATTTCGCGGCAGTGTTTTTGGAAAACATTGCCGTGAAATGTCATCTCGGCGGCGTTTAAGCAGGGTTTCCGGGATTTCGGACACTCCGACGGCGGCGCTGCTGGTTTTCCGGCCCGGGCTGCGGTGAGCTAGGGACATGCCTTCTTCCGCCCGCACCGCCGACGTCCCGCCGCAGCCCTGGACCGGACGGTTCGACGGCGACGGCGCCGACCACCGCCGCTGGTGGCAGGCCGTGACGCCCTACACTGCCCACCCGCTCGGGCACCGGCAGCCGGCCGCGTCCGCCGGCGCGCGTCCCGCCGTCATCCTCGGCTTCGGCAGCGACGCCGGAGTGCGGCGCAACAAGGGCCGGGTCGGGGCCGCCGCCGCGCCCGCCGCCATCCGCGCCGCCCTCGGCCCACTGGCCTTCCATTTGGACCGGGAAGTGCACGACGCCGGCGACGTCACCGTCACCGGGGACGCGCTGGAGGCCGGGCAGGCACGGGCCGGGCTCGCCATCACCGGCCTGCTCGACGCCGGCGCCCTGCCGGTGGTCCTCGGCGGCGGCCACGAGACCGCCTTCGCCAGCTACCTGGGCGTGGCCGGCTCCGCCGCGGTCCGGGAGGGGCTGAAGGTGGGCGTGCTGAACCTGGATGCGCACTTCGACCTCCGCGACGAGCCGGTGCCCAGTTCCGGCACCCCGTTCCTGCAGATGGCCCGGGCAGAAGCCGCCGCGGGACGCGAACTAAAGTACGCCGTCGTCGGGATTTCCGAACCGAACAACACCAAGGCGCTGTTCCGGACCGCCGCGGAACTGGGCGTGGACTACCTGCTGGACGAGGAGTGTACCGCGGACGCCGCGCAGGCTTTCGTGGCCGCGTTCCTGGCCCAGGTGGACGCGCTGTACCTGACCATCGACCTGGACGTGCTGCCGGCGTCGGTGGCGCCCGGGGTGAGCGCCCCGGCGGCCTACGGCGTCCCGCTGCCGGTGATCAGCGCCGTCTGCCGGCAGGTGGCCGCGAGCGGGAAACTGCTGCACCTTGATGTCGCGGAGCTGAACCCGGACTTCGACGTCGACGGCCGTACCGCAAGGGTCGCCGCGAGGCTGATCAACACACTGCTGCGGTAGCTGGCCGGCGGCGCGGCACGGCTCGCCGGGGGCGCTCAGATGGCGGTGCGCGGCGCCTGCCCCTCGTCGCCGTGCTGCTCCACCGCGCGGCGCTCACGCAGCCGGTCCAGCCGGTTCATCACCGGCGCCGTCGTCGCGCCGTGCAGCACGATCGACATGGCCACGACCAGTCCCACAAGCGCCCAGAGTTCCTGCGCCTGGGCGCTGAAGTTGCCGCGGCCGAGGGCGTAGCCGAGGTAGTACAGCGAGCCGATGCCGCGGATGCCGAAGAAGGAGATGGCGATGCGTTCCCGCGGGCCGGTCTTGCCCCGGGCCAGCCCGAGCCAGCCCGCCAGCGGTCGGACCAGGAGCAGGAACGCCAACGCCACCAGCACCTCTGTCCAGCCGATCCCGGCCAGCAGGCCGCGTGCGATCGCCCCGCCCAGCAGCACCAGGATGACCACGGTCATGAGCCGTTCCAGCTGCTCCACGTACGAGTGCATCACCCGGTGGAAGCCGTGCGTGCGCTCGGCGGCCCGGATGGTGACAGCGCAGACGAACACTGCGACGAAGCCGTAACCCTCGACCATTTGCGTGACGCCGTAGGCAAGGAATGTCGCCGCGAGGGCCACAAAGCCCTCGGAGTGGTTGGAGAGCCGGACGCTCTCATGCCGGGCCGTGAAGAAAAGCCGCCCCAGCAGCTTGCCCGTCGCGAGTCCCAGCAGCACAGCGATGCCGATCCGCCAGAGCACGTCCACGGCCAGCCAGTGACCCAGCCAGCCCGACGGCGAGGCGCCCACGAAGCTGATGGCGATGGCCAGGTAGACGAAGGGGAACGCCAGCCCGTCGTTCAGGCCCGCTTCGGAGGTGAGGCCGAAGCGGATCTCGTCCTCGCGCTCGGTCTCGCCTTCCTCGTCCGCGGGCTCCCCCACCTGCACCTCGGAGGCCAGGACCGGGTCGGTCGGGGCCAGGGCGGCCGCGACCAGGAGCGCGGCCCCAAGGCCGAGCCCCAGGAACCACATTCCCAGCAGGGTCAGGCCGATGATGCACAGCGGCATGGCCAGGCCCAGCATCCGCCAGGTCGTGGACCACCGCCGGCGACCGACGGGCCGGTCCAGCGCCAGTCCGGCGCCCATCAGCGAGATGATGACGCAGACTTCGGTCAGGTGGGTGAAGAACTCCCCGTGCTGCAGGGGGTCGGGGTTCGGCAGGGCCGGCATCAGCGTGAACGCCAGCATCCCTGCCCCGAGGAAAACCATCGGCATCGACAGGGGCGCGTTGCGCAGCAGCTTGGGCAGCACCGCCGCGATGAAGACGGCGATTCCGGCCGCAAAAAAGACAATACTGGGAGCTTCGAACATGTGCACGCCCTCCTGCCACAACCGGGGTGCAGGCCCGGAATGGGTCGGGGCGCCGTTCCAACAGAACGGCGCCCCTCGCCTAAAAAGATATACCGCCACCTGCACACTATCGGCTCCGGACCGGGACGCCACGCCGGACAGACTAGAATAGCGGGTGGCCAACCGGCCAGATTCTAGGAAAGACCAGTCAATGAACACACACACCATGCGGACCCAGGCCTCTGACGCCACGTCCATCAAGCTCTCGTTTGCCAGGGCGGAGGAGGTCCACCACGGCCTCGAAAACGCCGTTAACACCCTGATCGCTTCGGCCGTCCAGGACCGCCGCTGCGGGATCCGGGTTACCCGCCACGAGCCGGGCGCCTACACCGTGGCGCTGGACGACACCGTGCCCTTCGGTGAGACCCACGAGGACGTCGCGGCCTAGTCAGCGCGGGCCGGAACAGGCCAAGGGCCGGTGAGGGATGCACCCCTCACCGGCCCTTCTTTGAGCTTGATTCTGCGCCGCGGCGCCGGCGCCTAGCTGCGCCGCACCTGCACACCGTCGGACTTCAGGAACAGCTGCGCCTCCGAGGGTGTACCCGGCACCAGCCAGAGCACATTTCCGCTGGACGACACTTCTTCGACTTCCCCGGCTGCCAGCAGCTGTGCGTGCTTGAGGATTTCCACCTGGTCCCCCGCCTTGAGGCTCCTCCAGTCGGAGACCGTGGCGGCGAACGCCGTGCGCCTGGACATGACCGTCCCGCGTGATTTCATGAACTTCTACCCCTTTGTAGGTTCGTTTTTTACTTTTCCGCCACAACGTCTTTGGTGTGGGCTACATCATATTCTTACTACATTTGCTGCGCCCCCGGCGGCCGTGTTGCCGAACATTTCGGGGGCTCCGGGAAATGCCCGGCCGGCTCGTATTTTCTTTGCCGTCAGGCCAGATTTCCGACGGCGGATTCGGCGGCGGCGCGCACCTTGCCTGAGGCCACGAGCAGGTCGGCTGCCTCCAGCTCAGGTGAGAGGAACCGGTCGGTTCCGGGCCCCTCGACGACGTCGCGCAGCACCGCGATCACCGCGGCCCCTGCCGGGCCCGGCGTGAGTTCGCCGCCGGAGAGCTGGGTGCGGATGTCCAGGGCCCGGGCGGAGGTCACCAGCTCGATCGCCAGGACGCGGCGCAGGTTCTCCACCGCGCGGCGCAGCTTGCGGGCCGCGTGCCAGCCCATCGAGACATGGTCTTCCTGCATGGCCGAGCTCGGGATCGAATCCACCGACGCCGGAACGGCCAGCCGCTTGTTGTCCGAGACCAGCCCGGCCTGGGTGTACTGCGCAATCATCAGGCCGGAGTCGACGCCGGGATCCGCGGCGAGGAAGGCCGGCAGCCCGTGCGAGCGGGCCGGGTCCAGCATCCGGTCGGTCCGGCGCTCGGCGATGGAGCTCATGTCCGCGACGGCGATCGCGAGGAAGTCCAGCACGTAGGCCACCGGGGCGCCGTGGAAATTGCCGTTGGAGCTGACCCGGCCGTCCGGCAGGACCACGGGGTTGTCGATCGCGGCGGCGAGTTCGCGCGAAGCGACCAGCGCAGCGTGGTCGACGGTGTCGCGGACGGCGCCGGCCACCTGGGGGGCGCAGCGCAGCGAGTAGGCGTCCTGGACCTTGGTGTCGTTGACCCGGTGCGAGGCCACGATCGGGGAGTCGGACAGCACCCGCAGCATGTTGTCCGCGGAAGCGGCCTGGCCCGGGTGCGGCCGGAGCGCGGCGTGCAGCTCCGGCAGAAACACCTGGTCCGTGCCGAGCAGCGCCTCGACGCTGAGCGCGGCGGTGATGTCCGCCGTCGTGAGCAGCTGGCGGATGTCCGCGATGGCCATCAGCAGCATGCCCAGCATGCCCTCGGTGCCGTTGACGAGCGCCAGGCCTTCCTTCTCGGCGAGGGTGACGGGTTCAATGCCGTGCGCGGCGAGGAGCTCGGCGACGGGGCGTCCGCCCTTGCCGCCGAACAGTTCGCCGTCCGGGCCCACCGCTTCGCCCTCGCCCATCAGGACCAGGGCGCAGTGCGAGAGCGGCGCGAGGTCGCCCGAGCAGCCCAGCGAACCGAATTCGCGGACCACCGGCGTGATGCCGGCGTTGAGCACGTCCACCATGGTCTGCAGCACCACGGGGCGGACGCCGGTGCGGCCGGAAGCGAGAGTCTTGGCGCGCAGGAACATGATGCCGCGGACCACCTCGCGTTCCACGGCCGGGCCCATGCCGGCGGCGTGGCTGCGGATCAGCGACTTCTGCAGCTGGGTGCGCAGCCCGCCCGGGATGTGCCGGTTGGCCAGGGCGCCGAAGCCGGTGGAGATGCCGTAGGCCGGCGTCTCGCTGTGCGCGAGGTCGTCGATGTGGGCGCGGACCTTGGCGACGGCGTCGAGGGCGTCCTGGGCGATGGTCACGTGGACGCCGTGGCGGGCGACGGCGACGACGTCCTCGGGGGTGACGCCGCTGGAGCCGAGGGTGACGGTGAGCGGTGAGTGGGTCGTAAGGGTCACTTTGTGGTTCCTTCGTTCATGGGGATGCGGACGCCGCGTTCCTTGGCGACCTCGACGGCGCGCTCGTAGCCGGCGTCGGCGTGGCGGATGACACCCATGCCGGGGTCGTTGGTGAGCAGGCGCTCAAGCTTCTGCGCGGCGAGCTCGGTGCCGTCGGCGACGGAGACCTGGCCGGCGTGGATGGAGCGGCCGATGCCCACGCCGCCGCCGTGGTGGATGGACACCCAGGTGGCGCCGGACGCGGTGTTGAGCAGGGCGTTGAGCAGCGGCCAGTCGGCGATCGCGTCGGAGCCGTCCGCCATCGCCTCGGTCTCGCGGTACGGGGAGGCGACGGAGCCGGAGTCGAGGTGGTCGCGGCCGATCACGATGGGCGCCTTGACCTTGCCCTCCTTGACCAGCTGGTTGAACAGCAGGCCGGCCTTGGCCCGCTCGCCGTAGCCCAGCCAGCAGATGCGGGCCGGCAGGCCTTCGAATTCGACGCGCTCCTGCGCGGCGTCGATCCAGCGGTGCAGGTGCTTGTTCTCCGGGAAGAGCTCCTTGATGGCCTTGTCCGTCACCGCGATGTCCTCGGGGTCGCCGGACAGGGCCACCCAGCGGAACGGGCCCAGGCCCTCGCAGAAGAGCGGGCGGATGTAGGCCGGGACGAAGCCGGGGAACTCAAAAGCGCGGTTGTAGCCGCCCTTGCGGGCCTCGTCGCGGATGGAGTTGCCGTAGTCGAAGACCTCGGCGCCGGCGTCCTGGAATTCGACCATGGCCTGGACGTGCTTGGCCATCGAGGCCTGCGCCTTCTTGGTGAAGCCTTCCGGGTCGGCGGCGGCCTCGCGGTGCCACTCCTCCACCGTGATGCCCTCGGGCAGGTAGCTCAGCGGGTCGTGCGCCGAGGTCTGGTCCGTGACGATGTCCACGGTGAGCTCGCCGGCGTTGTGGCGGCGCAGGATCTCGGGGAAGACGGTGGCGGCGTTGCCGACGTAGCCCACCGACCAGCCGCGGCGCTCCTCCTTGGCTTTGAGCACTTTGGCGATGGCGGTGTCGAGGTCGGTCTCCACCTCGTCGAGGTAGCGCTTGCCGGCCCGGCGGCGCAGGTGGCTCTCGTCGACGTCGACGATCAGGCAGGCGCCCTCGTTGAGGGTGACGGCGAGCGGCTGCGCGCCGCCCATCCCGCCGCAGCCGCCGGTGAGCGTCAGGGTGCCGGCGAGGGTGCCGTTTTCGTCCCCGGTGAGCTTGCGGGCGATCGCGGCGAAGGTCTCGAAGGTGCCCTGCAGGATGCCCTGGGTGCCGATGTAGATCCAGGACCCGGCGGTCATCTGGCCGTACATCATCAGGCCCTCCGCCTCGAGCCGGCGGAATTCGGGCCAGTTGGCCCAGTCGCCGACGAGGTTGGAGTTGGCCAGCAGCACGCGCGGCGCCCACTCGTTGGTGCGGAAGACGCCGACCGGCTTGCCGGACTGGACCAGGAGGGTCTCGTCCTTTTCCATGGTTTCCAGGGTGCGGGTGATCGCGTCGAACGCCGCCCAGGACCGGACCGCGCGGCCGGTGCCGCCGTAGACCACGAGGTCATCCGGGCGCTCGGCCACCTCGGGGTCCAGGTTGTTCATCAGCATGCGCAGCGGGGCTTCGGTCTGCCAGCTCTTGGCGGTGAGCTCGGTGCCGCGGGCTGCTTTGACCGGGCGGGCACCGGTGGTGAAATCGGCGGGTGCCATGGGGGCTCCTTCGTTGTTTCGGGTGGTTCCTGGGAGAGGTTCTGTATCAACTAAAGCCTGTCCGGAGCCCCGGAAACAGGGGCTTCGTGAGGGTGCTGTCCGGGATTCCAGACCCAACTGGCTCGCAGTAGTTGTCGTTTTGCGCAGCCATAACGACAACTACTGCGAGCTAGTTGGGCTGGGGCGGCCGTGGATCCGGACCGAGAGATCGTCCGCGACCTTCTTGACCCGCGCGGCCAGGACCGGCCACTGGTCCGTGGGCAGCTTGTCCTCCAGGAACGTCACGGCGACGGCGGCCGTCGGCCAGCCCGTGTGGTCCGTGACGGCGGCCGCGATCGAGCCGAAGCCGGGGGTCACTTCGCCGTGTTCGGTGGCGTAGCCCCGCTGCCGGACCTGGTCCAGATGCGAGGACAGTGCGGAGTACTTGGTGATCGGCGATTCGGTCTCGTGCCGGGCACTGAAGGCCGCGGCGTTCGGGTACAGCGCCCGGACCTGGGACTTCGGCAGCGCGGCCAGGATCGCCCGGCCGCTCGCGGTGAGGTGGCTGGGTAGCCGGACGCCGACGTCGGTCACGAGGGAGGGCCGGTTTTTCGCCCGCTCCTCGACGATGTAGAGCACGTCCCTGCCGTGCAGCACGGCGAGGTGGGCGCTCTCCCCGATCACGTCCACCAGCGTCGCAAGCATCGGCCGGCCGAGCCTGGAGAGCGGCTCCTGGCGGGAGTAGGCGGAGCTGAGCTCGAAGGCGCTGATGCCGAGCCCGTACCGCTGCTCCTCGTGCAGGTGCAGCACAAAACCGTTCGCCTCCATCACGCCGAGCAGATGGTAGACACTGGAGCGCGGCAGGCCCAGCGCGGTGGCAATGTTCGACGCCGCCATCGGCCCGCGCTTGGAGGCCAGCAGTTTCAGGATCCGCAGCGTGTTCTCGGCCGCCGGTACCTTGGACGCCGGCCTGGCGGCGGCCGGCCTGGCCGCAGCCGGCTTCGGCAGGGCACTGGGGGTTCCCACGGGCGGGGTGGTGGCGCTGGCGGCTGACATGTGGTCCTCTTCGTTTCGGGCGTGTCCGGTATCCCGTACTTAAGCATGCCCCCGGCTGTCCACCCTCAAGGACTCAGCGCATCTCACGTTGTCTGGAATACCAGACAATTATGCTAGACCGGGCGGGGGCCTTCCGCCCCTAGCCCGGCCACGGGAGAAGGTGCTTCGCTGAACGGAGCCGCCGGAACATCAGGAGGACCGCCGTGCGCTGGATCGCAGGACTGTTCTTAATCGCCCACGGCCTCGTTCATCTCGCCATCTGGCTGCCGCGGCCGGACGAAAAGGCGCCGTTCGACGTCGGCCGGTCCCCCTTCGCCGGGGAGGTGCGCCGTCTCGCTGTTGCCCTGGCCATCGCCGCCGCGGCGGTACTGGGGCTAGCGGGCCTGGGACTCCTGGTGGCGGCGCCGTGGTGGATCCCGGTCACGGTAGCCGGGGCCGGAATCTCGGCCGCCCTGCTGGTGCTCACGTTCAACCCGTGGTGGCTGATCGGGCTGGGCATTAACGCAGCCATCATCGTCCTCGCCCTGCAGCAGCCCGGGTGACGGGTGTGGTTACCCGGCGCACGGAGTTCCAGGGGGCGCAGCTGAAAGCGGTGAAGGCGGTCCACACCCTGGCGTGGTTCACGATCGAGGCGTCGATGGTCTATGTCCTGTACTCCGGGGTCCGGGGACGCTCCGACCGGAGGGCGGGCGTCGCCGGCGCCGTGGTCTTCGCCGAAACCGCGGTCTTTGCGGGCAACGGCTTCCATTGCCCGTTGACGGCGGTCGCTCAACGGCTCGGCGACAGCACCGGCTCCGTCACGGACATCTATTTGCCGAAGTGGTTTGCCCACAACCTCCCGGCGATCCACGTCCCGCTAATAGTCGCGGCGGTGGCGCTCCACTGGCGGAACCTTCGCCGTCAGCCCCGGTAGAGCCGGACCATCGCCGCCGCGGTGGCTGCCCTCAACCGCGACGGGTGCATTCCGTCGTTAGGCAGCCCCGCCGTCGCGCCTTCCCAGACGGCGGCCCAGAAAGCATCGGGACCATTAGCGGCAGCGGCCGGCGGGCGCAGGTACCAGTCGAAGCCGCGCGGGCGGGGCGGCAGGCCGGCATGAACCAGATAGGTGTCGATATCGTCGTCGATCGACTCCAGGTCCGCGTCGGTCAGGAGCGAAGGTTCCCGGGTCACGCGTCCGTCGCTGTATCTGATGACGACGACGGCCTCCCGGTTGCGGGGCGCGGCGGGGACCCGCACGACGTTTGGCGGACCCGCGGCCCACACCATAAGCGCACCCCAGCCGTTTTCGGGCGCCGGAATCCAGCCTTCGGGCGCGGTGGACGCCTGCCTGGCACCCCACGGGTCGTCACTCATGGGCCCACCCTAACCATCGCGCCGCAATCGCGCCGGAATTCGTTGCCCCGAGTATCCCGTGACCGGGATCCAAGTGGTGGTCGGCGAACAAGGGGTACGTGTTACGCGTGTTACTGGTGGGACGAGTTCGTACAGTGGGCGGACGGGGGCGCCGGAACGAAGACGGCGAGGCTGGGGAGTCCGTCCACGTCGTTTCGGTCCCCCGTGAAGGAACTTCGTTCGCTGGCAAGGAGCAGCCCGATGCGCATTTCCCCAGCACGGTCAATCAGCACAGCACGGCCAATCAGCACAGAACAGCCAATCAGCACAGCCCAGCCCGCACGCCCGCAGCCGGCTGTCCGTGTCGCCCGGGCCTTGCGGCAGGCTGCACGCCGCGTCTACGAAGGCCGCGTCCCTTTCCGCATCGGCCAACTGGTCGTGGGCGACGACCCGTTCAATGGGCGCAGGGAAGGGACGGTCGAGGTCATCCGCGCCCCGTTCGTCGGCCTGCGCGTCCCCGGGACTCCCGCCGGAACCCTGTTCTACTTTGATCACCGCAACGTACGGCAACCCGAATAGGCAGACCAGGACGTCCTTTGCAGTCCGCTCCGGGAAGTCCTTCCGTCTCCCCGGCTCGGCGCTGCAGGACGACATCCCACAGACCGCCACGACGACCTCCTGGCAGCATCAAGCCGGCTGCTCGCCGGCCCGGGCCCCTACGCGGGCGGCTAAGCCTGCCGTTCGGCCCTCCGCCGGAAATCGCCCGGCCAGTCGGACCTCCGGATCCGGCCCAGTTCCTGGACCGGCCCCAGGTGCCCCCACTCGTCGCGCCCGAGCCGGGCCAGCGGCCCGAGCAGGTCGATGCGCGGGTGGCTGCCATCCAGGACATCGGCAGAGACCGCAGCGTGGGTGACCTCGCCGAACACCAGCACGCAGTCACCCATGGCCAGCGTCGAATGCAGGCGGCACTCCAGGGCCGCCGGCGACTCCGCCACCCGGGGCACGCTGACCGTCAGGCTGGCCTCCCGGGTGAGATTGGCGGCATCGAACTCGCTGACCTCCGGCGGGAAGTTGGTGCCGGTCGCGTTGACCTCGGCGAGGAAGTCGGCCGGCGCAAGATTGACCACAAATTCGCCTCGCGCGGAGATGTTCCGCAACGTGTCCTTCCGGCCCACCGAGGTGAACTGGATGATCGGCGGTGTCACCGACGCGACAGTGAAGAAGGAATGCGGAGCGAGGTTGTCCACCCCCTCGACGGAGGTGCTGGAAACCCAGGCAATAGGACGGGGCACGACGACGGCTGTCAGCAGCCGGTAAAACTCTGCGGAGGGCAAGTCGGCGGGGCTGAAATCCTTGCGCATGCCCCCAGCCTAGCGGCACGCCCCGCGGCGAAGCCGCCACCAAACCTGGCCCGGCTGACAGACAACTGACCCGCCCGGGCAGAGATGCCCGGGCGGGTCAGGGCCAGCGCGTCAGAGCCAGCGGGTCGGAGGTGTGAGCGCCCTATCGGGCGGACCAGCCGCCGTCCATGGTGTAGCTGGCGCCGGTGACCATGCCGGCGTCGTTCGAGGCCAGCCACGCCACCAGCGAGGCCACCTCCTCGGGTTCGACCAGCCGCTTCACGGCCGCCTCGGTGAGCATGATCTTGGCCAGCACCTCGGACTCCGGAATGCCGTGCACCTTGGCCTGGTCCGCAATCTGCGACTCGACCAGCGGCGTCCGGACATACCCGGGGTTGATGCAGTTGGACGTGACACCGTGGGCACCGCCCTCCAGCGCCGTCACCTTGCTCAGCCCTTCCAGGCCGTGCTTGGCGGAGACGTAGGCGCTCTTGAACGGCGAGGCCCGAAGCCCGTGGACCGACGACAGGTTAATGATCCGGCCGAAGCCGTTGGCGTACATGTGCGGCAACGCGGCCCGGATCAGCAGGAACGGCGCCTCAAGCATGAGGGTGACGATGCGGCGGAAATCTGCCGGATCAAAGTCCTCGATCGGGCTGATGCGCTGGATCCCGGCGTTGTTGACCAGGATGTCGCAATCCAGGCTGAGCGTCTGCAGGGCCTCGACGTCGAGCAGGTTCACCGCCCACGCGGTGCCCCCGACTTCGTCGGCGAGGGCGGTGGCGGCGGCTTCGTCGACGTCGGCAACCACCACCTTCGCGCCCCTGGCAGCGAGGGCACGGACGCTGGCGGCGCCGATCCCGCCCGCGCCGCCGGTGACCAATGCCTTGCGGCCGTTGAGTGTATTTTCCATTACCCAGCCTTCCAGTTCAGAGATTCGAGGTCATCAGATTCAAGCAGTTCAGCAGACGTTCAAGCAGCTCGGCGGACGGCCGCTACTGCAAGGCCTTCACGTTCGGCGTCGGCCCGGTCCACGTCCTCGAGGGCGATGCCCTTGGTTTCCTTGAGGCTGAGCACTGCCACCGTGGTGATGGCGCAGGCCACCACTAGGTAGATGGCGGTGGGCAGCCAGGAACCGGTGTCCTTGAGCCACGCGGTGGCCAGCAGCGGCGCGAGCGAGCCGGCGAAGATCGAGGTGACCTGCGAACCCAGCGAGACGCCCGCGTAACGCATCCGGGTCGGGAACAGCTCCGACATCAGCGCCGGCTGGCCGGCGTACATGAAGGCGTGCAGGCACAGGCCGATCGTCACGGCGAGCACGATGACGACGGGGTTGCGGGTGTCGAACATCGGGAAGGCGAAGAACGGCCAGGTGGCTCCGGTGATGGCTCCGACCAGGTAGACCGGCTTGCGGCCCCAGCTGTCCACGAGCCGTCCGACCTGCGGGATGACCAGGAAGTGGATGAGGTGGGCAATCAACAGCGCCAGCAGCAGCGAGGACGTGTCGTACTTGTGGACGCTCTTGAGGTAGACAATCGCGAAGCTCACCACCAGGTAGTACATGATGTTTTCCGCGAACCGGAGGCCCATGGCCTGCAGGATGCCCTTGGGGTACTTGCGGATGACTTCGCGGACGCCGTAGCTGGCGGCCTGCTCCTGCTCCAGCTGCGCCTTGGCCTCGAGGAAGATCGGGGCTTCGGAGACGTTGGTGCGGATGTAGTAGCCGACGAACACGATCACCGCGGAGAGCCAGAACGCCACGCGCCAGCCCCAGCCGAGGAAGTCGGCGGCGCTGAGCACGTTGGACATGATGAACAGGACCAGGGTGGCCAGCAGGTTGCCGACCGGGACGGCCGCCTGGGGCCAGCTGGACCAGAAGCCGCGGGACTCGTTGGGGCTGTGCTCGGCAACGAGCAGCACGGCGCCGCCCCATTCGCCGCCCAGCGCGAAGCCCTGGATGAAGCGCAGCGCCACCAGCAGGGCCGGCGCGAGGTAGCCGATGTCGACGAAGCCCGGGAGGCAGCCCATCAGGAAGGTGGACACACCGATGATCACGATGGTCAGCTGCAGGGTGGGCTTGCGGCCCAGCTTGTCGCCGATCTGGCCGAAGACGATGCCGCCGAGCGGGCGGGCGACGAAACCGACGGCGTAGGTCAGGAACGCCTGGATGATGCCGTCCAGTTCATTGCCGGTGGCGGGGAAGAAGTACTTGCCGAACACCAGGGTGGCGGCGGTGGCGTAGAGGAAGAATTCGTACCACTCCACGACGGTGCCGACCATCGATGCGGCGACGATTTTCTTCAGGCCTGCACCCTTGGTGGCTGCGGCGGGGGGTGTTGCGGAGCGTTGGTCTACGCTCATCTCGGTCTCCTTAGTGTCCACGATGACACGCGCCGTGATGCACAGCACTGAAAATGGGCTTCATCGAGTATTGCCGCAGATTCCTTGCGGTTCAATGGCCAAACCGGCACGATGTATGTGCAGAATTGCAGATATGAATGCAAATCCCGACGACCTGCTTGTGCTGCTGGCGGTCTCGCGCTCGGCCAAATTTACGACGGCAGCCCAGGTCCTGGGCTTGAACCACACCACGGTCTCCCGCCGGATCGCTGCCCTGGAGAAGGCCCTCGGCGGCCGCGTGCTGTCGCGGGCCGCGGGCGGCTGGGAACTGACGGAACTCGGCGCCTCCGCGGTCGCCGTCGCCGAGCAGGTGGAAGGCGCCGTGCGCTCGCTCGAAAAGCCCGGCACGACGCCGGATCCCGTCACCGGCGTCGTGCGGATGACCGCCACCGACGGTTTCAGCGCCTACATCGCGGCCCCCGCGGTGGCCCGGCTGCGCCGCCACCACCCCGGGCTCAGCGTGGAGATCATCACGGTGACCCGGCGGGCGCTGCAGCAGCGCTCCGGCCTGGACATCGAGGTGGTGGTCGGCGAGCCGCAGGTGCATCGGGCCGAGGCGGCCCGGCTCGGCGAATACATGCTGGGGATGTACGCCTCGCGGAGCTACCTGGCCGAGTACGGGACGCCGCGCTCCGTGGACGAACTGGAGGCGCATCCGCTGGTCTACTTCGTCGATTCCATGCTCCAGGTGGACGACCTCGATGCCCCGCGGCGGCTGGTGCCGACCATGCGGGACGGGCTGAGTTCCACGAATGTCTTTGTCCACGTGGAGGCGACGCGGGCCGGGGCCGGAATCGGCTTCCTGCCCTGCTTCGCCGCGGACCTGCATCCGGACCTGGTCAGGCTGTTGCCGGATGAGTTCGCCGAACGGCTGCCCTACTGGATGGTCCTGCGGCCCGACTCGATGCGCCGGCCGGCCGTCGCCGCCGTGGTCCAGGCCCTGCGCGAGCAGACCGACGCTCACCGCGAGGCGCTGATGGGCCGGGGCGGGTACGCAGCGATTGTTCCGTAGGCGCCGTTTTGGGGCCGCAAAAGGGCCGTTACGGAGCTGTCGACGACGTCGGGACCGCGGCTTTCGGGTCCGCGGCTTTCGGGTCCGCGGCTTTCGGGTTCGCCGACGTCGGGACTACCGCCAGCGGGACCGCCGCCTCCGGGTCGTGGCGGACGGCGGCGCCGGCGGCGAAGGCGCGCACCTTGGCATCGTGCCAGATGTGCGCCGGCACCGCGCCGCCCAGCAGGCGCCGTGCGAGGCCGGGGTCGTCGTCGAACGGCGCGTCGCTGCCGGCGATGATCATGTTGCCGTAGCGCCGGCCCTTGAGCATGGCCGGGTCGGCGATGATTACCGTGTGCTCGAAGGCCGCAGCGATCGTGGCAGCGTCTTCGCGCGCGTTGGCCAGCGCCGGGGCGTCGCCGGAATTCACCAGGTAGATCCCGCCGGGCGCCAGGACACGCTTGGCGTGGCCGGTGAATTCGCTGGTGGTGAGCGGCCGCGGGGTGACGGAGCCGGCGAAGACGTCGCGGATGATGAGGTCCCGCGTCTGCGGCGTGAGGCTCTCGGTAACCTCGCGGGCCTCCCCCACGCGCAGGCGCAGCAGCGGCGCCTTGGGCAAGTCGAACCAGCCGCGGACGTACTCGGCAAGTTTCCCGTCCAGCTCCACCACCACCTGCCGGGCGTCCGGATAGGCGGCGTGGAAGTAGCGCGCCAGCGAGCAGGCTCCCCCGCCCAGGTGCAGGGCACGCAGCTTCGGCCGGGTCGGCGGCGGCCAACGCGACTCGACCAGCGCCGCAATCCAGCGCATGTACTCGAAGTCAAGGAACAGCGGGTCGGCGAGGTCGATATGGGAGCTCATCACGCCGTTGATCCGCAGCAGCCACCCGGTCGAGTTGTCCTGGTCCGGGATCAGCTCGCAGTCGCCGGTGTCGATGTAGTAGACGCCCGCGACCGGGCCGTCCGGGCGGCTGCCCTTCGGCACTTCCACCACTCCCGGCGTCGACGTCCCGGCGTTTCGCCCGGCCGCCCTGCCGCGCTTTGCCATCAGCTATCCGCCATTCCGCTCATGGACCAACCCTAGCTGGCCAGCGACGGCCGATTTTCAAAATTTCCTTGTAATCAAATGCGAAGCGTGCTTACTATCTAATAGTAATCATGCTTACTATTCGCGTTCGGCGCTGCTGGTTTGCTAACCGGCAGCAGATCTACAAGGAAAGAGAGCGACGATGACAGAGAACCAATGGCCCCAGGACGGTAGCTACGGAACCCCGACGGCGACGCAGGGCACGGAGCTAGGTACAGAGCCGGCACTGCGGCGGAGCTCGACGTTCCCGCCCGCCTCCACCGGGACGCCTTCGAAGACCGACACCGCCAAGGGCGAAGCCGGCGAGGTCAAGCAGCAGGCCGCGGAATCGGCCCAGAACGTCACCGAAACGGCAAAGGCCGAAGCGGCCAACGTGGCCGGCGAGGTCAAGAGCAACGCCAAGGACCTCATCAACCAGGCCCGGACGGACCTGACCGCCCAGGCCGGCACGCAGCAGCAGAAGGCTGCCCAGGGCCTGCGCTCCATTTCCAGCGAACTCCACACCATGGCTGAGGCCTCGGACCAGCCCGGCGTCGCGACCGACCTGATCCGCCAGGCCGCCGAGCGGTCACAGTCCGTGGCGACGTGGCTTGACAACCGCGACCCCGGTTCGTTGCTCAATGAGGTCAAGTCCTTTGCCCGCCAGCGGCCCGGCACCTTCCTGCTGGCCGCTGCCGGCGCCGGCATCCTGGCCGGACGCCTCAGCCGCAGCCTCAGCGCCGGGGCTCCGGATACGACGTCCACCGGCACCACCGGCACCCCGGCGCAGTACAGCGCCCCGGTCACCCGGGTGCCCGACGCCGGCGTCGCGGTCCCCCCGCCGCCGGTGACCTACCCGGAGACGACGACCGCCGGCGTTGCCGATACCTACCCGCCCAGCCCGATTGAGGGCACCGGCGCGCACGCCGACCAGTGGGCTAACGACCCGCTGGCCACCGATCCGTACCGCATTGATCCCACCGTCGACCCCGACCGTAAGGATCCGTTCGACGGAGGCCGTCGATGAGCAGCGAGATGCCCACGGGCGCCCCGATGCCTCCCACCGAGGCCCATGTGAAAGCGGAAACCAACTCCCTGGGCGATCTACTAGGTGACGTCACGCGGGACATGTCCACCCTGATGCGTCAGGAAGTGGAGCTCGCCAAGGCCGAACTGAAGCAGACCGCCGGCCGGGCCGGCAAGGGCGGCGGCATGTTCGCCGGCGCCGGCGTCGCAGGCCACTTCGTCCTGCTGTTCCTCTCCCTCGCCCTCTGGTGGGGTTTGGGAACGCTGATGGGGCTGGGATGGTCCGGCGTCGTCGTCGCGATCATCTGGGGCATCATCGGCGCCGTCCTGGCCTCGATGGGCCGCAAGGAACTCAAGGCGATGAAGGGCATGCCGCAGACCGCGGAAACCCTCCAGGAAATCCCCCCGACCCTCAAGCCCAGCCACTAGAGCGAGGAAAACACAATGACTGAAAACCCGGATGCCATCCGCGCCGACATTGAAGCAACCCGCGCCCGGCTCGGCACCAACGTCGACGCCGTGGCCGACAAGGTCACGCCGTCGCACATCGTCCAGCGCCAAACCGACAAGGTCAAGGACGCCGTCTTCGGAGTGAAGGAGAAAGTCATGGGAGCAGCCGACCACACCGCCGGCAACGTGCATTCCGCAGGCGGCAGTGCCGCCTCGCACCTGAACGACGCCGGCTCCGCCGTCGCCGACGCACCGCACCTGGCCAAGACTAAGACGCAGGGCAACCCGCTCGCGGCAGGGCTCATCGCCTTCGGCGCCGGCCTGCTGGTGTCCTCGCTGATCCCGGCGAGCCAGAAGGAACGCGAGGCAGCGGACGCCTTGAAGACGGCCGCCGAGCCGCTCACCACGGAGCTGACCGAAGCCGCGCAGCACGTGGCCGAGGGTCTGAAGGAGCCTGCCCAGGCCGCCATGGAGAACGTCAAGGCCACGGCCACCGACGCCGCTCAAAACGTCAAGGGTGAAGGCCAGACGGCCGTCGCCGACGTGAAGGACCGTGCGGCCGACGCCAAGGACAACGTCCAGCAGGCCTAGCCCGACCCGGAAGACGGCCGGTTGCCCTCGCTGACGCGCTGGGCAGCCGGCCGCTGCGCTTAACCACGAAAGAAGATTCCGATGGCCAAGAACCTCACCAAGGCGGACACTGGCTCCATGGACGACGCCGAAACCCCCGAGAGCAGCACCGCCAAGGCGCGCACTGCCCCCGCCCCGGACGACGCGCGCAAGCCGGACCGCCCCACCGATGTCACCAAGCCCTCCTGGAAGTACATCGCCAAGAAGACCCTGCGGGAATTCACCAAAGACCAGTGCCCCGACCTCGCGGCGTCGCTGACCTACTACTCGGTGCTCTCAATCTTCCCGGCGCTCCTGGCGCTGGTGTCCCTGCTGGGTCTCTTCGGAGACGCCCAGAAAACCACCTCGGCGCTGCTGGACATTGTCCAGGGCATCGCACCCGGCCAGACCGTGGACACGATCCGCCCGGTAGTCGAAGAACTGGCCAGCTCCTCGGCCGCGGGCCTGACGTTCATCGTGGGTCTCCTCACCGCCCTCTGGTCCGCCTCCGGCTATGTCGGGGCGTTCGGGCGGGCCATGAACCGGGTGTATGAGACCGACGAGGGCCGGCCGTTCCTGAAGCTGCGCGGCACCATGCTCGGTGTCACGGTCGTCAACCTGCTGATCGTCGTCGTGCTGGCCGCGATGCTCGTGCTCAGCGGCCCGGTGGCCGAGTCCGTCGGAAACATCATCGGTCTGGGCGGGGCGTTCCTGGTCGTCTGGAACATCGCCAAGTGGCCGGTGATGCTGGTGCTCGTGATCGTGGCTATTGCCATCCTCTACTACGCCACCCCCAACGTTAAGCAGCCCAAATTCCGCTGGATGAGCATGGGATCGGCGATCGCCCTGGTGGTCTTCCTGCTGGCATCCCTGGCGTTCGGCTTCTACGTGGCCTACTCCAACAGCTACAACAAGACCTACGGTGCAATCGGCGGCGTCATCATCGCGCTGCTCTGGCTGTGGATCCTGAACATGTCGCTGCTCTTCGGCGCCGAGTTCGACGCCGAAACCGAACGCGGCCGCCAGCTCCAGGCCGGCATCGAGGCCGAGGAAACCATCCAGCTGCCGCCGCGCGACACGAAGAAGAGCGACAAGCTGCAGGCCAAGGAGGAAGAGGACATCCGCCGCGGACGGGAGCTGCGGGAAGAACATAGCGGCCCCGAACGGGCGGGGGACTAAAGCCCCTAGCCGTCCCGTTCCCCGCACCGGTAGTACTGGGGGACGCACCGCTGGGGAGTGCTACGTCCGCCTACCCGGGAGGATCCATGCCGGCACCCGCAGCAGGTCCCCGGCCCGCCGCCGTCGCCGTGGGCTACGACGGCTCCGAATCCTCTCAACTCGCTGTCCGCTGGGCCGCCGACCACGCCGCCCTCCGGGGAGTCCCCCTGCGGGTGGTCCACGCCTGGGTCTGGCCGATGTTCACCAAGGACCTGGGACCCGTCAAAGGCGTGGCCGGCAGCGGCCTCCGGCATTCCGCCGAGACCATCCTCGCCGAGGGCGTGGGGCTGGCCCACGGCGTTGACCCCGGGCTCGCCGTCGACGGTGTCATGGAGGCCGGACTGCCCGCACAGGTCCTGCGCCGGGCCGCCGCGGACGCCTCCCTCCTTGTGGTGGGTAGCCGGGGTATAGGCGGCGTGCTCGGCCACCTCGCCGGCTCGGTCTGCCTGGAGCTGGCCGGCGCCGCCCCGTGCCCGCTGATGGTGGTCCGCCGTCCGCACCTGCCCGGCAGGCCCGTCGTCGTCGGCGTCGATGCCGCGGCCCACAGCTCGGCGGTGCTGGCCGACGCCGCCCGCCTCGCCGTCGCAATGGGCGCCGAGTTGCAGCTGATCCATGTTGATCCGGACCATGGCGGCGACCTGGCGGAGCACGGCCGCCACGCCCCGCTCCACGGCGCGGAACTGCTGGAGTACTCCCTCGGCGAAGCAGGGAGACTCGCCCCCGGGCTGGCAGTCTCCGGCACGCTGAAGGAGGGCCGGGCGGCGGCCAAGGAACTCGTGGAGGCAGCCGAAGATGCGGATGTGCTGGTGCTGGGCACCCACAACCGCGGCGGAGGCATTGGCAACACCGTCTCCGCGGTGCTGCACAAGGCGGCCTGCAACGTCATGATCACGCGCTGATTCCGACCCCGGGATCACGGCCGCCGCAGCCCGGGTCAGGAAGATGAGCCAGAAAGGGAGGCCCTGTGCGAGCCTGGTGGGTTGCGCAGCCCGGACCAATCGCGACGGGTCCGCTGGTATCCGGCGAGCGCCCGGACCCCAGCCCTGGGCACGGGGAAGTCCTTTTGCGCGTGCGGGTGTGCGGGGTGTGCCGCACGGACTTGCACCTGGCCGAAGGCGAGCTGGCCCCCAGACGGGCCGGCGTCGTTCCCGKGCACGAAGTGATCGGCGAGGTGATCGGCGCCGGCCCGGGCGCGGACCGGTTCCGCCCGGGCGAGCGGGTGGGAGTGGCCTGGCTCGGCGGCACCTGCCGGTCCTGCCGGTTCTGCCTGCGCGGGCAGGAAAACCTGTGCCTGTCCCCCACCTTTACGGGCTGGGACCGCGACGGCGGCTACGCCGAACTCATCACCGTCGCCGAGGACTTCGCCTACCGGGTGCCCGAAATCTTCCCGGATGAGGAGGCGGCTCCGCTGCTGTGCGCGGGCATCATCGGCTACCGCGCCCTGAGCCGGGCGGAACTGCCGATCGGCGGCCGGCTGGGCATTTACGGCTTCGGCGCCTCGGCCCACCTCGCCGCACAGATTGCGCTCTACCAGGGGGCCCGGGTCTACGTCATGACGCGGTCTCCCGAAGCCCGCCGCCTCGCCCTGGACCTCGGCGCCACCTTCGCCGGCGGAGCCGAGGATGAGCCCCCGGACCCCCTCGACTCCGCCATCCTCTTCGCTCCCGCCGGGACCCTCGTGCCGCCGGCGCTGCGTGCCCTCGACCGTGGCGGAACCCTCGCCGTCGCAGGCATCCACCTCAGCGACATTCCGCCGCTGCACTACGCCGCCGAGCTGTTCCAGGAGCGCCAACTGCGCAGCGTCACCGCCAACACCAGGGCCGACGGCGAGGAGTTCTTCCGGCTCGCCGCCGAGATTCCGCTGCGCCCCACCACGGTGGCCTACCCCTTCGACGCCGCAGACCAGGCGCTGCGGGACCTCGCCGGGGACCGGGTGACCGGCGCCGCCGTCATCCGCGTGGCCTCCTGAAGCAGGCCCCGCCCAACTGGCTCGCAGTTGTTGTCGCTTTAAGGGCTCAAAACGACAACAACTGCCAGCTAGTTGGGTGCGGAATCGGCGCGGAGGAATTCATGCTGTTCGCCGGCCCGCAGCAGCACCTTCCGGGGGCCAACCCGGACCAGCACGGGGGCGGCGTCCCCGGGGGCGGCGGAGACCATGAGCCGGTCCGTTTCCAGATGCACCGCCAGCAGCTGGTCGCGGTAGCGGACCTGGAACTCGACCCGGCGCAGTTCAGCCGGGAGCCTGGGCGTGAAGTCGAGGGCGTCCCGGGTGATCCGCAGTCCAGCGAAGCTGCGCTGGACGACGTCGATCGAGCCGGCCATGGCGCCCAGGTGGATGCCCGAGCTCGTGGTCCCGCCCTGGGTATCGTCCAGGTCCGCGTCCAAGGCTTCGCGGAACGTGGCCCACGCCCGCTCAGGATCCCGTTGCGCGAGGACCGAGGCGTGCGCCACCCGGCTGAGCGTGGAGCCGTGCGCGGTCCGGGCCAGGTAGAAGTCCACGGTCGCGGCCATCTGGGCGGCGGTGACGGTGTAGCCCATCCGGCCGAGGAATCCCACGAGCTGGTCCTCACCCAGGACGTAGAGCAGCATCAGGACGTCGGCCTGCTTGGCCAGCCGGTAGTGGTTGGTGCTGTCCCCTTCCGCTTCCAGGATCAGGTCCAGCCGTTCAATGTTGCGGTAGCTGCGGCGGTAGTGGGTCCAGTCCAGTTCCCGGAGCGCGCCATAGCCGGCGAACTGGCTGATGATGCCGTCCCCGTGGAAGGGCACGAACATGCGCCGGCTCAGCCGCTCCCAGCCAGCGATTTCCGCTGCCGTAATGCCGAGCCTGGCCCGGAGGTCCTCCATGTCGAACCCCTGGACGGAGCGCATAATCCACTCCGCCTGGTCGAACACCCACGCGGCCATGATGTTGGTGTAGGCGTTGTCATCGAGGCCTCCGCCCGGGTTGCCCTGGGTGCCGGTGTGGTACTCATCCGGCCCCATCACACCCCTGAGATGGAACCGGTCCTCGATGGCGTCGTAGTCCGCCATCGAGGCGAACAGGCGGGCGACGTCGACAATGAGTTCCGCGCCGTGCTGGGTCAGCCAGCCGCGGTCCTGGGTGGCCTCGAAGTACTGCCAGGCGTTGTAGGCCACGGCCAGGCCCACATGGCGCTGGAGGTGCGAGTAGTCCGGCATCCAGTGCCCGGACAGCTTGTTGAAGAGCAGCTTGGGCGTCTGCTCGGTGCCGTCGCTGCCGCTCTGCCAGGGGAACAGCGCGCCCCGCAGCCCGGCCGCCCGCGCCGCATCCCGGGCCGTGCCGAGCCGGCGCCAGCGGTAGTCGACGAGCTCCCGCGCGAGCGAGGGCAGCCGGGAGTTCAGCACCGGCAGGACAAACAGTTCGTCCCAGAAGACATGCCCGCGGTAGCCCTCTCCGTGCAGTCCGCGGGCCGGCACGCCCGCGTCCAGCTCGGCGGTGTGGGTCGTCAGTGTCTGCAGCAGGTGGAACACGTGCAGGTTCAGGATCAGCTGCGCCTGCGACGGGGCGTCGGACTCGATGATGAACGGAGCCAGCAGCAGGGACCAGGCCTTCTCATGCTCCGCCAGCAGCGCCTCGAAGCCGCCCGCGCGCGCCAGCACCGCCTCCGCCCCGGTCAGCGGAGAGGAAACCGCGTGGTCCCGGGAGCTGGCGACCCCCACCGTCTTGGTCACCGTCACCGCTGTCCCGTCCGCGGCCGCCACCTCGAAGCGGTGCGCGTACAGGCCGCCAAGCTGCTCGAAGGCGGAGTTAGCCGGCCCTGACACCTCGGTGCGGACCGCCAGGGCGATGCCGACCCGGCTCTGGCTGGTCTGCACCTGGACGTTCAGCACGACGGCGCCCCGTCGGGCAGTACTCTGCCCGCGGGCGGCGTGCCCCCCGGCGGACTGCCCACCGGCGGATTCCGTCACCTGCACCGCCGTCAGGTGCCGGTTGGACAGCTGAGCGTCCTCCGGGACGTTGGAGTTGGTCACGTCCGTGTCGCAGCCGCTGCGGACGCTGATGCTGCCGCTCCAGCCGTCCGCGGTCAGCACCGTCTCCAGCGCGGCTAGGTGCGGCTCCGCCATCGACACAAGCCGGCGCTGCACCAGCCTCAGCCGCCGGCCGGCGTCGTCCTCCAGCAGCGCCTCCCGGGTGAGCAGCGCGCGTTTAAGGTCCAGGGTGCGGCGCTCCTGCTTGAGCACCAGGCCTCCCTCCGACCACCAGGCGCCGCCCTCGATCCGCAGGTCCAGGTGCAGCCAGTCCGGAATGTTCACCATGTGCTCGTCCACCGTCTTCTGGCCCTCCACGACGCTGGCCAGCCGGTTGTAGACCCCTGCCAGGTAGCTCCCGCGGTAGTGGATCTCACCGCCGCGGTGCTCCGGCGCCGCACCCCGGGTGGCCATGTAGCCGTTGCCCAGCGTGGTCAGCGCCTCCCGGTGCCCTTCGTGGGCCGGGTCGAAACCCTCGTAGACCAGCATCCAGGGGTGCGTGATGACCAGGCCGATGTCCAGTTCGCTGACGTCTTCGACCACGATGTCGGCGCCGGCGGTTTCCAGTTCGGCCCGCCGGCCGGTCCGGTCGATCCCGACGACGAGCCCGAAGCCACCGCGGCGGCCCGCTTCGACCCCGGCGACGGCCGCTTCGATGACCATGGCCCGGCCGGGCGGGATGTCCAGCCGCCGCACCGCTTCGAGGGCCAGGGCCGGCGACGGCTTGCCGGGGATGGCCTGCCGCAGCGCCGCCTGGCCGTCCGCGACATGGTCGAAGAAGCCTTCCAGGCCGACGGTGGCGAGCAGCGCGCCCGCGTTGGGCGCCGACGTGGCCAGCAGCACCGGAATCCGGCCGGCCCGGAGCCGTTCCAGCAGGGCCAGGGTGCCGGGGAAGGCCCGGGGCGGCTGGCCGCGCAGCAGTTGGCCGAAGAGTTCGTCCTGGCGTTTCCCGAGTCCGAATGCCGTCCAGTCGCCCGGACCATCCGCCGGCGAACCCGGCGGAAGCGAGACGCCGCGCGAGGCCAGGAACGCCGAGGCAGCCTCGGCGGGCGTCCTGCCTTCGATGTAAAGGGTGTAGTCGGCGTCGGCAATCGGGTCCCGGCGGGCGCGCGACGGCAACCGGGGGTCCCGGAAGACGTCGTCGAGGAGCCGCTTCCAGGCAGCGGCACGGAGTTCCGCGGTATCAAGCACCACGCCGTCCAGTTCAAAGACCACCGCGTCGACGGGTGCCAGGGCAGCTGCAACTGTGGGCGACTCCGTCATGCGTTATTCGTAGCAGTCATCCCCGTCGGGGAACAGTGGCGGTCGGCCCGGTTACGGGCGGTCAGCCGAGGAGCGCGTCCAGGGTCGTGAAGCCGTAACCGGCCTGGCGGATCCGGTTGATGAGTTGCGGCAGCGCGTCGGCGTCCAGGGTGGTGCCGTCGTCGGGGTTGGAGCCGATGTGCATCAGGACGATCTCCCCCGGCTGCAGGCCGGCGAGCGCCCGGTCGGCGACGATCTGGACCGTAACGCCGCCGCTGGTGCCCTTCCAGCCGAGGGTGTCGACCGTCCAGCGCACCGGCAGGTAGCCCCGCGCGTTCACGGCGGCGATGGTCCGTGCGTCCCGCTCGCCGAACGGGAAGCGGAAAAGCGGCCGGGAATCCGCGCCTCCGGCCGTGATAGCGGCCTGCGCGCCGGCGAGCTGCTGGGCGATCTGGGCGTCGGTGAGGGAGGTGAACCCCGGATGCGTCATCGAGTGGTTGCCCACCCGGTGGCCGGCGGCCACGATCGAGGCAACGCCCGCGGGGTTGGCGCTGGCCCAGTTGCCCGTCAGGAAGAACGTTGCCCGCACTCCGGCGGCGCCGAGGGTGCGCAGAATGCTGGGCAGGGCCGCCGAATTGGCCCCGGCGTCGAAAGTCAGGGCAACCACGGGGCCCGCGCCGGGGATGACCTCGACGTCGGCGCCCCGGAGCGCCGCGGGGAACGGGGCCGCGGGTGCCGGGGGCGGCGGGGGCGGCGGAGGGATCGGAGCGGCGCTCGACGGCGGCAGGGGCGGCCGGCTTGGCGTCGCAGCGGGTGAGGGGGTGCTCGGCGCAGTGCGCGTCGGCGAAGAGGTAACGGAAGCCGACGCCGCGCCGGTGGCCGGGGCCGTCGACGGAGCGGCGGCAGGGGGTCCCCCGGAGAGCACAACTGCCGTCACCACCGCGCCGACCACCAGCAGCACCGCAGCCACCAGCGCAAGCACCCGGCGCCGGCGCCCGGCGAAGATCGACCACATGCCTCACCATGGCACCACAGGCCCCAGTGGGGTAGGGCTGAAAGGCCCGACGAACCCCCAGGTGTCCGTCCGGCCCGGAGCCCGGGAGGGGAGGGCCGCGCAGTAGGATGCAAGTAGGCGCAGACGCCGGGTCTTGCGCGAGGAACGAGGCGGGACAACCGTGAAAATTGCGCTCCGGTATCCGCTTGTCACGGGCACGGTCGCCGCCCTCCTGGCGGTGATACTGCTGCTTGCCTCCGGCCAGGAAGCTATCGCGCGGATCGCCGCCAGCATCTATGCGCTGGCTGTGGCGGCCTACCTCGCCGTCGGCATGGTCCGCCGCCTGGTCGGCGGCCAGTGGGGCATCGACATCCTGGCCGTAACCGCCATCGTCAGCACCGTACTGGTGGGCGAATTCGTCGCCTCGATGATCATCGTGCTCATGATGGCCGGCGGCACCGCCCTTGAGGACTACGCCGCCGGCCGTGCCAAGAAGGAACTGACGTCCCTGCTGGAGCGCGTCCCGCAGACAGCCCACCGGGAACGCAACGGCGGTGCCGCCGGAAGCCACGCCGCCGAAACCGACAGCCAGCATGAGGACGTGGCGGCCACCGACGTCGAAGTCGGCGACATCCTGCTGGTGCGGCCCGGCGAAGTGGTGCCGCTGGACGGGCTGCTGCTTTCCGAGTCCGGAACGTTTGATGAATCCTCGCTGACCGGGGAGAGCCTGCCGGTGGAGCGTGCCGCCGGCGAGGGCCTGATGAGCGGGTCGTTGAACGGCCAAGCGGCCATCCGGATGCAGGTCACGGCGCTGATGGAGGACTCGCAGTACAGCCGCATCGTCGCGCTGGTGAAAGAAGCGGCCGACAGCAAGGCACCCATGGTCCGCCTGGCCGACCGCTACGCCGTCCCGTTCACCGCCCTCGCCTACGTTCTCGGGGCGATCGGCTGGATCGTCAGCGGCAGCCCGGTCCGGTTCGCGGAGGTGCTGGTGGTGGCCACGCCGTGTCCCCTGCTGATCGCCGCCCCCGTGGCGTTCCTGGGCGGCATGAGCCGTGCCGCGCGTGGCGGCATCATCGTCAAGTACGCCGGGGTTCTCGAGCAGCTGAGCCGGATCAAAACGGTGGCCTTCGACAAGACCGGCACCCTGACCTACGGCCGCCCCTCCCTGGTGGGCATCCGGACTGCGGGGTCCTTCACCGAGGACCGGGTCCTCGGGCTCGCGGCCTCCGCCGAGCAATATTCTTCCCACGTGCTCGCCGCCTCGGTGATGGACGCGGCACGGTCCCGTGGCTTGGTTTTCGAGTCCGCCACGGAGGCCACCGAATTCGCCACGCACGGCGTCCGGGCGCGCTTCGACGGCCGGGACGTCGTCGTCGGCAAGCCAAATTTCGTGTCGGAATCGGCCGCCGGTGTCGTCGAAACCGAGCTGGCCAGCGGCGAGCTCGCCATCTACGTGGGTGTGGCCGGGGAGTTCGCCGGGGCCCTGGTGATGAGCGACCCGATCCGCGGGGAAACCCGCCGCACCGTGGCCGAACTCCGGGAACTCGGCGCCACCCGGACGGTCATGCTCACCGGCGACGCGCTCGCCACCGCCGAGCACATCGCGGCAGAGGCCGGGCTGACCGATGTCCGCGCCGAGTGCCTGCCGCCGGACAAGGTGGAGGCCGTGCGCTCTCTGCCCCGCCGTCCGGTCATGATGGTGGGCGACGGCGTCAACGACGCCCCCGTCCTGGCCGTCGCCGACGTCGGGATCGCGATGGGCGCGCGGGGTTCGACGGCGGCCGGCGAGTCCGCCGACGTCGTGATCATCCTGGACGACCTGTCCAAGGTGGCCTCGGCCGTGCGGATCGGCCAGCGCACCGTGAAGGTGGCGCTGCAGAGCATCTGGATCGGCATCGCGCTGAGCGTGGCGCTGATGCTGGCGGCAGCCGCGGGCTACGTTCCGGCCATCGCCGGCGCCCTCTCCCAGGAGGTGGTGGACCTCGCCACGATCCTGAACGCGCTCCGGGCGCTGGGCTCCGGGACGCGGACCCCGCGGCCGGGCGGGCCGGCCGGCCGGCCTAGCCCGCGGACGCCAGCTTCTCGGCTTCCGCGATCCGCGGGACGGTCCTGAGGTAGCTGTCCGGGTTCAGCGAGATCGAATCGATGCCCTCGCCAACCAGGAACGCCGCGAACTCCGGGTGGTTGCTGGGGCCCTGGCCGCAGATACCGATCTTGATCCCTGCCGCGTGCGCCTTCCGGATCGCCTCGCTGATCATCGCCATGACGGCCTCGTCGCGCTCGTCGAACAGCGCCGCCAGCTGCGCCGAGTCCCGGTCCACGCCGAGGACCAGCTGGGTGAGGTCGTTCGAGCCGATCGAGAAGCCGTCGAAGCGGGTGGCGAATTTTTCAGCCAGGACCACGTTGGAGGGGATCTCGCACATCATGTAGACCTGTAGGCCGTGCTCGCCGCGGACCAGCCCGTTCTCAGCCATCACCGCCAGCACCTTGTCCGCCTCCTGCGGTGTCCGGCAGAACGGGACCATGACGATGATGTTGCTGAAGCCGATCCGCTCCCGGACCCGTTTCAGCGCCCGGCATTCGAGCGCGAAGCCTTCCCGGTACCGCGCGTCGTAGTAGCGCGAGGCACCCCGGAAGCCGAGCATCGGGTTCTCCTCGGCTTCCTCGAAGGAGGCGCCGCCGATCAGGTGCGCGTACTCGTTGGTCTTGAAATCGCTGAGCCTCACGATCACCGGGTTCGGATGGTAGGGCGCGRCGATCTTCGCGATGCCCAGCGCCAGGGCGTCCACGAAGTAGTCGCCTGGATCGGCGTAGCCGCGCGTCAGGTCCCGGATCTGCGCTGCTTCCTGCGGGTCCGCGACCCGTTCCGGGTGGACCAGCGCCATCGGATGGATCCGGATCAGGGCGCTGATGATGAACTCCATCCGGGCCAGCCCGACGCCGTCCGCGGGCAGCCGCCACCACTGGAAGGCGGCCGCGGGGCTGGCGATGTTCACCATGACTTTGGTGCGCGTCGCCGGCAGCTCGCCCAGATCCACGTCCTCGGCTTCGAACGCGAGGCTGCCGGCATAGACGCGGCCCGTATCGCCTTCGGCGCAGGACAGGGTCACGGCCTGGTCCTCGGCCAGGACACTGGTGGCGTTGCCGGTCCCGACGACGGCGGGCACCCCCAGTTCCCGGCTCACGATGGCCGCGTGGCTGGTGGGGCCGCCGTGGTCGGTGACGATCCCGGCGGCGCGCTTCATGATGGGCACCCAGTCCGGGTCGGTCATTTCGGTGACCAGGATGGCGCCGTCCCGGAACTTGTCGATGTCAGCGGCGCTCCTGATCACGCACGCCGTCCCCTGCGCGATCGAGTCGCCGATCGCCGCCCCGGTCACCAGCACCGCCCCGGTTTCCAGCAGGTGGTGGAGCGTGAAGCGGGAACCGGTCTTTTGCGACTGCACCGTCTCCGGCCGGGCCTGGACCATGAAGAGCTCGCCCGTCACGCCGTCCCGGGCCCATTCCATGTCCATCGGCCGGCGGTAGTGCTCCTCGACGCTCACGGCCCAGCGGGCCAGGGTGAGGATCTCGGCGTCGGCCAGGACGAAGGACCGGCGTTCCGCTTCCGAGGTGTCGACGGTGCGGGTGCGGGCGTGGCCGCCGCGGCTGTAGACCATCTTCTGCGCCTTGGAGCCGAGGGTCTTTTCGATGATCGGGCTGGGCCTTTCCGCCACCCCTTCCGCCAGCCCTTCCGCCGGTCCTTCCGCCGCCGCGGCCTCGCTCAGGAGCGGCTTGAAGACGAGGTACTTGTCCGGGTTGATCGTGCCCTGCACCACCGTCTCGCCGAGACCCCAGGCGGCGCTGATCACGGCAGCCCGCGGGAACCCGGAGTCTGTATCGATCGAGAACATCACTCCGGAGGCGCCGACGTCGGAGCGCACCATCCGCTGGACCCCGATCGAGAGTGCGACGTCGAGGTGGTCGAAGCCCTTGACTTCCCGGTAGCTGATGGCCCGGTCCGTGAACAGCGAGGCGTAGCACCGCCGGCAGGCGTCCATCAGTTCCCGGTCGCCGGTGACGTTCAGGAAGGTTTCCTGCTGGCCGGCGAAGCTGGCATCGGGAAGGTCCTCGGCCGTGGCGCTGCTGCGTACCGCGACCGACAGCCGCTCCAGGCCGGCGCGCTGGCCCAGATCGCGGTAGTGCGAGCGGATGGAGTCGGCGATGTCCGGCGGGAAATCGCTGGCCAGGAACAGCTCCCGGATGGCTTCCCCGGTCTCGCGGAGCGTCGCGTCCCCGGAGCGGTAGGCCAGGATCCGCGAGCGCATCGCCGGTTCGATCCCGTTCGCCGCGACGAAGGTCCGGTAGGCCGCGGCGGTGGTGGCGAAGCCGTCGGGAACCCGTACGCCCCGGGCCTTGAGGGACTGGATGAGCTCGCCCAGGGAGGCATTCTTGCCGCCGACCTGCGGGACGTCCCCCATGCCAATTTCTTCAAACCACTTCACGTGCTCGGGCATGCCGGCGCTCCTTTGGGCGTTTGTCCATCCATGGTCCGATCCTGCGGCCCGGGGCGGTGTGGGGTCAGAGGCTTTGGACCTCTTAGCCGGCGCGTTGGGCGGGCCGCCCGGACGTGCCGTGCCGGGCCAGCTTGTAGAGCCAGTCCGCGACCAAGACCGCCGGAATGGCGGCGAGGGCCACGGCCAGCCCGCCGGGTGTCGGCGGGGCATGTCCCAGCAGGCCGGCGACAGGGCCAAGGAACAGGAAGACGGAGAGCAGCCCCAGCTCCGCCAGCACGGCCCAGAGCAGCAGCCGGTTGGTGAACCAGCCCAGCTGCCAGGGCGGGGAGGTGGCGCTGCGGCAGGCGAAGGCGTTGGCGAGCTGGGCCAGGACCACGGTGGTGAACGCGGCGCCGGAGGCCGCCATCAGCGCGTCCGACGGCGGCAGTGCGGCTCCGGGGCTCCAGCCGGCTCCGAAGAGAACGGCGGTGTAAGCGGTCATCTCCATCAGCGCCTCTACCGGGCCCAGCAGGCCGAAGACCCGGAACATCAGGGCCCGGTCCATCAGGTGCCGGCGCTCCGGCGGACGTTTCAGGGCCCCTTTGCTGGGCGCTTCGCTGCCGAGGGCCAGGGCCGGCAGCAGGTCGGTGCCGATGTCCAGGGCGAGGATCTGAAGCACGCTCAGGGCCAGCGGGAACCGGCCACCGGACAGGGCCCAGAACACGAACGGCGTCAGCTCGGCGACGTTGTCCGTGAGGTGGTACGTCAGGAAACGGCGGATATTCGCGTAGGTGGCGCGGCCCTGCTCCACGGCCGCGATGATCGTCGCAAAGTCGTCGTCGAGCAGCACCAGGTCCGCCGCCTCGCGGGCCACATCCGTGCCGCTGAGGCCCATCGCGACGCCGATGTCCGCCTGCTGCAGCGCAGGCCCGTCGTTGACGCCGTCACCGGTCATGGCCAGCACGTGGCCGCGGTGCTGCAGCAGCCGGGCCACCCGGAGCTTTTGTTCCGGCGTTACCCGGCTGACCACGACGCCGTCGCGGTCCAGCAACGCGGCCAGGACCTCGTCATCCTCCGGCAGGTTGTGGCCCTCCAGCACCAGCTCCGGGGAGCCGATCAGGCCGGTTTCCCGGGCAATGGCGGCGGCCGTGAAGGCGTGGTCGCCGGTGACCATACCCACCTTGATGCCAGCGTCGCGGGCCGCCTGCAGCGAGAGCCGGACCTCGGCGCGGGGCGGATCGTGCAGGCCGATCAGGCCCAGCAGCGTCAGCCCGCTCTCCACTTCGTCCGCCGTCGTGCCGTCCCGCACCGGTCCGGGCAGGCTCCGCTGCGCGACCGCGAGGACCCTGAGCCCGTGCGAGGCCATCTGGTCCACCATCTGCAGGGCACGGTCGGCGCCGCCGGCGCCGTCCACGTCGCCGTCGCCCTCACTGTCGCCGTCGCCCCGGCACAAGGGGATCACGGACTCCGGGGCCCCCTTGACGAACAGCGTCGTACCGACGATGGCGGACTCGCGCAGCCGTCGCGGATCGAAGGCGAAGCGGTGCGACGGCGTTGGCTCCGCCGGCCCGCCGCCGGGGCCGGCCAGCCGCGTGGCCAGCGCGTCGATGGCGGCCTCCATCGGATCTCCCTCGGCGATCCACTGCCCGTCGTGCGGCACCGCCCGGCCCACCGAGGCGGCACGGGCGGCGGCGCTGAGCCGCTGCCCCGCCTGGAACGCCGCCGCTCCGGCGTCCGCGCCACCCTCCCCCGTGACCTCGGCTTCCGGCGCGTAGCCGTTCCCGGTGACGCCGAGCAGCCCGGAGGGTGTCCAGACCTCGACGGCGTTCATCCGGTTCTGGGTGAGGGTTCCGGTCTTGTCCGTGCAGATGAACGTGGTGGAGCCAAGCGTCTCGACCGCCTGCAGGTTCCGCACCAGGGCCTTGCGCGCGGCCATCCGCTGGGCTCCGATGGCGAGCGAGAGGGTGACGGTGGGGAGCAGGCCCTCGGGCACCAGCGCCACCGCCACGCCGATCGCGAAGAGGAACGCATCGCGCCAGGAGATGCCCACCAGCAGCGAGAGGATGAAGAACAAGGCGCCGATGCCCAGGGCCACGCCGGCGACAATCCTGACAATCCGCTGCAGTTCCAGGGCCAGCGGGCTCGGCGGCGCCTCGACCTTGCCGGTCAGTGACGCGATCTCGGCGAGCCGTGTCTGTCCCCCGGTGCTGGCCACCACCCCTTCGGCCGTGCCGATGACCAGGAAGGTTCCACCGAACACGGTGTCCCCCGCGGCCTTGCTGACCGCTTCGCTTTCGCCGGTGAGCATCGATTCGTCCACCGTGCAGCCCGCAGCCAGGGCCAGGCGGAGATCCGCCGGCACCCGATCGCCGGCAACCAGCACGACGGCGTCTCCGGGCACCAGCTCGGTGGTGTGCACTTTGACGATGCGATTGTCCCGGCGCACCGAGACCATGGCGGGCAACAATTCGCGCAGCTTGGCGGCCGCGTGCTGGGCGCGCTCCTGCTGGATGTAGGCGAATACCCCGTTCACCACGATCACGACGATGATGGCGATGCCCAGTTGCGGCATGCCGGCGACAAAGGCGAGGGCGGCCGCCACCCAGAGCATGACGGCAAAAAAGTGGGTCAGTTCTGCCAGCAGCCGCCGCCAGCCCGGCACGGCACGGACCTCGGGCAGCCGGTTTGCCCCGGCACGCTCCAGCCTCAGGGCAGCCTCCGCCGAGCTCAGTCCGGAGATCCCGGGCAGCGGCCCGGCCGCGGCAGGGTTCACCGTCCGCCGCCCGTCATGCGCAGCACCTAACGCCGGCACTGCCCAGGTGCATCATGCCTCCGAGGATGCTCCGGCGCGGCACCCCTGGTTAGGGCCAAAGGTCACCGGGCGCCGGCGCGCGGCTGCGCTGCCCCGGAACGGCTTCGGTTGCCGGGCCCGCCCTCAGCTGCCAGTGGCGGCAGGCGGCCGCTGCCGTCCCAGCGAACGCAGGTACGTCCCGAAGCCGTGGGGCGCCCGTGCGTGGGTCCGGCCGGAGGTCAGCACCCGCATGCTGTCCGTTGCGAGGACGGTGAAGGCGAGGCTGCGCAGGCTCTGGACCAGGGTGCGGTCCTCGTGCGTTTCCAGGTGCGAGAACCCGCCCGCGGCCAGGTAGGCCGAGGCCCGGACGCCGAAGTTGGCGCCGTAGATGTGCGGGTGTTTTTCCTCGAAGGGGTGGCGGTCCAGCCAGCGGCGCAGCAGTTCCGGGTCCATCCCGACCGGGTCCGGTTCCACCGAGCCGAGCACCGCGTCGGCACCGGCTTCGGCGAATTCGAGCTGCCGCACCAGCCAGTTCACCGGGACCTGCGAATCGGCGTCGGTGTTGGCCAGCCAGGTCCGTCCCGGCCAGGGCCGCGGTTCGGAACGCTGGCCGGGGGCGCGCCGTTGCGGGCCGAGCACGGCGGCGCGGACGCCTGCCGCCCGGCTCGCGCCGGCGCTGCGCAGCCGGACGTCGAGCRCGCCGAAGCGCGGGTCGGCGTCGACGTAACCTGCGGTGATCTCGGCGGAGCGGTCGGTGCAGCTGTCCAGGACCACTGTCACCCGGACGGCGACGCCGGGCCGCTGCCGCTGCAGCTCGTCGGCGGCGCGCTGCACTGCCCGCAGCGCCCGGTCCAAGTGCTGTTCCTCGTTGTGGGCCGGCATCACGACGGCGACGGCGTCGATGCCGGGGCGTCGTTGCGGGGGCCCGGCCGGGGCCGCCACGTTGCTCACGCGAGCGGCTCCGGGGCGCGGAAGATTTCCAGCACGAAGTCGCGCTCCCGGTAGAGGCCGGCGTCGGCCCAGCGAAGTTGCCGGCGGGCTGCTGCGTGGACGGTGTCGCCGTCGAGCTCCCAGCCCTCGATCGGGTGCCGCCAGTGGCAGAGCGCCAGGGTGCCGCCGGGCAGCAGCGTGGCCTCGACCCGGTCGAACAGGGCCGCCAGCTCCTCCGGCGAGAGGTAGTAGCCCACCTCCGACACCACGATCAGATCGAACGCGCCCTCCGGCCAGTCCTGCGGCACCGTCAGGTGGCGGGTCCGCGCGGCCGGCAGGTGCGCGAGCCGCCGGGCGGCGTGGGCCAGTGCCGCGCTGCTCGCGTCGACGGCCAGGAAGCTGCCGCAGCGTTCGGCGAGTTCCACGCTGAGGGTGCCGATCGAGCAGCCGATTTCAAGGCCGGCGGAGTAGCTCCGGCCGGGGAGCGCCGCGAGCGTCAGCGCGCGCTTGCGGTGTTCGTACCAGCTGGTGGTGTACTCCCAGGGGTCCTCGCTCCGGGCGTGGACGGTGTCAAAGAGGCCCTCCGCGTCCGCCGCGGCGTAGGCGGAGGGCGCGACTGCGGCGTGTGCCGCCGCACCGGCCGATGGGACAGCCGGAGTGCCGGGCCGCTGCCAGGCGAAGGTCTCCCAATGCCGGGAAAAGTGCTGCAGGAAGGCCGGCGGGAGCAGCACTTCGTCCCCCGGCTGGTCCGAGAGCGCCCGGACCTGCGAGGTGTGCGCCGCCATGGCCTGCGCCTTGGCCTGCGCCTCGGCCGGGGTCAGCGGGAGCCGCAGCCAGGACTGCCAGGCCGGGTCCTCGGGGCCGGCCCAGAGCCAGTACCAGACCGGGTACTCCAGCAGCCCGTAGCCGGAGGCGGCTGCCGCTTCCGCGGCGGCGGAGCCCAGGGCGTCGTGGTCGGTATGGCCGTCGTTCCGGTAGGGCGCCACCAGGACGACGCGGTCCGCGGGCCGGCCCGTGGCAGCCGCGGCCTCGCGGATCGCGGCGAGGACCTGGTACCGGTGGCCCGCGAGCTTCCCGTCCGGCAGCCCGAGGTACTGCCAGCCGGCGTCCGGGACGAGCCGCCCGAGGGCGCCGGCGAATTCGCGCAGCCGCAGGTCGGCAAGCTGTTTGGGTGTGGTGCTGGGCGAATCGGGGTGGGAGGCCTCCCCTGCCGTGCACAGCAGCACCCGCACCTCCGCGCCGAGGCCGTGCAGCCGGGCCATCAGGCCGCCGGCGCCCAGGGATTCGTCGTCGGGGTGGGCGGCCAGGACGATGAATGCCCTGCCGGCCAGCTCCCCGGCGTCGAGCGGGAGCTCCGGCAGGGCGGCGGCGCCGCTGCGGGCCCAGTCTTCTTCGTTGGTCCCGGCGTCGTTGTGCGTGAAGCTCACCATGGGTGGTCCCCCTTGAACGTCAGGGCGCCGAGCTGGGCGTCGTCGCGCATGGCGTGGTGCTGCCGGATGTAGAGCGAGAGGTCGGCCATGCGTTTGCCGTAGCGTGCGTCGAAGGCCAGCGGGGCGGGCCCGAGGTTTTGGCTCACCAGCGACTGAATGCGTGCGACGGCGGCGGCCACGCTGCCGCGGACGCGCAGCGCCTCGCTCCACGCGCCGGCGCCGGAGAGCTCCCCGGCGTCGATCCGGGCCGCGGTCCGGGCGAGGTACTGGGTGAGCCCGGTCAGCGTGCGGTCGATTTCGCCGAGGTGGGCGAGGGCGAGCTGGTCCGGTTCGCGGCCGCCGTCGGCCGCTTGTTTCAGGGACTCAACATAGTTGCGGGCCACGGCGACGGCGCCGCCGAACCAGCAGGCGGCTACCCCCATGCCGCCCCAGGCGAACCCGGGACGCTGGTAGTACCAGCCGGCCGGACCGAGCGGTATGGCCGGCACGGCATCGAAGTGCACGGTGCCGCTGGGGACCTCGCGCAGGCCCAGGCTGGTCCATTCCGGGTCCGCGAAGCCGACCCCGGCGGCGTGCAGGTCGACGGCGAAGGCGGCGCGGCCGCCGCCGTCGAGGTGCGCGGTCAGCACCGCGTGGTCGAGCTGCGCGGCGATGGAGCACCACGGTTTCGAGCCGGTCAGCACGACCGCGCCGCCGGCGTCCTTGGCTTCCAGCTTCAGCCCGGGGGCCTCGGCGGCGAAAACGCCCCAGGTGCCGTCGAAGGGGAGATCGGCGGGGGCATCATCGAAATCCGCCGCAGCGGCCTGGGCGAGGATCGCGGCGGCGTCGAGGTGGGGTTCCAGGATCCGTCCGGCGGCGACGTCGACGGCGGTGACCGACGCGAGGATCTCCCACAGCAACGCGGTGTTGCCCGCCCCGGGCTTCGGGGCGCACTCCCCCGCGTCCTTGGCGAGTGCCAGCAGGGCCGGGACGTCCCCGACGCCCGCCTCGGCGGCGTCCAGCATCGGTGAGATCCCGGCCAGCTCGCCCGTCGTGGAGCTGATCCGCACGGCCTTGGGAGGGCGGGCTTCCTGGGTCGCGTTCATTGCCTCGTCCGTGTCCTTTGCGATGTGCGCCTGGTGTTGTCCGTGCCTGTAGCGGCCGGTCGAAGCCGCCGCTGGGTAAATCTAAGCATACTTAGCACTTCGCCCGGTCCTCGCCCGCCGGACCGGGACGCCGCACCGAGCACCATCCCGTGCTACCGCACGAGGGCGAGCGCGAAGCCGTCCCAGCCCTTCGATCCCACCGTCTGGATCACGGTGGCGTCCAGCCGCGGGTCCGCGCCCATCATCTCCAGCGCCGCGACGATCCCCGGGGCGTTGACAGGATCCAGGGCCGGGTCCAGCACCGCGCCCTCCCACACCACGTTGTCCATCACCACCGTGGTGCCGGGCCGGCCCAGCCTGATGGCCCAGTCCAGGTATTGCAGGTTGTGTTCCTTGTCCGCGTCGATGAACACAAAGTCGAAAGGCCCGGCGCCCTCGCTTTCCAGCACGGGCAGCGTGTCCAGGGCCGCGCCCACCCGGATTTCCACGAGGTGGCCCAGCCCGGCCTGGTCGAGGTTGGCGCGCGCCACCTCGGCGTGCCGGGGCAGGTATTCGCAGGTGACAAGCCGGCCGCCGTCGGGCAGGCCCTGTGCCATCCAAATGGTGCTGAACCCGGCCAGCGTGCCGATCTCCAGCACCCGGCGGGCGCCGGAAAGCTGGACCAGCAGCTTCAGGAGCTTGCCGGCGTTCGGGGCGACCTCGATGGGCGGCATCCCTGCTTCCAGGGAGGCGGCCACGGCGCGCCGCAGCGAGGTATCGGGCCGGACCACCACGCCGGAGAGGTACTCCTCGACGGCGATCCAGCGGGATGTGGGCTGATGCTCGATCATGCGGCCCAGTCTTTCAGCTGCCCCCGCCGGTGGGTAGGGCCGGCGGCCGCCCGGCCCAGGCCCGGGCCCGGAGCGGCTACTCGCCCAGGGCCTTCTCCAGCCGGTCCAGTTTCCCGGTCAGTTCGCCCGTGTAGCCGGGGCGGATGTCGGCCTTGATCACGAGGGAGACGCGGCTGCCGTAGCGGCCCACGGCTTCCGTGGCGCGCTTCACGACGTCGAACACCTCATCCCATTCGCCCTCGATGGTGGTGAACATCGAGTCCGTGTGGTTCGGCAGCCCGGACTCACGGACGATCCGCACCGCCTCGGCGACGGCATGGTGGACCGAGGCGTCGTCGGCTTCGGAGCCGGCGGGAGCGCCGCTGGGACGGCCGGAGGGTGCGACAGAAAATGCAAGCAACATGGCTCCAGTCTGCCACGCGGGATCCGGCCTGCCCGGGCCCGCAATCGCGGGCCGACACGTCACAATTGGGCGTACCCGCCGGTAACAGGTTTCCTCCACCTCCGCGTTGCTACCCTGAGCAAATGAACCGGGCAGTAGACCGCAGGCCGCTCCGTGCGGATGCAGCGCGCAACGTCAACAAGATCATTGCCGCGGCCCGCCAGTGCTTCCGTGAGCACGGCCCCGAAGTCCCGCTCCAGACCATCGCCGTCACGGCCGGGGTGGGCCCCGCGACGCTGTTCCGGAACTTCGCCGACAAGGAAGAACTCGTGCTCGCCGCGCTGCACCAGCAGCTGAAACTGCGGGTGAACCCGGTCATCGAAGAAGCACTGGCCGGCAAGGACGCGGCGGAGGGCCTGTTCCGCGTCGTCGACGCGCTGATGGGGGTTGCCAGCGACGAAGCCAACCTCCTCGGCGCGGTGGCGGGCCGCCGCGGCGTGCTGACCGGCATCACCGGCGACCTGATCGAATCGGTGGCCGTGCTGCTGGGCCGCGGCCAGGGCCAGGGCACGCTGCGCAGCGACATCTCCATGGCGGACATGATCCGGCTGCTGGCCATGCTGATCGGCGTGGTGGACACGATGGAGGCCGGTTCGGATGCCTGGCGCCGTCCGGTCGCCCTGGTCGAGGACGCCATCCGCGCAGAACGGCCCGATCGTCCGCTGCCACCGCAGTCGCTGGTGCCGGGGACCGCGTACGGCACCGCATTCGGCGTCGGCTTCGGCTCTACCTACGGAAACACGTACCGTTGAGCCCATGACATGGGAAACCGCTGCCGGCGTCCTCGGTGGCCTCTTGCTGGTGTACGCCGCGCTGCTGGTGCTGCTCTGGGGGTACGCGCGGCGGCACCCCGAAACTGTCACCATGAAGGACCCCCTGCGGCTGCTGCCGGACCTGCTCCGGCTGATCCGGCGGCTGGTGGCCGACCGCACCGTCGCGGTGGGCGTGCGCGTCCGGCTCGCCCTGCTGCTGGCCTACCTGCTCTCGCCGATCGACCTGGTGCCCGACTTCCTGCCCGTCATCGGCTACGCGGACGACGTCGTGATCGTCGCCCTGGTGCTGCGCTCCGTGGTCGCCCGGGCCGGCGCGGAGGCCGTCGAACGGCACTGGCCCGGGACGCCGGAGGGCCTGCAGCTGATCCTGAAACTGGCCGGCCTCGGCACCGCCCGGTGAGCTGGCCCACTCGTTGGCCGGACGCGGAATAGGGTCCCGGAAGCAGTCGTTGACGCCTGCATGAAGGCGATAACGTACAGCGAATATGGAAATCCGGACGTCCTCGAGTTGGCCGACCGCCCGATGCCAAAGGTCGGGCCGGGCATGGTCCTGGTCAAGGTCAAGGCAGCCTCGGTAAATCCGGTCGACTGGAAGATCATGGCCGGCTACCTGGATGCCGTCATGGACCTGCAATTCCCGGCAATTCCCGGCTGGGATGTGGCCGGCGTCGTGGAATCGGTCGGCATCGACGCGCCGCATTTCCAGCCCGGCGATGAAGTCATCGCCTATGGCCGCAAAGACTATGTCCACGGCGGGAGCTTCGCTGAATACATCGCCCTCCCGGAACGCCTCCTCGCCCGCAAGCCCGCCTCGCTGGGGTGGAACGAGTCCGCCGGGCTTCCCCTGGCGGGACTGACGGCCTATCAGGTCCTCACGCGCCTGGGCCTCAAGGCCGGCGAGACCGTATTGATCCATGGCGGGGCCGGCGGCGTCGGGTCCCTCGGAATCCAGATCGCCGCGGCGATGGGTGCCCATGTGATCGCGACGGCATCAGAAAAGAACCACGAGTTCCTGCGCTCCCTCGGCGCCGAACCCGTCAGCTACGGTGATGGACTCGCGGACCGGGTGCGGGCACTTCGCCCCGAAGGAGTGGAAGTCGTGGCGGACTTCGTCGGCGGGAACCTCGATACCACCCTGGCGGTGCTGGCCGACGGCGGCCGGCACGCCTCCATCGCTGACAGCGACGTTGAGCAGCACGGCGGCACCTGGATGTGGGTGAACCCCGTGGGCGCCGATCTGCGGGAGCTCGCCGAGCTGGTCGACGAGCGCAAGCTCCGGGTCGAGGTGGCGCAGACCTTCCCGCTGGCGCAGTCGGCAGACGCCTTCCGCCTCAGCATGGAAGGACACACCCGCGGCAAGATTGTCGTGACCGTCGACGTCGACGCCTGATGCGCGGCGTCAGCCGGAGTCCGGCTGCCGCCGTCCCGCCGGCCCCTGAAACTGAACCGTCAGTGGCCGCCCTGATCCTCGGCGGGCTTTTCCTTGGCCTCGTGCAGGTGGTGCGCCTCCTGCAAATGCTGTTGCAGCTTCTCTTCGGCCTCGCGGCGGCGGCGGGCCATTTCGCGCAGTTCCCGAGTGGATTCCGCGCCGGGGGAAACGAAGTGCTCATGCGGCTTGGAATGGTGCGCCTTGCCGGCGGCATCCGCTCCCGCGGCTTCCGGGGTCGCCGCGTCCGCATCGCCCGGCCCGGACGCAGCGGCATTCGGAACGTCTTTTTCGGTCATCATCGAATGCTCCCATTGGGCGCCCGGCCCGGCTAGGGGCTAAAGACCGTTGAGCGCCCGACGGCGGAGCGTCAGTTCCAGCCGAGCAACCGCAGCCCGGCCGCCGCGCCGGCGCCAGCCAGGACCACCACCAGGAACGGCGCCCGCAACCACAGGGCGACGGCGGCCGCGGCCAGGGCACCGAGCCGCGCGTCCAGCGCCAGGGACTGCCCGGACGCCACTGTGTTCACGACGGTCAGGGAGGCCAGCAGCCCGATCGTCATGGTGCCGGCGATCCGGGACATCCTCGGATTGCGCAGCAGGCTGGCGGGGACAAGGTATCCCACCAGTTTCCAGGCGTACGCCAGCACGCAGGACAGCAGGAGCCAGAGCCAGAGCGTCATGAGGCCTCCCCTGGGCTGTGTCCGGAGCGACGGACAGCCTCATGCTCCTCGGCATACGGGTCGACGTCGGGTTCGAGGCCCTCGTCGCTGCGGCCGTGACTGAACCAGCCGACCACCGCCGCCACGAACGCGGCGGCCAGGATGGGCACCCCGGCTGGCACGAGCGGGACGGCCAGGACGGTTGCCAGGGCGCAGACGACGGCGATCGCGACGGGTTCGCGGCCCTTGAGCCGCGGCCACAGCAGGCCGAGGAACGCCGCCACCGCGGCGCCGTCGAGCCCCCACTGCTTCGGGTCGCCAAGGGCGCTGCCGGCCAGCGCCCCAACGGCGGTGAACAGGTTCCACAGCACGAAGATGCCCAGCCCCGCCGTCCAGAAACCCCGGCGCTGCTCCGCCGGGTCGGTCTGGCCGGTGCTCGTGGCGGTCGATTCGTCGATGGTCACGTGGGCGGCGGCGAACCGGCGCCAGCCCCGCGGCTGGAGCAGCGCGTTGAGCTGCATGCCGTAGATGCCGTTGCGCATGCCCAGCAGGGTCGCGGCGCTCATCGCCGCGACGCCGGAGCCGCCCCCGGCCACGACGCCGATGAACGCGAACTGCGAGCCGCCGCTGAAGAGCAGCAGGCTCAGGGCCATGGTCTGCCAGAAATCGAGGCCCGAGGTCACCGACAGCGCCCCGAAGGACACCCCATAGAGCCCGGTGGCGATGCTGATGGAGAGCCCCACCCGGACGGCCGGGGATTGTGAGAGCTTCACCGGCGCCGCCGCTTCGGGACCGGCTTCGTCAGGCTCCACGCCCAGGCGATGAGCGGCGCCTGCAGCGGCAGCCGCAGGCTGTGGAAGCGGCGCTGCGCGGGCGTTCCCCGGGTCCGAACGCCCTGCGAAGCGCGTCCAGGTGTCCGGCGAGAAAGGCGGTGAACATTCCGGTGACGCAGCCGGCCGCCGCACGGCGGGTGGGCGGGATCAGGAGTCCGACGGCGGCGCCGACCTCCAGCAGACCGCTCGCCGCCACCCATTCCTCCCGGGACAGCACGGCGAGGGGTCCATTGCGCCGGCTGCCTGAGTCGTCGCGGCAGAGGAACTCCGGGACCACTGGGGTGAAGAAGTCCGGATCGCGGAAGTGTTTGGCCGCGCTGGCCAGCAGCAGCCCGCTCAGGGCGGCCGCGGAAAGTGTCTGGGTTGCCCGGGGGGACCAGCGGAAAGGCATGCAACCATGCAACCACAGCGGCGGGGCGCCCGGTAACCGGGGCCTTAACCTGCGCCGGGTGCGCTGCGCCACCCGGGCGTGGGCCGCGAAAGCAGGACCTTCCGCAGGGGTCCGGGAGCGGTGCCCGGGAGTACCTTGTTGACTATGAGCAGTGTCGTGCAGATGACCGGCGTCGTAAAGCGTTTCGGGGCCGTGACCGCCCTCGACGGCCTGGACTTCGAGGTGGCCGCCGGCGAAGTGCATGGCTTCCTGGGACCCAACGGTTCCGGCAAGTCCACCACGTTGCGGCTGCTGCTGGGCATGCTGAGGTCTAACGCCGGATCCATCCGGGTGCTGGGACTGGATCCCTGGCGCGACGTCGCGACGCTGCACCGCAGGCTGGCGTACGTTCCCGGCGACGTGGCCCTGTGGCCCAACCTGACCGGCGGCGAGGTGATCGGGCTCCTGGGCAAGCTGCAGGGCGGCCAGGACCGGGCACGGCGGGACCGTCTGCTGGAGCTTTTCGAGCTGGATCCGACCAAGAAGGCCCGCACCTATTCCAAGGGCAACCGGCAGAAGGTGGCCCTCGTTGCCGCGCTGGCCACCGACGCCGAATTGTTCCTGCTGGACGAACCCACGAGCGGACTGGACCCGCTGATGGAGGACGCCTTCCGCGGCTGCGTCCGCGAACTCCGGGCACAGGGGCGCACCGTGCTGCTGAGCAGCCACATCCTCAGCGAAGCCGAGGCGCTCTCCGACCGGGTGAGCATCATCCGCGCCGGTCGGGTGGTGGAGACCGGCCCGCTCGAGCAGTTGCGCCACCTGACCCGAACCGCCGTCACCGCCGACGTCGCCGCCGTGCCCCAGGGGCTGGAACTGCTGCCCGGCGTGCACGATGTGGTGGTGGTCAACCACCGGGTTAGCGCCCAGGTGGATCCCGCAGGGCTGGGCCCTTTCCTGCAGGCCCTTACCGCGGCCGGGCTGCGGGCGCTGACCAGCCAGCCGCCGACCTTGGAGGACCTGTTCCTGCGGCACTATGGCTCCGGGAACGGCGCAGTTAACGCTGGCGCCGGGACCGGGGCGGGCCCGCGTGACACCGGGGCCGAAGCGGTGGGTTCCGCGGCTGCGGGGCCCACCGGGCCGGGATCCGGCAATGCCTGAGACGCTGGCCGGCACCGGAACGCTGGTCCGGTTGGGGCTGCGCCGGGACCGCTGGCTGCTGCCGGTGTGGGTGCTGGGATTCGCCGTCGTTGCCTACTCGACGGCGGTGGCCGGCGCGGAACTCTACCCCGACGTCCGCAGCCGGATCGAAGCCGCCAATGCCGTGAATGCCACCGCGTCAATGGTGGCTATGTTCGGTCGCATCTACGACCCCGCCTCCCTTGGGGCGCTCTCGCTGATCAAATACACCGCGTTCATGACGGCCATCCTCGCGGTCCTCATGGTCATCCTGATCATCCGGCATACCCGGGCAGACGAGGAGGGCGGACGGCTGGAGCTGCTCGGCGGCGGCCGGCTGGGACGCGACGCCGCCCTGGCCGCCGCCCTCATGATCGGTCTGGGCGCCAGCCTGGGCGTGGGACTGCTGTCCGCCGCCGCCCTCGCCGCCGGCGGCCTGCCGGCCGCCGGGTCGCTGGCCTTCGGCCTCGGCTGGGCCGCCACCGGGATGGCCTTCAGCGCCGTGGCCGGCGTAGCCGCGCAACTGACCGCGAGCGCCCGCGCTGCCACCGGCTTGAGCGTTGGCGTCGTCGCCGTCACCTACGGCCTGCGCGCCGTCGGAGACCTTGCCGAACCGGGCCCATCGTTCCTCTCCTGGCTTTCGCCGATCGGCTGGAACCAGCAGATCCGCGCGTTCGCCGGGGACCGATGGTGGGTGCTGGCGCTGCCGGTCGCACTCTGCGTTCTCCTCATCCCGGCGGCCTTTGTGCTCCGGGCACGCCGGGACCTGGGCGCGGGGCTCCGCGACGAGCGTCCCGGCCCCGCCGTCGGCTCGCTCTCCGGGGTCTGGGCTCTGGCCGTGCGCCTGCAGCACAGGGTGTGGCTGGCCTGGGCCGCGGCGTTCGTCGTCTTCGGCGTCGTCATCGGCTCGCTGGTCAGCAACGTAGCGGAGATGCTCAGTTCCCCCAACGCGCAGGACCTGATCAAACTGATCGGCGGCGCCTCGGCGCTGCGGGACGCCTTCCTGGCCGCCGAGATCAGCATCATGGGCCTGCTCGCCGCGGCCTACGGGGTGGCGTCGGTGAACCATCTGCGCAGCGAGGAGTCCGCCGGGCACACCGAAGCACTGCTGGGGACGGCCACCACGCGCAGCCGCTGGGCAAGCAGCCACTACGTATTCGCGCTGGCCGGGGTCGCGGTGCTGATGGTGCTGGCCGGGGTCTCGATCGGTGTCGGCGCGGCAGCCGCCGTCCAGGACAGCGGGCTGGTGGGCAGCGCCACGGTCGCCTCGCTCGCGCAGATTCCCGCCGCGTGGGTGCTGACCAGCGTGGCGCTGGCGGTGTTTGGCTGGGTGCCCCGGCTGGCTGGCGCGGTCTGGGGCGTGCTGCTTGCCTTCGTGGCGCTCGGAGAGTTCGGCGTGCTCTGGAACGCCCCGGGATGGCTGATGGACCTCTCCCCGTTCCGGCACTCCCCGCTGCTGCCGGTGGGCACCGACGCGGTGCCGGCACTGCTGGGCCTGACCGCCGTCGCCGTCGGGCTCGCCGCGCTGGGTTACCTGGGCTGGCGACGGCGGGATCTGGCCGCCTAGCAGGAAGCGCCGTCAGCAGCGGGCAAGGCCCTAGAGCGGGGCGAGCAGCTGGGCGCGGACCTCGGCGGGCCGGTTGGTGGTGATCTCGTGAATGCCCAGTTCACGGCAGAGGTCGACATCGTCCGCCGAGTCCACGGTCCAGACCCGGAAGCGGCGGCCCGATTCGAGCCAGCGCCGGACGGTGCGGGAGTGTCCGCGCAGGTAGCCGATGCCGGGCCCGGCCAGACCCACCTCGCAGTCGTCCAGGATCCGCTCCCCCTCGGTCTGCGCAGCTTTCATGACGTTGGCGAGGGCGCCGCCGGTGATCGCCCCGAGGCCGAGTTCTTCGCGGATTTCCTCCACGTTCACGTCGTCCACGAGCTGGCAGATGGCCGCGGCGGGCACGGTCTGGAGCAGGTGCTTCACCGAGTCGGGGCTGAAGCTCATGAAGGAGACCCGGATGTTGTCCAGCATCGAGGTGGTCCGGTCCCAGCCCTCGGACTCGAGGACAGCCAGGACCCGGTCCTCGAGCTTGAGCTGGTAGGGGCTGGGGTGCTTGAGTTCGATCGCCAGGCCGATCTCGCGGCCGGCCAGGCGGAGGATGTCGAGCAGTTCGGGGAGGGTCAGGAACTGCTCGGACCGGGCGCCGTACTCCTCGGGAATCCGGGCGCCCTTCCAGGAGCAGAAGTCCAGCAGCCGCAGCTCCGCCAGGGTGTGGTCCGCGACCGGGCCGGTGCCGTCCGAGGTGCGGTCCAGGTTGGCGTCGTGCAGCAGCACCGCGTGCTGGTCGCGGGTCAGGTGGATGTCGCATTCGACGCCGTCGGCCCCATCGGCGATCGCCTGCAGGTAGGCGGCACGGGTGTGCTCGGCGAAGGCTCCGCTGGCGCCCCGGTGGGCGTAGACCAGCGGGCGGGCGGCGGCGGACTCCTCGGTAGTCATGCTGACACGTTAGCGGACGTCGGTTACGGATGCGCGGCTAGGCTGGGCACATGCAGGTGAACACTGAACGACCCGCCCGTCCCGCCGTCCCCCCGGCCGGCGTCGAACACCGACTCTCCGCCGCGGACGCAGAAAAGGCCGCGGCGCTGCGGAAGATGAAGCTGCTGGCGGTGTCGCTGCTGATCGGCATGGCCGTCATTTTCGTGCTCGCCTTCGCCCTGCAGAAGCAGTACCCGTGGCTTGAGTACGTCCGGGCAGCGGCCGAGGGCGGCATGGTGGGCGCCCTCGCGGACTGGTTCGCGGTGACGGCCCTGTTCAAGTACCCGCTGGGCTTGAAGATCCCGCACACCGCGATCATCCCGCGGCGCAAGGACCAGATCGGAGCGTCGCTGGGCGAATTCGTGGAGACCAACTTCCTCTCCGAACAGGTGGTGAAGGAGAAACTGGCCAGCGTTGACATTGCGCGCAAGGTCGGCGGCTGGCTGTCCGGGGCCGGCGGAGCCGAGCGGGTGGCCAAGGAAGGTGCCGCCGTGATCCGCGGCGCCTTCACGGTGCTGAACGACGACGACGTCCAAGCCGTCATCGAGGGCATGGTCCGCCGGCACCTGCTGGCGCCGCCGTGGGGACCGCCGGTGGGCCGGCTCGCCCAGCGCGTGTTCGACGACGGCCACCACCACGCTCTCGTGGACCTGCTCGTGGACCGTACGGTGGACTGGGTGCGGGACAACCACGAAACGGTCAACCGGCTGGTCACGGACCGTTCCCCCACCTGGGTGCCTACGTTCGTGGACGGGCTCGTAGGCGACAAGGTCTACGTGGAGATCCTGAAATTCACCCGGGCCGTGCAGGCGGATCCGCAACACCAGGTCCGGCTCTCCATCGACAAATACCTCAAAGAACTGGCCCAGGACCTGCAGCACGATCCGGTCATGATCGCCCGCGCCGAGGGCGTCAAAGCGCAGGTGCTGGGCGACCCGGAGGTCCGCGAACTCGCCTCCCGCACCTGGGGCACGGTCAAGGCCGCACTGCTGGCCGCCGTCGACGATCCGCACAGCGAACTGACGGTGAAGTTCAAGGCCGCCGTGCACGACTTCGGCACCCGGCTGGTGGTCGACCCCGAGCTGGCCGGCAAGGTGAACACCTGGATCGGCGACGCCGCCGGGTACCTGGTGAACAACTACCGCTCGGACATTGCCGGCGTGATCACCGATACCGTGGCCCGCTGGGATGCCGAGGAGACCTCGCAGAAGATCGAACTCCAGGTGGGCAAGGACCTGCAGTTCATCCGGATCAACGGCACCGTGGTGGGCGCCCTCGCCGGGCTGGCCATCTTTACCGCCGCGCACTTCGTCTTCGGCTGACCCGGATGGATCCGGCACAGACACCCCGCCCGGAGGCCGCCTTCGAAACCGGCCGGTTGCTGCTGCGGCCATTGCGCGTGTCCGACGCCGCGGTCCAGCACGAGCTCTGGACCGAACGCGACCCCCGTGTCCCGCCGCATCGCCGCATCAGTCCCGACGGCCACCCCACGCTGGAGGAAATCGCCGACGGGATCCGTCGGTACGACGGGCTCCCCTTCCCGGGGCTGCTGGCGGCGGAGCAAAAAAGTTCGGGGCAGGTCATCGGCTACTGCGGGCTGATTCCCAATCGGCATGGGCAGGACGGGGAGCCGGAACTCGCGTTCGAGTTCCTACGAAGGGTCTGGGGGCAGGGGTTGGCGAGCGAGGCCTCCCGGGCCGTCCTGCAGCAGGCGCAGGCAGTCGGTTACCCCTGCCTTTGGGCCACCGTCCGCGATTGGAACACCCCGTCACGCCGCGTCCTGGCCAAACTTGGCTTCGTCGAAACCGGCCGGGTGGACCTGGACGAGGTACACGGCGACTCCCTCTTCACCCGGAAGACGCTCTGAGCCCACCGGTCAGCTCGGCGGCCCGCTTGGCCGTCAGGCGTGCGCGACTGTGGCCTTGACGCGGCCATGCATGGCGAAGACCGTGAACGCCAGCGCCGCGAGCGCCGTGACCACGAGCAGCATCAGCCCGATCGAGTAGCTGCGGGTCGCGGCGTCGTAGGTGGCTCCCATCACCAGCGGCGGGAAGTAGCCGCCCAGGCCGCCGGCGGCGCTGACCACCCCGCTGATGCTGCCGACCTTGCCGGCCGGGGCGAGCACCCCGACCCAGGCGAAGACGCCGCCGGTGCCCAGCCCCAGGGCGGCCGCCATGGCGACGAACGTCAGGCCGGCGGGCACATCGCCGTCGGGCTGCAGGTTCACCACCCAGGCGAGCACGGCGACGCCGGCGAGCGAGACCACCACCACGGGCTTGGGGCCGAACCGGTCCGCGAGCACTCCCCCGATGGGCCGGGCCAGCACGGCGGCCAAGGCGAAGCCGGCGGTACGCGCGCCGGCGGCGCTCGGGTCGAAGCTGTAGATGTCCCGCAGGTACGTCGGCAGGTAGGTCGCGAAGGACACAAATCCGCCGAATACGACGGCGTAGAGGAAACACATCTTCCAGGTGACCGGGGTTTTTGCGGCGTCGAGCAGCTTGGGCATGACCGGCGCGTCCTGGCGGCTCCACGCCGGGGACTCTTTCATCAGGAACCAGACCAGCGCGGCCATGACGGCCAGGACTCCGGCGATCAGCAGGTGCGTCGGAAAGTAACCGATCCAGGCGACCAGCCGCGGGTTCAGGAACGCGGCCAGGGCGGTGCCGCCCATCCCGGCACCAAACACCCCGGTGGCGAAGCCGCGCCGTGACGGTTCGTACCAAGCGCTGACGAAGGGGATGCCGACGGCGAACACGGTGCCGGCCACCCCGAGCAGCAGCCCGGCGCCGAGCACCAGCGCGAAGGAGCGGATGGTGCCCCCGACGGCCACCAGCAGAATCGGGACAATGGCCGCCAGCAGCACGAAGCTGAAGAGGGCGCGGCCGCCGTACTTGTCTGTCAGGGCGCCGACGACGATCCTGCCCAGCGAGCCGACGAACACCGGCATGGCGACGAGGATGCCCGTGGTGGCGGGGTTGAGCTGGAGGTTCTGGGTGTAGAAGGCCCCGAGCGTGGCCACGGAATTCCAGGCCCAAAAACCGGCCACCGAGGCCGCGGTGGCGAGCACCAGGTTGAGCGTCTGGCCTGCCGGCGCGGTTGCGGACGGGGTCGCTGCTCCGGCCACGGAGGTCTCCTTTCGGTTCGGGAAGGGTTCGGGAAGGCTTCGGGAAGCTGCGGCATAGCCGGCACCTCAGCGGTTGCGGGTGTCCCGGTCGCGGGTCCCGACGGCGGACCAGCCGCGGCGGGCGGCGGTGCCGGAGGACCGCGTGGCAGCCGCGCCGGCCCGGCTGCCGTCCCGGTCCCGGTCGCGGGAGCGGTAAACGATGTACGGCCGGAAAAGATAGTGGAACGGCGCCGTGAACGCATGGACCAGGCGGGTGAAGGGCCAGATGACGAACAGCGCCATGCCCACCAGGGTGTGCAGGTGGAAGGAGAAGGGCGCCGCCGCCATCGCCGCGATGTCGGGTTGGAAGATGAACAGCGAACGGAACCACGGCGCCACGGTCTCGCGGTAGTTGTGCCCGTGTTCGCCCTCGAAGACGCTCGCCAGGGTGGTCCAGAGCCCGAACACGATCGCGCCGGTGAGCACGACGTACATGGTTTTGTCGTTCCTGGTGGTGGCCATGAAGACCGGACCGGTGGTGCGGCGCCGGTAGATCAGCAGGATGATGCCGCCCAGGGTCCCCACCCCGGCGATGCCGCCAACCAGGAGGGCGTTGAAATGGTAGAACTCCTGGCTCATGCCCACGGCCTGGGTCCACGCCATCGGAATGACCAGGCCGAAGAAGTGCCCCGCGATCACGGCGAGCAGGCCGAAGTGGAACAACGGCGAGGCGATCCGCAGCAGCCGGGATTCGTAGAGCTGGGAGGACCGCGTGGTCCAGCCGAACTGGTCGTACTTGTAGCGCCAGATGAGGCCGCCCACCAGCACAACGACCATGACGTAGGGCAGTACGCCCCAGAGCACGATGTCCAAGGCGGAGATTTCGACGGCGGATCCGGGCTCGGCCTCGAATGCCAGCATGGTCAGGCCCCCTTCACGGGCAACAGTCGCGGATCATACGGGTCCAAACCCACCGCCTCGGTGGGCGGCCCGTAGCCGGCCATCCGCATCACGGCCTGCTCATCCGCGGGTGATTTCCCGGGCAGGGTGGCGCAGACGGCCCGCAGGATCCGGGCGTGTGGGAGGTCGTCCCGGAGCAGGCCGAAGCGCAGCATCTCCAGGCTGGCCCGGAACCGGCTCAGCAGCTCGCGGCCGGCCGCCAGGTCCACCAGTGCGGCGTATTCCAGCACCATCGGGAGGTAGTCGGGCAGTTCACCGTGGGTGTCCACCAGGATGTCGCTTTGCCGGTAGGTCTTCTTGAAGTTCCCCAGCACTTCGCCGCGGCGCCGGGTGTCTCCGTCGGTCCAGTAGGACAGGTGCAGGGCGTGGCGCTTGCCGAGGTCGAACTCGCGCACATAGTGGGCCTGCAGCTCCAGCGGCGGGGTGGCGTCCAGCCGGTCCAGCACCTCGGCGAAGTCCGCCCCGGCGCCGGGAAACTCGGCCAGCGCGGCCCGCATCAGCGGCACCCGCCCGATCAGTTCCTCGTCCGGGTAGGACAGGCACCAGGCCGCGGCGAGGTAGACGACCTGTTCGCGGCGGCTCACGGCTGGTCCTCCGCCGCCGCCAGAGTGCCCGGTTCGGGCCGCTTGTCCGGGAACAGCCCGGCCGGCGCTCCCGTGCCGTCCCAATTCAGCAGGTTCACCCGTCCGCGCAGCGTCGTTTCGCCGGGTGCGGCGCCGGAGGTTTGCCGGTCCCGGAGGGCGTTGAAGGTCTCCACCGCCACCGGGACGGGCCGGCCGCTGGCCTCGCCAAACGGCGAGGAGTCCTGCATGCCCGGGCCGCCCTCAAAATCCAGCGAGCAGCCCATTTCCTCGAGGTCGTGCGCCTGCTCCACGTGTGCCTTGGGGATCACGTAGCGCTCCTCGTACTTCGCGATCGCCATCAGCCGGTACATCTCGTACATCGTCTGGCTGTCCATCCCCACGTCCTCCGGGATGGAGTCGTCCGGGTCGTTGCCGAGGCTGATGCCCCGCATGAAGGAGCGCATCGCGGCGAGCTTCTTTAGCACCGCGGTGACCCGGTCCGCGTCGCCGGCGGTGAAGAGTTCGGCAAGGTATTCCACCGGGATGCGCAACGCGTCGATGGCGCCGAACAGGTTGCCGGCGTCCTCGCCGTCGTGGCCCTGGTCCCGCAGCAGGTCCACCACGGGTGAGAGCGGCGGGACGTACCAGACCATCGGCATGGTCCGGTATTCGGGGTGCAGCGGCAGGGCGACCTTGTAGACCTTGGCCAGGGCGTAGACCGGCGAGCGCCGGGCCGCGTCGATCCAGTCTTCCGGGATGCCCTGGGCCCGCGCCTCGGCCTGCACTGCGGGGTCGCTGGGGTCCAGCAGCACGTCCATCTGCGCGTCGTAGAGCTCCTGCGGGTCCGTCACGGCGGCCGCCGCGGTGACGGCGTCGGCGTCGTACAAAAACAGCCCCAGGTACCGCAGCCGGCCCACGCAGGTCTCCGAGCAGACAGTCGGGAGTCCTACCTCCACCCGCGGGTAGCAGAAGGTGCACTTCTCGGCCTTGCCGGTCTTGTGGTTGAAGTAGATTTTCTTGTACGGGCAGCCGGTGACGCATTGTCGCCAGCCGCGGCACTTGTCCTGGTCCACCAGTACAATCCCGTCCTCCACCCGCTTGTAGATCGCGCCGGAGGGGCAGGAGGCCATGCAGGACGGGTTCAGGCAGTGCTCACAGATCCGCGGCAGGTAGAACATGAAGGTCTGCTCGTAGGCGAACTTGATCTTGTCCTCGGATTCGCGCCGGACCTTTTCCACGATCGGATCCAGGTGCCCGTTCTCCGTGGAGCCGCCCAGGTCATCGTCCCAGTTCGCGGACCAGGTGATCTTGGTGTCCTCGCCCGTGATCAGGGACTTTGGCCGCGCCACCGGGAAGTCGTCGCCCAGCGGTGCGTCCACCAAGGTCTTGTAGTCGTAGGTCCACGGCTCGTAGTAGTCCTTGAGCTCGGGCTGGACCGGGCTGGCGAAGATCCCCAGGAGCTTCTTGACCCGGCCACCGGCCTTGAGCACGAGCTTGCCGCGTTTGTTCAGCACCCAGCCGCCGTGCCACCTCTCCTGGTCCTCGTAGCGGCGCGGATACCCCTGCCCGGGGCGGGTTTCGACATTGTTGAACCAAACGTATTCGGTGCCCGCACGGTTCGTCCACGCCTGTTTGCAGGTCACGGAGCAGGTGTGGCAGCCGATGCATTTGTCCAGGTTCATGACCATGCCCATTTGGGCCATGACACGCATCAGTACTGCACCTCCTGGGAGCGACGGCGGACGGTGGCCACCATGTCGCGCTGGTTTCCGGTGGGGCCAAGGTAGTTGAACGCGTAGGCCAGCTGGGCGTAGCCGCCGATCAGGTGCGAGGGTTTGACCAGCAGCCGGGTCACGGAGTTGTGGATACCGCCGCGCCGCCCGGTGGCCTCGGACTTCGGTACGTCGATGGTGCGTTCCTGGGCGTGGTGGACGTAGACGACGCCGGCCGGCATCCGATGGCTGACGATCGCGCGGGCCACCAGGACGCCGTTGATGTTCACGCACTCCACCCAGTCGTTGTCCTTGACCTCGATGGCGTCCGCGTCGGCCGGGCTCATCCAGACCGTGGGTCCGCCGCGGGAGAGCGAGAGCATCAGCAGGTTGTCCTGGTATTCGGAGTGGATGGACCATTTCGAGTGCGGCGTCAGGTAGCGGACCACCACCTCCATGGACCCGTCCCGGCCGAGTTTGGGTTCGCCGAAGAGCCGGTGCATGTCCAGCGGCGGCCGGTAGATCGGCAGCGCTTCACCGATGTCCAGCATCCAGTCGTGGTCCAGGAAGAAGTGCATCCGGCCGGTCAGGGTGTGCCACGGCTTGAGCCGCTCCACGTTGATGGTGAACGGTGCGTAGCGCCGGCCGCCGGTCTCGGAGCCGGACCATTCCGGCGAGGTGATCACCGGGACCGGGCCGGCCTGGGTCTGCGCGAAGGTGATGAACTTTTCCTCGGACCCCTCGGACAGGTCCGCCAGTTTCCGGCCGGTGCGGACTTCCAGGTCCTTGAAGCCCTGCACGGACAGGGCGCCGTTGGTGGTGCCGGAGAAAGCCAGGATCGCCTCGGCCATCTTCGCGTCGGTGTCGATCGCGGGGCGGCCGTCCGCGGCGCCGCCGAGCATCACCCCGTTGGACCGGCTCAGCCGCTCCAACGGCCCTGCCAGTTTGTAGGTGACGTTTTTGACCGTGAAGCCCAGTTTGTCGGCCAGCGGACCGACGGCGGCCAGCTTGTCCGCGATGGCGGTGTAGTCGCGTTCCACCACGGAGAAGATGGGCATGTTCTGTCCCGGCACGGCGGGGATGGACGCGTGCCGCCAGTCGCGGACTATCCCGCCGGGCTGGGCGAGCTGGCCGGGGGTGTCGTGCTGCAGCGGCACACTGACCAGGTCCCGGCGGACCCCCAAGTGCGTCCTGGCCTGCCGGGAAAACTCCTGGGCCAGCAGGTGGAAGGTGTCGAAGTCCGTCTTGGTCTCCCACGGCGGGTCGATCGCGGGGGTGAAGGCATGCACGAAGGGGTGCATGTCGGTGGAGGACAGGTCGTGTTTCTCGTACCAGGTGGCGGCCGGGAACACGACGTCGGAGAGCAGCGTGGTGGAGGTCATCCGGAAGTCCGCGGAGACCAGCAGGTCCAGTTTTCCTTCCGGCGCCTGCTCGTGCCATTTCACGTCCCGCGGCTTGAGGCCTTCCGCGTGGTCCTTGCCGAGCACGTTGTTGTGGGTGCCCAGCAGGTTGCGCAGGAAGTATTCGTTGCCCTTGGCCGAGGAGCCGAACAGGTTGGAGCGCCACAGCACGAGGGTCCGCGGCCAGTTTTCCGGGGCGTCCACGTCCTCGATCGCCGGGTTCAGGGTGCGGTTTTTCAGTGCGTCGGCGATGTAGCCCGGGGTGTCTTTCGCGGTGCCGGCGGCGACGGCGGCTTCCGCCTCGTCCGCGATGTCCAGCGGGTTACGGTCGAACTGCGGGTAGAACGGCATCCAGCCGAGTCGCGCGGACTGGGCCATCGCGTCCGCGGTGTGCATGCCATCCAGGGCTCCGGTGGACAGCGGAGACTTCAGCGCGTCGGCGGAGTAGCCGTCCTGCCGCCACTGGTCCGTGTGCATGTACCAGTAGCCGGTGCCGATCATGGTCCGCGGCGGCCGGGACCAGTCCAGCGCGTTCGCCAGCGACACCCAGCCGGTGGCGGGGCGGGTCTTCTCCTGGCCCACGTAGTGCGCCCAGCCGCCGCCGTTGCGGCCCATGCAGCCGGTCAGCATGACCAGGGCCAGCACGGCCCGGTAGGTGGTGTCGCCGTGGAACCACTGGCAGATGCCGGCGCCCATGATGATCATGGACCGGCCCTTGGACTGCTCCGCGTTGCGGGCGAACTCCCGGGCCACCCGGATGCAGGCCTGCGCCGGGACGGAGGTGATCTCCTCCTGCCAGGCCGGGGTGTAGGGCGTCGCGGCGTCGTCGTAGCCGGCCGCCCAGTCCCCCGGCAGACCCTCGCGGCCCACGCCGTACTGGGCCAGCATCAGGTCGAACACGGTGGTGACCAACTGGCCCTCCACCTCGAGGACGGGCACGCCGCGTCGGAGCACGCTGCCCTCGCCGCCGGCGTCCTCGAAGCATGGCAGCAGGATCTCGGCGTTTTCAGCGGAGACCTCCCGCAGCGACAGCGCCGGCTCGATGCCCTCGAGGTCCAGGTTCCATTTGCCCTCGCCGCTGCCGGAATAGCGGAACCCCATCGAGCCGTTAGGGACAACGGGCAGGCCGGTCTTCTTGTCGAACAGCACGGTCCGGAACGCCGCGTCCTCAGCCAACGACTCGGCTTTGAGGTCCCTGGCGGTGAGGAACTTGGACGGGGTGAGGGTGCCGTCGTCGCGCCGTTCCAGCCGGACGAGGAACGGCAGGTCGGTGTACTGCCGGACATAATCGGAGAAGAACGGCACGTCGCGCTCAACGAAGAACTCCCTGAGCATGACGTGCCCCATCGCCATCGCCAGGGCGGCGTCGGTGCCGGCCTGGGCGGGCAGCCATTCGTCGGCAAACTTCGTGTTGTCCGCGTAGTCCGGGCTGACCGTGACCACCTTGGTTCCGCGGTACCGCACCTCGGCCATCCAGTGCGCATCCGGGGTCCGGGTCACGGGGACGTTGGAGCCCCACATCATCAGGTAGCGCGCGTCCCACCAGTCGCCGGATTCCGGGACGTCGGTCTGGTCGCCGAAAACCTGCGGGCTGGCCACCGGCAGGTCGGCGTACCAGTCGTAAAAGGACGTCATCACCCCGCCGATGAGCTGGATGAAACGGGTGCCGACCGCGTGCGAGACCATCGACATGGCGGGGATCGGGGAGAAACCGGCGCAGCGGTCCGGCCCGTAGTTCTTGATCGTGTTGACGTGCGCGGCGGCCGCGATCTCGATCGCTTCCTGCCAGGAGACACGGACCAGGCCGCCCTTGCCGCGGGCCTGCTGGTAGCGGCGGCGCCGCTGCGGGTCCCCCACGACGTCGGCGAAGGCGAGCACCGGGTCGCCCAGCCGGGCCTTGGCCTCGCGGTACATCTCCACCAGCACACCACGGGCGTAGGGAAAGCGGACCCGGGTGGGCGAGTAGGTGTACCAGGAGAAGGCGGCTCCGCGCGGGCAGCCGCGCGGCTCGTATTCGGGACTGTCCGGACCCACCGAAGGGTAGTCGGTCTGCTGGGATTCCCAGGTGATGATGCCGTCCTTGACGTACACCTTCCAGGAGCAGGAGCCGGTGCAGTTCACCCCGTGGGTGGAGCGGACCACCTTGTCGTGGCTCCAGCGGTCCCGGTAGAAGATGTCGCCCTTGCGGCCGCCCTCCCGGAACACCGCCCTGCCGTCCTCGGTCTGGTCCCATTTCGTGAAAAAGCGGCCAAGCTTCAACATTGCGTCCGAGGCGGGTCCATCCAACCCCGCGGGGCCTCCGGCAGTCATGCCCCCAAAGCTATGGGGCACCCTGCTCCCCCGATAGGGCCCTACGGCACTAGTGTCACAACCGCCACTTTAGTCTCAGCGCGGACTGCGAAACGGGACTCAGGCGAACGACTCGAGTTCGACGCCGGCCTTCTCCAGCGCGGCGCGGACGGCGGCGGCCACCTGCACCGAGCCGGGGGTGTCACCGTGCAGGCACAGCGAATGCGGTGTGAGCGTGACGACGGTTCCGTCGACCGCCAGGACTTCGCCCTTGAGGGCCAGCCGGAGCGCGCGCTCGACGATCTCGTCCGGGTCCTCGATCACCGATTCCTCCTCCAGCCGCGGCACCAGCGAGCCATCCGGGAGGTAGGCGCGGTCGGCGAAAGCCTCGTGGAACACGGGATTGCCGGCCTCACGGGCAATCCTGAGCAAGGCCGAACCCTCCAGGCCCAGGATCGGAAGCCCCGGATCGTAGGCCTGGATGGCGGCGACCACGGCGGAGGCCTGTTCGTCGTCGTGCATCGTGCGGTCGTAGAGGCCGCCGTGCACTTTGACGTAGTCCACCGAGGCGCCCACCGCATGGGCCACGCCGTCGAGCGCGCCGAGCTGGTAGAGAACCGCGCCGAACAAGTCGTCGAAGCTCATGTCCATGGCGCGGAGCCCGAAGCCGGCCAGGTCGGGATAGCCCAGGTGGGCGCCGACCCTGACGTCGAGTTCGTAGGCCGCGCGGCAGGTGTCCAGCATGGTGACGGGGTCCCCGGCGTGCAGACCGCAGGCCACGCTGGCGCTGGTGACGAGCGGGAACATCGCCGCGTCATCGCCCATCGTCCAAGAGCCGAAGGACTCCCCGAGGTCAGCGTTCAGATCCACGGGTTCCGCCTTCCAGGTCCGGGCCGGCTTCCGCGGTACCGGCGCCGGGCTTCAGCTCGCCGGGGATGGTCACCGGCATCGGGCCGAAGGCCTCCTTGGCGTTTTCGACGACGGCGCGTCCCATCATCCGGTTGCCCACGCCGCCCACCACGGCGCCGATGCCGAAGGGCAGGGCGCGGCCCAGCAGAGCGGTGCCCTGGCGCTTGAGCAGGTTCCGCAGGAAGGCCCGCTGGATCCGCTCTCGCACCGACCCGAAGCCGATCATCGGCGCCCTGCGTGCGAAGAGCGTGCCCCAGGCCTGGGTTGGCCCCTTGCCCTGCCCGGCGGCGTGGCCGCTCAGCGAGCTCAGCAGGGCGGTGCCTTCTTCGCCGAGCATGATGGCCATGACCAACGTGCTGGCCCTCTCCGGGTCGACCATTCGCACCCCGTGCAGTTCCGCCAGCGAGGTGGCGAACAGCGCGGTAGCCTCCAGGAATCCGACGGTCGCGGCGGCGGAGAGACCCAGCGCGGCCACGGTGCCGACGCCGGGGATAACGGCCGAGCCGCCGACGAGGGCGCCGCCGCCGGTAACGGCGGTCAGGTAGTTGCGTTCCAGGATGGCGGCGAGCTGCGCCGCGGTGGCGTTCGGGTGCTTCCGCTGCAGCCGGCGCAGGTTCGCCAGAACCAGCGGCCGCTGGATTTCCACCGCCCGCAGGAGCATGTTGTGGACGCCGGGCTTGGGCTTGCCGTCGGCGTCGAACATTGCGCTGTGGGCGGTCTTTTGGGCAATTCTCATTGCCGGGTTGCTGCGCTTGGCCATCATCGCCTCTCCGTGAACCGTAAGTGTGCTGAACATCGTCCAGCCTTAACACTAGGCCACGTGCCGCCTGGCCGCTCTTGCGCAGCCCCGGGCCGGTGCCGCCGCCGGGCAGGGACGCTAGAGCACCCAGGATTCGGCCAAGGCGATGAACGCCGAGGAGGACGGTCCCAGCGGACCGGGATAGACCGCCGGCGTGCCCGGCCACTCCACCCCGAATTCCGCGAGCCGACCGGTGCTGCAGGGCAGATAAACGTTGCTCAGGGCGGCGCTGCCTTCGCCGAGCTGGAAGTTGGGGGCGGTGAACTGCCTTCGGTCCAGGATGCCGCTGATTGCCAGCTCCGCCTTGTGGCCGGTTGCGCGGAACCCGGTCGCCGGGTCCACTTCCACCGTGAACTCGTCGTGGGTGTGCCCGATCCCGGTCAGCGGGAATCTGGACGCTTCCGGGAAATAGCGGGTAAGTTCGGTGGCCAGGGTTTTCGCGAGGGCCTCATTGGTGCCGTAGCTGCGCCAGCCCTGCAGGGTCGCAACCAGCAGGGCACTCCCGGCACCCCAGCGTGACCAGTCGGCCTGCCAGAACGTGGCGAAGCAGCTGGCCGGCTCGCCCCGGGAGTCCGCCGGGTGCAGCGCCAGGCCCGCGTTGATTCCCACGAATGCCAGGCTGCGCCGCGCCGCTGCGGTGGCCGTTTTCTCCATGTGAGGAGCCTAACGGGACGGCAACGGCTGCGGCCGGAAGGTCTTCACCTCCGACCGCAGCCGTGTCCTGGCTGGGTTTCCCGTCTGAAGCGGTCCCCACTGAAGCGTTCCCGCCCGGGGCGCTCCCGCTTAGCGCGGGGTGCGGATCAGTTTCTTGTTCACGAATTCGTCCATGCCGAACCGACCCAGCTCACGCCCGACGCCGGAGCGCTTGACGCCGCCGAACGGCAGGTCCGCCTGCGTTACGGCCACCGAGTTGATGAAGACCATGCCGGTGTCCAGCCGGTCCGCGAGGTCCTGGGCCTTGCGCGGGTCGGCGCTGAAGACCGAGCCGCCGAGCCCGTACGGGGACCCGTTGGCGAGTTCGACTGCTTCCTCGGCGCTGGCCACCTTGTAGATGACCGCGGCCGGGCCGAACAGCTCCTCGGAGAAGGCGCGCATCTCCGGCGTGACGTCCGTGAGCACGGTGGGCTCCACGAAGGCACCCGGGCCGTCCACGAGGTGGCCGCCGGTGCGGAGCGTGGCGCCCTTGTCCACGGCGTCCTGGATCTGTTCGATCAGGCCGTCCGCGGCGCTCTGCGAAGAGAGCGGACCGAACTTAGTGTCCTCCAGCAGCGGGTCCCCGGGCTTGATCCCGGCCATCCGGGCGGTGAACTTCTCCACGAAGGGCTCGTAGAGGTCCTCGAGCACGATGAACCGCTTCGAGGCGGTGCAGGCCTGCCCGGCGTTGCCCATCCGGCCGCCCACGGCGGCCTTGACGGTGGCGTCGAGGTCATCGGAATCCAGCACGATGAAGGGGTCGCTGCCGCCGAGTTCCAGCACGTACTTCTTCAGGTTCCGGCCGGCCACTTCGGCCACGGCCGAACCGGCCCGCTCGCTGCCGGTCAGGGAGACGCCCTGGATCCGGCTGTCGGCGATGACCTCGGCGACCTGCTCGTTGCTGAGGAAGAGGTTGGTGTAGGCGCCCTGCGGGAGTCCGGCATCCTTGAAGATTTCCTCGATCGCGAGGGCAGACTGCGGGCAGCTGCCGGCATGCTTGAGCAGGATCGTGTTGCCCAGGACCAGGTTCGGCGCCGCGAAGCGCGCCACCTGGTAGTACGGGTAGTTCCACGGCATGATGCCGAGCAGGGGTCCGACCGGAGCCGAACGGACGACGGCGGAGCCGCCGCCCTTGACCTCCAGCGGCTCGTCCTTGAGGAAGCCCGGGCCTTCCGCGGCGTAGTAGTCGTAAATATCGGCCACGAGCTGCACTTCGCCGCGGGCCTGTGCCAGGGGCTTGCCCATCTCGGTGCTGATCAGCCGGGCGAGCTCGTCCTGGCGTTCCCGGTACAGTTCTGCGACGCGGGCGATCACCTTGGCGCGGGCCTCAACAGGGGCGGCGCGCCAGGCCTGGAACGCCTGCTGCGCGGCTGCGAGCGCCTCTTCCACCTCGCCCGCGGTAGCGAGCGGGAATTCCTTCAGAGTTTCTCCGGTCGCGGGGTTCACTGTCTTGTAGGCAGTCATTGGTCCACCATCTCCGTTTCTGGCTGGTTAGAGCCGGTTCGGACGCGGACCGCCGTTGGCGCCGGATACGGCGTCGACGGCGGTTCCCGCCCATTGCGCGGGGCCGGCCTGCCTGCAAAGGCGGGCCAAGTCCCTTAGGCGCCAACCGAGGTGTCCCCGGGAGTATTCCATCCAGCCGCGGCCGTTGCCGTCCCCAGACCTCAGGGACGGCCAGCCGCCGCCACCTGTCCCCTAGAGTGCCACGTCGCCGCAGAGGTGGACCTGCACCCCTAGCTCGGCAAAGAATGCGGCCTTGGCTTCCAGCGCCTTGTCCGCCGTGGCGGCGTCCGGGGCGTAGACCACCTGGGCGTGGTTGGCCTTGTGGCGGGCCATCAGCTGATCTCGGCTGACGCCGTCGAGGACGGCGTGCATGATCGGCCACTGCGGGTCGGTCGCGTCCAGCCGGCGTTGGGTCTCCTCCGCCGGAAGCTCGACGACGTGGCCGCGGCCCAGGTCCACGTGCAGCCGGTCGTCCATGATGAAGACCCGCGACCAGACGATCTCCCCCGGCTTGGAGACACCGCTGAGGGTGCCGCCTCCCAGCGGAAAGAACATCTCGGGCTGTCGCATGGAGTACGACTTGTCGTAGCCGCCATTGTGGGAGGCCGGCACGGAGCCGGAGATCTCGAAGACCCAGACGAACTCGCCGTCGTAGTCGGCACCCCAGCGCACGTCGTGCAGCGTGGTGGCAGGATCGAGCCCCATCGCGGTCCAAATCCGGTTGGTGATGAGGGCGTCGACGGCGACCCCCTCGTCCACCTCGTTGAAGTGCGGCAGCGCCTTTCCGGCGAACAGTTCCCGGCCGCCGTCGCGGGAGTAGACGGGCGGGCGCTGGACGTTGTTGAGCAGGCCTTCGGCCAGGTCGGACGCCGGGACGGTGTCCTTGAGGCCCTGCTGGTACTGGATGCCGACGGCGTCGACGCCGTAATCGTCCGAGATGCGCAGCGCGGCAATGTACATCTTGAGCTGGCTGTGGACCTGGTCGGGGGTCAGCTCCGTCACAGGGTCGGTGCCGAAGTGGAAGGTCAGGCCGGCGTCGTCGAGCCAGCTCTTCACCGCGTCGGCCTCTGCGTCCGGGACCTTCAGCATCTCGGCCACGAGGGCGCTCTGCGAGAGCCGCTCCTTGTAGATGCCCAGCGGGTTGAGCATTTCGTCGTCGATGATGGCGTTGTACATGCCCATGCAACCCTCGTCGAAGACGCCGATGATGGCCTTGTCGGCCATCAGCTGCTGCGCCAGGGCGCGTCCCAGCCGAACCTCCTCCGTATCCGCCAGCGGCGGCAGTTCGCGGACGTGGCTCGTGTCGTGGGTGATGCTGCCGGAGGTGAGCCAGGATTTGAGCTTGCCCACCGCCCATTCGTCGGTGAAGTCCTCGCTCCACAGCGCGGAGTAGTCGACCTTGGCCTTGGTCAGGCTTCCGGTGAGGTTAAGCAGGCCCACCAGCCCCGGGAAGTCGCCCGCCCAGTTCGCCACGACCAGGATCGGGCCGCGGTGCGTGCGCAGGCCGGCCAGGACGTGGTGGCTGTACTGCCAGACGGCCTCGACAACCACCACCGGCGCCGTCGGCGGAATGTTCTTGAAAACTTCCATACCCATGCGCTGGCTGTCGATGAAGCCATGCCCGGTGTCGGGGTTGACGCCGTGCGCGCGGACCACCTGGTAGCCGAGGGACTCCACGGCGGCCGCGAAGTGCCCTTCGAGCTGCTGCTGGGTGGGCCAGCACTTGGTGTTGGCAGCGAGCCGCAGGTCGCCGCTGCTGATGGTGTAGACCGTGTTGGCCTCGGCGTCGGGGGTTTCCGTGATGGACGGGAAGGTGTAACTGCTCATGGTGTGGTTTCCCTTTCAAGGTTTTGGGGGCTCAGACGTTCCTCGCGTCCGGCGAGGGCGTGGGCAATGTCCTGGGTGGCCGGGTAAAGGCGTAAGTAGAGGTCGTACAGCTCCTCATAGTCCGCGCTCACGGCAGGGTTGGGGTGGACGGTCCGGGCGGGCGGATTCCACTCGCTGATCCGGACCTCGGCAACCGTGCCCGCGGCCAGATACGCGGCGCCGTAGCTGGCGCCGATGGTCTGGCTCGGAATGAGCTGCGGCTGCCCGGTCACGTCGGAAACGATCTGGGTCCACAGCTCACCCTGGGTTCCGCCGCCGACGGCCACGATGCGCCGGATGTTTCCGCCGGCCAGCTCCATGGACTCGATGTTGTGCCGGACGCCCAGTGCCGTGGCCTCCAGGGCGGCGCGGTACAGGTCGCCGCGGGTGTGCGAGAGGGTCAGCCCGGCAATGATGCCGCGGGCTTGCGGATCCGCCACCGGGGTCCGTTCGCCGGCGAAGTAGGGCAGCATCAGGAGTCCACGGGCGCCGGGGCCCGAGGCGGCGGCCAGCTCCAGCAGTTCCGGGAAGTCGAGGGAGCCGAACAGTTCCTTGAGCCAGGACGTGACCGCCCCGGAGGTGGCCATCCCGCCGGCCAGGTTGCGGGTTCCCTCGAACGCGCCGACCGTCCCCCACAGCTGGGGTGAGGTGACCCGGTCCGGGACGGTGTTGACCAGGAACATGGTGGTGCCGTACATCAGCATCAGGTCGCCATTGTTCTGGCTGTCCACGCTGACGGCTTCGCTCCAGGCGTCGATGGTTCCGGCAATCACCGGGACTCCGGCCGGAAGCCCGGTGGCGACGGCGGCCTCCGCGCTGACGTACCCGGCGGTGTCGCCGGGCCAGAGCAGCGGCGGAAGTTCCAGCCCGGGAGCGATCTTGCTCGCGAAGGGCGGATACCATTCCAGCGTCCGGGTGTCGTACAACGGCGTGCACTGGCTGGCGGAGTGGTGGTCCAGCACGTACGCGCCGGTGAGCTGGTAGGCCAGCCAGGAGGAGGGCATAAAAAGCCGGCGGCTCCTGGCGAAAGTGTCCGGCTCGTGCCGGGCCAGCCACGCCAGCTTGGGCCCGACGGCCTGGGTGGACAGCACGGAGCCGCAGCGCTCCATAATGAGCTCGTCGCCGCCCAACTCAGCGGTGAGGGACTCGATCTGCTCGGTGGCCCGGGAGTCGATGCCGTAAAGGATCGCCGGGCGCAGCGGGGTGCCGTCCTGGTCGGTGACGAGGACGCAGGGGCCCATGCCGCTGACGCCGACGGCGACGATTTGTTCGTCCGCGCCCGTGCCGGCCAGCAGTTCGCGGCTGATCGCGGCGAATTCCTCCCACCACAGGTCCCCGTCCATCTCGGCCCAGCCCGGCCGGGGCCGGCTTACCTCGTGGCTGCGCGCGGCGGAACGGAGCACCTTGCCCTCCAGGTCCACGACGACGCCCTTGCTGCTGCTGGTGCCGATGTCGACGCCGAGCACCGCCCGGACCGGCTGATCCGTCACTGTGCCGGCCTCAGGCGCAGGCCCTGCATGCCGCCGTCAACCGCCAAGGAGGTTCCGGTCGTGGAGCCGGAGGCCGGTGACGCGAGGTAGGTGATGGCGGCCGCCACCTCGTCCGCGGTGACCAGCCGGCCGTGGGGCTGGCGGGCGTTGAGGGCGGCGCGTTCGGCCTGCGGATCGTCGCTTTGGGCCATCAGGCGGCCGATCCACGGGGTGTCAGCGGTGCCCGGGTTCACGCAGTTGACCCGGATGCCTTCGCGGATATGGTCCGCGGCCATGGCCAGCGTCAGGGACAGGACCGCGCCTTTGCTGGCACCGTACAGCGCCCGCTGCGGCAGCCCCGCCGTGGCCGCGATGGAACACGTGTTGACGATCGCGGCGGCCGGCGAGCGCCGCAGATGCGGCAGTGCGGCCCGGCTGACCCGCACCATGCCGAGCACGTTGATGTCGAGGACGCGGTGCCATTCATCGTCGTCGTTGTCCGCGATCGTGCCTTGGGCGCCGATCCCGGCGTTGTTGACGACGACGTCGATCCGGCCAAAGTGTTCGGCGACCCCCTGGACTGCCGCGACCACGGAGGCGTCGTCGGCCACGTCGCAGCGCACCGCGAAGTGCCCCTTCGCGGCGTCCTCCGGGTTCAGGTCCAGGACCGCCACCGAGGCTCCGGCGGCGGCGAGCCGGGCGGCTGCCGCGGCGCCGATGCCGGAAGCACCTCCGGTCACAATCGCGACCAGCCCATCCATCTCCGTTGTCATGCTTGTCCTTTCCAAAGACATTTAATTGCTTGCTCGCCGCCTGCCGGGCCGGGCAGGCGGCGAGGCAGGCTGGCGCGGCGGCTGTTCAGGACTGCGCGAAGACCTGCCGCTGCCGGCCCAGGCCCTCGATCTCGACCTCGACGACGTCACCGGCTTTGAGGTACGGGAACTTGCCGGAGAGCGCCACGCCCTGCGGGGTGCCGGTGAGGACCACGTCGCCGGGCTCGAGGGTGAGGTACTGGCTCAGGTGGTGGATCAGGAAGTCGACCGGGAAGACCATGTCAGCCGTGCTGGAATCCTGGCGGGGCTCGCCGTTGACCCAGCTGCGGAGCCGGAGCCTGCCCGGTTCGACCTCGTCGGCGGGCACGAGCCACGGCCCGAGCGGGGAGAACCCGGGCGAACACTTGCCCTTGGACCACTGGCCGCCGGACTCCTCGATCTGGAAGGCACGCTCGGACAGATCGTTGGCAACCAGATAGCCCGCGATGTGCGCGGCAGAGTCGGCCGGCGAGCCGAGGTAGCTGGCGCGCCGGCCGATCACCACCCCGAGTTCGACCTCCCAGTCGGTCTTGGTGGAATTGCGCGGGATGAACGCCGCATCATCCGGGCCAGCGACTGTGTTGGGCGTCTTGAGGAAGATAATGGGAACCTCGGGCGGCAGCGCCCCGGATTCGGCGGCATGCGCGGCGTAGTTCATACCCACACAGATGACCGCGGACGGACGGGTGATCGGAGCGCCGACCCGGAGGCCGGCGGGATCCAGCGGCTCAAGCTCTCCGCGCTCCAGGGCGTTCCGCGTGGCGGCAATTCCCCCGCCGGCAAGGAACTCGCCGGTGATGTCCGAAGTCAGGGGAGATAGATCATATGTCTTTTCCGTACCTGCGCCATTTGCAGCAATCACGGCGGGGCGTTCCGCACCAGCGGGGCCCAAGCGAACCAACTTCACACTTCCTCCAAATCGGGCAACTCTGCCCGCCGCTAACCCGGCGGCCGGACCGGCCGCGCGGAAAGGTGTCGCACACCACAATACAGACCACACCGTCGTTGACAAGCCATACATCGGATGTTTACTGTCGAATTCACCGCCCGACCGGGCGACGCGAGATTCCGGGGCTGCCCGGAGCATGAGGAGTTCCCACGTGAGTACCATCACCGCCGTCACGGTCAGTGACGTCCGCTTTCCGACGTCGTCGTCCTTGGACGGCTCGGATGCCATGAATCCCGACCCGGACTACTCGGCGGCCTATCTGGTGATCGGCACCGACGCCGGCGACGACCTTGAAGGCCACGGCTTCGTCTTCACTATCGGGCGCGGCACCGAAGTGGTGGCCAGCGCCCTGACAGCCCTCGTCCCCTATCTCCAGGACCGGAACGCCGAGGAGCTGCTCGATGACATGGGCGGTACCTGGCGCTCCATGGTGCACGACTCGCAGCTGCGCTGGCTGGGGCCGGAGAAGGGGATCATGCACATGGCCATCGGGGCGGCCATCAACGCCCTGTGGGACTTGAAAGCAAAACGCGCCGGGTTGCCGCTGTGGCAGCTGCTGTCCCGGCTGTCGCCCGAAGAGCTGGTTGACCTGGTGGACTTCCGCTACCTCAGCGACGCCCTCACCCCGGAAGAGGCCCTCGCTATCCTGCGGGGCGCAGAAGCCGGCCGTCCGGGTCGAGAGTCCGAGCTGCTCCGCGCCGGCTATCCGGCGTACACCACCACCCCGGGCTGGCTCGGCTACGACGATGCCAAGCTTTCGCGGCTGTGCCGCGAGGCCGTCGCGGACGGCTTCCCGCTGGTCAAGCTCAAGGTTGGCGCCAACCTGGCGGATGACGTCCGGCGTCTGCGCGTCGCCCGGGACGCCTGCGGACCGGCCATCAAGATCGCCGTGGACGCGAACCAGCGCTGGGACACCACGGAGGCCATCGAATGGATCCGCGGCCTCGGCGACCCCGACCTCGCCTGGGTGGAGGAACCGACGAGCCCGGACGACATCCTGGCCCATGCCGCGATCGCCCGCGCCATCGCCCCGATTCCGGTGGCGACCGGGGAGCATGTCCAGAACCGGGTGGTGTTCAAGCAGATGCTGCAGGCCGGATCCCTCGAGGTGCTGCAGCTCGACGCGGCGCGAGTTGCCGGCGTGAACGAAAACATCGCCATCCTGCTCCTCGCGGCCAAGTTCGGGGTCCGGGTCTGCCCGCACGCCGGCGGCGTAGGCCTCTGCGAAGCCGTTCAGCACCTCTCGATGTTCGACTACGTGGCAGTTTCCGGGCAGCTCGAGGGCAGGATGATCGAATTCGTCGACCACCTCCATGAGCACTTCGTCGTCCCGGTCGACGTCCATGGCGGGCGCTACTGGCCCCCGGCCGCCCCGGGCGGCGGCAGCGAAATGAGAGCGCACTCGCTCGCTGAGTTCTCCTTCCCGGCCGGTCCGGCGTGGTCCGCTCCGGCTGAAGCTGTGGCAGGCTAATCCGATGAGCACAACCCCGGAACGCATCGCCCTGCACACCCGGCTCAAGCCCGGCCGCGAGGCCGACTACGACCGGATCCATGCGCGGATTCCCGCCGAGCTCGCGGACGCCATGCGCGGGATCGGCGTCCACAGCTGGCGGATCTGGCGCAGCGGACGCGAACTTTTCCACGTCGTGGAGGTCGAGGACTACGCCACCATGCGCAAGTTCCTGGCCGAGCACCCTGCGAACGTCCCCTGGCAGGCGGAAATGGCCGAGCTCCTCGAGGTCGAGGACGACTATTCGGGCGAGGACCGCGGCATCCCGATGGTGTGGGAGCTTGCACGGCAATGACGCAACTGCCCCTCGGCCGGCTGGGCTACGGCGCCGCCGCTCTCGGGAACCTGTATTCGAGCATGGATGACGACGACGCCCGCCGCACCCTGGAGGCCGCCTGGCTTGGCGGGATCCGCTATTTCGATACGGCGCCGCACTATGGACTCGGGCTCTCGGAACGGCGGCTCGGCGACTTCCTCCGCACCTGCCCCAGGGAGGACTACGTCATCTCCACCAAAGCCGGCCGCCTGCTGGAGCCCAATCCGGCCTTCCGGCCCGGCGAACCGGACACCGAGGGCTTCGCCGTCCCGGCCCGGAGCACCCGGCGGTGGGACTTCACCGAGCGCGGCATCCGGCAAAGCCTGGAGGACTCCCTGGACCGCATGGGCATCTCCCGGGTGGACATCCTCTACCTGCACGACCCTGATGCCTACGACATGGACGCCGCTCTCAGTGAGGCCCTGCCGGCCCTGCAGCGGTTGAAGGCCGAGGGCCTCGTCCGGGCCATCGGGGTGGGATCCAACTCCGCGGAGGCCCTGCACACGCTCGTCGATCGCGCGGAACTGGACCTGGTCATGCTCGCCGGCCGCTTCACCTTGCTCGAGCAGCCCGCCCTGACCGGGCTGCTGCCCCGATGCGTCGAACGCGGCGTCGGCGTCGTCGCCGCCGGAGTGTTCAACTCGGGCATCCTGGCCACGGCTGAAGTCCCGGCGGATGCCCATTACAACTACGGACCGGCGCCGCAAGAGCTGCTGGCCCGGGCACGGCGGCTTGCCGCCGTCTGCGCCTCGTTCGGGGTGGACCTGCCCGACGCCGCCATCCAGTACCCACTGCGGCACCCGGCCGTGTGCAATGTGGTCATCGGGGCGCGGGGCGCGGAGCAGATCAGTGCCAACATCGCCGGCATGGACCGGGCGCTCCCCCGGGACCTTTGGGACGCGCTCGAAGCGGAGGGGCTGGTTCCCCGGTGAGCGGGCTGCCCACGGTGGACTCGCACCTGCACCTGTGGTGCCTGGGCCGCAGCCGGTATGGCTGGCTGGATTCGGTGCCGGAGCTGAAGCGGACCTTCACCGCCGCGCAGGCCCGGACTGAGCTCGATGCGGCCGGCGTGGCGGAGGCGATCCTCGTCCAGGCGGACGACACGCTGGAGGACACCGGGTTCCTGCTGGAAACGGCGGATGCCGAGCCGTGGATCCGCGGGGTGGTCGGCTGGATCCAGCTGGACTCGCCCGCCCACGCAGGGGCCCAGCTGGACCAGTGGCTGGAATCGGACAAGTTCTGCGGGGTCCGGCACCTGGTCCACGACGACCCGCGGGACGGCTTCCTCGCCCTCGCCCCGGTCCGCGAATCGCTCTCCCTGCTCGCCGCGGCCGGCCTGCCCTTCGACGTCCCCGACGCATTCCCGCGCCATTTGGGGGCCGCGGCCGACCTGGCCGGGGCACTGCCGGAGCTCACCGTCGTCGTGGACCACCTGGGCAAACCGCCGCTCACCGACCCGGACGCGATGGCGCGATGGCGCCGCGAACTGACCGCGTGTGCGGGCCGCCCCAACACGGTGGCGAAGCTCTCCGGACTTCATATTCCCGGTGCAGAATATAACGCTTCCGCCTTGGCGCCGGTGTTCCATGAGTCCCTCGAGCTGTTCGGTGCGGAACGGCTCATGTACGGCGGCGACTGGCCCGTGTCGGTCCTCTCCGGCGGCTATCAGCAGACCTGGCAGGTGCTGAAGGAACTGATCGAAACGCTCAGCCCCGCCGAACAGGACAACGTCCTCGCCGCCACGGCGCGGCGGGTATATCGCCGCGGCACGGTAGCCTGATCTTTCCCGTCCGGGGCCTGTGGCGCCCGGTCTAAGATGTTCTTCAGGCGTGCCGACGCCGGATGCACAGAATGGCGCTTCCCATGACAAACCCCCCAGCCGCGGCCCCCGCGCACACCGCGGTGCCGAGCGACGCCTCCCCGGCCAAGATGGTCAAGGACGCATCGCTGCCGATGTACAAACAGCTGTGCGACCAGCTGATCCTGGAAATCTCAACCCGCAAGCTGGCACCGGGATACCGTCTCCCTGGCGAGCACGGGATGTGCGAACTGTACGGGGTTTCCCGCACCGTGGTCCGGCAGGCGCTCGGGCAGCTCGAACACGACGGCGTGATCGAACGGGTCAAGGGCAAGGGCACCTTCGTGGCCCCCCGCAAGGTCTCCGAAAGCCTGGTCCATACCCTGCGCGGCCTTTACGCGGACGTGGAATCCCGAGGCGGCAGCGTCTACAGCGATGTCCGCCGCCAGGAGCTGGTCCCGGCCGACGACACGGTGGCCGAAGCGCTCCGGATCCCAGCGGGCGAACCCGTCGTCGCCCTTGAGCGGCTCCGCTACGTTGAGGATTCCCCCTGGTCCCTCACCACGACCTACCTTCCCGGCGACATGGCCGAGATCGTGCTCGGGGCCGACCTCCGCAACCAGTCGCTGTACGCCTTGCTGGCCAGCAAGGGCATCCGGGCGCACCACGGCATTCGCTCGGTCGAGGCCACGGTGGCAAACAAGACGCAGGCCGAGGCGCTGGGCATCGTGAAGGGCGCCCCGCTGATGCAGCTGCGGAGCATCGTCTACGACGCGGCGGACCGGCCGCTGGAATTCTTCGTGGCCCACCACCGCGGAGACCAGAGCCGTTTTGAGGTGGTCATTGACGCCGCCTCGGCGGGCTCCGGCACGGCTGGCTTCCACCGGGTCACCACCGGCTGAACGTCCGGGCCGGGCAGGCCCGCGCCTCCTGACGATTCCCAAGGACCCACTGGGCATGTAACCTGTAATTACAGGTTGCCGCTTCGGCAACGGACCATTTGCTGATCCTCAGGAGACTTCTGCCCGTGAGCGAATTCATCACTCCCCCCGTTCCGCCCATGACCATCCGCTTCGACGCGCAGGCCGGCACTCTGTCGCCGCAAGGCCCGACGCTGGAACGCCGCATGTCGGACCTTGAAGGCCTGTTCGCGGACAAGGACGCCTGGAACGAGGCCGTCGCCAACGGCAACCCCGTGGTCTACTCGGTGGTTTCCACGCCGGTCCCGGAAGCGGACCGGGAACTCCCGCAGTCCATCACCACAATCCAGCCCGGCACCACCGCCGGGGAGTTCTGGATGACCAAGGGACACCAGCACCCGAACCACCAGGGCGAAATCTACCTGGGCATCTCCGGGCAGGGCGGGCTGCTGATGTTCGACGGCGAGAACACTTCCTGGGTTGACATGGCCCCCGGCGTGATCGGCTACATTCCGCCCGGCTGGGCGCACCGCAGTATCAACGTGGGCTCCGAGCCCTACAAGTTCCTCGCGGTCTACCCGGGCTGCGCGGGCCACGACTACGGCTGGGTCCTTGAACACGGCATGGGCCAGCGCGTCTACTCCGCGGACTCCGGCCACGAGTTCGCACCCTTCTTCGCAGCACAGGCCTAAGACGGAAGGACCGGTCCCATGATCATCGCTCACGATCTCGGCACGACGGGCAACAAGGCATCCCTGCACGAGCCTGACGGAACCCTCCTGCGGGCCGTCACCATTGGCTACGAGCCGCACTTCGCTGCCGGCGGCCGCGCCGAGCAGGACCCCGACGTCTGGTGGAACGCGGTGGTCCAGGCCACGCAAAAACTGCTGGCCGAGACCGGCGTCGATCCGTCATCGGTGCAGGGCCTGGTGGTCGGCGGGCAGATGATGGGGGCCGTGCTCCTCGACGGCAACTACGCGCCGGTCCGGCCCGCCCTGATCTGGGCCGACCACCGGAGCGTCGCCCAGTCCGACGAACTGGCCGGGGCCTTCGACGAGCAGGAGGCCTACGCCATGCTCGGCCACCGGATCAACCCCACCTATTCGCTGAGCAAGGTCATGTGGGTCCGGGACAACGAGCCCGAGGTCTTCAGCCGGGTCCGCCACGTCTGCCTTGCCAAGGACTACGTGGTGCACCGTCTCACCGGGCGGCTCGCGACGGATCACTCCGACGCCTCCGCCACGAACGTCTACGACCAGACCACCGGAACCTGGTCCGAGCGGATGCTGACCGCCGCCCGGATCGATCCGGCACTGTTTCCCGAAATCCTCAAGTCCACCGACGTCGTCGGTCCCCTCACCTCCGCCGCTGCGGCGGCCACGGGCCTGGGAACCTCGACGTCGGTGGTGATGGGCGGCGGTGACGGCCCGGTCGCGGCCGTAGGCGCCGGCGTCGTCTCCGAGGACGACCAGGCGTACGTCTACCTTGGCTCCTCCTCGTGGGTGCAGATCGTCACGGCCGCGCCGCTGATCGACCCGCTCCGCCGGACCATGACGTTCGACCATGTCATCGACGGGAAGTACGTCCCGACCGCGACCATGCAGGCCGGCGGCGCGTCCCTCCAGTGGGCCGTCGGACTGTTTTCCGACCGCGGCGAGAAGGACCGCTTTGATCGGCTCATTGCCGAAGCGGCCGGGGCAACTGCGAGCGAATCGGGACTGTACTTCCTGCCGCACCTGCTCGGCGAGCGCTCTCCCTATTGGAACCCCCAGGCCGCCGGCGCGTTCGTCGGCCTCGAGATGCACCACGGCCGTGCGAACATGATCCGCTCCGTCCTCGAGGGTGTGGCCTTCAACCTGGGAACGTGCGTCAACGCCTTCAACGACGCCGGGGCGGCCATCAGCCGGATCGACGCCATTGGCGGCGGTGCGGCCAGCGACACCTGGCTGCAGATCATGGCCGACGTCTGGGGCGTGACCGTCCGGCGCCGGAGCATCGTCGAAGAGGCCAACAGCCTCGGCGCCGCCGTGACCGCCAGCGTGGGACTCGGACTCGTGGACGACTTCAGCGTCGCCCGGGACCTGTCCCGGGTGACGGCCGAGTTCCAGCCCGACCGCGAAGCGCACGAGCGCTACACGGCCGCCCACGAGATATTCCTCGACGCCTACGGCCAGCTGGAACCGTGGTTCCCCACCCGCCGGGGGAAACACTGATGCCGGTCATCCTCGTCACCTCCCGCTCCTTCTCCTCCGGCGAACAAGACCTGGTCTCCCGCCTGGAAAGCCGCGGCCACACCGTTCGGCGTGGCCCCTCGGACCACTCGCTGGACGCCATCGGCGCCGATCTGGCGGTGGCGGACGGGTGGATCGCCGGAACCGGCGAGGTCACCGCGGCCCACCTGGACGCGGCGCCGCGGCTGAAAGTCCTGGCCCGCTACGGGGTGGGGTTCGAAGCCGTGGACGTCCGGGCCGCAGCCGAGCGGGGCGTGGTGGTCACGAACACCCCCGGCGCCAATTCCAATGCTGTCGCCGAGCATGCCCTGGCTCTCATGCTGTCCGTCCTGCGCACCGTTCCGGAGGGCGACCGCCGGGTGCGGAACCGGGACTGGTCGGTCACCCGGGGCCGCGAGCTGGGCTCGCTGACCGTGGGCCTGGTGGGCTTCGGCCGGATCGGGCAAATCGTGGCCCGCTTGCTCTCCGGATTCGGTTCCCCCGTGTACGCCTCGGACCCGTTCATGGGACCCGAGCTGATCAGGAGCCTCGGCGCCGAGCCCCTGGACCTGGCGGAAATGGCGGCCACCTGCGACGTGATCTCCCTGCACGCCCCGGGTGGCCAGCAGCTCATCGACGCGGCCTGGCTGGCCGCCGCTGCGAAACCGCTCGTCGTGGTCAACACCGCCCGACCGGAACTCGTGGATGAGGAGGCGGTCGCCGAGGCCCTGCGCACCGGAGTGCTCGCCGCCTTCGCCGCGGACACCCTGCGCGGAGACACGAGCGGGCAGGACTCCCCCGTGCTCGATCCGCAGCTCGCGGCCCGGGTGGTCATCACTCCGCACTTCGGGGCGCAGACCGTCCAGGCCGTCGACGGCATGGGGTCCATCGCCGTGGACAACCTGCTGGCCGTCCTGGAAGGGCGGACGCCGCCCAACCCCGTCAGCCCGACTCCTACGAAAGTGAACTAATGGCCGACCTCCTCAAACTCAGGCAGACCGGGATCCTCGCCGTCGTGCGGGCTCCCAGCACCGAGAGCGCCATCCGCGGCGCCGCCGCCCTGTTGGAAGGGGGTGTGACCGGACTGGAAATCACCTATTCCACCCCGGATGCCCCCGCCGTCATCCGCGCCCTGCGCGCCGAATACGGCGACAAGATCTACCTGGGCGCCGGCACCGTCCTCACCCGGGCCCAGGCCGAGGACGCCGTCGACGCCGGCGCGGAGTTCCTCGTCAGCCCCGGCACCGTCGCCGGGACCGTGACGGCAATGAAGGCCACCGGATCCCTCGTCATGGCCGGTGCCCTGACGCCCACCGAGGTTCTTACCGCAGTCGGCCTGGGTGCCGACGTCGTCAAGATCTTCCCCGCCTCCCTTGGCGGCCCCTCCTACTTCCGGGCGCTCCGCGGCCCGTTGCCGGACGTTCCCCTGATGCCCACCGGAGGGGTCACCCCCGGCAACATCGGTGACTGGTTCGACGCCGGAGCCGTCGCCGTCGGGGCCGGCGGCGACCTCTGCTCCACCGCAGACCTCGCTGCCGGACGCTACGACCTGGTCCGCGAGAAGGCCCTCAACTTCAGCGCCGCCTTGGAAAGGACGCTTGCATGAACGGCTACATGGGATTTGTCGGTGTGACCACCTCGGGGTCCTCGATCATGAAGATCTTTCCGCAGTGGGCCCGGATCCTCCAGCTGCCCACCGACCGGCTCACCGGCCACGACCTCCCCCTGGGGGCCAGCCGGGAACAGTACCGGGAGCTCGTCACCCGGATTCGCGACGACAAGGACCACCGCGGCGCCCTGGTCACAACCCACAAGATGGACCTTTACCAGGCCGCCCACGACCTTTTCGACGAGGTTGACGAGTTCGGCCGGCTCTGCGGCGAAATCTCCAGCATCTCCAAGCGGGACGGCCGTCTCATCGGCCACGCCAAGGACCCCATCACCGCGGGCCTGGCGCTCGAGGAATTCCTGCCGCCGGGCCACTTCAAGGAAACCGGCGCGCACGTTATCTGCCTGGGCGCCGGCGGCGCCGGAACCGCCCTGAGCTGGTACCTGGCCGGCCACACGGACGCGCCCGAGAAGATTGTCTGCACCGACACCAGCCCGGTCCGGCTCCAGCACCTGGCCGACGTCCACGCCCGGGGCCAGCTCCCCGCTGCCCTCTTCGAGTACCGGCTGGTCGAGGGCCCCGGGGACACCGCGCGGGTGATGGCCGAAGCCCCGGCGGGCAGCCTCGTGGTCAATGCCAGCGGCCTCGGCAAGGACCGGCCGGGATCGCCCCTCCCGGACGGCGTCGATTTTCCCCGCGACGCGATCGTGTGGGAGTTCAACTACCGCGGCTCCCTCGAGTTCCTGGCCCAGGCCCGGGAACAGGCGGAACGGCGCCAGCTGACCGTCGTAGACGGCTGGCGCTATTTCATCCACGGCTGGAGCCAGGTCATCGCCGAGGTGTTCGACGTCGAACTCACCGACCAGCTGCTGGACCAGCTGGCCGAAGCCGCGGCCAGCGCAAGATGACCTTTGTCCGCACCGTCCTCGGCGACATCGAACCGGCGTCGCTCGGACCGACGAACTACCACGAGCACCTGTTCCAGTCCTCTCCTCTGTTGCCCGGGGACGAGCTGGACGACGAGGCGCTGTCCGGCCGGGAAGCAGCCCTGCTGCGCGGCGCCGGCATGACGGCGATGGTGGAGGCGACCCCGCTCGGCCTGGGGCGCAATCCCGCGGCGGCGGCACGCATCGCCGCCGCCGCGGGGCTGCACATCGTCGCCACCACGGGTGCCCACCGGGAGGCGCACTACCCCGAAGGGCACTGGTTGCGCGGGGAGCGGGAAGAGAAACTTGCCCGGCGGTTCACCGTTGAGCTCACGGCAGGCTGCGGGTCACCCGACGAATCCGCAGCGCCATCGGCGGCCGTCTCCGGCCCGGAGGCCGGCGCTGCCGTCTCCGGCCCGGCGCCGGTGCGCGCTGGGTTGTTGAAGGCCGGGATCGGCTACTGGTCCATCACGGCCTTCGAACGCCGCGTGCTGGCGGCCGTGGCGGTGGCCCACGCCGTCACCGGCGCCCCGGTCATGGTCCACCTGGAGTTCTGCACAGCAGCCCACGAACTGCTCGACCTCCTGGCCGCCGCCGGCGTCCCGGAGTCCCGCGTGGTCCTGGCCCACGCCGACCGCAACCCCGACGCCGGGCTGCACCTCGAGCTGGCCTCCCGCGGCGCCTACCTGGGCTACGACGGCATGGCCCGGCCCAAGGGCCGCACGGACGCGGAGATCATCACCCTCGCCGAGCAGGTCATCGCCGGCGGCGGTGGAGGCCGCCTGCTGCTCGGCGGCGACGTCGCCCGGCGCACCCGGTACGTCTCCTATGGCGGGATGCCCGGCCTGGCCTACCTCTCCGAGCGCTTCGTTCCGCGGCTCGCGGACCGCGTCGGCGCTGCCGCGGTGGACCGGATCCTGGTGGGCAATGCCGCCCGGGTGCTGCAGTGGCGCACCGGCCCCGAGCCCGACTAGGCAACGCCGGTCCGCCGACCGGCCGCAGCACACACAGAGAGAGGCCCCGGAGAAATCCGGGGCCTCTCTTGTGTGTGCTGCCAGGTGCAGCGGCCGCTGCTTAGTGGTGGAGCAGCTTACTGGTAGAGGACAGCTGCGATCTTGGCGTCGTCCATGTTGTTCTTGTCGTACCAGTAGAACGGGGTGTCAGTGACCTTCGCCATGGACTTGCCCTTGGAGGCGTCAATCGCGGCCTGCACCGTGGCGGCACCCATGCCGATCGGATCCTGCGTGATGGCGCCGGCCATCAGACCGCTGCGGATCGCGTCGAGCTGGGCTTTGCCGGAGTCGAAGCCGATGACGGTGAGCTTGCCCGGCTTGAGGCCGAGTTCGGTGACGGCGTTGACGATGCCGACGGCCGAGCCCTCGTTGGTGCCGTAGAGGCCCTTGAGGTTCGGGTGGGCCTGGATCATCGCCTTGGCGATGTCCGCGGACTTCAGGTGGTCACCGTCGCCGTACTGGACGTCGACAACCTTGATGTCCGGGTACTTGGCCTTCATCTCGTTCAGGAAGCCGTCGCGGCGTTCCACACCGGTGCTGTTGATCTGGCTGTGGCCGACGACGGCGATCTCGCCGCTCTTGCCGATCAGTTCAGCCATGTGGTCGGCCGCCATGGCGCCGGCATCCATGCTGTTGGTCTTGGCCAGGTTCACCGGGTAGTCGCTCTTGCAGCCGGCGTCGAACTGGACCACGGGGATGTTGGCTGCCTTGGCCTGCTCAATCGCCGGGACACAGGCTTCCGGGTCCAGGGCGGCGTAGGCGATCGCCGTCGGCTTCTTGTCGATGGCCGCCTGGAGCATCTGCAGCTGCGAATCGACTTCGGTTTCGGCAGCCGGGCCCTCGAAGGTGATCTTGACGTTGAGTTCCTTGGCCTTATCCTCGGCACCCTTCTTCACAGCCTGCCAGAACTGGTGCTGGAAGCCCTTGGAAATCATGGCCACGTACGGGGTACCGCCATCGCCCCCGCCGCTGGGGGTCGCGCTGCCGGAGCCGCCGCAGGCGGTCAAGGAAAGAGCTGCGGCGAGGACGCCCGCCGCGAGGGTCTTTTTGCCGAGTTTCATGTAAATCTCCATCCAGTGAGCGGGCCGGCAACATTGCGGGCCCTTGACCATTGTTGTTGGTTTCGAACGTTAAGTACAGGTAGATACAAGTTATTTTTGGAACTAATTTTTCCGTGGCCCGGTCGCCGGCCTGGTGGGCTGCGGCGGGCCCCGCCTAGGCCTCCCGGCGGCGGCGCAGCGAGTCGGTGAACACGGCGACGAGGATCACGATGCCCACCACGACGGTCTGCCACTCGGTCTGCACCGACATGATGCGCAGGCCGTTGATCAGCACGCTCATGATGAGGGCGCCGATAAGGGTGCCGAGGACCGAGCCCCGGCCGCCGAGGAGGGAGGTTCCGCCAATGATGACCGCGGCGATGGCCTGCAGTTCGTAGCCGGATCCCAGCTGCGGCTGCGCGGAGTCGAGGCGGGCGGCGATGACGACGCCGGCCACGCCGGTGAAGATGCCCGCGACCGTGTAGACGAGGATCTTCCACTTGCCGGTGTTGACGCCGGAAATTTTGGTGGCTTCCTCGTTGCTGCCGATCGCGAAGATGTAGCGGCCCAGCAGGGTCTTGCCGAGCACCAGGTACGCCGCGATGCCGGTCAGGACCAGGATCAGGACGGCGTTGGGCAGGCCCGGGATGAGCTGGCCCAGGGCGATGTCCTTGAAACCCTGCACCTTGCTGAAGTAGATCGGCCGTACGCCGGAGAGGACCAGGGCAAGGCCCTGGGCGATCAGCATCATGGCCAGGGTGGCGATGAACGGCGGAAGCTTCAGGATGGAAACGTTCAGGCCGTTGATCAGGCCCATCAAGGCGCCCGTTGCGATGCCGCCCAGCACGCCAATGTACAGCGGGAGCTGCAGGTTCACCAGCAAAAGGCCCGTGACCACCGAGCACAGCGTCATGCCCGTTCCGATCGAGAGGTCGATTCCGGAGGTGATGATCACGAGTGTGGTGCCGAACGCCAGGATGCCGATCACCGCGGTGGACAGCAGGATTCCGGAGATGTTCGTCCAGGTGAAGAAGTTGCCGCTGGCCAGGGAGAAGAAGGCAAGCAGGACGATCAGGGTTCCGAAGGCCAGCGACTGCTGCAGCCGCTGGCGCAGGAAGGATCCCCTGGGTGATTCGCGCTTGACCGCGCCCGCGGGCGCCTCCGTGCGCGGTTCAGACTTTACTTCGCTCATTTTTCCGCTCCCTGCTGCTCCACACGTGTGGCGTAGTCCATGATTGTTGCTTGATCAGCACCGTCGCTGTCGATTTCCCCGGTGATGCGGCCTCCGGCCATGACCATGATCCGGTGGGACAGCCGGAGGACCTCCGGCAGTTCCGAGGAGATCATGATGATCGACTTGCCCCGCGCCACCAGGTCGTTGAGCAAGCGGTAGATTTCTTCCTTCGCACCGATGTCAATGCCGCGCGTCGGCTCATCGAAGATGAGGATGTCGCAGTCGCGGGCCAGCCATTTGGCGATGACGACCTTCTGCTGGTTGCCACCCGAGAGGTTCTTCGTGGTCGCAAACATCGACGGCGTCTTGATCCGGAGCGAGTCGATGTACTTCTGGGAGGTGCCCTTGCCCGAGCCCGACTTCATGAACCCAACGGGATTCGTGTAGTTGCCCAGCGAGGACAGCAGGATGTTGGTGTTCACGTCACGGTCCAGCAGCAGGCCCAGGCTCTTGCGGTCCTCGGACAGGTAGCCGATCCCGTGCTTGACGGCGTCGGCGGGCTGGCCGATCTTGACTTCCTTGCCGTTGACGAAGATCCGCCCCTCGGTCATCCGGTCCGCGCCGATGATGGCCCGGGCCAGTTCCGTCCGGCCCGCACCCATCAGTCCGGAGAATCCCAGGATCTCGCCGCGCCGCAGCTCGAAGCTGACGTCCTTGAGCAGTTTCCGGGTGCTGAGGTTTTCCACCCGCAGGACAACGTCGTCCACGTTGTCCCGGCGGACGTTCTCCGGTCGGGCGTTCTCGTCGATCTCCCGGCCGACCATCAGCTTGATCACTTCGTGCTGGCTGGCCGTGGCGGTATCCATGGTCGCGATGTATTTCCCGTCGCGCAGGATGGTGATGCGGTCGGTAATCCGCCTCAGCTCCTCCATCCGGTGGGAAATGTAGATCACGCCTACGCCGCGGTCGCGGAGGTCCCCGATCAGGCGGAACAGGGTCTCGGTCTCCGAGGTGGTGAGGGCCGACGTCGGCTCGTCCATAATGACGACCTTCGCGTCGAAGGACAGCGCCTTGGCGATCTCGACCATCTGCTGCTTCGCGACGGTGAGGTTCTCGACCAGGTCGGTCGGGGCGAATTCCTTGATCCCAAGCCGGCTTAGCAGTTCGGCGGTCTGCCGGTTCAGCTTCTTCTCGTCCAACAGAAGGCCGCCGAGACGCCTCGGCTCGCGGCCGATGTAAATGTTCTGGGCCACCGTGAGGTGGGACATCAGGTTCATTTCCTGATGGACGATGATGATGCCGAGTTCCTGGGCATGGCGCGGGCCGTCGATCTGGACCGGGACGCCTTCGAGGTAGATGGTCCCGGCATCCTTTTGGTAGATGCCGGAGAGGATCTTCATCAGGCTGGACTTTCCTGCGCCGTTCTCGCCGACGAGGGCGATAACCTCGCCTTTATGGACGTCGAAGTGGACATCACTCAGAGCCTGGACGCCGGGAAAGCTTTTGCTGATCCCTTCGACCTTCAGTAGTGGTTCACCCACTGTCTCACCTACTTCTTCGGAGATAACGCTGGTGCCTTGCGGCCGGTACTCGGTGGATTTCGGACGACGGCCGGCAACACTGCCGGCCTCAACTTGTATCTCGATGTATCTATCCTTGGTCCATAACTAGAGTAAGGTCAAATATGACCTAAAACACACCCTTTGGTCGGATGTTTAGAAATCGTTATGGGAGAAACATATGATGATTGGCTGCCACAGCCTAGTCTGGAACGGCTCGCTGGACCCGATTTCTTTCGCGGAGTCAGCACGAATGACGGCCGAAGCCGGCTTCGACTTACTGGAAATCCCGCTTATGGACCCATGGTCCTTCGACCCGAAGCAGGCCTCCCGCTCCCTCAAGGAACAAGGGCTGGCCGCCACCGCCTCGCTAGGTCTGACCGCGCAGACCGACCTCAGCAGCGAGGATCCGGCCGTGGTCGCAAGGGGCGAAGAGACCCTGAACAAGTGCCTGGAAATCGTGCACGATCTTGAGGCGGACTACCTGTGCGGCGTGATCTACAGCGCCATGCAGAAGTATTCCAGGCCCGCTACTGAAGCAGGCCGGCGCAACAGCGCCGATGCCTTGCGGCGGCTCGCGGAGCGCGCAGCAGTTCTCGGCATCCGCCTCGGCCTGGAAGTGGTGAATCGCTACGAAAGCAACTTGCTCAACACCGGCAGGCATGCCCTGGGGTTCATCGAGGAGATCGGCCACCCCAACGTCTACCTGCATCTGGACACGTACCACATGAACATCGAGGAGCCGGACCTGCTGAGCCCCGTGCTGGCGGCGGGCAACAAGCTGGGCTACGTGCACATCGGCGAGAGCCACCGCGGCTACCTCGGCTCCGGCAACGTGGACTTCGGCGCCTTCTTCCGCGGCCTCGCCCTCACCGGCTACGACGGCCCCGTGGTCTTCGAATCCTTCTCCTCCGCCGTGGTGGACGAACACCTGAGCAACACCCTGGGCGTCTGGCGCAACCTGTGGGACGATTCGGCGGACCTGGGCGCCCACGCCAACGACTTTATCCGGGGCCAGCTGGAGTCGGTCGCCTCCATCGCAAAGCACTAAACATCTGATCTATAAGGACTGACATATGACAAACCAGAGCGGAAACGGCCGACAAGGCGTCATCATCGTCGGCAGCATCACTGCGGACGTCACGACTTTTTCCAAAAGACTGCCAAAAAGAGGGGAAACCATCCTCGGCGAGGAGTTCACCCTGCTGCTGGGAGGCAAGGGAGCCAACCAGGCCGTCGCGAGCGGCCTCGCCGGCGCACCCTCCTTCATGGTGGGGTGCGTGGGCAACGACCTCTTCCGGCCGTTGGTCACGGGAGGGCTGGAGGACCACGGCGTCGACACCAGCGAGCTGCGTGTGGTCGAAGCTCCCACCGGAATCGCCCACATCAGGGTGGACGACTCCGGCGAAAACGACATTGTGATGGTGCCGCTCGCCAATGACCATCTGGGGCCGGAACAGATCACCGCCGCGATCACGCGGCTGGCGGCCAGGGCATCGGTACTGCTGACCCAGCTCGAGATCCCCCGGGAAGCGGCCGCGCACGCGGTCCGGGCAGCCCGGGCGGCCGGGCTGACGGTCATTCTGGACCCGGCGCCGGCCGCCGCGCTGGACCAGCAGACCTGGGCAAGCGTGGACTATGTGACCCCGAACGAGACGGAGGCGAGCCTGATCACCGGGATTCCGGTCACGGACCAGGCCAGCGCCATCCGCGCCGGAGAGTGGTTTCTGGCCCAGGGAACCGGCGGCGCCATCATCACTCTCGCCTCCGCCGGCGCGGTCCTGGTCACTGCCGACCGGCAGGCCGTCTTCGAGTCCTTCCCTGTCACGGCGGTGGACACCACGGCCGCCGGGGACGCGTTCTCCGGCTACCTTGGCGCCTCGCTTGCTGCCGGCCTGCCCATTGACGACGCGATCCGGCGCGCCATGGCTGCCGGGGCACTGGCCGTGACCAAGAAGGGGGCGTCACCCAGCCTTCCCTCCGCGGCAGACGTCGAGCTGTTCCTTTCCGACAACGTCCCGAGCTACTAGGAGTACCCGCATGAGAAAGAACCAAGGAATCCTGAACGGGCAGCTGTCGCGCATTGTTTCCGAGACCGGCCACACGGACACCCTGGTGGTCACCGACGCGGGCCTGCCCATCCCGGCCGGGGTCGAGCGCGTGGATCTGGCCTACTTCCCCTCCGAACCGCCGTTCCTCAAGGTCCTCGATGCCGTGCTGGCAGAGTTGGTGATCGAGGGTGCGACTCTGGCCGAAGAGCTCCGCGAGGCGAGTCCGGCGATGCTGGCGCAGATCCTGGAACGCCTCGAAACGGCGGGCGTCGTGCCGGAGTTCGTGCCGCACACCGAGTTCAAGGCGCAGACGTCCGGAGCCCGCGCGGCCGTACGTTCGGGCGAGTTCACTCCGTACGCAAACGTGATCCTGCACGCCGGCGTTGCCTACGGCCCGGGCAAGGACTAGGCGGGGCCATGCACTTCTACTTGGACACGGCCACGCGGGCCGAGGCCGAACCGCTCTTGCGCAGCGGCCTGTTCGCGGGACTGACCACGAACCCCAGCATCCTCGCCGGCGCGGGTGTGCTCAACCGACAGATTCCTGAGCTGGTCGACTGGGCCTCCGCGGCCGGCGCCGGCACGGTATTCGTCCAGTCCTGGGGTTCCACCCGGGCCGAGCTGGAGGACCGCGGCGACTGGATCCACTCGCTGGGCGACAACCTCGTGGTGAAGGTTCCCGCCACCGCAGAGGGCGTCGCGGCGGCCAGGGCGCTGGCGGACCGGGGTGTGCGGGTGCTGGTCACGGCCGTCTATGCGCGGGAGCAGGCGCTGCCCGCCATGGCTGCCGGCGCGGAGTTCCTGGCCCCGTACCTGGGCCGGATGAACGACGCCGGCCGGGACGGGGCCGGAGAGATCGCCGCCATCCAGCAGTGCATCACCGCCGGGGCCTCGCCGCTGAAACTCCTGGTGGCAAGCCTGCGGGAGACGGCCCAGATCTCGGCGCTGGCACGGCTGGGGGTCTCCCATTTCACCTTCGGACCGGCCACGTGGCATAAGTTCTTCGCGGACCCGCTGACGGCCGCCGCGGTGGAGGTTTTCGAAGCCGAATCCGCGCGGATGGAGGTGGGCGGCTAGGACCCGGGCCGTTCCGGTTTGGCCGGCAGGGAGCGCCTGAGCCAGTGTTCAACGCCGCTGACGTGGACGATCGTCAGCGCCCGGGCCAGGTCGGCATCGTGGTTCGCCAGCGCGTCCGCGATCGCCCGGTGTTCTGCGAGAGTCCGGGCGACGGCGTCCTGCTCCGTGAGGGCCCGCCACACCCGGGCGCGCACGGTGCGGCTGTTGAGCCCGGACAGCAGGCTCGCCAGATAGGAGTTGCCCGAGGCCTCGGCGATCAGCGCATGGAAGTTCAGGTCGTGTTCGACGAGGTTTTCCGCCGACTCGACGTCGACGTCGTCGATCTCCTTGTGCAGCAGCGCGAGCTGCTCCGGCGAGATCGCCTGCGCCGCGAGCGAGGCCGCCGAGGCTTCCAGGATCCGCCGTACCTCGAGTAGTTCCAGGACCGAGGAATCACGGCTGAGATCCACCATGAACGCCACGGATTCCTTCAGCAAGGCCGGCTCGAGGCTCGTGACATAGGTCCCGTCACCGCGTCTGACATCCAGTACCCTGATGGTTTCGAGGGCCTTCACGGCTTCCCGCAGGGAACTGCGGGAGAGCCCCAGCTTTTCACTCAGGTCATTTTCCGGAGGGAGTTTGTCTCCGGGCGACAACTCGCCGGTGAGAATCATGTCCTTGATTCTGGCGATCGCATCATCCGTTAGGGCCATTCGCCCAGCATAGTTCACCACCGGAACGGCCCGATGCCGCCAACCCGGACCGGTCACAGAGGCAAGGAGCCGCGTGGAACCCATCCGCAGCCAGGGGATTGAACTCGAGGCGGTCTTCTGGGATCTCGACGGCACGCTGGTGGACACCGAGCGCCACTGGACCGCGGTACAAACGGAACTGGTCGAGAGCTTCGGTGGAACCTGGACAGAGTCCCAGGCCCTGTCGATCATGGGCCGGTCCCAGGCGGACTCGATCAAGGTCCTGCAACGCGCGGGAGTCCGCCTGTCCTTCGAAGAGATCGCCCGGCGGGTCATGGAAGGCGTCCGGGACCGCATCAGCGAAAGCGTTCATTGGCGTCCGGGTGCCGCGGAGCTGCTGGCCGGCCTCCGGGCGCACGGCGTGCCATGCGTGCTCGTGACCATGTCCCATCGCCACATCGTTGGCGACATCCTGAACCACTTTCCGGCCAACAGCTTCGAACTCGCGGTGACCGGGGACATGGTCACCCAGGGCAAGCCGCATCCCGAGGCCTACCAGACCGCGTTCCGCCACCTCGAACGCACCCGGCCGCGGCTCTCCCACCGGAGGGTCGTCGCCATCGAGGACTCGCTGCCCGGAACCCGCGCGGCCCGGGCAGCCGGACTGCCGACGGTCGGTGTCCCGCACCTCGCGCCGTTGCCGGCCGCCGACGGACTGACCATCTGGCCCACCCTGGCAGGCCGCGGCGTCCCCGACCTGCATGCGGTCATCGCCGCCGCGGACCACCGCCGCGCCGAAGGGCCCCAAGGGTCGTAGCGCCTGGGGCCGGGAGCGCCTAGGGTTCGGTTGCCGCCACCGGGGTGAGCCAGCTGAGCTCCGAGCCGTCTTCCTCGATCAGGGCGCCAAGTTCGGCGTTGAAGGCCTTGCTGTGGTCCGCGGCGATGTGCGCCCGGAATGCCTCTTCGTCGCGGTAGATCTCATAGACAAAGTAGGCATTCGGATTTTCACGCCGCGTGTGCGGATCGAAGACAATGTTCCCGCTCTCCCCGCGAACCCTGGCAGTCAACTCAGCCATCATCTCCGCGACCCGGTCCTCGGACCCGGCCTTGACCGTAAATTCAGCATACAAAGCAACAGGCACTGGCATTCCTCTCCCTCGGTGGATCCGACTCTAGCCGTCCGGGCGGTCGGAGCGAAGCGTTGACGCGGTCGCGCAGGCACTCCCCCCCCCGTAATGACTGCACGCCGGACGGGCGCTGCGGCCGCTACCCGTTAGTTGACGGCGCGCACCACCGGGATCGACGCCGTCGCCGGCCCTGGGAACACGGTTGGCTCCGGGCTCACCACGGCGTGTAGCGGCACGGCCACCGGTTCACTGCCCACGGTGAACCGTTCTCCGCGCACGTCGACGTCCAGCGGCGCGCCCTCCCGGACGGTCAGCCGGAGCGCCGCGTGGTCCAACTCGACATGCAGAAGGCCGCCGCGGAGTTTCAGGTGGAAGGACAGGGAGTCCCATTCGGCCGGCAGCCGGGGATCGAAGTACGGCACCTGGCCCTGGTCCCGGAGGCCGGCGAAGCCGCTGACCAGCGAGCTCCAGACCCCGCCGGTGGAGGCGATGTGCACGCCGTCGATCGTGTTGCCGTGGGTATCGTCCAGGTCGATGTACAGCGCGTGGATGAAGTGGTCCAGCGCGGCCTTGCCGTAACCGACTTCGGCGGCCATGATGCCCTGCACACAGGCGGACAGGGTGGAGTCGCCGGTGGTGATGGGGTCATAGAAGTCGAAGGCGCGGCGCTTTTCCTCCGCGGTGAAGTCCTGCCACTGCAGGAACATCGCCAGCACCGTGTCCGCCTGCTTGAGCACCTGGTGCCGGTAGATCACCAGCGGGTGGAAATTCAGCAGCAGCGGGTATTTGGACCGCGGCGTGTCCCAGTCCCACGGCTCCAGGGTCATAAAGTCGTTGTCCTGCGAGTAGACCTGAAGGTCCTCGTCGTAGGGCAGCTGCATCCGGTTCGCGGCCTGCTCCCAGACCTCACGCTCGGCGTCGTCGATGCCCGGGTGGTCCAGCGCCGCGGCGGCGCGCAGGTTAAAGCGGGCCATGACGTTGGTGTAGAGGTTGTCATTGACGACGGCGGTGTACTCGTCCGGGCCGGTCACGCCATGGATGTGGAACAGCCCGTCCTTGCCGAAGAAGCCCAGTGAGGCCCACATCCGGGCGGTCTCGATGAGCAGATCGGAGCCGAGGGTCTCCTGGAACCCGGCGTCACCGCTGGCCCAGATGTAGCGGTTCGTGGCGAAGGCGACCGCGGCGGCGATGTGGAACTGCGCGGTGCCGGCGGCGTAGTAGGCGCTGGCTTCCAGGCCGTTGATGGTGCGCCACGGGAACAGGGCGCCGTCCACGCTGAGCTCCTTGGCGCGGACCCTGGCCTCAGGGAGCAGGTCGTGGCGGAACTCGAGGACCTGGCGGGCGTTGGCGGGGCTGGTGTAGGTCAGGTAGGGCAGCAGGTACACCTCCTGGTCCCAGAAGTAGTGCCCGTCGTAGCCGGAGCCGGACACGCCCTTGGCCGGAATGCCGGCCACGTCTGCACAGGCCGTGGCCTGGGCCAGCTGGAAAAGGTTCCAGCGGATGGCCTGCTGCAGCTCGGCCTGGCCGCCCACCACGATGTCGCTGGTGGTCCAGTAGTCGCGGTAATGCGCCACGCTCTGGGCAAAGATCTCGGCGACGGGCAACAGGGCCCGCTCGGCGGTGTCGGCGAGGTCTTCATCCGCGGCTGCGGCGCGTCCCACGGCGTAGGAGACGCTCTTCTCCAGCACGAACGGTGTATCCGCGCTGACGGCCAGGACGTAGCGGACGCTGCTGTCGTCCTGGTCCACCTGGGTGTCGAACGGCTGGACTCCGGCGGAGGTCCAGTGGTCCACGGCCATACCGAGCCGCTGCTTGGACTCGGCGGCCTCCCAGGAGAGCCGGAGCGAGCCGTCGCCGCCGTCGAGCCTTACCGGGAGCAGCACGCGGCCGGCGTGCCGGCCGGCGCGGCGCGGGTCATGCGCCGAGTGGTCCTCTACCGGCTGGTCCTGCCGGTTCACCACGGCGGAGGTCACGTCCGCGGAGATGTCCCGGTCCGCCGCGACTTCCAGCGAGATGCCGAGGGCGCCGCGCGCCTGGTACCCCACCGCGCGGCGTTCCGTGGTGGTCACGGTGGCGCCGGAACGGCACTGCCAGGTAATCCGGCATTCGTAGATGCCGGTGGCGAAGTCCACGCTGCGCCGGTAGTCCAGCACCGTGGATTCCTCAAGCGTGAGCATCTCGCCGTCGATGACCACGACGAAGTTGTTGGCATCCGGAACGTAGAGGATGCGCTGGCCGGTGCGGGCGAAGCCATAGGCATTTTCCGCGTGCTTGATGTCCCAGATCTCGTGGAAGCCGTTGATGAAGCTGCCCGGAAGCTCGGCGTCGGCGGCCGCCCAGTGGGCGCCCCGGATGCCGAGGTGGCCGTTGCCGAGACTGAAGAGCGTCTCCAGCGTTCCGGCATTGCCCGGCAGGTGGACGGTTTCCACGAGCTGCCAGGGGTCATTGGGGAACCTGGCGCGGTCCGAGGTGATGAGAGCCATGGTTGGGGTCCTTTGGCGGTGACGGTTGTGCGGGTGGGTGGTGGCGGCGGCCGGCTAGAGCAGTTCGGCCAGATCGTTGACCACGATCGTGGCGCCGGCGTCGAGCAGGGTCTTCCGGCCCGCTCCGCGGTCCACGCCGATGACCGAGTGGAAGCTCCCCGCGCTTCCAGCCTGGACACCGGAGACGGCGTCTTCGACGACGACGCACTCTTCACTGGGAAGTCCCAGCAGCCGTGCGGCGTACTGGTAGGTGGCCGGGCTTGGCTTGCCCGGCAGTCCCTCCGACACCGCGACGACGCCGTCCACCACCACCGGGAAATAGTCCGAGAGCCCGGCGGCCTTCAGCACCGGGACGGCATTGCGGGAGGAGGAGACGACGGCGAGCTTGAGTCCGCGCTTGAGCGCGGCGTCGATGAAGCGGACGGAGCCCTCGAAGGGCTGCACGCCGCCGGCGGCCACGATGTCGTTGAACACCTTGTTCTTGCGGTTGCCGAGGCCGTGCACGGTGTCGTGCGCCGGATCGTCGTCGGCGGGGCCTTCCGGCAGCACGATGTTCCGCGAAGCCAGGAAGTCGCGGACGCCGTCGAAGCGGGGCTTGCCGTCGATGTGGTCGAAGTAGTCGCTCTCGCGGTAGCCCGGGGCCTCCGGCACGCTCTTGAGGAAGCCGTCGAAGAGTTCCTGCCAGGCACGCTCGTGCACCACCGCGGTGGGGGTCAGGACGCCGTCGAGGTCGAACAGGATGGCGGAGGCGCCGGCGAGCACGTCTGCCGGTGCGCCGGCGGCGTTGGAGGTCTCAGTCATGGGGCGAATGTCCTTTCAGACGGTGGCGGGGAAAGTCTTGGAAAAGAAAGTTGGCGGGCCGCCCGCCGGTACGGGGCGTGCCTGCGGGCGTTGGCCGGCATCAGCGTCGGCGGCGGGTGCTCCTGCGCTCGACCAGCTTGGTCTCCAGCAGGTGCGTGGCGGGGGGATTCGGAAGCCCGGAGCGGTGGAGTCTTTCGATCAGCAGGTTGGCGGCGAACGCGCCCTGGTCGGCGACCGGCTGGGCCATCGTGGTGAGCCCGAGGAACCAGCTCATCTGATGATCGTCTATCCCAATGATGGAGACGTTTTTGGGCGCTGACAAACCGAGGTCCCGCAGGGCCATCAGCGCTCCGAACGCGGTCTCGTCGCAGCCGGCGAAAACGGCGGACGGCATCCTGCGGTTCTCGATCAGTTCGGTCATGGCCCGTCGTCCGCCCTCGATGCTGGATCCGGCGTCCAGCACCAGGTCGGGATCAACGGTCAGTTCGTGTTCGGCGAGGGCCATCTCGAAGCCGCGCCGCCGCGCGTCCGCGGTGACCACGGAGCGCTCCCCCGGCTCGCGACCGGCCAGCATCGCCAGGTCCCAGTGGCCTAACCCGAGCAGGTGGCCCGTGGCTTGCCGGGCGGCCCCTTCATTGTCGATTCCCACGTTGTCCCACGGGACGCCGTGCATGCCCACGCTCGCGACGGCGAGGCCGGAGGCTTCGACGGCGGCGATTTCGCCGCCGTCGAGGGCAACGTTCAGCAGCAGGACCCCGTCCACCCGCTGGGCCAGTCCGGCCAGGTCGCCGAAGAGCTTGCGCTGCACGCTGGGCCGGTTGCGGAGGCTGATCAGCACGGTGTCGTAGCCGCTGTCGGCGAGGACTTCCTCCGCAGCCTCGACGGCCTGGGCGAAGAACCAGGCCGTCGCGGTGGGGACGATGATCGCCACTGCGCCAGTGGTTCCGCCGGCCAGGCGCGAGGCCGCGGACGATGCCTTGTAGCCGAGCTTGGCGGCCGCGTCGGCGACTTTTGCCTGGGCCTTTTCGGACACGTTGGGGAGGTGCCGGAGAGCCCGGGAAACGGTGCAAATGGAGAGCCCGGAGAGGGCTGCGACGTCCTGGATGGTCACGCGTGGAGCCTTAGCCATGCGACACGGGCCTGGACCTTTCTTCCCCCTGCAGTAGTGGGCCGATCAAATTGGCCAAAGTTGAGTGTAAACGCTTATAAATTCGGCGCGCAAGTGGCGGCGGTTTTCCATCGAATGGAATTGCCAGAGGGTACGGAATCCGGCTCCTGAAGGTACGGAATCCGGCTCAGCGCAGCACGTAGTGGCGCAGGAACGCGCCGACATCCACGAGTTCCGCCCGGGAGATCGCGTGGCCCATCCCGGGATAGCTGCGCGCCGTGAGTTGGGTGTTGCGGTGCAGCCATTCCTCGGTGTGTGCCGTGGCGGCGTCGTTGATCACGGGATCCGCCTTGTCGCGCCCCCAAAAGAACGGCGGCCTCGCGTCGAAAGACTCGCTCATGGCCAGCAGTTCGTTGTCCAGCACGAAGCCGGACAGCCCGACGACGGCACGGAACCCCTCCGGCCGCAGCCGCAGCAGGGTGCTCGCCATGGCCATGCCCTGGGAGAAGCCGAGCAGGCTGACGCTGCTGTGCCGCCCCTTGACGGCGTCGATCCAGCTGAAGACCGAGTTCGTGGCGCTGATGACGTCCGCGAAGTCGTGGGTGAGGAAGTAGTCCAGCAGGAACCAGCCGTAGTCATCCCCGATCACCTTCGGCCCGCGCAGGGCGGCGCAGGTGAAGTCGGGCGGCAGGCTGGCAAACAGGTCCGCCATCCGGGTCTCGTCCGTGCCGTAGCCGTGCAACATCACCAGCAGCGGCGTGCCGGCGCGCTCCGGCTCCGGCCTGGACCAGACAACAGTATTCATGGGGCCAGCCTAGCCAGCCCGGCCGGTGGTGCCGCTTGGCGCCACGGCGTCCGCTCCCCGTGTCCAACGCCGGCCCCTGCACCGGTTCCTGCGCCGGTTCCCGCGCCGGTTACCGCGCCGGTTACCGCGCCGGTTACCGGTCCTTGCGCCGGACCCAGCCACGGTTTGCGCTACGGCCCGGGAATTCCGCTACGGATACGGACAGCTGCACCCCGGATCCGCGCCGCGCTTGCCCGGAGTTGACGCCCTTGTCCGAAAACGCCGCGGAAATGGCCCGATATGGCCCCTCACCTGCGGATTTCCCCGGCGGGGCGCGGCCAAAATCGTTGAAAGGACACGTACCGGGCTGTAGCGTGACGCTGGACAGCATGCTTAGCAATACCTATCGGTCCCACCCGGACAACAAGGAGCAAGTCATGAGAATCGGTTCCTCCATCTTCCTTATCGCCATCGGCGCCATCCTGGCCTGGGCCATCGCGCCCGGCCTGATCCCCAACGTGGACCAGACCATGATCGGTTACATCCTGATGGTGGTCGGCGTCATCGGGCTGGTCGCGTCCCTGATCCTGGCCTCCCCCGGCCGCAGCCGCACCCGCCGTGTCAGCGAGACCCGTTCCGTCGTCGACCCCAACACCGGCGAGACCATCACCCGCAATGAAAGCCGCGACGCCGGCATCTGATCCCCCGGCGCCGCGACGCGCCACCCAACTGACCCGGACGCCGGGCCGGACCTCGCAGGTCGGGCCCGGCGTCGGGCGTTTAAGCTGCGGGCCCGGCGAGCTTCCCACGCCCGCCTGGCACGGCCCCGCGTCCGGACATGCCCAACGTCGGGCTTGTCCAATGGACATAGACCTGAACTGTCCATACCCCGGGCCGAGCAATGGACATGCTCCGCCGGGCAAGCGAAGTCCGGACATGCCCACCCCCGGGGTTGGCCAATGGACATAGACCCGAAGTGCCCACTACCGGACCCAGGGAATGGGCATGTCCCCCCGCTCCTGGTCCGCAGGAAATGGACATGTCCAACGGCTGCGGGGAACGAAGCCCGGACATGCCCAGCCTCGGACGCGGCCGACGGACATAATCCCGAAATGCCCATGCCTCGGCCCAGGGAATGGACATGTCCCCAACTCCGGGGTGCGAAGAATGGGCATGCCCCCTTCAAGGCCCACGGGCTGGGCATGTCCCCGGACCCTCCGACACCCTCGTCTGCGTTCATGTGGTTTTTCGTTGACAAAGCCACATGAACAAAGATAAAGTCAATCAATTCCACTTCATGTGATGGGGGTCACCGAAGCAGCCGGAAGCCGCAGCACAGGAAATAGCAGCACTCGAGTAAATGTCGCAATGGAGGGCACGTGTTCGCCGAGGAACGCCAACAACTGATCGTGGAGCTCGTCGCCGCCAGCGGCCGGGCCAGTGTCACCGACCTCGCCGAGCGCTTCAGCATCACCACGGAAACCGTCCGCCGCGACCTGGCCGCCCTTGAAATCGCGGGCACGGTCCGCCGGGTCCACGGCGGCGCTGTCTCCCCCGAGCGCATCAGCACCACGGAAGAGAGCATCCTCGAGCGCACCGTGCAGCGGCAGCCCGAGAAGACCCGGATCGCGGAGGCGGCCCTGGCCCTCATCCCGCGGGGCCGGTCCGGCAGCATCCTGATCGACGCCGGCTCCACCACCGAGGCCCTCGCGGAGCTGCTCGCTGCCCGCACGGCCGCCGCCGGAGCGGCCTCCGGAACCGGGGCCGACGCCGAACTGGTGGTCATCACCCATGCACTGCCCATCGCGGCGAGGCTGTCCGGCGAACCCGGCATCGCCCTGCACCTGCTCGGCGGCAAGGTCCGCGGCCTGACCCAGGCCGCCGTCGGCCAGTCCACTGTCGAAGCTGCCGGGCGCATAAGGCCCGACATCGCGTTCATCGGCACCAACGGTATTTCCGCGGCCTTCGGGCTGAGCACTCCCGATCCTGAAGAAGCTGCCGTCAAGGCCGCCTTCGTCCATTCAGCGCGCCGCATTGTGGTGCTGGCTGATACCTCCAAGCTGGATGCAGAGACGCTGGTCCAGTTCGCCTCCTTGAAAGATCTGGACACCGTGATCACAGACACGAAACCCAGCCCGGCCCTCGCCGAAGCCCTCGCGGACGCCGGAGTGGAGGTGGTGGTCGCATGATCGTCACCCTCACGGCCAACCCCAGCCTGGACCGCACCGTGGCGCTGCCCGGCCCGCTGCTCCGCGGCGAAGTGCAGCGCGCCATTTCCGTCCGGCAGGAGTCCGGCGGCAAGGGAGTCAATGTCTCCCGTGCACTCGTCGCCTCCGGCCTGCAAACCCTTGCCGTGCTGCCGGGGGCGGCTGCGGACCCGGTGCTCGCCGGCCTGCGCGACAGCGAGGTACCGTTCGCCGCCCTGCCCATCGGCGAGCCGCTGCGCAGCAACGTGGCGCTCACCGAGCCCGGCGGCGTCACCACCAAGATCAACGAGCCCGGTCCGGCGCTGAACGGGGAACAGCAGGAGGCCCTGATCGGGCTGCTGCTGGATTCCTCCCGCGGCGCCAGCTGGGTCGTCCTGGCCGGCTCGCTCCCCCCGGGAGTCCCGGTCGACTTCTACGCCACCGTTACCCGGCGGCTGCGGTCCCTGCACGACGGCACCGAGGCACCCCTCATCGCCGTCGACTCCTCCGGCGAACCGCTCGCCGCCGCGATCTCCGGGGACGCCCTGGGGAAACCGGATCTGCTCAAACCCAACGCCGAGGAACTGGCGGAACTGGCTGCCGCGGCCGGGTTCGCCACGGATAAGTCCGCCGAGGAACTCGAGGGTGACCCGGAGGCTGCCGCGGCAGCCGCCGCCGCCGTCGTGCGTTCCGGAGTGGGTGCCGTACTCGCCACCCTCGGTTCCAAGGGTGCGGTGCTTGTGACGGCCGACGGCGCATGGCTGGCCACGCACCCGCCGGTCAAGGCGGTCAGCACGGTCGGCGCCGGCGATTCCTCGCTTGCCGGCTACCTGCTCGCCTCCAGCCAGGGCGCCGCCCCGGCCGATTGCCTGCGTCAGGCGGTGGCCCATGGTGCCGCCGCTGCCTCGCTGCCCGGCTCCACCGTCCCGGCAGTGCATCAAACAACCCCCGCCGCCGTAACCATCACGGCCCTGAAGAAGGATTGACAGTGACCCAGCTCATTACTACCGAACTGGTCGAGCTCGACCAGAATCTAGGCACTACGCCCGAGGACGTGATCCGGCACCTGGCAGGCAGAGTTGCCGCCAACGGACGCGCCACCGAAGTCGAAGGGCTTTTCACGGACGCCTTCGCCCGCGAATCCAAGACCGCCACGGGGGTGCCGGGCGGCATCGCGATCCCGCACTGCCGCTCGACGGCGGTCACGGAAGCGACGCTGGCCATGGCACGGCTGTCCCAGCCGGTCGATTTCGGCGCCAAGGACGGTCCGGCCGACCTGATCTTCTTCATCGCGGCCCCGGAAGGCGCGGACCAGGAGCACCTCAAGCTCCTGTCCAAGCTGGCCCGGTCCCTGATCAAGAAGGACTTCACCGCAGCGCTGCGGGCAGCCGCCACGCAGGCCGAGGTCGTGGAGCTTGTCGAGGGCGCGCTGGCGGACAAGCCCGCCAGCCACGCCGCCGACGTCCCGGCCGACACTGCCGCTCCGGCAGCGGCCGGCTCAACCGCGGCAGCGCCGGCGGCCCCCGGGACTCCCCGCACCAAGCGCCTCGTCGCCGTCACGGCGTGCCCCACCGGCATCGCCCACACCTACATGGCCGCCGACTCGCTCGTGGCTGCGGCCAAGGAAGTCGGCATCGACCTGCAGGTGGAGACCCAGGGTTCCTCGGGCGCGAAGGCCCTCGACCCGGCCGTGATCGCCGCGGCCGACGCCGTCATCTTCGCCGTCGACGTCGACGTCCGCGGCAAGGAGCGTTTCGCCGGCAAGCCGGTCATCAACGCCCCGGTCAAGCGTGGCATCGACGAGCCGGACAAGATGGTCCAGGAAGCCCTCGCCGCGGCCGACAACCCCAACGCCCGGCGCGTGCCGCACTTCGGCGCCGAGGAACAGGCCCAGCACGAGGCCGAGGAAAAGGGCGAGCACATCGGCCAGAAGCTCAAGAAAGCCCTGCTCACCGGCGTCAGCTACATGATCCCGTTCGTGGCCGGCGGCGGCCTGCTGATTGCCCTCGGCTTCCTGATGGGTGGCTACCTGATCACGAAGTACGCGGACACGATCGTGGTGCAGAACAGCCTGTTCAACCTGCCAACCGAGTTCCCGGACAACGCCTGGGGCCCGCTTGGCGCCTACATCGGGGCCGTGCTGTTCAAGATCGGCGCGCTGTCGCTGGGCTTCCTGGTCCCGGCCCTGGCCGGCTACATCGCCTACGCCATCGCCGACCGCCCGGGCATCGCACCGGGCTTCGTCTCCGGTGCCGTGGCCGGGTTCATGGGGGCCGGCTTCCTCGGCGGTATCGTCGGCGGCCTGCTCGCCGGCTACATCGCCCTCGTGATCGGCCGCTTGCAGGTGCCCCGCTGGCTGCGCGGCCTGATGCCGGTGGTTATCATCCCGCTGCTGGCCTCGATCGTCGCCTCCGGACTGATGTTCCTGATCCTCGGCGGCCCGATCGTCGCCATCACCAAGGGCCTGAACACCTGGCTCTCGGGCCTGACCGGCGCCGGCGCGATCGCCCTCGGCGTGATCCTGGGACTCATGATGTGCTTCGACCTCGGCGGCCCCGTCAACAAGGTTGCCTACTCCTTCGCCGTCGCCGGGCTGGGCGCCGCATCGCTGGATAACCAGGCGCCGTGGCAGATCATGGCGGCCGTAATGGCCTCCGGCATGGTGCCGCCGCTGGCCATGGCCCTCGCTTCCACCGTCCTGAACAAGAAGCTCTTCAGCCTCGCAGAACAGGAAAACGGAAAGGCGGCCTGGCTGCTCGGGGCGTCGTTCATCTCGGAAGGGGCCATCCCCTTCGCCGCAGCAGACCCGTTGCGCGTCATCCCCGCCAGCATGGTGGGCGGCGCGGTGACCGGCGCCATTTCGATGGCGGCCGGCGTCGGCTCCAAGGCACCGCACGGCGGCATCTTCGTTTTCTTCGCGATCGACAACTTCCTGATGTTTGTCGTCTCGATCGCGGTCGGCACGGTGGTCACCGCGCTGTCCGTGATCGCGCTCAAGCGCTGGGCAGTCAAGAAGACCGTTGATACGGTTGAACCGGTTCCCGTAACCGTCTGAGCCGGTCCACCACAGACCTTCCCAAGCTGATAATCCAAAGCTGAATCCAAGGAGCAGAAATGACCGAACGTAACGCCACCATTGCCAGCCGCGTAGGGCTGCATGCCCGCCCGGCCGCCATCTTTGCCGAGGCTGCAGGCGAGTTCGATCTCGAAATCACCATCGCCCGGCTCGGCGAACCGGAGGACGAGGCCATGGACGCCGCCAGCATCCTGTCCCTGATGAGCCTGGGCGCATCGCACGGCGAGGTTGTGGTGTTGCGTGCCGAGGGCGACGGCGCCGACGCCGCCCTGGACCGCCTCGTCCAGATCCTCGAGACGGACCACGACGCCGAATAGCGCCAGCAGCGCGGACGGCGGCCCCGCCCCACCCCCCGGGTGGTGCCGGGCCGCCGTCGTTTCCGGGCGCGCCCGCGCCGGAAACGCTTCATAAGGGGCCTTAGTAGATGCTTGTTTTCCCCGGCGGGCGTCGATAGCTTGGGAATCGTGGTTGCCGCCCCGGGCAGCCGCCAGGACCAGTTCCCGGCCTCAAGGAGACGAACCATGGCAAGCGTGCAAGAGAGCATTGACGTCGACGTCCCCGTGTCGACCGCATACAACCAGTGGACCCAGTTCGAGACCTTCCCGGAATTCATGAAGGGCGTCGAGGCGGTGGAGCAGATCGACGAGACCTCGCTCCAGTTCCGGACCGACATCGCCGGGGTGCGGCGCGACTACCTCGCCCAGATCACCGAGCAGACCCCGGACCGCAGGATCGCCTGGGTCAGCCAGGACAAACCGCGCAATGCGGGCACCGTCACCTTTGAATCCCTCGGCGCCGAGCGCGCCCGCGTCAGCGTCGAACTTGAGTGGGAGCCCGAGGGCGTGGTGGAGAAGACCGGCTCCGCGCTGGGTGCGGACAGCCGCCAGGTCAGCGCCGACCTGGGCCGTTTCAAGGAGTTCATCGAGTCCCGCGGCATCGAGACCGGCGAATGGCGCTCCTCCGTGGACCGCGGCGAGGTCGACGACGTCGTCCCCGCCGATGCTGTTGTCCCGGCCGATCCGGCCGATCCTGCCGACGGCGGGCCGCGGTAGCCATGCCTGCGAAAAAAGGTGCGCCGCAGGGTTCCGAGAGCCCCAGCATCAAGGACCCGGAACTTTATGAAGCGCTGTTGGAGGACGGCGCCTCGAAGCAGAAGGCAGCCCGAGTCTCCAACGCGGCGGCCAAGCGGGGCAGGTCATCGGTGGGCCGCAAGGGCGGCAAGTCCGGCGACTATGAGGACTGGACCGTCCCGCAGTTGAGGGAAAAGGCCAAGGAGATCGGCCTGAAGGGCTATTCAGCGAAGAAGAAGAGCGAACTGATCTCCGCTCTGCGGAATTCCTGAGCCGATGACGCCACAAGCGCGGGGGGCGAACCCGGACGCGGGCTCAGGCGCCCTTGCGCGCAGCCCCCTTCGCGGCGGAAGTTTTAGACGCTGTGGTTTTAGACGCTGTGGTCTTGGACGCTGTGGTCTTGGACGCTGTGGTCTTGGCGGCGGCCGCCCTGGAGGCGGTTCTGGAGGCGGTCCCCGTCCCGCCGGCACCGCCGGAGGCGGCCTTTGCAGTGGACTTGGCCGCGGCCTTCGGAGCCGTCTTGGACCCGGGCTTCCCGGCCGGCGCAGCTTTCGCCTTGCTGCCGGCCGCCGCTCCGGCGGTTGCGCCGTCGTCGTCGCCACCGCCCGCGGCCGCTCCGCGCTTTCGCTCGATGCTGCGCTTCAGCGCGTCCATCAGGTCGATCACCTCACCGGTTCCGGCTTCCGCCGCCGGAGCACCGAAGGTCTCCTCCGTGTCCAGCGACTCGCCCTGTTCGATCTTCGCGTCGATCAGCTGCCGCAGTTGGAGCTGATAGTCGTCCGTGAACTGCTCCGGCTCGAAGTCGGCCGCCATCGAGTCCACCAGGGCCGCGGACATTTCCCGTTCCTGAGCCGAGATCCGGACGCTCGTCTCGAGCGCGGGGAAGCTCGCCTCGCGCACCTCGTCCGCCCACAGCAGCCCCTGCAGCACCAGCACGTCGCCGCGGATCCGCAGCGCCCCCAGCCGGGTCTTTTCCCGCAGTGCGAACTGGACGATCGCCACCCGGTCGGTGTCCTCCAGGGCCCGGCGCAGCAGCACGTAGGCCTTGGGCGACTTCGCGTCCGGTTCCAGGTAGTAGCTCTTCTCGAACATCATCGGGTCCAGCTGCTCGGCGGGCACGAACTGCACCACCTCGATCTCGTGGCTGTTCTCCGCGGGGATCGACTTGAGCTCCTCACGGCTGAGGATCACCGTCCGGCCCTCGTCCTCGTAGGCCTTGTCAATGTCCTCGTAGTCGATGATCTTGCTGCAGATCTCGCACCGGCGCTGGTAACGGATCCGGCCGCCGTCGGCGTTGTGGACCTGATGCAGGCTGATGTCGTGGTCCTCGGTCGCGCTGTAGACCTTGACCGGCACGTTGACCAGCCCGAACGCTATTGCGCCTTTCCAGATGGCTCTCATGGCTCAAGTGAACACCAGAGCCGCACGGAGGTGAAGTGTTTTGGCTGACAGCAAGGAACGCGTCCGGGTCGACGGCCGGGAACTGGTGCTGACCAATCTGGACAAGGTGATGTACCCGGAGACCGGGACCACCAAGGCCGATGTGCTCGCCTACTACGCCGCGGTGGCGTCTGTGCTGATCCCGGCAGCGGCGAACCGACCGGCCACCCGGAAGCGCTGGGTCCACGGCGTCGGGACCGCGGAGGCGCCCGGCGAGATGTTCTTCCAGAAGAACCTGGACCACTCCACGCCGGGCTGGGTGCCGCGCGCGTCCATCACGCACAAGGAGCGGACCATCCAGTACCCACTGGTCAACGATCCGGCCACGCTCACCTGGCTGGCCCAGATTGCGGCGCTGGAGATCCACGTGCCGCAGTGGCGGGTGGATTCGCACGGCAACGCCCTGCCCCCGGATCGGCTGGTGCTGGACCTGGATCCCGGGGACGGTGCAGGACTCGCCGAATGCGTGGAAGTCGCCAAACTGGCGCGCAGCATCCTGCAGGACGTGGGCCTGGAGCCCGTGCCCGTGACCAGCGGCAGCAAAGGCATCCACCTCTACGCCGCGCTGGACGGCTCGCAGAGCTCGGACCAGGTCTCGGAGTTTGCCCACGAACTGGCCCGGGCACTGGAGGCCGACCACCCGGATTTGGCGGTCAGCGACATGAAGAAGACCCTGCGCACCGGCAAGGTGCTGGTGGACTGGAGCCAGAACAGCGCCGCGAAGACCACCATCGTGCCCTACTCGCTCCGGGGCAGGCTCCGTCCCACTGTTGCGGCGCCGCGAACCTGGCGGGAGCTCGACGCGCCTTCGCTGCACCAGCTCGACTACCTGGAGGTGATGAAGCGGGTGAAGGCGGGCAAGGACCCGTTCGCGGTCATCTCCGGGGCCGGGCACGCCGGTGCTCCACACGGCGCGCCGGCGGCCGGCGCCGGGGGCACGCCCGGATCCGACGGCCCAACCGCCGGCGACGGCGGCGACACCGACCCCCGGCTGGAGACCTACCGCACCAAGCGGGACGCGGCCGCCACGCCGGAGCCGTTCACGGCCCAACAGCACCGCAGCAGGACCGACGGCGGCACGCTCCGGGAGAGTTTCGTGATCCAGGAACACCACGCCAGCCGGCTGCATTTCGACTTCCGCCTCGAGCGCGACGGCGTGCTGGTGTCCTGGGCGCTGCCCAAGGGTGTGCCAACCACCAAGGCCAAAAACCACCTCGCCGTCCAGACCGAGGACCACCCGATGGACTACGCGGACTTTGAGGGGACCATCCCCAAGGGCCAGTACGGGGCGGGCACGGTCAGCATCTGGGACCGCGGGCACTACGAGTGCGAAAAATGGATCGCGGGCAAGGAAGTCATCGCCACCCTCACCGGCCAGGAGGGCGGGGGGCTGGGCGGCACCCGGAGGTTCGCGCTGATCCACACCGGCCAGGCCAACGATCAATGGCTCATCCACCTGATGGACACGCCCGATGCCGGTCACGGCAACCAACCCGCCGCGGAGCGGCCCCTGCCGGCGACTGAAGACCGCCCGGCTGACTTGACCCCCGCCCCGGACCCGGCGGAGCTCTCGCCGATGCTGGCCAGCGCGGGAACCCCTGCCGACCTGGCCGACAAGGACTGGCAGTTCGAGCTGAAATGGGACGGCATCCGGGCCCTGGTCCTGGGCGACGCTCAACGGATCCGGCTGATCAGCCGCAACGGCAACGACATGTCATCCAGCTACCCGGAGCTGACGGACCGCTCCTGCTGGCCGCCGCAGGAGTTCGCCGCCGACGGCGAGATCATCGCCGTCGGACCGGCCGGCAAGCCCGATTTCGGGCTTCTGCAGGGGCGGATGAAACTGAGCAAGGCCGCCGACGTGGCGAAGGCGCAGGCCTCCACCCCGGTGCGCCTGATGCTCTTCGACCTGCTCACCGAGGGCGGCGAGGACCTCCGGCGGCGCCCCCTCCGGGAGCGGCGGAACCGCCTCGAAACCTTCTTCCGGGACGGCGCCCGGGACGGCGCCTGCCCGGTGGAACTCTCCGAGGTGATCGACGCCGAAGTGGGGCACATCCTGGAAAGCGCGGAGGAGCTGGGGCTGGAGGGCGTGATGGCCAAGCGCACCGGCGGACGCTACGTCGGGCAGCGGAGCCGGTCCTGGCTCAAGCTCAAGTTCGAGAAGACCCAGGAAGTGGTGGTGGGCGGCTGGCGGCCCGGAAACGGCGGGCGCCGCGACTCGGTCGGTTCACTGCTGCTGGGCATCCCGGACGGGGCGAAACTGCGCTACGTGGGCCGGGTGGGCAGCGGGTTCAGCAGCCGCGAACTCCGGGAACTGCGTCAGCAGCTCGATGCCATCCCACGCAAGACCTCGCCCTTCGCCGAGGTCCCGGCGGAAGATGCCTCCGACGCCCGGTGGGTGTCCGCCAGGCTGGTCGGCGAGGTCACCTTCGGCGACTGGACCGGAGGGGGCAAGCTCCGCCACCCGGTCTGGCGCGGCTGGCGCCTGGACAAGACACCGGCCGATGTCGTCGTCGAACATAAGTGAGGGCCCGCCGTGGCGGGCCCTCATGGTTCTTAGTCGTGATGGGGGATCTGCGGCCGGCTTTGCCGGTGGATGGCCGCGTCTGCCACTTGCTGTCCCTGTTGCCCGCGGACCACGTCCCGGTCCTTGGGGTGGCGGTGCTTCCCGCTGCCGTCCGGCCACTCATGGCCGTCGGCGGGCGAGGGCGGTTCCGGTCGCTTGCTCTCCGGCCCGGGAACCTCGTCCATGGACTCCGCAAGGTGACTCGCAACCTCAGGCTCGATCTCTTCGTTCGAGTGATGATCCGCCATGGCTCTTCCTTTCTGCGATGAAATGAAGCGTCCCCCAATCGTAGGTCGGCGCCGGTGAGATGTCTCTAGGTCCTACCAGCGGACTTTCTTCTGCGCGGGGCCCTGCTTGCCGCTGGCGTGGGTGGGCTTGTGGCTGCGGCCGACGCTCTGCAGGCCGGCGCCGCCGCGGGATTTGCTGGCAAGCATTTCCTTCTGGGCATCCGTGAGGCGGGACTTAACGCCCTGCTCGGGTTTTGGCGCGGCCTGGGGTTCCTCGCGGCCGCGTTCTTCCGCGCCCGGGGCCCCGGGCTCTTCGTGCTTGCCGGATTTGTCAGTCATGGAAGGCGCTCCTCGGCTCGGCGTGTGTTGGCACTGGCGGTGGCTCCACCATAGGCAGTTTCCGCGCGTCTTGAACAGAGCCGGGGACGGCCCGCTGCCGGCCGGAACGGGGGCGGAAAGGGGCCCAAACGGGCCGGCTTGGAAAAAACTTCCCCAAAAATTCCGGAATGTGGCTTCTTCCTAGGAACGGCGCGGCGAAACCGCACCCCGGATCGGGGCAGATGGCACCGCATTGGCACCGGAATCGGCTGATCATACGCCACCGGAATCGGAAATGCCATGGAAATCCCGTAAAATTGAAAGCCTGCCCGGAGCGGGGCAGCTACAAGTCGCAAGCAAATGATCTCCCTAGGAGCTTTCCAAATGCCCACAGACCGAAGCACGACCGACTCTTCAGCAGGCGTTATTCACGCCGGCGGAACCAACCAAGGCGCACCCCGGGGCGCCAAGAAACCACGGCTTCGTCGCCGTCGACTCCGCGAGTCCGACGTCAACGTCGTCGACCAGCCGATGCTTAAGAAGGCGCTAGGCGGCACCATCGTGGGTAACACCATGGAATGGTACGACGTCGGCGTGTTCGGCTACCTGATCACCACCATGGGACCGGTGTTCCTGCCGGAGGCGGACAAGTCCGTCCAGACCCTCTTCCTGCTCGGCACCTTCGCCGCCACCTTCATCGCCCGCCCCCTCGGCGGCGTCGTGTTCGGCTGGCTTGGCGACAAGATCGGCCGGCAGAAGGTCCTCGCCGCGACCCTCATGATCATGGCGGCCAGCACCTTCGCCGTCGGCCTCCTGCCCGGCTACGCCCAGATTGGCATCTGGGCCGCAGTCCTGCTGGTCCTGTTCAAGGTCATCCAGGGCTTCTCCACCGGCGGCGAGTACGCCGGTGCCACGACCTTCGTGAGCGAATACGCCCCGGACAAACGGCGCGGCTTCTTCGCCAGCTTCCTGGACATGGGCAGCTACCTCGGCTTCGCCGCCGGCGCCGCGCTCGTTTCCGTGCTGCAGCTGACCCTCGGCCAGGACACCATGGAGCAGTGGGGCTGGCGTATTCCGTTCCTGCTGGCCGGTCCGCTGGGCCTGATCGCTGTTTACTTCCGGAGCAAGATCGAGGAATCCCCCCAGTTCCAGGCCACCCTGGATGCCCAGGAGAACCTCGCCAAGGACGCCACCGCCGCTGACACGTCTGCGTCCAAGGGACCGGTGGGCATTGTGAAGGCCTACTGGCGCTCCATCATCGTCGCAATGATCCTGGTAGCCGCAGCCAACACCGCCGGCTACGCCCTGACGTCGTACATGCCGACCTATCTGACCGAGTCCAAGGGCTACGACGAGGTGCACGGCACCCTGTTGACCATCCCTGTGCTGGTCATCATGAGCCTGTGCATCCCGCTGACCGGCAAGCTCTCCGACCGGATCGGCCGCCGCCCCGTGCTGTGGATCGGTGCCATCAGCACCGTCGTCCTGGCCACCCCGGCATTCCTGCTGATCGGCGTCGGTGAGATCTGGTCCACGTTGGCCGGCCTCGCCCTGATCGCCTTCCCGGTGACGTTCTACGTGGCCAACCTGGCGTCGGCCCTGCCGGCCCAGTTCCCGACGGCCAGCCGCTATGGCGCCATGGGCATCGCGTACAACTTCTCGGTGGCCATCTTCGGCGGAACCACCCCGTTCATCGTCGCCGCCCTGATCAACGCCACCGGCAACGACATGATGCCGGCTTACTACCTGATGGCCACTTCGGCGATCGGCGCCGTGGCGATCTACTTCCTCAAGGAATCCGCCCAGATGCCGCTGCCGGGCTCCATGCCGAGCGTGGACACCCAGGCCGAGGCCCGGGAACTGGTCGCGACGCAGGATGAGAACCCGCTGATCGACCTTGAGCACATGGATATGCCGCTCACCTCGGCCGAAGCAGCCGACGGGGACGCCGGGAAGGTTCCCGCCCGCGCCTAGTCCAGGCCCGCCGGTCCGGACCGCGTAGCCCAGCGCCCCGCCCGTAGAGGCCTGTCCCGCACGCTTTTCCATTGGGGGAAGCGCGCGGGGCAGGCCTCTGGCGCGTCCCCAGCCCCCCCCCCCACACCCACCCGCAACCCCAGGAGGTCCGCGTGCAGTCCCTGTTGCGGCATGTCCGTGTTTTGCACCGGCTTGGCCCGGCGAACCGAGACAGCGTCTCCGCGCTGCGCGTCGCCGTCGGTGTGGCGGTCCCTTCGCTGGCGCTGCTCGCCGCCGGGCGCCCGGACCTCATCATCTACGCCGTGTTCGGCGCCCTCACCGGGATGTACGGCCGCTCCGAACCCCACCAGCTCAGGCTCAAGCACCAGCTTCAGGCGGCCTTCGTCCTGGTCGGCGGCCTGGGCGTCGGCGTGGCGCTCTCGGTGAACCACCTCCATTCGTGGACTCTCGTGGCCGTGGAAGCGACCCTAGCGGCCGCCGGATCACTCTTCGCGGACAAGGTCGGGCTCACGCCCAACGGCCCGTTCTTTGGCATCCTGGCGCTGGGTGCCTGCGCCTCCATTCCCACCGCGGTGCCGTGGCAACTCGCCCTGCTGATCGGTGCGGCGTCCGCCGCCTTCTCCATGGCGGTCGGATTCGGCGGCTGGGTCCGCGGCCGGGCCTGGGAGCGCGGCGCCGCCCGCGTTGTGCCGCCGCTGCGCGGGATCCGCCGTCGGGCCGCCTGGATCCACGCGGCCCGGTACCTGGCCGCGGTAGCAGCCGCCGGCAGCGTCGGGGTGCTCAGCGGCAGCGCGCACCCGCACTGGGCCATGGCCGCCGCGGCGGTACCCCTGGCGGGCGCGGACCTGCCCAGCAGCGTCTACCGCGGGCTGCACCGGATCGTCGGCACCCTGCTGGGCCTGGTCGTGGTGGCCGTGGTGCTGTTTCCGTGGGCGGGCTCGCCGCTGCGGCTCTTCCCCGGCCACGAGACCGCCGTCCTGGCGGTGCTGGTGATCGTCCTGCAATTCACCACCGAGCTCTTCATGGCACGGCACTACGGGCTCGCGATGGTGTCATTCACGCCCGTCATCCTGCTGATGACACAACTGGCGTTCCCCGCCGATCCCCGGTTCCTCGTGGCCGAACGGGCGGTGGAGACCCTGATCGGCGCGTGCACCGGCATCGCCGTCGTGGTTCTGATCCGGCGCCGGCGGCCGCTGGCCGCGACGTCGGACGCGTAGCCCGGCTGCCTCTACTTCGCGCGCCGCGGCGGCCCCGCGACGAGCCGCGCGGGCAGCACGCGCGCCGCTGCCGTGAGGAGTTTGTAGCGTTTGCTCGGGATCGAGACGGCCTTGCCCTTTTCGTTGTCGGCAAGGCCTTCGCGGACAACCTGTTCGGCCTGCAGCCACATCCAGCCCGGGGTCACCGCTTTGTCCATGCCCATCCGGTCGTGGAATTCAGTGTGCGTGAAGCCTGGGCAGACGGCTGTCACCTTTACCCCGCGCCCGGCATAGGCGAGGTTGGCCCAGCGGCTGAAGCTGAGCAGCCATGCCTTCGCGGCGGAATAGGTTTCCCGCGGCAGGAAGGCCGCCACGCTCGCCACGTTGATCACCCGGCCCGAACGGCGTTGCAGCATGCCCTGCAGCGCGGCGTGCGTCAGTTCCATCGCCGTTTCGACGTGCAGCTTGAGGTGCCGTTTTTCGTCCGCAATGTCATTGTCCGCGAAGGAGTGAAGCAGGCCGATCCCCGCGTTGTTGACCAGGATCTCGACCGGGCGCGCCGGATCGCTCAGGCGTTCGACGACGGCGGCCACTCCGCCGTCGTCCGCCAGGTCAGCCGCCAGCACCTCCGCCCGGACGCCGTAATTGTTTTCCAGCTCCGCCGCTCGGGCCAGGAGCCGCGCCTCATCGCGTGCCACCAGGACCACGTTGTGTCCCTGCTGGGCCAGCTGGCGGGCGAACTCGGCCCCGAGGCCGGCTGTTGCACCGGTGATCAGGGCGGTGAGGGCCGGGGCCGATGGGCCGTGAGCGGTTGTGTTCATAGCCACAGCCTAGCGCCGCCGCGTTCTGGGCCTCAGGCCAGGGCCGGCCCCGGGGCGAGTTCGCCTTCGGCCGGGCCGTCCGGAGCGCTATCCAAGGCGGCGCCTACCGGCCCAGCAACGTCCAGCGCAACCCCGTCCAGCTCAGCCTCGTCCATGGCGCGGTAGCGCTGTTGCAGCTCTTCGGCGGCGAGCTCGTACCAGGTGTGGGCGCCGAAGGAGGGGCTGGGGGTGTCCAGGTGGCGGTACAGGGCGTCGGCCAGCTGACCCAGGGCCGCGTCGGAGAGCGCCTGCACGGTGGCGGCCGGATCCAGTGTCCCCTCGAAGTAATCGGAGAGCTCAAGGCCGTCGATGAGGTCAGGGCCGGGCGCAGCGGCGGTGCCCGCATCGTCCGGCGTGGGTCCCTCGACGTCGAGGTCGGCGACCTCGCCAAGGAGCTGGCCGGTGACGGCCCCGGTGATCTCGCCGTCCAGCCCGGCCAGGACCTCGCCGTCGGAACCGACGTGAACCAGGCAAATGGGCAGCTCGGCCGGTTCCTGCAGGAGAAGCCGGAAGCCCTCGCTACCGCCTGCCGCAAGGCCGACGGCGGCAGCCACGGGCTCCTGGGGCGCCGCGGGGGCCCGGTTTGCGGCGAGTTGCCGGAGGTAGAGCAGGATCTCCGGGTCGAGGTGGGAGGCGCCGTGCAGATCGATGCTGACGTCCGAGCCGGAGGCCAGTCGGCTGGCTCGCCGCATGATGTGCAGCAGGGCGGGGTAGTTTGCCTGGGTCAGGCAACCGGTGACTTCCAGAGTCACGTGTCCGGGATCGACATCAACACGGACAAGCACACGCAGTTTGTGGTTCACGGGGTTCTCCAAATGACACGTCCTTGAGCCAACTGCATAACTCAAGCTAAACCATACGAAATTGTCGCCCCGCTCACAAGCGGTTACGCCCCGGCTGGCGCCTGATCCGGCCAGTCAATGCACTGGTTGTAGGCGTCATGCTTGCGCAGGTAGCGGTAGATGTAGGGGCAGTGCGGGATGATCCGCTTCCCGGAAGCCACCACGTCGTCCAGGGCGAAGTGCGCGAGCACCCCGGCGAGCCCCTGGCCCTTGAATTGCTCGGCTGTCTCGGTGTGGATGAAGTCCACATGGCCCGGCCTGTCGATGTAGCGCACCTGGACCGCGAGCTTGCCGCCAACATGCAGCTCATAGCGGTGCAGGTCATCATTGCGGGTGGTGGAGACGTCCGGGCTGAACGTGTCTTCAGTTTCTGCCGAGTTCTCCGTCATGGTTCGAGATTGGCACGTAATGGCGGGTGTGGCAATGGCCGTCCGGATCCACCGGAATCACTGGCTTCGGCGTTACGGGTCGGAACGCGGCCCAGCAGCAGCACGGCGAGCGCGAAGCAGGCCGCACCGCCGCCGAGCAGCCCTACCGTGAGCCCGTTCAGTGCCGCGTCGGCCACCGGGATGAATACGACGACGGCGGCCGTCACCACGGCAGCCGCAGGCCGCGCGCGGGAGCTGCCCGGCGCCGTCGGCTGCTCCTCCAGCCGCCCAAACAGCGCCAGCACGGGCAGCAGCAGGGCGACGACGCCTAACAGCACCAGCGGCCGGGTCCACCACCACGCCGCGGTCCCCCCGGTCGGCTGCGGAAAATCGGTGAGCAGCAGCAGCCCGGACATCGCTGCCAGCAGCGGCAGGTGCCACAGGTAGACGGTCATGGACCGCCGTCCCACCCGGGCCAGGACCCCGCGGACCGGCCCGAGGCCGGCCAGCCGGGCGAGGAGAGGCCGGAGAAGCTGCAGCCCGGCGGCCTGGGAGACGGCAAGCAGGAACAGGGTCAGGTTGGGCGGGTTGAGGTTGACCAGCATGTTCCCGGAGTACAGCCGGAGCACCACCAGGGCGCCGAGCGTCAGGTTGCTCGCCGCCACGATGCCGAGCAGTCCCGAAGGCGTCAGGCCCTGCAGTTTCCCGTCGGCCAGGATGAAGCCAAGCTGCTGCACAGCGCACCAGAGGAAGACCATGTTGGCGTAGGCCAGTTGAGGCAGCGCGCCGCGGAGGCAGTCCACGGCCACCACCAGGCAGAGGAGGGCGGCGAGGGTCAGCCACGGTGCGCGGGCATGGAGTGCGGCCAGCCAGGGCAGATTCAGCTGCGCCGCGAGGTAGGCGGCCAGGAACCACAGCGGCATGCCCGCGCCGGCGGCCAGCAGTTGGATCACCTGCGGGTCCACGCCGCTGAGCCGTGCGGCCCACAGGCCGGTGAACATGACCGACAGCAGCACGGCGGCCGGGCGGATCAGCCGCAGGAGCCTGCCCTGGACGAATTCGAAGGCGCTGCCGCCCTGGGACCGCAGGCGACGCCAGGAATACAGTCCGGTGACGCCGCCGGCGACGAAGAACAGGGGCATCACCTGGAGCACCCAGACCACGGGTTCGAACCAGTGCTGGTTCCCCAGGGTGTTGTCGGAGCTCACGGTGCCGTCCGGATGCAGGACCGGGCTGACCATCATCGTGTGGGCAATAACCACCAGCGCGAGGCAGAAGAACCGGGCCAGGTCGATGACCAGGTCTCGCTCCGGCACGGCTGGTGCCGGGCCGCCTGCGGGCTGCTGCATGGCGCTCCTTACCGTCGCGGCACGGGCAACCGGCCGCTTTTCCTCCATTGTCGGCCCAGCCGGAGGGAACGCAAGAGGCCAGGACCATCAGCTGGTCCTGGCCTCCGGTGATGGATGCGCTCAGGCGAGCGAGAGGAAAAGCTTCTCCAGTTCGGCACGGTCCAGGCTCGGGTCCTCCTGCTGCATGCACTGCTGCAGACCGGTGGCAATGATGGAGAATCCGGCCTTGTCCAGGGCACTGGAGACGGCGGCAAGCTGCGTGACGACGCTCTTGCAGTCCCGCCCCTCTTCGATCATGCGAGTGACCGCCGCGAGCTGGCCCTGGGCGCGGCGCAGGCGGTTAATAACGGACTTCATGTCGGTGGGATCGAGTTCCATGGGTGCCTCCCGGAGTAGACGGATTACATTCCATGATATACCCCCCTTGGTATTTCACATACCCCTAGTGGTATAAGCGTCCCCTGGCCGAGCCTAAACCGCGGCGAAATCCTCTCCGGTAGGGACGTAAGTACCTACCGGACGGGGGCTCACGGGCGTATTTCTGGGGGTGTGAACGCGGCCAGCTTCGGTGATCCGGTAATGGCCCGCAAAGGCGCCACCGGCGCCGGTCCGGGCCCCTGGAAACGCTACGTCGCCCTGGGAGATTCGTTCACAGCCGGCCTGGGCGATCCCGAGCCCCTCAGCCCCGGCGGAATGAGGGGCTGGGCGGACCGGATCGCGGAGGAATTCAGTGCCGCACGCGGGGATTTTTCCTACGCCAACCTGGCCGTCAGCGGCCTTGTGCTGCAGCAGATCGTGGACCAGCAGCTCGGCCCGGCGATCGCCCTGAAACCGGACCTCGTCACGCTGTCCGCGGGTGGCAATGACCTGGTCTTCCACCGGCGCGATCCCGACCGGCTCGCGGTAAGCCTCGATGCAGCGGTCGCGGCCCTCTCCGCCGCGGGGGCAACCGTCGTGCTCTTCACCGGGCCGGACTGGGGCGACACCCCGGTCTTCGGCCACATCCGCGGCAAGGTGGCCGTCTTCAACGAGAACATCCGGACCATCGCCGCCCGCCATCACGGCGTCATCGCGGACTTGTGGGCCTTGCGGCAACTGAGCGACCCCAGGATGTGGGATCCGGACCGGCTGCATTTTTCCCCGCTCGGACACCACACGATCGCCGGCATGGTGCTGGACACCCTGCAGGTCACGCACAGCCTGCAGCCGCTGCAGCCCAAGCCGCTGCCCGCCGGCAACTGGCGGGAGACCCGGGCCGGCGACCTGGCCTGGGCCACGCATTACCTGCTGCCCTGGATGATGCGGCGCGTCCGGCCGCGCGACGGAAGCGCCCCTCCCGCCCCCAAGCGGCCCGAACCGGGTCCGGTCTTCGGATCGCCGACCAACGCGGCGCACCCCTAGTACGGCCGGGCTGTGTCGGCTAATCTGCAGGGACGGCCTCCGGCCAACGGCCGGGGACAGCAGACCGATGACGATCCCGAGGAGCGAAGTTGTCTAATCACACCTACAGCATTTCTGAAATTGTCGGGACCTCGAATGAAGGCGTGGACGCCGCCGTGCGCAACGGCATCTCCGAGGCTGCAAAAACCCTGCGGAATCTGGACTGGTTCGAAGTCAAGGAAATCCGCGGACACCTCGAAAACGGCCAGGTTGCCGACTGGCAGGTGACCATCAAGCTCGGGTTCCGCCTGGAGCGCTGACGTCCGGGAGGGCGGCGCATGGAGTACACCCAGCTGGGCCGTTCCGGCCTGAAAGTCTCCCGCCTCTGCCTGGGCACCATGAACTTCGGGCCGCAGACCGAGGAATCGGACGCCCACGCGATCATGGATTCCGCGATGGACGCCGGGATCAATTTCTTTGACACGGCCAACGTCTACGGCGGCTCCACGCACCGCGGCTGGACCGAGGAGATTTTAGGCCGCTGGTTCGCCAAAGGCGGCGAGCGCCGGGAACGGACGGTGCTCGCCACTAAGGTCTACGGCACAATGGCTGACCGGCCTAACGAGTCCCGGCTCTCCGCGCTGCATATCCGCCACGCCCTCGACGCAAGCCTCCGGCGCCTCCGGACGGATTACATCGACCTGTACCAGTTTCACCACGTGGACCGGAACACGCCGTGGGACGAAATCTGGCAAGCAGTTGACGTCGCCGTGCAGCAGGGAAAGATCCTCTACTCGGGCAGCAGCAACTTCGCGGGCTGGCACCTGGCCCGGGCGCAGGAAGCGGCCTCCCGCCGGCATTCGAACGGCCTGGTCAGCGAGCAGTCCATCTACAACCTGCTGACCCGCAACGCCGAACTCGAGGTAATTCCGGCCGCCCAGCACTATGGCCTGGGGATCCTGCCGTGGTCTCCACTGCATGGAGGCCTGCTCGGCGGAGTTCTCAAGCAGGAGCACGAGGGTGTCCGCCGGTGTGAAGGCCGCTCGCTTGAGGCCCTGAAGAAGCACCGGAACCAGATCCGCCGGTACGAGGACCTCGCGGACGAACTCGGGCACGAGCCGGGGGAACTGGCGCTGGCCTGGCTGCTGCACCAGCCGGCTGTCACGGCGCCGGTCGTCGGCCCGCGCACCCGGGAGCAGCTCGGCGCCGCCCTGCGCTCCCTTTTGGTGCAGCTCGACGTCGAGGCCCTGGGGCGCCTCGACGCGATCTTCCCCGGCCACCGGACCGCCCCGGAGGACTACGCGTGGTGAGGACTGCGGCGGCCGGCGGCGCGCTTGGGACGGGCGTTTTTGACCGCCCGACACTCCCGAAATTCCCTGTGAATACAAGGGTTTCCCAAACTTTTCCGGGTGTCGAGTGGCGTTTTGATAGTAAGCATGATTAGTATTTAGGCAGAAGGATGAAGCGCACCCGGCAACCCGGGTGTCTCCTCAATGAAAGAGAAGGGCCGATAAAATGGGTTTTTTCGCATTTCTTATTCTGGGTCTTATTGCCGGAGCAATTGCTAAGGCTATCCTGCCGGGACGTCAGGGCGGCGGCTGGGTCATCACGCTGATCCTCGGTGTTGTGGGCGCCCTCCTGGGCGGCCTCATCGGTAGCGCTATCTTCGGCACGGGACTGCAGGAATTCTTCTCGCTGACCACGTGGCTGCTGGCGATCGGCGGTGCGATCATCGTACTGCTGGTCTACGGCATGATCACCAAGCGCTCGCACCGCTAAAACGGTGTGACCGGAAAACCGGTCCCGGGATTATTTCCTGGGGCCGGTTTTTTGGTACCCGTCGACATTTCAACACGACTTCAAGAGCACCCTTCCATAGAACACAGAGCAGGAGTACAGCATGAAAGCCAAACTTCTTTTCGGCACCGGCCTCGCGGCAGGTTACGTCCTTGGATCCCGTTCCGGGCGGGCAGCCTACGAAAAGCTGAAAGCGCGGGCAGCGGGCCTCTGGCAGAGCAAGCCGGTCCAGGACAAGGTGGCGGCCGCGACGGAAGCGGTCAAGGAAAAGGCCCCCGAGGTTTCCAGCCAGCTCACCGAGGCCGCCCGCCGCGCGGGCACGGTCATCAGCTCCGCCGTCCACCGGGACGAGACCCCAGCCGGGAGCCCCGCACCCTCGGGGACGTCGTCCGCGGCGACCCCGGCCGCAGCGGGCACGCAGGCCGGTGGCGCGATCCCCGCACACAGCACCCACCCCGGCACGGCCAACCTGGGGACCTCCGGCGGCGCCCACGCCGCCGTGGACACGGCCTCCGACGTCGCTTCGGATCCGGCTTTGAACGATGAGACCGGGCAGGACTGGTCGGATGAAGGCGGCGCTACGCCGGCCGGACCGGCAACCAATGTCGACCCGGACAAGCACTAACGGGTCCCCGCTAACGGCCCTGCTTTGAGCGTCTGGCAGCAACCGCGCCCAGTACGACGGTGGCGTCCCGCTTCCGGGAGCTGAAGACCCGGCCGGAGAGCCCGCTCCCGGCGAAGATTCGGACCGTCTGAGGCGCCTGCTGCCGGCTCGTCTCAATCAGTAGGTGGCCGCCCGGCGCCAGCCACTCCGGCGCCGCGGCGGCCACAAGCCGCTGCAGTTCCAATCCGTCCGGGCCGCCGTCGAGCGAAGTCCGCGGCTCGTGCAGGCGCGCTTCGGGCGGCATGGTCCCGATCATTCCGGAGGGAACGTAAGGCGCGTTCACCGCCAGAAGATCCACCCGGCCGCGCAGCCGGTCCGGCAACGCCCCGTACAGATCGCCCTCGTGGACCTCTCCGCCCAGCGGGAGCACGTTACGCCGCGCGCAGGCCGCCGCCGCAGGATCGATGTCGGCAGCATGCAGCTCCAGCGGCCCCGCCGCAGCCGCCAGCGCGGCAGCTACGGCACCGGAGCCGCAACAGAGGTCGACGACGACTGGAATCCCCACTGCCCCGGCCGCCCGGCGCGCCTGCAGGACCTTTGTTCCCCGCCGGACGAGATACTCGGTGCGGCGGCGGGGCACAAAGACTTGCGGGTCCAGGGCGATGCGGAGGCCGCAAAACTCCGCCCAGCCCAGCACTTGCTCCAGCGGCACCCCCGCGACCCGCTGCCGGACCAGCGTCTCCAGTTCTTCGTCCGTGGCCGCCGCGGCCACCAGCAGGGCGGCCTCTTCTTCGGCGAAGACGCAGCCGGCGCTACGGAGCCGGCTGATCACCTCCGCCGCCCGCGGGGGCATGGTCCGCATGGCATCACGCCCTTCCGCCGCGCCCTCCGGCAGCCGTGTCCGCAGCCGCCCTGAAAGGCCCATGCTATCCAAAGCGGCACCGCGGCCCTACGCCTTGCCCGCGGAATATCCCGCGAACCGAATCGCACCGGCCAGGGGACCCCTGGCTGAATATTTGCTGGAAAATCCATGTGCAAGCGCTTACAATTGTGACTTGGCTCTCAGTAGCCGGTCTCCGCATCCGTCCCTTCGTCGAGGCAACGTCGCTCACCCGGAAGGTCTCCATCGTGTTCACCCGCAGCTCCAGCCTGCCCAGGCCGCCCCGTTTGAGGCGCGGCGCAGGGCGCCACCACACCGCCCGCGCCGGCGTCGCCCTCGTGGCGGCGCTGGCCGCCGCCGCCGTCGCCGTCGTCCCCGCCCAGGCCGCCCCCGACCCCCGGGGCCCGGGCGCCCCGTCGGCTGCGCATTCGCTCCGCGGGCCGGTCACCGACGAGCGGTTCTACTTTGTGATGGCGGACCGCTTCAACAACGGCAGCGCCGCCAACGACGACGGCGGCCTGGGTCCCAACCCAATGGTCTCCGGCTTCGACCCGACCAAGAAGGGCTTCTACAACGGCGGCGACCTCAAGGGCCTGCGGGACAAGATCGACTACATCCAGGGCCTCGGCACCACCTCGATCTGGCTGACTCCGAGCTTCAAGAACAAGGCCGTCCAGCCGGAGGACCAGTCGGCCGGCTACCACGGCTACTGGGTCACCGACTTCACCCAGATCGACCCGCACCTGGGCACCAACGCCGAGCTGAAGACCCTCATCGACGAGGCGCACGCCCGCGGCATGAAGGTCTACTTCGACATCATCACCAACCACACCGCCGACGTGATCGGCTACGAGCAGGGCGACCGCACGGCGTACAAGTCCAAGGACGCCGCCCCCTACCTGACCGCCGCGGGCGAACCGTTCGACGACCGTGACTACGCCGGCACGGGCACCTTCCCGAAGCTGGATGCGGCCACCTCGTTCCCGTACACGCCGAAACTCGCGGCCGGCGAAGAGAACCTCAAGGTCCCGGCCTGGCTCAACGACACCACGCTCTACCACAACCGCGGCGACACCACCTTCGAGGGCGAAAACTCCTCCTACGGCGACTTCTTTGGCCTCGACGACCTGTTCACCGAGCACCCGAAGGTGGTCAACGGCATGGTCAACATCTACGAGAAGTGGATCGGCGACTTCGGCGTGGACGGCTTCCGGATCGACACCATGAAGCATGTCAACGACGAGTTCTGGCAGCAGTTCGGCCCCCGCGTCCTCGCCTACGCCAAGGCGCACGGCAAGGACGAATTCTTCATGTTCGGCGAGGTCTTCGACACCTCCAAGAGCTTCACCTCCCAGTTCACCACCCGTAACAAGATGCAGGCCGTGCTCGACTTTCCGTTCCAGGAGGCGGCCCGGAACTTCGCCTCGCGCGGCCAGGGCGCCAAGGAGCTGGAGACCTTCTTCGCCGGTGATGACTGGTACACCGACGCCGACTCCAACGTCTACGAGCTCCCCACGTTCCTGGGCAACCACGACATGGGCAGGATCGGCAGCTTCATCACCGCGGACAACCCAGGCGCGGACGACGCCGAACGCGTCGCGCGGGACCGGCTCGCCCACGAGCTGATGTACTTCTCCCGCGGCAACCCGGTGGTCTACTACGGTGATGAACAGGGCTTCACCGGCCCCGGCGGGGACCAGGATGCCCGCCAGACGATGTTTGCCAGCAAGGTCCCGGACTACCTCGACGATGACCTGCTCGGCACCGACGCCACGCATGCGGGCGACAACTTCAACACCGCCCACCCGCTGTACCGCGACATCAGCGAACTCGCGGCCCTGACCACCGAACACCCGGCGCTGCGCAACGGCGCGCACCAGAACCGGTACGCGTCCGACGGGCCCGGCATCTACGCCTTCTCCCGGACCGACGCCAAGGACCAGCGCGAGTACGTTGTCTCCATCAACAACAGCAAGCAGGTCCAGACCGCAGCGGTCCCCACCTACGTGGGCAAGCGCACCTTCAACCGGATCTACGGGGAGGCAAGCGCCGAGGCCAAGACCGCGGCGGACGGGAAGCTGACGGTCACGGTTCCGCCGCTCTCCGCCGTCGTCTACGAGTCCGCCGGCCGCATCCCGCACTCCAAGGCAGCGCCGGCCGTAAGCCTGCAGGCGCCGGCAGCCTCTGCCGCGGACAACAGCCGCGTACGCGTCGCGGCCGACGTCGACGGCACCTCTTTCTACGAGGTCACCTTCCAGGCCCGCACGGCGGGCAGCGCATGGGCCCCAATCGGTACTGACGACACGGCGCCCTACCAGGTCTTCCATGACGTCTCCGCCCTGAAAGCCGGCACCGCCGTGGAGTACCGCGCCGTGGTGCTGGACAACGGGGCGCACACCTCGGTGAGCCAGCCCCGCAGCGTCACCGTCCCGTCCCCGGTGCTCAGCATCGTGAACCCCAAGGAAGGCAGCAGCGTCCGCGGCAAGGTCGAGGTCAGTGCCGTCGCCAGCCCGGAGAAGGCCGACTACGTGGTCCGGTTCGAACGCAGCATCGGCGGCGGGGCCTGGACGAAGTTTGGCGAGGACAGCTCCTCCCCCGACTACACCGCCATGGATGACCTGGCGGCCCTGTCACTGCCGGACGGGACCCAGCTGCGTTATCGCGCGCTCTTGACGGTGCCGGGCGCCGGCGAAGTGGTCAGCGACGTCCGCACGGTGGTCGCGGGGGACCTCCCCCAGCCTAATTCGGTCACCATTGCGGGCAGCCTCAACTCGGAAATGGGCTGCCCCGGGGACTGGCAGCCGGCCTGCCCGGCAGCCTTTCTCAAGCTGGATCCGGCGGACAAGGTCTGGCGCCTGACCGTTCCCGACCTGCCCGCCGGCAGCTACGAATTCAAGGCCGCCATTAACGGCTCCTGGGACGAGAACTACGGCGCGGGGGGCGGCCCCAACGGCAGCAACATCGTGCTGAACCACCCGGGTGGCGCGGTGACCTTCCGCTACGACAACAGCACCCATGTGATGAGCCCGGTCTACGCCTCGCAGCAGCCGGCCGCGGTGGCGGCTGCCGGGGACCTCGATTCGGAGCTGGGCTGCCCGGGCGACTGGATGCCGGACTGCCCGCAGGCCCAGCTCGCGCTGGATCCGGCGGACCTCGTCTGGAAGCTGACGTTCCCGGAGCTGCCGGCCGGCACCTACTCGTTCAAGGCCGCGCTCAACCGTTCCTGGGCCGAGAACTACGGCGCAGGCGGAGTCCCGGGCGGTGGAAACCTCAGCCTGGTGCACGACGGCGGCCCGGTCACCTTCCGGTATGACCACTTCACCCACCTGATCACCGCCGGCTAGCACCGGGGTCCGACGGACACAGGAAGAACGCCGAAGGCCGGCCTGCACTGAGCGTGCAGGCCGGCCTTCTGACGTACCGGGAGTCGAACTTCGAGTCGGTCAGCCGGCCACTCGGTCCGCGCCTCAGCCGACCAGACGGAGCGGCGGGAGTGCACGGGCCAGCCGCGTTGCCAGCTTGTGGGCCGCCGCCGCCGAGGGCCGCGCCGCTGGGTCCATCGCCGTCATAGCCGTCAGCAGCGACACCCAGCCGGCACCGAGCTGGGCCGGAATTTCCGGTCCCCGCAGGGTGCGGGCCACGAGCGACTCGACCGGCGTCCCGGGATAGGCCTTCACGCCGGTGAGGCACTCCAGCAGCACCAGTCCCAGCGCATAGACATCCGTGGCAGCGTTGACGGGCTGACCGGCCGCCTGCTCCGGGCTCATGTAATGCACGGTGCCCGACGAATCCCCCGGTTCAGGGGCTGTCCCGGCCGGCGTGGCGATCCCGAAGTCGGCGATTCGTACCGAGCACCTCCGGAGCGCACTGAGCAGGATGTTTGCGGGCTTGATGTCCCGGTGGACCAGGCCGCGCGCGTGGACGTGCCCCAGCCCGGACAATGCGGCGGCGGCCCAGCCGGCCACTTCCTCCGGCCCGGTGGCGCCGCCGCGGATCCGCTCGGCCAGGCTGCCCCCGTAGGCGAATTCTTCGACCAGGAAGGGCCGGCCCGCCCACTGGTCACCGGGCGGGACCGTGCCGGCGGCAATGAAGCGGACCACGGCGGGGTGATCCAGGGAGGCGAGTACGCGCGCTTCTGCGTGGATCCGGTTGGCGTGCTTCTCGGCGGGACCCTCGGCCACCTTGATGGCGACCGGACGGTCGTTGAGCAGGTCTGTTCCGCGGAACACCGTGGCAGTCGCCCCGCGTCCCAGGAGCTCGTGGACCAGGAAGCGTCCGCCGGGAGCGTCCGGCAGCGGCAGGACCCTGGCATTGAGGCCGGCGCCGGACGCTGCTGCCGCTCCGGACGCGGGGCGGCTGTGTGCCACCGCGAGCACTGGAAGGGCGGTCACGAAAGCGCGGCCAGCGCGTTGGAAGTGTGGACAATGCCATCAAGCTGGAAACCGCAGGAGCAACGCCACACCGGCGGCAGCTCCGCGGAGCCGATCCCGGCGTCGAACGAGTAAGCGGACATGGCGTCCAGCGCCGGGGCAGTCCACTCCATCGGAGCTCCGCAATGGCTCGGTGCCTTGCTCGCGGTGGTCAAAGGCAGGACGGGGGCCGCGGCGCCCGGCTCTGCCGGGGAGTCCGGCGCACCCAGAGGGGCCGCACCGGCTCCCGGGATCCCGGTGATCGTCAACAACTCAGCCACGACTCCTCCACGAAAACGATTATCTAACACAAGTAGTAAGCATACATATCACTAGTCCAACTAGCTAGTTGCTGTCTAGATAATCTTCGCGGATGTTCCTGTCGGCTTAGTGGCGCTCGACCTGTTCGGTGAGGGCATCGGCCATCCGGCGCAGGAAGGACACGATGATGCGGCTCTCCTCCGCGCTGAGCTCTTCGGCCACCGCCAGCATCCTGCGGTGCATCTCCCCCAGCGTCTCGCGGACTTCCGAATCCGTCGCGGCGGTCGGCACGATCACCAGGGAGCGGCGGTCCGTGGGATGGGGCTCGCGTCGCACGTGGCCGCTGCCGACGAGCCGGTCGATCAGCGAGGTGGTGGACGCCGTCGTGATGCCCAGCGTCCGGCTCAAGTCCTTGGGGCCCACCCGCTCCCCGGCGGCCTGGGCGCGCAGCAGATAGCGAAGGGCCAGCAGGTCGGTTTCCCCCATGCCCATCGAGTCCCGCGTCGAGCGCCTGGTGGCAACCTCGGCGGCGCGGTAGCCGCGGAGGGCCTGCAACACCGCGGTGGGCGGGTCAAGCCGCTCATCCGGCCCATACCAGTACCCTGAGCCTGCTGCGCTGTCCGAGTTCATCCGATAATCCTAGCCGATCTAACTACTAGGCAGGCTTGCTTACTGCACGGGGACGGCCCGGGCGGGCGCGTCAGTCCCCGGACGCAAAAAACCCCCGGCGTCCTGTCGCCAGGATGCCGGGGGTTTTTCCACTCTTCGCTAAAAGAGTGGGCCCTGTGGGGATCGAACCCACGACCCACGGATTAAAAGTCCGATGCTCTACCAACTGAGCTAAAGGCCCCAGCCGACAGCCCCAACCGGCGGAAAAATCCGCTGTTGAAAGGCGCGTCGGCCCAGTCCATTTCTGGACGTTAATACTGTACCCCAGACGCAGGCGAGCTTTGTCACCGGGCCCGACGCGCCGCCGTCGTCCGCTTCCCGGGCGTTGTCCCCGCACACGGGGGCATGCTCGATTCCCGGAATGCACAGGAGTAGCGTGGTGGCATGAGCGAGCAAGCAGGAGCCAGCAGCCCCGGACCGCACCGTCACCACAAGCCGAAGCCCTTTGCGCCGATCGACTTTGAGCCTTTCGCCGGGGGTGCGGACCCGGCGCGGGTTTCCGAGGCGGCCCACCTCGCAGCCCAGGCGCTCGTCCGCCGCGGACGGGACAGCGACGACCCCAAGGTCACGCGGCGGCTGGTCAAACTCGCTGATGAACAGGGCCTCGATGCCATAGCCGAAATGTGGGCGGAGAGCCCGGCGCGGTCCCTCCCTGGCGCGCTCTGGCGGCTTTACGCGCTGCGGGCCGCCACGATCCGGGATCCGGAACGGATTTCGGTCTACTTCAGAGCGGGCAAGGACACCGCCCAGGTGTCCCACGTGGTGGCCGGCGCAGCCGAGCCTCCGGGCGCCGAGGAAATGAAGTCAATGGCGGACGCCATCCTCTCCGGCGCCTTCGACGGGGAGTTCGACGTCGCACTGGAGCGCTCGGCGGCATTCTGCCGGGTGGTGGCGCTGGGCCAGGCCACACTTGCCGACGGCGCGGAGCACAGCAACGCCAACCACGCGAGCAAGCTGACGCGGAATTCACACCTCCTGGTCAAGACCGCCGAGGACCTCGAACATGCCGCCAACGCCTGGCGGCTGGGCGAGCTGGACTGAGCGCTCCGGCGGCTGGTGGGCGCCGGAATTCGGCCGTTTAACCCACCGTGCGGGCACTGTCAATACGCACGCCGGGGCCCTGCTGTCAATGTTGACTTGGTCCCCTCGAAGTAGAAAACTAAAGGCGGTGCCGAGCCGCGAAACCCCCGGGCTTCAACAATTAGCCGCCTAGAGCGGCCTACCGCCGAGAGGCGTATCCGGTTCGGCACCATTTTCATGCCCGCTGCCAGTGGCCCGTTCCGGCCGGCCCGGCGCCTGCCCCGGCCGGCCGTTCCCGCCGGCCGAAGTCCGGGCGGTAAAGTAAACCCCATGCGCGGGCCATCGTCACGTTCCAGGACCGGCAGACAACGCCCGTGTAAGCCTCGTCCGGAGACCGGTAACCCCACGTGAAGCTGCGCCTTTTCCCCCAGGAGCCCGCAGGGCTGAACCTGCTGTCCCAGATGGCCCACCAGATAGCCGTGGCCACGGGAACCCTCTCGGAGATCCTTGGCGCGCCCGCCAGCGAACATGCGCGGCTGGTGGAGGACATGCACGACCACGAGGCGAAGTCGGCAGAACTGCATTTTGCCCTCCTGACCCACATGCGGACCAGCTTCCTCAATCCGCTCCCCCGCGAGGACATGTATGCGCTCTCCCGTTACCTCAACGAGGCAATGGAGAAGCTCGACGCCGCCGCGGACCTCGTCTTCCTGTACAAGCTGGAGCGGCTGCCCAAACGCGCGGCCGACCAGCTGGAAATCATCAGCCGGCAGGCCGAACTCACCGTTGACGCCATGCGCCAGCTGAACAACCTCGATGACCTGGAGGACTACTGGATCGAGGTCCTCCGTCTCACCAAGCGGGCTGAGCGCACCCACCGGGTCTGGGTGGCGGACATGATCAAGGACATGAAATCGGCGCAGTACGCGCGCAACCGCGACATCGCGGACCAGCTCGTGGAAGTCACCAAGGACATGCGGCGGATCGCCACCCAGGTGGGCAGCATCATCGTCAAGGAATCCTGAGGTGTCCGTCGTTTTCTTTGCCCTGGTGGTGCTCTTCGCCGGGGCGTTCGCCTTTCTCAACGGCTTCCGCGACGCGTCCTCCTCGGTTGCCCTCGCGGTCCGGACGCGTGCCCTGACCCCCACCGTCGCGGTGCTCCTGGCCGGGCTGTTCAACTTCATCGGCGCCGGGCTGAGCGCAGCCCTGGCGCTGGAGGTCAGCCGGACCTGGGTGGTTCTTCCGCCCGGCGGCAACGGCCTGACCATCCTCATCGCCGGCCTGCTGAGCGCCGTGCTCTGGGGCCTCTTCACGTGGTGGCGCGGCATCCCGGCCTCCTCGACACACGCGCTCGTGGGGGGCCTGGCCGGGGCCGGCGTCGCCAGCGTTGCGGTAGGCGGACACTCGGTCCTGGGCGTGGACCAGTCCTTGCTTTTCCAGGTAGTGCTGCCCCTGCTGCTCTCCCCGGTCATCGCTTTCGCGGGCGCCTACCTGCTGGTCTGGCCCGCCACGTGGGCAGCCCGCTACACACCGCCGAGCGTCGTGAATACCAGGTCCAGGCGCGCCCAGGCCATCGCCGCCGGCGCCGTCGCTTTCGGCCACGGCCTGCAGGACGGCCAGCGCACCAGCGCCGTGCTGATCCTGGCGATGCTGGCCGCGGGGCTCCCCGACGGCGGCACCACCCCCGTCTGGGTGGCGCTCCTGACCGCGGCCATGCTGACGGCAGGCACACTCGCAGGCGGGTGGCGGATCTCCTACACGATCGGCTACCGGATGATCCGGGTCGACCCCCTGCGCGGCTTCGTCGCTCAGCTCTACAGCAGCGCCATCCTGCTGGTGGGCGCGATCGGCCTGCACTGGCCGATTTCCACCACCCACACCGTGACCTCCGCGGTGCTGGGGGCGGGCACCAACCAGAGATACACGGCGACCAACCGCCGGCTGGTGCTGCGGATCCTCGCCTTCTGGGCACTGACGCCGCTGGTCACCGCCGCGGCGGCCTTTGTGCTGGAACTCGCCCTGTCGCCCCTCGCGGGGCTCTAGGGACCCGTCGGCTGCTCTTATCCGAAGCGGCCGGAGACGTAATCCTCGGTGGCCTTCACGGAGGGGTTGCTGAAGATGGTGTGGGTGTCCCCGTACTCGATCAGCTTGCCGGGCTTGCCGGTGCCGGCGATGTTGAAGAACGCCGTCTTGTCCGAGACGCGGGCAGCCTGCTGCATATTGTGGGTCACGATCACCACCGTGTATTCGTCCTTGAGCTCGTTGATGAGGTCCTCAATGGCGAGCGTGGAGATCGGGTCCAGCGCGGAGCAGGGCTCGTCCATCAGGATCACCTGGGGCTCCACGGCGATGGCGCGGGCGATGCAGAGGCGCTGCTGCTGGCCGCCGGAGAGCCCCGAACCGGGCTTGGCCAGGCGGTCCTTGACCTCGTTCCAGAGGTTGGCGCCGCGCAGGGAGCGCTCCACGAGCGAGTCCGCCTCGCCCTTGGAGATCTTCTGGTTGTTCAGCTTCACGCCGGCCAGCACGTTGTCCCGGATGGACATGGTGGGGAACGGATTGGGCCGCTGGAAGACCATGCCGATCTGCGAGCGCACCGTCACGGGGTCCACGCCGGGACCGTAGAGGTTGTCGCCGTCGAGCAGCACTTCGCCTTCCACCCGGGCGCCGGGGATGACTTCGTGCATCCGGTTCAGGGTGCGCAGGAAGGTGGACTTGCCGCAGCCGGAGGGGCCGATGAAGGCGGTGACGGACTTGGCGTCGATGTTGATGTTGACGTCCTCGACGGCCAGGAATTTGCCGTAGTAGACGTTCAGGTCTTTGACGTCGATGCGCTTAGACATGCTGTTCCTTCACTTGTGGTGGTGGGGCCGGGTGCCTGCGGTGGCCTTAGCGGCCGGCCTTCGGGGCGAAGATGCGGGCCACCAGGCGGGCGGCCAGGTTGAGCAGCATCACGAGGATGATGAGGACCAGGGCCGCGCCCCAGGCGCGCTGGTCGGACGGACCCGGGTTGGACGGCGAGGTCGGGTTGAGGATCTGCGTGTAGATGAAGGTGGGTAGCGAGGCCATCCAGCCGCCAAACACGTTGTTGTTGATGGAGGTGGCGAAGCCGGCGGTGACCAGGATCGGGGCGGTTTCGCCGATCACGCGGGCAATGGCCAGGGTGACGCCGGAGGCGATGCCGGAAATCGCCGTCGGGATGACCACCTTGAGGATGGTCCGCCACTTGCGGACGCCGAGGGCGTAGGCGGCTTCGCGGAGTTCGTTCGGCACGATCTTGAGCATTTCCTCGCTGGAGCGGACCACCACCGGGATCATCAGCACCGAAAGTGCGACGGCGGCAACGGCCCCGGTCTTGGTGCCCGGGCCGACGACGGCGAAGAAGAACGCTGCGGCGAACAGGCCGGCCACGATTGAGGGGATGCCGGTCATCACGTCGACGAAGAAGGTGATGGCACGGGCCAGCGCCCGGTCCTCGCCGTATTCGACGAGGTAGATCGCGGTCAGCAGGCCCACCGGGACCGAGATGACGGTGGCGAGCAGGGTGATCTGCACGGTGCCGACCAGGGCGTGGTAGATACCGCCCAGCACGGGGGCGCCCTGTTCGACGGCCTTGTTGTCGTAGGCGCCGGTGACCCCGTTCATCGAGGTGGTCAGGAAGCCGGGGTCCACCAGTCCCGGCAGACCCTTGACCAGCACGGTCCAGATCACCGAGATCAGCGGCAGCAGGGCAATAAGGAAGGCGCCGGCGACGAGGCAGGTGGCCAGTTTGTCCTTAGCCTTGCGCGAGCCCTCAACTACGGCGCTCCAGCCGACGAGCCCGGCGGTGAAGAGCAGCGCCGAGACGATGCCCCAGCCGAAGGCGTTGAAGCCGACCAGGGCCAGGATGGCGGCACCGATGACGAGGGCGAGGGCCAGGACGATGTACGGCGCGGCCTTGGGCAGTTGCCCCTTGGTCAGGGCCGAGCGTTTGCGCACCGGGGTCAGGGTGGAGGTCATTTAGTTGGCTCCCGAGAATTCTTTGTGCCGGGTGATGATCCACCGGGCAATCATGTTCACACCGAGGGTGATGACGAAGAGCACCAGGCCGGCGGCGATCAGCGTGCTGACCTTCAGGCCGCTGGCTTCGGGGAAGTTCAGGGCGATCTCGGCGGCGATGGTCTGGTTGCCGGACTGGATCAGGCTTGCCGTGAGGGCGCCGGAGGAGAGCACGAGCGCGACGGCCATGGTTTCGCCAAGGGCACGGCCCAGGCCCAGCATCACGGCACTGACGATGCCCGGGCGGCCGAACGGCAGCACGGCCATCCGGATCATTTCCCAGCGGGTGGCGCCAAGGGCCAGTGCGGCCTCCTCGTGCAGTTTGGGGGTCTGCAGGAAGATTTCGCGTAAGAGCGAGGTGATGATCGGCAGGACCATCACCGCGAGCACGATGCCTGCCGTCAGGATGGTCTTGCCGGTGGCGGACGCCGGGCCCTGGAAGATCGGCAGCCAGCCCAGGTTTTTCGCGAGCCAGTCGTAGGCGGGCGCGATTTCCTTCGCCAGGAAGGCGGCGCCCCATGCACCGTAGACCACCGAGGGGATGGCGGCCAGCAGGTCCACTACGTAGCCAAGGCCGGACGCCAGCCGGCGCGGGGCGTAGTGCGAGATGAAGAGTGCGACGCCGATGGCCACGGGGGTGGCGATGACCAGCGCGATGACGGCCGCGATGAGGGTGCCTATGACGATCGGCCAGATGTAGGCGAAGAAGCCCTCGCCGCCCTGGATATCGGCGGCCGGGGCGGTGAACGCGGGAATCGCCTGGATGACGAGGAAGAGCGCAACCCCAAACAGGACGGCGAGGATCAGGCAGCCCGCTGCCAGGGTGGCCCCTGAGAAGACTTTGTCCCCGGCACGGCCTGCGCCCTGGGGTTTGGTCAGGGAGGTGGAGGTCATACCTGGCCCTTCGGTGTCGGTGTTGCGGATGTACGGAACGTCGTGGAACGGCCCGTAGCGGAACTGCGGGTGACGCGGCTAAGTTCCCCGCCCTGCCATACGGCGGGGCGGGGAACTCGACCGTTCAATTCAAACCTTACGACTTGACCTTGATGGATTCGATCGCCTTGACACCCTTTTCGGACAGGGCGGAGGACAGCGGAGCCGACTTGGCGGACTCGGCAGCGGCCTTCTGGCCCTCTGCGGAAAGTACGTACTTCTCGAAGGCCTTGACCAGGTCAACGGTTTCCTGCTTGGCATAGGTGCTGCAGAGAACGTGGTAGGAGACCAGGACCAGCGGGTAGGCGCCGGCTTCGGTGGTGGTGCGGTCCAGCTTGATGGCAAGGTCGTTGGCGCCGCGGCCCTCGACAGGCTTGCCCAGGTCAACGGCCTTGGAGGCCGCTTCCGGGGAGATCTTGACGAACTCGGAGCCAACCTTGATCTGGGCGGTGCCCAGCTTGCCGCTGACGGCCGAGTCATCGGCGTAGGTGACCGCACCGGCGGTGTCGGTGACGGTCTTGACGACGCCGGAGGTGCCCTTGGCGTTCTCGCCCTTCAGCGAAGCCGGCCAGACACCGTCAGCCTTGTCCTTCCAGACGGCGGGAGCCGCTGCGGAGAGGTACTCGGTGAAGTTCTTGGTGGTGCCGGAGTCGTCAGAGCGGTTGACCGGGGTGACTTTGAGGTCCGGCAGCTTGGCGTCCGGGTTCAGCGCGGTGATGGCGGGGTCGTTCCACTTGGCGATCTCGCCGCGGAACATCTTGGCCGCAGTCGTTGCGTCCAGCTTCAAGTCCGTCACGCCAGGCACGTTGAACGCGATGGCGATCGGCGAGATGTAGACGGGAACCTCGATGGCGCCGTCGGGGCCGCACTGGTCCTTGGCCTTGGCGACTTCCTCGTCCTTGAGGTAGGCGTCGGAGCCGGCGAACTGGGCCGAGCCGTCGAGGATGGCCTTGCGGCCTGCGCCGGAACCGTCCGGGGAGTACTGCACGTTCGCGCCCTGGTTGGCGGAGGCGAAGTTGGTCTTCCACACGTCCATGGCCGCACCCTGCGCGGAGGAACCGATGCCGGTCAGCGTGCCGGTGACCTTGGAGCCAGAGGCCGCCTGGGTGCCCGCAGTGGTGTTTGTTGCGTTGTCCGAACCGCAAGCGGTGAGCGCGAGTGCGCCGGCTGCGATAACAGCAATGGCCGCGTTGCGGCCGAAGCGTGATGCCTTCACTAGATGTACCCCTTCCAGGGTTATTCAGATGCGTGTCGGACCGGAGACGTCCGAGCAATAAAGACGGTGGATACGTTTTGTACCTTTACCGAAGTTAGGTGCCCCAGGTGAAGAGAATTGGGGTCCAAAGTGAACGGAGGGTTAACGACGTCGGACCATTGGTCGACGACGGACGGGTCGGTCTTGCGTTAGCTGCATCACAGCCGTAGGGGCCGCGTCCCGCAACCTTGGCACCGCGGACAGCAAATAGACTGGTGGGCATGGCCTCCGCTACTGGGTTCACCGCAAGCGCACGATTCCTGCGCGGCCGGGTCCGCACCGGATTTGTCCGGAGCCGTAATTCGCTGGTGCCTGCGCTCCAGATGACGGCCTGCGCGGTAGGGGCCTACGCCTTCGCCGAGTACGTCCTGGGCCACACCGGGCCGTTGTTCGCCGCCACCTCCTCCCTGATCGCCCTGGGCTTCTCCCGTGATCCGAGGCTTCGCCGCGTCGTGGAGGTAGGCCTGGGCTGCACCATCGGCATTGTGGTGGGCGACCTGTTGCTGCACTGGCTGGGCGCGGGAATCTGGCAGGCCGCCGTCGTGCTCCTTTTCTCGATTCTACTGGCGCGCTTCCTGGACAGCGGAACTATTTTCACCACCCAGCTGGGGCTGCAGTCCCTGCTGGTGGTGCTGCTGCCGGCTCCCGCCGGAGGACCGTTCACCCGGAGCATCGACGCCGTCGTGGGCGGCGTCTGCGCGCTCCTGGTGACTTTCCTGATCCCCAAGGATCCGCGGCGCGAACCCCGCAACGACGTGAAGAAACTGCTCCACGAACTAGCGGAGGTGCTGCGCGAGTGCTCCTCGGCCCTGACCCACAGTGACTCCACCCAGGCCTGGCATGCGCTGATCCGGGGGCGCAACTGCCAGCCCCTGGTCGATGCGATGCGCCAGACGCTGCGCTCCTCCGGCGAGGTGGCCACCCTGGCCCCCGCCTACCGCCGGTACCGGGACGAGCTGGACCGGCTGGCGCAGTCGGTGGACTTCATCGACCTCGCGCTGCGCAACAGCCGCGTGTTTGCGCGCCGGTTGACCAGCGCGATCAACCACGCCGCGCTCTCGGACGAGGCCACCGAGAACATTGCCGAGGTCCTGCAGGAGACTGCCGCGGCGATCGATGAACTCGGCCTGGGGCTGGCGGAGGTGCACGACGGCGTCCGCCGCGCCCACCTGCGCACGGCCCGGGTGGAACTAAGCGAAACGGCGGGCCGGCTGCACCCGCGCCTGCTGGACGTGCAGCGGCTTGAGGGGGAAACCGTGGTGATGCTCTTCCGCCCGCTCATGGTGGACCTGCTCGAAGCCGCCGGCATGGATCCGAACGAGGCCCGGGACATCCTGCCCGCCCTCTAGCCCCTGCTGCCGGCCAGCGGTCCCCGGGCCTGAATGTCAGTGCCCCCGGTTAGGGTGGAGCAATGGCAACAAAGACTTCCCGCGCCGCCAAGGCGCCGGGCTACAAGTGCGCGGAGTGCGGCTGGACCACGGCCAAGTGGGTGGGCCGGTGCGGCGAGTGCCAGGCCTGGGGCACCGTTGAAGAGACCGGCGCCGCCGTGGCGCGGACGACGGCGGCGACCACCGTCCTGGAGCCGGCCCGCCGCATCGCCGACGTCGATGCCACGACGGCGGCGTTCCTCCCCACCGGGGTAGACGAACTGGACCGCGTGCTGGGCGGCGGACTGGTTCCCGGCGCCGTGATCCTGCTGGCCGGCGAGCCCGGCGTGGGAAAGTCCACGCTGTTGCTGGACGTCGCGGCCAAGTTCGCCCGCACCGCCCAGGACGTCCTCTACGTCACCGGCGAGGAGTCGGCCGCCCAGGTGAAGCTGCGCGCGGACCGGATCGACGCCGTCGCCGAATCGCTGTACCTCTCCGCCGAAACGGACCTCGGCCAGGCGCTGGGGCAGGTGGAAAAACTGGAGCCGAGGCTGCTGGTTGTGGACTCGGTCCAGACGCTGAGCAGCGCCGACGTCGAAGGCAGCGCCGGGGGCGTCTCCCAGGTCCGCGAAGTCGCGGCCTCGCTGATCGCCGCCGCCAAGCGCCGCAACATGACCACCCTGCTGGTGGGGCACGTGACCAAGGACGGCTCCATCGCCGGGCCCCGGCTGCTCGAGCACCTGGTGGACGTGGTCTGCCAGTTTGAGGGCGAGCGGCACTCCCGGCTGCGGCTGCTGCGCGCGGTGAAAAACCGCTACGGCCCCACCGACGACGTCGGCTGCTTCGACCTGAACGAGGACGGCATCGTCGGCCTGGCCGATCCCAGCGGCTTGTTTGTCTCCCGTACCAAGGACCCGGTGTCCGGCACGTGCATCACGGTGACGCTGGAGGGCCGCCGGCCGCTGCTGGCAGAGGTCCAGTCCCTGCTCGCCGAAAGCGCCAACGCGCAGCCGCGCAGGGCCACCAGCGGTCTGGACAGCTCCCGGGTGGCGATGCTCCTGGCCGTGCTGCAGCAGCGCGCCGGCTGCCTGCTGCACAAGGATGACTCCTATGTCGCGACCGTGGGCGGGGTGAAGCTCAGCGAACCCGCCACGGATCTCGCCGTGGCCCTGGCTGTTGCCTCGGCGAAGGCCAAGAAGCCGCTTCCGCAGCGGCTGATCGCGTTTGGCGAGGTGGGCCTGGCCGGCGAGGTCCGTCCGGTCCCTGGGATCAACCAGCGCATCCAGGAAGCGCACCGGCTGGGGTTCACGCACGCCGTGGTACCCGCCAGCCCCAACGGGCCAGGCCCGGTCCCGGCGGGCTTCTCGGTCCGGGAAGTCAGCCACCTGGCCGAGGCCTTGAGCCTGCTCATCAGCTGACGGCGCCTGGTCGGAGGGCGACTTAGGACCCTAGCGCTACTGTCCCGGCGGGAGCACCATGGGATCAGTAACTTCCGTTGGCGAAGGGAACAGTCATGATGTGGGGTTACGGGCAGAACCTGTGGTGGATGTGGCTGTGGGGCGTGCTCTTCCTCGTCGGAGTCGCGGTGCTGGTGCTGCTCGCGGTCCGGATCTTCGGCGGGCCCGGCCACGGAGCGCAACCCGGGCCGGGACACCCCGGTCCCTACGGCCAACCAAGTCCCTACGGCCAACCCGGGCCCTCCCCCCAGCCGGGCACGCCCGGCCGGAGCCCTGGAACCCCGGGCGGCAGGAGCCAGGCCCGGCTCATCCTCGATGAGCGCTTCGCGAGAGGCGAACTGACGGCAGAGCAGTACCGCGAGCACGTTAAGGAACTCGGCGAGGGGCCGTAGTGCCTGCTATCAGCCGCCGCAGCGCCTTGTTGCTGGGCGGGGCCGGCCTTACCGGCACCGTTGCCGGGGGCGCCGGCCTGTGGTGGACCCTCAACTCGCGGCCGTCGCCGGTGACCGGGGAGCCCCTGGAGCAGCCTTCGGCGCTCAGCAGTTCGGGTGGCCTCCTGGAAGCCAGCCTCCAGGCTGCCCCGGGCCAGTTCCCGCTGGCCGGACGGCAGGCGGGGGCGCTGGGCTACAACGGCAGCATCCCCGGGCCCACCCTCCGGCTGCGCGCCGGGGACGTGCTCAGGCTCAAACTGGTCAACAAGCTGGCCGAACCCAGCAACCTGCACCTGCACGGACTCCACGTCTCGCCCCAGGGCAACGGCGACAACGTGTTCGTGGCCGTTGACCCTGGCAGCAGCTTCGACTATGAATACCGGCTCCCGGCCGGGCACCCGCCGGGCTTGTACTGGTACCACCCGCATCACCACGGCCGGGTCTCCGACCAGATCTTCGCGGGCCTCTTCGGCGCCATCATCGTCGAAGATCCCGTGCCGGTGCCCGCGAGCGCCGAACGCGTACTGCTCGTCTCGGACACCAGCCTGGATGGTGCCGGGAACGTGGCCGAGGCCTCGCAGCAGGACCGGATGGCCGGGCGCGAGGGTGCGCTCCTGCTGGTCAACGGCCAAGCCAATCCCCGTTTGGGCGCGCGGCCGGGGCAACGGGAACGGTGGCGCATTGTGAACTGCTGCGTGGCCCGGTACCTGCGCTTGCGGCTGGACGGGCAAAAGCTGCAGCTCCTGGGCATGGACTCCGGACGGTTCCGGTCGCCGTCGGACGTTCAGGAAGTGCTGCTGGCGCCGGGGAACCGGGCGGATCTGCTGGTCACGGCCGCCCTCGGGCAATCCGAACTGCGCGCGATGCCTTATGACCGCGGGACCATGCCCGGGATGAGCCGGCGCCGCATGGGCCCGGGCCTGCCGGCGGAGCAGGACGGGCCGGCGGATCCGGCCGGCACCACCTTGGCAACGCTGGACGTGGCCGGCGACCCGGCCCCGCCAGCCCCCGTCATTTCAGCCGGGGCCGCCCCGCCTGAGTTGCGCTCCGCCGCCGTCGCCGCGCGCCGGCAGCTGGTGCTCGCCACTCCCATGGGGCCGGGGTCGGGTCAGGGAATGGGCGCGGGAATGATGGGCTTCACCATCAACGGCCTGGTCTTCGACGAGCGAAGGACGGACACCACCGTTGCCGCCGGGACGGTTGAGGAGTGGGTCCTGGTCAACCGCAGCCCCATGGACCACCCCTTCCACCTGCACGTGTGGCCGATGCAGCTCATAGCGGAGAATGGCCGCGCCCTGGAGACGGCGGTTCTCCGGGATGTAGTCAACGTGCCGGCCAACGGCCAGTGCACGGTCCGGATCGCATTCCGGGATTTTACCGGCCGCTCCGTCTACCACTGCCACATCCTGGACCATGAGGACCTCGGCATGATGGGCGTCATCGAGGTGCGCTGACCCCGGGTTCGGAGTGCCCGGCCGATTCAACGACGCTCTTGCCAAATATACCCCCCGGGGGTATGTTTGAAGTCGGTAACAGGACAGCCACGACTTCTCCGGAGGCAGGAACCATGGACCACCAGCACAGCGGACAGACAGACCAACTGCGGGCCGGCACCGGCCACTCCGGCCACGTCCAGCCACAGCCCGGCCGGGACGATGAGCACCTTGTGCACAGCCACGGCCAGCATGCCGGCCACAGCGTCGCGATGTTCAAGAACAGGTTCTGGCTGACGCTGGCGCTGGCGGTCCCCGTGGTGCTGTTCAGCCCCATGTTCGGACACCTGCTCGGCTATGTGCCTCCGGTTTTCCCCGGTTCGGCCTGGATCCCGCCGGTACTGGGGACCGTCATCTTCTTCTATGGCGGGCAGCCCTTCCTCAAGGGCGGCCTGGATGAACTGAAGAGCCGCAAACCGGCCATGATGCTGCTGATCGCCATGGCCATCAGCGTCGCTTTCGTCGCCTCGTGGGTCACGAGCCTGGGCATCGGGGGGTTTGACCTCGACTTCTGGTGGGAGTTGGCCCTGCTGGTGGCGATCATGCTGCTGGGGCACTGGATCGAGATGCGCGCCCTCGGCTCGGCGCGGGGCGCGCTCGATGCCCTCGCCGCACTGCTGCCGGACGAGGCGGACCGCATCACCGCAGCGGGCACGGAGACCGTCAAGGTCAGCGAACTCCTGGCAGGGGACACCGTCCTGGTCCGCTCCGGAGCCAGGATGCCGGCCGACGGCGTGGTCGTCGACGGCCAGGCCGAGTTCGACGAGTCGATGATCACCGGCGAATCCAAGACAGTGCTCCGCTCACCCGGAGACAAGGTCGTCGCCGGGACCGTGGCCACGGACAACACGGTCCGCGTGCAGGTCACCGCCGTCGGGGATGACACCGCCCTGGCCGGGATCCAGCGGCTGGTGGCCGAGGCGCAGGCCTCCTCGTCCAAGGCCCAGGCCCTGGCCGACCGGGCTGCAGCATTCCTGTTCTACTTCGCCGCCGGCGCCGGCGTCATCACGTTCATCGTCTGGTCCCTGCTGGGCAGCATTCCCGACGCCGTCACCCGCACCGTCACCGTGCTCGTGATCGCCTGCCCGCATGCCCTGGGCCTGGCCATCCCGCTGGTCATTGCGATTTCCACCGAACAGGCCGCCCGGGCCGGAGTCCTGATCAAGAACCGGATGGCACTGGAACGGATGCGGACCGTCGACGTCGTCCTCTTCGACAAGACCGGGACCCTCACCAAGGGCGAACCCGCCCTCAAGGACGTCGCCACCGCCGACGGCGTGGACCGGAACAGCCTCCTGGCGCTGGCCGCGGCCGTCGAGGCAGACAGCGAGCACCCGGTGGCACGTGCAATCGTCCGGGCGGCACGGCAGCAGGGCCTGCAGATTCCGGCGGCTACAGGATTTTCGTCCATGACCGGCCGCGGCGTCCGCGCCACGGTCGGCGGCAGGACCATCCAGGTCGGCGGCCCGGCCCTGCTCCGCGACCTCGAAGCGGAAGAACCGCAGGCACTCGCAACTGCCACCCGGGCCTGGATGGACCGCGGCGCGGCCGTGCTCCACGTCATTGACGGGGATAAAATCCTGGGGGCCGTGAGCCTCGAGGACGCCGTGCGGACCGAGTCCCGGCAGGCCGTAAAGGCCCTGCAGGACCGTGGCATCAAGGTCGCCATGATCACCGGCGACGCCCGTCAGGTCGCCCGCGCCGTTGGCGAGGAACTCAACATCGACGAGATCTTCGCCGAGGTCCTGCCGGCCGATAAGGACAAGAAAGTTGCCGAACTGCAGTCCCGCGGCTTGAAGGTGGCGATGGTGGGCGACGGCGTCAACGACTCCCCCGCGCTGGCCCGGGCCGAAGTCGGCATCGCGATCGGCGCCGGTACCGACGTCGCGATGGAGTCCGCCGGCGTCGTCCTGGCCGGAAACGATCCCCGGGCCGTCCTGTCCATGCTGGACCTTTCCCGGGCCAGCTACCGCAAGATGTGGCAGAACCTCATCTGGGCCACCGGCTACAACATCGTCTCCGTCCCGCTGGCCGCCGGCGCCCTTGCCTTCGCCGGCGTCGTCCTCTCCCCCGCGGCCGGAGCGGTGCTGATGTCCGCCTCAACGATCGTGGTGGCGCTGAATGCACAGCTGCTGCGGCGCCTTAAGCTCAATCCGGCCCAGGTCCGCTGAACCAAAGGACGCCCATGGATGCCCACACCCCGTCGTTCGGACGCTCGTATGCCCGCGTCGGGCCCCGGATGGACGCCCGCGGGGCGGCCGACCACCGGCGGCGCCTCGTCGAAGCGGCCCACGGCGCCGTCGTCGAGATCGGGGCAGGCTACGGCGCGACCTTCCCGTTCTATCCGCCCGCGGTGACGGGGGTGCTGGCGCTCGAACCGGACCCCACGCTCCGGGCGCTGGCCCTGGCCGCCGCAGCGACGGCGCCGGTGCCGATCACCGTCCTGGACGGGGTCGCCGAGTCGCTGCCGGCCGCGGACGGCTCGGTGGACGTCGTCGTCTCGAGCCTCGTGCTGTGCAGCGTGGCCGAGCCGTCCGCTGCCCTGGCCGAAGCCGTCCGGGTCCTCAAGCCGGGCGGCCAGCTGCTGTTCTATGAGCACGTCCGCTCCACGCACCGCGTGCTGGGGTTGGCCGAGGACCTGCTCACACCGCTCTGGAGCCGCCTGGCCGGCGGCTGCCACCCCAACCGGGACACTCCGTCCACCATCGTAAGGGCCGGCCTGGCAGTCGAGTCACTGGACCGCTTCGGCTTCGCGGTGCTGCCCGGCAATCCGCCGCTGGCCCACGTCCTGGGGGTGGCGGTCAAGGCCTGAGCCGGCCGCCGCACCGGGGACACGGGTCCGTTACAGCGCGGCGGAGGAGGCCCGCGACACGCGCATTTCACCCCGGACACGGCGGGATCCCGGCTGCGGCTGTTGCCCTACAGTGGACGTAATCATCGAAAGGACCCCCACATGGCATGTGACGGCTGCACGGCTTCTCCGAGACTCGACTTTGATTTCAGCATGGCTTTCCAGCCGATCTACGACGCCGTCGCCGGCCGCGTGTGGGGCTATGAGGCCCTGGTCAGAGGCTTGTCGGGCGAGGGCGCCTATGACGTTCTGTCAAAAGTCTCACCGGAGCAGAAGTACCGCTTTGACCAGGCCTGCCGCGTCAAGGCAATCGAGCTGGCATCCCGCCTCTTTCCTGCGGGTGAGGAGCTGATGCTGTCGATCAACTTCATGCCCAACGCGGTCTACGAACCGGCTGCATGCCTTCGTGCGACGCTGCAGGCAGCCGCGCGATGCAGCTTTCCGACGTCGTCGATCATGTTCGAATTCACCGAAAATGAGGAGGTCTCGGACACGGCACACCTCACGAACATCATCACCGAGTACCGCAAGCACGGTTTCACCACCGCCATCGACGATTTTGGCGCCGGCCATGCGGGACTTGGCCTCTTGGTCGATTTCCAGCCCGACCTGATCAAGGTCGACATGAAACTCATCCGAGGGATCGACTCCAGCCCGGCCCGCCAGACCGTCGTCGCCGGCATCGTCGGCATCGCCCGGGAGCTGGACATCACGGTGCTCGCGGAAGGCATTGAGACTGAAGCGGAGTTCCTGGCCCTGAAGGCAACCGGCATCCGCCTGTTCCAGGGATATTGGTTTGGGAAGCCCGCCTTCGAGGAGCTCCCCCGGGTCCACCAGGAGTCGGTTCTCAGCAGCACCGCCTAGCGTCTGCCGCCTCCCCCGGCGGACCCGGGCGCCTAGGCCTTCTTCGGCGGCAGGGCCAGCCGGAAAATCTTGGCCCAGGTGGAGCCGACCTGCTTCCAGATCGGGCCCGTGGTGTACGGCAGGCCGTAGCGTCGGCAGATCTCCTGGACCTTCGGGGCCACCTCGGCATAGCGGTTGGACGGCAGGTCCGGGAAGAGGTGGTGCTCGATCTGGTGCGAGAGGTTGCCGGTCATCAGGTGCATGAACTTGGAGCCGGAGATGTTGGCCGAGCCGATCATCTGGCGCACGTACCAGTCGCCGCGGGTCTCGCCGTCGACCATTTCCTCGGTGAACGTATCCGTCCCGTCCGGGAAGTGCCCGCAGAAGATCACCGCGTGGGCCCAGACGTTGCGGACCGCGTTGGCGGTCAGCGTGCCGTAGAGGGCCTGCTTGCCGGAGCCGGTGAGCATGGCGACGGCGGGCGTGGCGGCGTAATCCTTGGTGAACTGCTTGAGGGCCTTGCGGCCGAGCGCCTTGAGGTCCTTGTTCAGGGCTTCTTTGGACTTCCTGCCCTCTTTGTAGTCCACGAGTTCGAGGTCATAGATCGCGATGCCCCACTCGAAGACCGGCGCCAGCAGCGCGTTGTAGAGAGGGTTGCCCAGGTTGAAGGGCTTCCATTCCTGTTGCGGATCCATGCGCAGCAGGTTGTACCCGATGTCGTTGTCCTTGCCGACGACGTTGGTCCACCGGTGGTGCAGGTCGTTGTGGGTGTGCTGCCAGGAACGCGCCGGGGTGACAAAGTCCCACTCCCAAGTGGTGGAGTGGATGTCCGGGTCCCGCATCCAGTCCCACTGGCCATGCAGGATGTTGTGTCCCAGCTCCATGTTTTCCAGGATCTTGGCGAAGCTCAGCAGCGTGGTGCCGGTGACCCAGGCGGCCTTGTTCTTGCTGACCAGGAGCGCAGCGCGGCCGGAGATCTCCAGGCCGCGCTGGATCTTGATCATGCGGCGGATGTAGGCGGCGTCCGAGGAGCCGCGCTTGGCGAGGATGTCGTCCTTGATCGCGTCAAGTTCGCGGCCCAGCTCCGCCACCTGCTCGTCCGAGAGGTGCGCTGCGGCGGGCGGCCGGAGCAGCGGGCTGCCCGTCTCGGCGAGCGCCCCTGGCCGCTTCTTCGCGGCGGCAACGACGGCGGATCCGGACTGGGCGCCAGTGTTGCCGCTTTCGGCAGTATCCGGCTTGTCAGCAAGTGTGGTCATGTGGTGGTTTCTCCTCAGAGGTCGAGGTTAACGGGTCCGGCGGCTGCCGAGACACACGTTTGGATTAGTTGGCCGGGCTCGCCGTGGACTTCGCCCGTGCGCAGGTCACGGATCTGGCCGGCCCGGAGCGGGATGAGGCAGCTGTGGCAGATGCCCATGCGGCAGCCGCTGGGCATCAGCACGCCGGCGTCCTCACCTACGTCGAGCAGGGGGGTGTCGCCGTCGGCTTCGACTTCACGGTCGGAGGCTTCGAAGGTCACCAGACCGCCGTCGTGCCCCTCGCCGCCGGCCAGGTTGGTGCTGAAGCGTTCGATCGTCAGGGTTGCGGCCGTGTCCTTGGTGCCGGGCGCGGCCTCGGATTCCCAGAGCGCCTCGGCGTCGTCGAGGAAGCCCTCGGGGCCGCAGGCGTAGGCGGCGCGGTCCCGCCAGTCCGGGCACAGCGCGTCGAGTCCCGCCGCGGTGCTGAAGTCGAGCCGCCCGCGTTCCCCGGTGAACCAGTGGGTGACCTTGAAGTTGGGGAACTGGTCTGCGAGTTCGGCCAGTTCCTCGCGGAAGATGGCGTCGGCCGCCGTCCGCGCCGTGTGGATGAGGACCACGTCGGCATCGGGACGGTGCGGGACAAGCGTGCGGACCATCGACATCACCGGGGTGATGCCGCTACCCGCGGTGAGCATCAGCAGCGGGCGCGGGTGTTCGGGGAGGACGAAGTCGCCCTGCGGCGGCGCGAGGAAAAGGACGTCGCCCGGCTTGGTGGTGCGGACCAGGGTCCCGGAGACGGCCCCCATGTCCGTGACGGTGATGGCGGGGTCCTCGCCGGCGGGCGCGCTGAGCGAGTAGGACCGCCAGTGGCGCACGCCGTTGAGTTCGACGCCGATGCGGGCCCACTGGCCTGCGCGGTGCGCTTGCCAGCCTCGGCCGGGACGGAAGAAAATGGTGGCGGAATCGGCCGTTTCTGGAACCACCCGGGTAACCACGCCGCGCAACTGGCGGGCAGAGAACACGGGGTTGAACAGCGACAGAATGTCTTCTGGAGCTAGTGGGGTGGTCAGTAGAGATGCGGCGCGCGCCAGCTTACGGAGCCGGATCATCTACTAAGCCTATGTCAGGTTGGGTCATAATTCTTCACCCAAGGCATACGATCGACTCAAAGAAACTATCTCCACGAAACAATTTTGGGATACCCGTCATGGATGCTCCTCCCGCCGGCCACTCCGGCTACCCCGCTTACGATCCGCCGTGGCTGGCGTTGCCGAAGGAGGTCAGCGACATGCTCCGGCCCAGGATGCCCGGCATCGTGGAGGCCATCATCGACGCCGTGCCACAGCTGGTTCCCGCCTATGCCCGGCCGATCGAGGGCCGCTTCGGGCGGGGGCTGCGGCGCGGCGTCGCGGCCGCCCTGGACCGCTTCCTGCAGCTTCCGGGCACCACGCTGCCGGCGCTTTCCGAGGAGAGCCGGCAGCTTGTGGCGGGCCTCGGCAGCGGCGAGTTCCGGCAGGGCAGGAGCATGGATGCCCTGCTCAGCGCCTACCGGATGGGGGCCCGCGTGACGTTCCGGGAGATGTCCAAGGTCTCGGTGGAACACCATCTGGGCCAGAACGTGGTGGTGGACCTCGGCGAATCGATCCTGGCCTACATCGATGAGCTCTCCGCGGTCAGTGCCGAGGCCTACGCTTTTGAGCAGTCCGAACGTGCCGGCGCGGTGGACCGGCGCCGCACCGAGCTGCTGGACCTGCTGCTGCTGGGGCAGGCGGACGAGGCGGCGCTGCGCCAGACGGCGGCGATGGCGGACTGGTCCCTGCCCCCGCGCATGACGGTCGTGACGCTGCCGGTGGACCGGGCCGCCGGGCTGCGGCTGCGGCTGGGCCCGGGAACCCTGGTGATCGAACGCGAGACCGACGCCGTGGCTCTGGTCCCGGTCCGCAACTCCAAGTCCGCCCGGAAGGACCTCGACAAGGCACTCCGGGGCCGCGGCGCCTCCGTGGGTCCGGCCGGCGGCTGGGAGAAGGTCCCCGAGTCCCTGCGGCTGGCCGTGCTGGCGGCATCGGTGCTGCCGCACCGGGACGGTCCGGAGGACGCGCCGATCTGGGCGGATGAGCATCTCGCGGCGGTGATCCTCGGCGCCGAGCCCTCCGCCATCACCGAGCTGGCCAACCGCCGCCTGGCCCCGCTCGAGGGTCTCCGCCCGGCGCAGCGCGAACGGCTCGCCGAAACCCTGTTGTCCTGGCTGCGGCACTGGGGGCAGCGGGCGCCGGTGGCCGCCGAACTGGGCATCCACCCGCAGACCGTCGGCTACCGGGCGGCCCAGCTGCGCGAACTGTTCGGGGACGCGCTGGAGGACCCGGTGGCGCGGTTTGAGCTGGAGCTCGCGCTGCACGCCGGCAGGCGCTGACCCGGGGACCAGCGCTAGCTGGCGACGCCGGCGCGCGCTAGCTGGCGATCGCCTCGCGGCTCTGCAGCCGCATTTCAAGGTCGTTCATGACGATCGCGGCCAGGTCCTCGAGCGTCCGGGTGTCCTCGGCGGTGAAGTGCCGCGGCTGCCGGTCCAGGATGCAGAACGTGCCGAGGTTGAAGCCGTCCGGGGTGCGCAGCGGAACGCCGGCATAGAACTGCAGGCCAAACTCCCCGGCTACGAGCGGGTTGGACAGGGTCCGCGCGTCCCTCGCGGCGTCCTCGATGATCCAGGGCCCGTCCTGCAGGATCGCCGAGGCGCAAAGCCCCGGATCCCTGCCGATCTGGGTGACTTCGGTGCCRTGGTGGGCCTTGAACCAGATCCGGTCGTGGTCCACGACGCTGACAATGGCGACCGGCACCGAAAACACGCGGGCTGCCAGCGCCGCGATCCGGTCAAAGGCGCCGTCCGCCGGGGTGTCCAGGATCCGGTACCGCTCGACGGCGCGCATCCGGCCGTCCTCGTCGTTCGCCGCCGACGCACTGTTCTGCCGGTGACGGCCGGCGCCGTTGATGACTTCCTGGCGCAGGGCAAGGGAAACCTCGCGGGCGTCCGGCCGGGTGGCCGGATCGCGGGACAGCATGGAGGACAGCAGCGCCACCCACATCGGGGCGAGCTCCTCCGGGATCTGCGGGTCGTGGAGCAGCCGGGCGACGGCGGACTGGATCGGCGCGCCAGGGTAGGCCATCTTGCCGGTCAGCCCCTCGAGCAGCACGAGTCCGAGCGAGTAGATGTCGCTGGCCGGGCCGGCCGGTTCACCCCCGGCCTGCTCTGGGCTCAGGTAGGCCGGGGTCCCGGAGGTGCCGCCGTCGTCGTCCGCGCGGTTGTGCCCCAGGATGGCCGCGACGCCGAAGTCGGTCAGTTTCGCCCGGGGGCGGCGGTCGTCGTTGCTGTAGTCCACCAGGAGGATGTTGGCCGGTTTGATGTCCCGGTGCACGATCCCGTGGTGGTGGATGTAGGAGAGCCCGTCAGCCAGGTCGTAGCCGATGTGGGCCATGTGCGCGGCGGAGAGCGGGCCCTGCAGGGACCGGTGGCGCAGGTCCTGGCCGCGGACAAGTTCCATCACGAGGTAGGTCAGCCGGGACTCCGGATTGCTGAGGTCGGCGCCGGCGTCGAACAGGGTCACCAGGGCGTGGTGGCTCATCCCCGCGAGGATCCGCACCTCCTGGCCCTGGCGACGGGTGTGCTCAAGGTCGTCCGCGTCGTTGCGGAAGAGCTTGACCGCCACCTCGCGCTGCAGCAGTTCGTCGTGCGCCCGGTAAACAGTTGATTGGCTTCCCCTGCCAATGAGGGCCTCGATCCGGTACCGCCCGCTGAGCAGGAGGCCGGATTCCATAGATATTGTCAACGAGTTTTCTTGTTCCCTCAATACGGGTCCGCACATGGAATCGGACAGAGCAGTCCCAAAAGCCGGCCAGATCGGCAAGCGCCCGCGAAATTAGCAAGGTTACTTATGTTACCGCGGAATGCGGATTCCGGAAGACCTGCGGGCGGGAAATTTCCGGGACCCCGGCGGGGCTCGCGAAGGCTATTTAGCCGGGTTGTGCGTGCCGATCGGCACCAGCGTCAGATCCGGGTGGTTCTTCTCGATCCGGCGCAGCGCCCAGACGTCGTTGAACAGGGCCAGATACTCGCCGTCGGAACGCAGCAGCACCTCGGCGCCTTGTACGTTCGCGAGCGTGGGCATGGCGTCCGCCGTCGTGATCCTGGCCAGCGAGTAGGGCAGCCGTTCGAGCCGCATCGGGGCGCTGAAGTCGTGTGCCATCCGGTCCTCAACCACTTCGAACTGCATAGGACCGACGGCGGCCAGCACAGGGGCCTGGTCGCCACGGATGTCGGAACGGAGCACCTGGATGACGCCCTCGTGCTCCAGCTGTTCGATGCCGCGGCGGAACTGCTTGAAGCGGCTGGGGTCCTTGGAGCGGGCCACCTGGAAGTGCTCGGGGGCGAACAGCGGGATCGCCGGGAACTCCACCGGCTGCTCCAGGAACAGGCTGTCCCCCACGCGCAGCGAGGAGGCGTTCACGAGGCCCACGACGTCACCGGGGAAAGCCTCGTCGATCACCTCGCGTTCGCGGCCGAACACCTGCTGGGCGTACTTCGTCGCGAATGATTTCCCGGTCCGTCCCTGCGTGACCACCATGCCGCGTTCGAAGACGCCGGAGCAGACCCGGATGAACGCGACGTGGTCACGGTGGGCCTTGTTCATGCCGGCCTGGACCTTGAAGACGAACCCGGCGAACGGGGCGTCCACGGGGCGCGCGGCGCCCTCAACGTCGGGCCGCGGGGCAGCGGGCGGGGCGAAGTCCACGAGGGCATCGAGGATTTCCTTCACGCCGAAGTTCAGCGCGGCGGAGCTGAACAGGATAGGCGTCGCCTTGCCGGCGTGGAAGGCCTCGACGTCGAACGCCAGGTTGGATTCGATCACCAGGCCGGCCTCGTCCACGGCGTTGGACCAGTCGCCGCCCTGGCTGGCGGCGGCCTCCTCCGGGGTGAAGTACTCCGTCAGGGCGATGTTGGCGCCGGCATTGTTGCGCTTGAACTGGGCGAAGCGGTCGTTGCGCAGGTCCCAGACGCCGCGGAAGTCGCCGGAGATGCCGACCGCCCAGGTCAGGGGCATGGGCTGCAGGCCGGTCCGTTCGGTGATCTCATCCATCAGGGCCAGGGCGTCCAGGCCGGGCCGGTCCCACTTGTTGATCACGGTGATGATGGGCAGGTTCCGCTGCTTGCAGACCTCGAAGAGCTTCATGGTCTGGGTTTCCAGGCCCTTGGCGGCGTCCACGAGCATCACGGCGCAGTCCACGGCGGCCAGCACCCGGTAGGTGTCCTCGGAGAAGTCGGCGTGGCCCGGGGTGTCCAGCAGGTTGATGACGGTGTCGCGGTAGGCGAACTGCAGCGCTGCCGAGCTGATCGAGATGCCGCGGTCCTTCTCCATCTGCATCCAGTCGGAGACGGTTTCCTTGCGGTTGGCCTTGCCGCTGGACGCGCCGGCGGTGCCGATCACCTTGGCGTGCAGGGCCAGGGCTTCGGTCAGCGTGGACTTGCCGGCGTCGGGGTGGGAGATGACTGCGAAGGTCCGGCGCCGGGCTGCCTGCTTGTGAATCTCGTGGACTCTGGCGGGGCTGTGGACTTCTTGGGACACGGTGCTACTTTCGCTGCGGCTGGGAACGGGTCACGGCGCGGAGAGCCCGCGGTACACCCTAGGCATCAAGTTTATCGCAGGCGGCGGCAGGCCCGGGCGGACGGCCGAAAACGCGGGTTCCGCCGGCGGGCGGACGGCCGTCTGCGCGGGACCCCCGGGCAGGCGTAAATGGGGCACTTTGAGGCTTGACCGTGCGGAAACAGCCCGCCGTTGCCCCTATGATGGTGCATACGGGAAACCGGGCACTTTTGTTCTTGCCGGCCGCTGATGGATTTGTCATCAAAACCGGCGCACTTGCGGGCTGCGGCCTGCACCTTTGAAAGGGAATACCTATGGCTCGGAGTCCCGAGGATGCACTTAAGGCGACTCTGGCCAGGGTGGCGCCGGGGACGGCCCTGCGGGACGGCCTGGAGCGAATCCTCCGCGGACGTACCGGCGCCCTGATCGTGCTGGGCATCGACCGGACCATCGAATCCATCTGTTCGGGTGGGTTCGAAATCGGCATCGACTTCTCCCCAACCCGGCTGCGTGAACTGGCCAAAATGGACGGCGCCATTGTCTGCGACAAGGATGCGAGCAATATCCTGCGGGCCGGCGTCCAGCTGGTGCCCGATTCGAGCATTGAGACCCAGGAGACGGGAACCCGGCACCGGACCGCTGAACGCGTTGCCATCCAGACCGGCGTTCCGGTCATCTCCGTGAGCCAGTCGATGCAGATCATCGCGCTTTACGTCAACGGCCTGCGCCACACCCTGGAAGGCTCGGAGAAGGTCCTGGCCCGCGCCAATCAGGCCCTCGCCACACTGGAGCGGTACCGCTCCCGCCTGGACCAGGTGACCAGTTCGCTGTCGGCCCTGGAGATCGAAGCCATGGTGACGGTCCGCGACGTGGCCGTGACCCTCCAGCGCCAGGAGATGGTGCGGCGCATCTCCGAGGAGATCTCCCAGTATGTGCTGGAACTCGGCGAGGACGGCCGTTTGCTCTCACTCCAGCTGGACGAACTGACGGTAGGCCGAGGGCCGGGCAGCGACGTGATCATCCGGGACTACTCGGGCCCCAGCGCCTCCGCCGCGGATATCGAAAACGCCGTCAAGGCCCTGGTGAACCTGGGCCCCACCGAGCTCATCGACCTGGGCAAGATCGCTGGCATTGTCGGCTTCGCCGGCGGTGAGGCGAACCTCGACGCCGTCGTGCAGCCGCGCGGATACCGCCTGCTTTCCGGGCTCAAGGCGGTGCCGAAAGCCGTTGCCGACCGCCTGGTGGACCACTTTGGCGGGCTGCAGTTCCTGATGGCTGCCACCATTGATGACCTCATGACGGTGGACGGCATCGGCGACCAGCGCGCCCGGACGGTCCGCGAAGGCCTGAGCCGGATGGCCGAGGCCAGCCTGCTGGACCGGTTCCTCTAGACCGGTTCCTCTAGACCGGTTCCTTTGGGCCCCGCCTAACCCCTGTCCGCTGCTCCGTAACCGCCCTTTTCGGCCCGCAAAACGGCACCTGCGGAGCAGTCGAAGTGGACTAGCCGAGCTGGAAGACGGCCTTGGGGCTGGTCTTGTTGCCGAGCCTGGCGGTGAAGACGTAGTAGGCACCGCCGCCGCCCGGCTGGGCGTCCACGACCTTGCAGCCCTCAGTGGACCGGTTGCGGTTCCACGGGAAGTTCGCCGTCTCGCTGCCGCCGGGGCGGATGGTCTTGACCAGGTCGCTGCTCTCCGCCTGGCAGTCCCGGGACGAGAAGATCCGGTCCGAGCCGCTGGTGATCAGGTACTCCATCTGCGAGGTCCCAAGGTTGACCTCGCACGAAACCTTGTTGCCGTTGGTGACCTTGAGGGTCAGCAGCGGGTTCTCGCCAGCCGCGTAGGCGGCCTTGTCCGTGGCCGCGGTGACCTTCAGGAGCGTCTCGTCACAGCCAGCTCCCGCCGTCGGCGGGGCCCCGGCGGACGCCTCCGTGCTGGCGGGGGTGCTGCCGGGCTTGGCCGTCTGGGTCGAGTCACCGGACGTGGCCGCCGGTCTTTCGCCGTTGAGGACGCTGGAAATCGCAGCGAAACCGCCGACAGCGAGGGAAAGCACCAGCACCAGGGCGGCTCCGACGAAGAGCCGGCGTCGGCGGTAGACAGGGCTGAGGGGTTTCCGGGCCGGCCTGCCGCTGGTCTTTGCCTTGGCGGAAGCCTTCGGTCCCGAACCGTGCGTTCCTGAGTTGCCTTGCCTGACCATCCTTCTAGGCTAGATAACGCCGCGGGTTATGCCGGCCCACCACGCCGCTGGCCGCACTATGGTGCCCGTCTCTATTAAGCTGGTTCGATCAAAGCCTTAGCCGATTCCCCCGCCCTCCCCGCCGCCGCGGCCCTCCCGCCGGTGCCGGCTGTGCCGCTCGCCGAGCTGCACGCCGCCCTGGACTCCTGGTTTGGTGACACCGCCCGCGATCTGCCCTGGCGGGCGGCGGACTGCTCCGCCTGGGGTGTGCTGGTCAGCGAAATCATGCTCCAGCAGACCCCCGTGGTCCGGGTGCTGCCCGTGTGGGAGGAATGGCTGCGGCGCTGGCCCGCGCCGGCCGATCTCGCCCGGGAGCCCGCCGGGGAGGCTGTCCGGTCCTGGGGCCGGCTGGGGTATCCGCGGCGGGCGCTCCGGCTGCACGCGGCCGCCGCCGCGATCGTGGACAACCATGGCGGCGCGGTTCCCGGCAGTTACCCGGAATTGCTGGAGCTTCCCGGCGTGGGCAGCTACACGGCCGCCGCCGTCGCCGCGTTCGCCTTCGGCGGCAGGGCGACCGTGGTGGACACCAACATCCGCCGGGTCCACGCTCGGCTGTTCACCGGGACCGCGCTGCCGGCGCCGGCCCTGACGGCCGGCGAAATGCGGCTGGCCGCGGAGCTGCTGCCCGACGAAGATGCCGCCTCGGTGCGCTGGAACGCCGCCGTGATGGAGCTGGGGGCGCTGGTCTGCACGGCCCGGGCGCCGAAGTGCGGTCAATGCCCCGTCCGCGGCGCGTGTGCCTGGCTCGCCGCCGGCGAACCTCCCCCCACCTACACGCCAAAGGGGCAGGCCTGGCACGGGACGGACCGTCAGGTGCGCGGAGCCGTGATGGCCGTCCTGCGCCTGGCCGAATCACCGGTGGCCCGCGAACTGCTGGAACAGGCCCCCGCGGACCTAGGCTTCGACGCCGACGGGATCGGGGTCCCGCTCGCGGCGCTGCACCGGCTGAACCCGGCGCCCGAGCAGCTGGAACGGGCCCTTGCCGGGCTGCTCAGCGACGGCCTGGCCGAGCTGCACCCGGGCGGTCTGCGGCTGCCCGGCTGACCTGGTCCCAACTACACCTAGGGCTCGCCGAAGCCTGCCTTGATCAGCCCGCCCAGGTAGTCGACCGCCTTGCCCGCGTCCGCCCCGCTGGCTTCGATGTGCAGCACGGTTCCTTTCCCGGCGCCAAGCATCATAAGTTCCGTCATGGATGCACCGTCGACCCCGTTGATGGTGACGTCGGCATCCATCCCGGCCAGGCCGCCGGCAATCTTCGCCGCGGGCCGTGCGTGCATCCCGGCCTGGTTGACGAGTTCGAAGTCGCCCTGGGCATCCGGCGGCTGCTGGTGCGCGTGTTCGGGCCCGTGCGGGTGGGCCGGCGGGCGGTAGACGGCTTCGGCCGCGTCCTTCACGGTTCCGGCGTCGGCCCCCGTCTGGGCGGAAACGGCTGCCGCGACGAGTCCCTCGATCAGCGGGGCATCGGCCAGCTGGATTGACTCCGGATCGGCGGCGAACTCCACCGCCGATTCCGCTGTCATGACGGCGGAACCGAGGTCGGTGAGCACCACGATGCCGCTTCCCCCGGACGCCCGTTCCAGCGCGGCCATCACCTTCTCCAGGCTGGTTCCGATCCGGCCGTCGTCGGTGCCGCCGGCCGCCACGATCATGACATCGGGCGCCATTTGGGCGGCGAGTTCGACGGCGCCGTCGGCGATCTTTTCGCTGTGCGAGACGACGACGAGCCGGACCGTCATCCGGCGGCCCCCACGGCGGCGCGCAGGATCAGGGCACTGGATACGGCTCCGGGGTCGCGGTGGCCGATGCTGCGCTCCCCCAGGTAGCTGGCGCGGCCCTTCCGGGCCAGCATCGGGTCGGTGGAAACAGCGCCGGCCTCGGCCGCATCGGCCGCCGCGGCCAGGACCTTGCGGACGTCGCCGTCGCCGGCGGCGGCCGCCGAGGCATCCACGGCAGGAGTCCAGGCATCCACCATCGTCTTGTCGCCGGATTCGGCCTTGCCGCGGGCCACGATGCCGTCGCGGGCAGCCTGCAGCGCCGCTGCCAGCGTGGCGGCGTCAATGTCGGCAGCGTCCCCGAGGGCCGTCGCGGCCCGCAGGAAGGCTGTTCCATAGAGCGGCCCGGCGGCGCCGCCGACCTTCGACATCAGGGTCATGGCGGTGAGTTTCAGTGCCGCCCCGGCAGTTTCCGGGGGCGCTTCGGCGAGTTTGTCCATCACGGCCTTGAAGCCGCGGTCCATGTTCTCGCCGTGGTCGGAGTCACCGATCGGCCGGTCCAGCTCAATGAGTTCGACCCTGTGCTCGGCCATTGCCTCGGCGGAGAGCGTCAGCCACCGCACGGCCCAGCCGACGTCCAGCCCCACGTTCAGACGCCCCAGCGCAGGGCGGCGGTGTGGACGGGCGCGTCCCAGAGCCCGGTCATCTCCTCGTCGAGGCGCAGCACGGTGATGGAGCAGCCCTGCATCTCAAGCGAGGTGATGTAGTTGCCCACCAGCGAGCGCGCCACGGTGACGCCCTGATCCGCAAGCCTTTGCGCGGCCCGGCGGTAGACGATGTACAACTCGCTCAACGGTGTGCCGCCCATGCCGTTGACGAACAACAGGACCTTCTCCCCCGAGGCGAGGCCAAGGTCGCTGACGACGGGATCCAGCAGGCGGTCGGTGATGCCGTCGACGGGCTCCATCGGAATCTTGTGCCGGCCCGGCTCGCCGTGGATGCCGATGCCGATCTCGATCTCGTTGTCCTCGAGCTCGAAGCTGGGCACTCCGGCGTGCGGCACGGTGCACGCGCTCAGGGCCACGCCCATGCTGCGCACGTTTTGGTTGACGCGGTCACCGATGGCGGCGACGGCGTCGAGGCTGTCGCCGCGTTCGGCGGCGGCCCCAGCGATCTTCTCGACCAGGACGGTTCCGCCGACGCCGCGGCGCCCTGCGGTGTAGAGCGAGTCCTGCACGGCGACGTCGTCGTTGACCAGCACCGTACGGACCTCCACGCCCTCGGCCTGCGCCAGTTCGGCGGCGGTCTCGAAGTTCAGCACGTCGCCGGTGTAGTTCTTCACGATGTGCACGACGCCGGCGCCGGAGTTCACTGCAAGCGTGGCCGGCAGGATCTGGTCCGGGGTGGGCGAGGTGAACACTGCGCCGGGAACCGCGGCGTCGAGCATCCCCAGTCCGACGTAGCCGCCATGCAGGGGCTCGTGGCCGCTGCCGCCGCCGGAAACCAGCCCGACTTTTCCTGCCACCGGGGCGTCCTTGCGGACGATGTATTTGGGATCCGGGTAGACAGTCACAAGGTCGGCGTGAGCAAGCCCAAACCCCTCCACTGACTCGTCGACCACGGCCTTGGGATCATTGATGAGTTTCTTCATGGCTGTGCTCCCTGGATGGTTGTCCTGGCTGCTTGCTTAGACCCTACTACCGGGGCCCTGCCAGCGGTAGGCTCCGGGTTCAACCACTGCCGGGACGCTCAGGGCCCGGGTGCAGCCTCCGGCGCGAAGCTCGGCCAGGCGTCCGGACCGAGAGCCACCCGGGGCTGGAGCCGGCGCGCGGCGGCATCGGCGCCCCCGCAGCGGTCGCCACCGGGTGAGTCCGGCTGCACCGGAACGGCGTCCACCGTCATTTGGAATGCGGAGAAATCTGGAAAAATCACGCGATTCTGCAATTTCTGCCTCCGGAAGCTGGCGGCCCGCCCCATCGGGCCGGGATCAGTTTATCCACCAAGTTGATTTGGCGGAAGACCCCGTTTCAGGCAGCTGCGGGAAGCGCCTAGAGCGTCCGGATCATGCGGGTGTTGCCCAGGGTATTGGGCTTGACCCGCGCGAGGTCCAGGAATTCGGCGACGCCTTCATCGTGTGAGCGCAGGAGCTCCGAGTACACCACCGGATCCACGGCCGTCTGGTCCGCCATCACCTCGAAGCCATGCTTCTTGAAGAAGTCCACTTCGAAGGTCAGGCAGAACACGCGGGAGATGCCGAGCGCTTTCGCATCCTCCAGCAGGCGTTCCACCAGCAGGTGTCCGACGCCCTTGCCGCGCCACGCATCCGAGGTGGCCAGGGTGCGCACCTCCGCCAGGTCCTCCCACATCACGTGCAACGCGCCGCAGCCGATCACCTCGCCGTCGGGCGCTTCGGCGATCCGGAACTCCTGGAGGCTTTCGTAGTACGCGACGGTTTCCTTGGCCATCAGGATCCGCTGGTCGGCCAAGGGTGCCACCAGGGTCTTGATGGCGGCAACGTCGCCGGTGCGGGCAGGGCGGATGCGGATCGTCTCAGTCACAGCCCAATCCTACGGCGCGGGCCCTTGCGCCCCGCCCGGCCTTGGCCGGCCGGGGCGGGGCCGGGCGGCTCAGAGACCGAGCTCGTCCGGCACCGGGATGTCCTTGTCCAGCAGGTTCCTGGCCAGGAAGTGCTCGACCACGCCGTACCAGACCTTGGCGTGCTGCGGCTGCAGGATCCAGTGGTTCTCGTCCGGGAAGTAGAGGAAGCGGTGGTCGGTTTCGCCGTTCTCGTCGGCCGCCAGCTGCGACTTTGAGAGCAGTTCGTACCAGAGCCGCAGCCCCTCGCCGATCGGCACGCGGTAGTCCTTGTCGCCGTGGATGACCAGCATCGGCGTGCGGATCTTCTCCACATGCAGGTGCGGAGAATTCTCCGCGGCCATCTCCGCAGTCATTTCCTTCAGCCAGTACTGCGCTGAGTCCGTGGTCGGGCCGAACTGGTCCAGGGCCCACAGGCTTGCATGCGTGACGATCGCCTTGAACCGGTCCGTGTGGCCTGCCACCCAGTTGGCCATGTAGCCGCCGAATGATCCGCCCATCGCCGCGGTGCGTGTCTCGTCGATGTCGGGGCGCTGCTCGACGGCGTCGGTGATCGCCATCAGGTCCAGGAACGGAGCCTTGCCCCACTCGCCCCAGCCCCGCTGGATGTGATCCTGGCCGTAGCCGGTGGACAGGGCCGGGTCCGGGAGCAGCACCGCGTAGCCCCGGGCCACGAGCAGCCACGGGTTCCAGCGCCAGGTCCAGGCGTTCCAGGAGCCCAGCGGGCCGCCGTGGATCCAGAGCAACAGCGGTGCCGGGTTTCCGGCCGATGCGTCTTCCGGAAGGGCCAGGTAACCGGGCACCCGGCTGCCGTCCGCCGAGGTGGTCTCCACCCGCTCGAGCGTGCCGCGGTAGGCAGGGCGCCCGGCCGGGGCCGGCAGCCGGGTGACGTCGCCGCTGGCGAGGTCGATCCGGACGGCTTCCGCCGGAAATTCGTAGGAACTGCGCAGCGCATAGGCGCTTCGCCCGTCCGGGGAGACGGCGACGTCGGTGTAGGCGGCCGCGTCGGCCGTCAGCCGCACGGGCGCAGCCTCCCCGCCGGCGTTGCCGGGCACGGCGATGCGGAACACCGGCGAAGCCCCGTCTTCATCCGCCGTCACAAGCACGGCCGATCCATCCGGAAGCCAGGCCGCGGGGTGGCCCCAACGATCCCAGCCTTGCGCGAGCGGCGTCAGCGCCGCATCGCCGCCGTCGCTGTCGCCCGAGACATCGAGGAGGTGCAGCGCGATCCTGGGCGCCTGCTCCGGGGTGGTGTCTGTCTCGCTGAGCACCACCAGGGTCCGGCCGTCGGGGCTGACCGGGCCGGGGAAGTAGCTCATGCCCTCGGTGTCGAGCAGGACCCGGCGGGTGCCGGCGGCGACGTCGACGGCCACGAGCACGGTGCGGGAGTCGGCATTGGCGAGCGGCCGGGTGAAGCTGCTGTAGACCGTCTTCCCGTCCGGGCTGACGGCGATATCCGCCTCACGGAGTCCGTTTCCGGCGTTGGGGGTCAGGTTGCGCAGCTTGACCGGCGGGAGGGCGTCGACCGTCACCGGCTTCCCGGGCTCCGGCTCCGGACCGGGCTCGACGGCGAACAACCGGGGCTGCGCGGGGCCCAGGTCCGCGTCCCAATAGCGCACCGGGTAGCCGCTGTGCAGGATTGCGGCCACCTTGTTGTCCTTGCGGTCCTTGCGGCGCTCCTCGTCGTTTTCCTCGTCGGTGGAACCGGCGAGGACTGACGCCGTGACAAAGAGGGCGTCGGCCTCTTTCGCGGCCAGGAGGCCGCCGATGCCGCCGGCCCGGGAGAGCGCGACGCGGGCCTCTCCGCCGTCGGCCGGGAGGACCCAGAGGGCGTTGACCGGCTCTGCATCCGGGCTCTCGGGGTCCGGGCGCGCAGAAGTGAAGTACAGGCTGCCGTCCGCCGCGAACACGGCGCCGGCCTCGCCCTTGGCACTGCGCGTGATCCGCCGGGCCTGCTTTTTGCCCGCAGGATCCAGCTCCCACAGCGCGGTACGGTATTCGGTGCCCTTGTCGTTGAGCGTGGCCACGGTGGTGACGAGCCGTCCGCCGTCGGGGCTCAGCGCCAAGCCGCTCACCTTCGGGATGGCGAGGTAGTGGTCCAGGTCGTGGAACGGGGTCTCGGGGTGTTCGGCCGGGGTCTGCGTATCGGAAGAAGCCATGCCCCCGATTCAACACCCCTTGTGCGCCGGATCACACTCCGTTCACTCAGAGTGAAACACTGCTTTCATATTCAAAGGTGCCGAAATCGCAGCGGGCTCTCAGGGACTGTTGGCATGATGAGTCCATGAACCCTGAAAAGTCCCTGCCTCGACGCTCCCTGCTGCTCGGCGCTGGCGCCCTGGGCGGCAGCGCCCTGGCCCTCTCGGCCTGCACCGCTTCGCCGACCGGCACCCCGGCGACGACGGCGGCCGGCCCCTCTGTTCCGGCCGGCACCGCGGTCAAGGTGGGCAAGCTCAGCGATGTATCGGTGGGCGGCACGGCCACCGGGAAAATCAACGGCAAGACGGTGGTGATCTTCCGGCCGGATGACAAGACCGTCCTGGCGTACGACGCGGCATGCACCCACGCCGGCTGCCCGGTGGCCCCCGCCGGGGAAGACTTCCAGTGCCCGTGCCACGGCTCCTCCTTCAAGGGATCCGACGGCAGCGTGATCAACGGTCCGGCCCAGGCGCCGCTGGCCAGGCTGAAGGCGGCTATCGACGGCGAATGGATCACCGTAACCGCCTGACACGGCCGTCCCACGTCAAATAGAAGCGCCCGCGGCAAGAAGCGCCCGCGGCAAGCGGCGCCAGCGGCAAAAAGGCCCCGGCCGCCTCCTTGAAGGAAGCGGCCGGGGCCTTTTACTTGGAACGTTATCGCTTGGCGCCTAGACGCTCGGAGCGATTTCCGGGATGCGCGGCTTGGCGTTGCCGGCGAAGGTGAACTTCGCGTCGTCGCCTTCGCCTTCCACGTCCACCACCACGATGTCGCCGGCGTGCAGTTCGCCGAAGAGGATCTTCTCGGAGAGCTGGTCCTCGATCTCGCGCTGGATGGTGCGGCGCAGCGGCCGGGCACCCATCGCCGGGTCGTAGCCGCGGGTGGCCAGCAGCACCTTGGCCGCGGGCGTGAGCTCGATGCCCATGTCCTTGTCCTTGAGGCGCTTCTCCAGGCGGGTGACGAACAGGTCCACGATCTCGATGATCTCGTCCTGGGTCAGCTGCGGGAACACCACCACGTCGTCAACACGGTTCAGGAACTCGGGGCGGAAGTGCTGCTTGAGCTCCTCCGTGACCCGGGCGCGCATCCGGTTGTAGCCGGTCTGCGTGTCCGTCCCGGACTGGAAGCCGGTGGCGACGCTCTTGGAGATGTCCCGGGTGCCGAGGTTCGTGGTCATGATGATCACGGTGTTCTTGAAGTCCACCACGCGGCCCTGGGAGTCGGTCAGGCGGCCGTCTTCCAGGATCTGCAGCAGCGAGTTGAAGAGGTCGGCGTGCGCCTTCTCTACTTCGTCGAACAGCACCACGGAGAACGGCCGGCGCCGGACCTTCTCGGTCAGCTGGCCGCCTTCCTCGTAGCCCACGTAGCCCGGAGGGGCACCGAAGAGCCGCGAGACGGTGTGCTTCTCCGAGTACTCGGACATGTCCAGCGTGATCAGCGCGTCTTCCTCGCCGAACAGGAACTCCGCGAGGGCCTTGGCCAGTTCGGTCTTGCCGACGCCGGTGGGGCCGGCGAAGATGAACGAGCCGCCCGGACGCTTCGGATCCTTCAGGCCTGCACGGGTACGGCGGATCGCCTGGGACAGGGACCTGATGGCCTCGTTCTGGCCGACCACGCGCTTGTGCAGTTCGTCTTCCATCTTCAGCAGGCGCGAGGATTCTTCCTCGGTCAGCTTGAAGACCGGAATGCCGGTGGAGTTCGCCAGCACCTCGGCGATGAGATCCTCATCCACCTCGGAGATGTCGTCCATGCCGCCGGTCTTCCATTGGCGTTCCTTCTCGGCGCGCTCGGCAATGAGCTTCTGCTCCTTGTCGCGCAGCGAGGCGGCGCCTTCGAAGTCCTGCGCGTCAATCGCGGATTCCTTCTCGAGCTTCATGGCCGCGATCTTCTCGTCCATGACCTTGAGCTCCGGCGGGGCGGTCATCCGGCGGATGCGCAGCCGCGCGCCGGCTTCATCGATCAGGTCGATTGCCTTGTCCGGCAGGAAGCGGTCCGAGATGTAGCGCTCGGAGAGGCTGGCCGCCGAGGCGAGGGCGCCGTCGGTGATCGTGACGCGGTGGTGCGCCTCGTAGCGGTCACGCAGGCCCTTGAGGATCTCGATCGCGTCGGCGACGGAGGGCTCCTTGACCTGGATCGGCTGGAAGCGGCGCTCCAGGGCGGCATCCTTCTCGATGTGCTTGCGGTACTCATCCAGCGTGGTCGCACCGATGGTCTGGAGCTCACCGCGGGCCAGCATGGGCTTCAGGATCGAAGCCGCATCGATGGCACCTTCGGCAGCACCGGCACCCACCAGGGTGTGGATCTCGTCGATGAAGAGGATGATGTCGCCGCGGGTGCGGATCTCCTTGAGCACCTTCTTCAGGCGCTCTTCGAAGTCACCGCGGTAGCGGGAGCCGGCCACCAGGGACCCGAGGTCCAGGGTGTACAGCTGCTTGTCCTTGATGGTCTCCGGCACGTCGCCGCGGACGATCGCCTGGGCCAGGCCCTCGACGACGGCGGTCTTGCCGACGCCGGGCTCGCCGATCAGCACCGGGTTGTTCTTGGTGCGGCGGGAAAGGACCTGCATGACGCGTTCCATTTCCTGCTCACGGCCGATCACCGGGTCCAGCTTGTTCTCGCGTGCGGCCTGGGTCAGGTTGCGCCCGAACTGGTCGAGGACGACAGAGCCTGCGGGGGTGCCTTCGGCCTGGCCGGAGCCAACGCCGGCACCGGCGGATTCCTTGCCCTGGTAGCCGGAGAGCAGCTGGATGACCTGCTGGCGGACGCGGTTCAGGTCCGCTCCGAGCTTGACCAGCACCTGGGCGGCCACACCTTCACCCTCGCGGATGAGGCCGAGCAGGATGTGCTCGGTGCCGATGTAGTTGTGGCCCAGCTGCAGGGCTTCGCGCAGCGAGAGCTCCAGCACCTTCTTGGCGCGCGGGGTGAAGGGGATGTGGCCGGACGGGGCCTGCTGGCCCTGGCCGATGATCTCCTGAACCTGCTCGCGGACGCCGTCGAGCGAGATGCTCAAGGACTCGAGGGCTTTGGCGGCAACACCTTCACCCTCATGGATCAGACCCAAGAGGATGTGTTCGGTGCCGATGTAATTGTGGTTCAGCATGCGTGCCTCTTCTTGGGCAAGCACAACTACGCGACGGGCACGGTCCGTAAATCGCTCAAACATTTCGCCACACTCCTAGCTACGACGTACTTTGATGCTACGTGGCGGAGTTCGAGATTTGTGGCTTGTTCGCCACGGGGGAAACCCGGACGGGTCCCGGGCGTCACGGCGGTCCACGGATACCGGCCGGCCGGGGCCCTGGCTCGGCCCCGGTCAGGGCTGCGCTCCCGCCCGGTTACTTCTTCCCAAATCCTGAAGACACGGCGTGTCCTCGGCTTATTGAGGCATTTTCCGGAGGCAACCGGGCGGGAACGCACAGTTGCCGCCAGCACCGGCCGTCCGGACACGACAATGCCCCCGCCGCGGGGGCAGGGGCATGGTCGAAGGAAAGGGGCGAGCCGACGCGCCCTTCCGGGAAGCAGGTACTAGGAATTTGCCTTTTGGTAGGCTTCCTGAATTTCGGCTTGGATACGGCCGCGGCTGTTTACCGCATAGCCGTTGTCCCGGGCCCACTGTCGAATCTGCGCCGAGTCCTGATTGCGGCCGCTCGAAACTTTAGTCCGGGTTGCCCGCCCGGTCGACGTCTTGCGCGCGTGGGCCACGTACCGCTCGACGGCCGAGCGGAGTTCTGATGCGTTGCCCGATGACAGGTCAATTTCATAACTCACGCCATCAAGGCCAAACCGGACAGTTTCGTCCGCGGATCCCCCATCCAGATCATCAACAAGGATGATTTTAACTTTCTGTGCCATAAAAACTCTCTTTTCAAAAGGTCGAGTATTTAGAAAAGCAGGATGTATCTGAAAAAAGTATCCATCCTTTTATGGCCGGGAGTCAAAGCGGAAAAGCCCTTCCAAAGAAAGTCCACAGGAAGGAATAGCCCCAGCTTTTAGCGCTGTTCGGGGGAATGCCCGGTCCCGGGAGCGGGATTTTGCTCCGGCCCGCGGGCTGCCGCCTCCGCCTGGGCGCGGGCCTCGGCCTGGCGCTCGGATTTGTCGGCATTGAAGATTGCCTTCATGGCGAACCAGAAGATGAGCCCGACGACCACGGACGGGAGCAGGACGGCAATGTATTCCATGATCAGTGGCCTTCGGGCTTCAGCAGCGGGAAGAGAATGGTCTCGCGGATGCCGGCGCCGGTGAAGAGCATGACCAGCCGGTCGATGCCCAGTCCGATGCCGCCCATCGGCGGGGCGCCGTACTCGAGGGCGCGGAGGAAGTCCTCGTCCAGCTGCATGGCTTCGACGTCGCCGGCGGCGGAGCGGCGGGACTGCTCGGTGAGGCGTTCGCGCTGGATGACCGGGTCGATCAGTTCGGAGAAGGCGGTGCCGCGCTCCATCCCGCCGATGATCAGGTCCCACGCTTCGATCAGCCGGTTGTCCTCGCGGTGGTGGCGGGCCAGCGGCTGCGCGGAGGGCGGGTAGTCATAGACGAAAGTCGGGTTGAGCAGGGTCGGTTCGACCAGCTCGCCGAAGAGCTCGACCACGAGCTTCTCGGCGTCCCAGGCCGCGTCGACCTTGACCTCGTGCTTGGCGGCGATGGCCAGCAGTTCCTCGACGGGGGTTTCCGGGGTGATGTCCTGGCCCACGAAGTCGGAGAGTCCCGGGTACACGGCCATCCAGGCCCAGTCGCCGTCGAGGTTGATCTCGCCGGCCTCGGTCTGCAGCACGCGGCCCACCCCGGCGGCGTCGGCGGCGTCCAGGATGATCTCCTTGATGCGGTCCGCCATGACGAACTGGTCGGCCCAGGCCTCGTAGCTCTCCAGGGTGGTGAATTCGGGGCTGTGGGTCGAGTCCACGCCCTCGTTGCGGAAGACCCGGCCCATGTCATAGACACGGTCGATGCCGCCGACCACCGTGCGCTTGAGGTACAGCTCGGTGGCGATCCGCAGCGTCATCTTCTGGTCAAAAGCGTTCATGTGCGTCTCGAACGGGCGGGCCGTGGCGCCGCCGTGCACCAGCTGCAGCATCGGCGTCTCCACCTCGACGTAGCCCTGGCGGTGCAGGGTTTCGCGGATGGAACGCGTGATCGCGGCCCGGGTGTAGACCATTTCGCGGGCCTCGTCGCGGACAATCAGGTCCACATAGCGCTGGCGGACGCGGGTTTCCTCGTTGAGCTCCGCGTGCAGCACAGGCAGCGGCCGCAGCGCCTTGGACGCCATGGACCAGGATTCGGCCATCACGGAGAGCTCGCCGCGGCGGGAGGAGATGACCTCGCCCTTGATGAAGACGTGGTCGCCGAGGTCCACGAGGGACTTCCAGTCCGCGAGCGCTTCCTCGCCGATGTTGGCCAGGCTGAGCATGACCTGCAGCCGGACGGCCTTGCCGTCGAGGCCGCCCTCCTGGAGGGTGGCGAAGCAGAGCTTACCGGTGTTGCGGATGAAGACAATGCGGCCGGTCACGCCGACGACGTCGCCGGTGGTCTCGTCGGCCACGAGGTGCGCGTACTTTTCGCGGATCTCCGTCAGTGAGTGCGTGCGCTCGACTCCCACCGGGTACGCCTCGATGCCACGTTCGATCAGCTTGGCGCGCTTTTCCATGCGGACCAGCGTCTGCTCGCTGGCGTCGGAGTGCTCGGCGGTGTTCGGGGCGGGGGTGTTTTGGGAAGTCACAATCCCCAAGTTTACCGGGCATCCGGCCCCCTCCGGTGCGGCAGGCGCGGGAATGGACCGGGAATACAATCACAGCTGTGGAGACGTGGACGATTCGGACCGACGACGGCGAGGGGCACCTCGAGCTGCACACCTTCCGGACCAGCGCGGAAAAGGCCCCGGAGGGCGCCCCGGCAGCAGCGCCGGAAGCCGCCCCGGGGGCAGCGCCCGGGCACTTCCCGGAGCCCGCCGGCGCGGCGCCCGGGGACGCGCCTGCGGCGGCGGCCGGCATCGTTCTGGTACATGGGACCTTGGTCACGGACGCCCTCTACCGCTCGTTCGCCCGGAGCCTGAGCCGGCTCTTGGGCCGCCCGGTGCACTGTTACAACCGCCGCGGCCGGGCCGGGTCCTCACCGCAGCCCGCGGACTACTCGGCGGCCACGGAGGTTGCAGACCTCGCCGCCGTGCTGCGGCAGACCGGCTCAACGGACGTGTTCGCGCACAGCTACGGCGGGTTCGTGGCGCTGCAGGCCGCACGCAGCGTGCCGATCCGCCGCCTGGTGACCTACGACGCGGCTGTGTCCCTCGCCGGGAACCTGACCAGCCGCTGGCGACCGGAACTGGAACGATCGGTGGCGGCCGGTGAACTGGACCACGCGTGGGCCCACCTGGTCCAGGGGCTGGAAACCGCCGGTCCCGTGTCGAAGCTGCCGCTCGGCGCCCTGCGCATGCTCAGCATCCTCTCGGCCCGGACCAGCCTGGGCGCGGAGATGCGGGAACTGCTGCCCACGGCCGTGAAGGAGATGCGCGCGGTGCTGGCCGCGGACGCCGAGCTCGACGACTTTGCCGGCATCACCATGCCCACGCTGATGCTCACCGGCGGGTGGAGCCCGGACTACTTCGCCGAAACCGGGCGGCAGCTCGCGGCGGCGGTGCCGGCAATCGAGTTTGCCGTGGTGCCGGGCCAGCTGCACGAGGGCCCCATCCGTCCCGGCAACCGGCGGCTGGCGCTGATTGCGGCCAGGTTCCTGCTCGACGGCGACGCGGTCCCGGCGCGGCTCCGGGTCCGGCGGCGGCTGCGGCCGGCCCGCTGACTTCTGGCACTAGAATCGGGGGCGACCTAAGTCGAAAGGACCCCCTTGGCCAAGCTCTACTTCCGTTACGGCGCGATGAACTCCGGCAAGTCGACGGGCCTGCTGCAGGCCGCGTTCAACTACGAGGAGCGAGGCCAGCGGGTGGTGCTCGCCAAGCCGGACATCGACACCAAGGGTGACGCCGACGTCGTATCCCGGCTGGGCATGACCCGCTCGGTGGACTTCCTGATCCCGTCCGGGGCGTCCGCCCGGAAGCTGTTCGCGGCGCACGCGCACGGGGATGACCCCGACGCGTTGCTGCAGCACGTGGACACGCCCCCCGTGGCCTGCCTGCTGGTGGACGAGGCCCAATTCCTTGAGCCGGAGCAGGTGGACGACCTTTTCCGCATCGCCGTGCTGGACAACGTTCCCGTGCTCGCCTACGGCATCCGCACCGACTTCCGGACCCGCGCCTTCCCCGGCTCGCTCCGGCTCCTGGAAATCGCGCACACGCTCGAGGAGCTCAAGACCATCTGCCGGTGCGGCCGCAAGGCCATCTTCAACACCCGCCGGATCGGCGATCAGGTGGTGTTCGACGGCGACCAGGTGGCCATCGACGGGCAGGACGCCTGGTACGAGTCACTCTGCGGCTCCTGCTACCTCGAGATCTCCGGCGGCCGGCTGGGCAGCTGACAGCACCCTGCTGTGCGGTTCCGGGCGCCTCGGCTAGGCTCGGAGCATGACCCGCGAGAACATCAAAACCCCCGACGGCGGAACCCTTGAGCTTTTCAGCACGGGCGCGGAGCTTGCCGCGGCGGGTTCCGGCGTCGTCGTCGTGCCGGCTTCGATGGTGACGGCGGCCGACTACACCCGTTTCGCGCAGAAGCTCAGCGCCGCGCTGGGCCGGCCGGTCCACACCTTCAACCGCCGCGGCCGCGGCTCGTCCTCGCCGCAGCCGGAGGACTACACCCTGGACGTGGACATCCGCGACCTGGACGCCGTGATGAAGCACACCGCCAGTACCGACGTCTTCGGGCACAGCTTCGGCGGCGCGGTGGCGCTGCATGCCGCACGCACCCTGCCGGTGGAACGCCTCGCCGTCTACGACCCGGCCGTTTCGGTGAACCACAGCGTCACGGCGGACTGGACCGCAGAGTACGAGCGCCTGACGGCGGCGGGCGACGACGACCGGGCCCTCGCCGTCCTGGTCCGCGGCCTCGAGACCGGAAGCGCGCTGTCCCGGATGCCGCTATCCATGCTGACGCTCGCGAACAAGCTCACCGCCGGCACACCTGTCGGCAAGCAGCTGCGCGAGCTGATGAAGACCGGCGTCCGCGAGATCAAGGCGATCATCGCCGCCGACATGCCGGCCGAACCATTCCTGGAGCTGCCGCTGGAGACCCTGATCATCGTGGGCGAGAAGAGCCCGGCGTACTTCGGGGTGGCCTGCGGGCAGATCCACGACGTGCTCTCGGGCTCCAGCTACACCATCCTGCCGGGCATGGGCCACGACGGCGTCAACAAGGCCCCGGACAAGCTCATCGCCGAACTCAGCGAGTTCTTCGCCGGCTAGCAGCTGCCGGGTCAGTGGGCCGCCGGGCCCGCCGCGCCTTCGGTCTTGCGCATCAGCACGGACAGCACCACGGCAGCGAGCGCTATGGCGGCCGCGGTCAGGAACGCCGCGTGCATTCCGGCGACGATGCCGGACCCCGCCGAGACGACCGCGTAGATCGAGACCAGCAGCGCCGTGCCCGCCGCGCCCGCGACCTGCTGCAGGGTGCTCATGATGGCCGAGCCGTGGGAGTACAGGTGCGGCGGCAACGGGTTCAGCCCCGTGGTGAACGCGGGGGTGAACAGCAGCGCCAGGCCCAGGCTCAGCGTCACATGCAGCGCGATGATCCAGCCGACCGGCGTCTGGGCGTCCAGCCGGGAGAACTGCCAGAGCGAAAGCACCATCAGGACCGATCCCGTCACGGTCAGCGGCAATGGGCCGAACTTGTCGAAAAGCCGGCCGATGACCGGGCCCAGCAGGCCCATTGCGAGGCCGCCGGGCAACAGGGCGAGGCCGGTTTCCAGCGACTTCAGGCCGCGGACTTCCTGCAGGTACAGGGGCAGCAGGATCACGGCGCCGAACAGGGCAATCATCGCGACCACCAGCAGCAGCACCGACACGGTGAACATCCGGAAGTTGAAGGCGCGCAGATCCAGCAGCGGCGCGTCTGACTTCTGCAGCCTGAGCTGGCGCAGGACGAAGGCGAGCAGGGCCACGACGCCGACGGCGAGCGCCGCCACGGCCGGGGTGGCGGGGCCGCCCTGGCCGCCGCCGATCTGGCTCAGTCCGTACACGACGCCGCCGAAGGCCGGGACGGTCAGGACGACGGAGAGCGCATCGAGCCGGGTCTTCTCGTTGTCGCCGATGTTCCGCAGGAACCTGGCTCCGATGGCAAACGCGAGCAACGCGATCGGGAGCACGAACACGAACATGAACCGCCAGGAGAAATTCTGCAGGATCAGCCCGGAGACCGTCGGGCCCATGGCGGGCGCCACCGAGATCGCGATGCTCACGTTGCCCATCACGGCGCCGCGGCGCGCAACCGGCACCAGGGTCAGGATGGTGGTCATCAGCAGCGGAAGCATGATGGCGGTGCCGCCGGCCTGGATGATTCTGGCCAGAAGCAGGATTTCGAAACCGGGTGCGAGGGCTGCCAGCAGGGTGCCGGCGGAAAACAGCCCCATCGCCAGCATGAAGACCGCCCGGGTGGAGAGTCGCTGCAGGATGAAGCCCGTGGTGGGAATGACCACGGCCATCGTCAGCATGAAGCCGGTGGAAAGCCACTGCACGGTGGGTGCACCGACCCTCAGGTCCACCATCAGCCGCTGCAGGGCCACGTTCATGATGGTTTCGTTCAGGATCACCACGAAGGTGGCTACCAGCAGGGTGGCGATGATGGTGACGGACTCCCGGGACAGCTTCTCCGGCCCGGCCGCCGGTGCCTCCGCGCGCTGCACGGGCGCCGGGGGCAGGGCTGCGGTCCGGGGCGGCTGCGCCAGGTTCTCCTGGACGTTGGAAGGGGCATCTGCTGGCATGGGGATTCCCTCAGGGAGTTGAAGTGGGTTTCGGCGCACGTGGTCGCCACTACGAATTCCAACCCGCCCCCCGCAGCGGTAATTCCCGGCGGCGGCGATAAATTATTCCGATTCGCAGCGGGACGGAAACTCGGCCCGGGGCCTTTGTCCCCTACCCGCTTTCCGGCGGCGGGCGTTGGCTGGTAACGGGCCGAGGCTCCCCTCCGGGCGCCCGCACCCCCGACTTACTCCACCGGCTTATTCCACGAGAGGATGATCCATGGGCCACATCAAGCTCGACACCCAGATCGACGCGCCGGTCGGGCGCGTCACCGAGATCGCCGTCGACCCCTACCACTGGGCGTCGTGGTGGGTGAACCTCAGCGAGCCGAAGAAGGTCGAAGGCGACGGCCGGGCGGGGACCGTCGTCGAGCACAGCTACCTGATGGCCGGGGTTCCGTTCCCGGTCACCACGCGCGTCCTGGAAAACGAGCCGACCCCCAGCGGCGGCCAGCACGTCCGGCTCGAATTCGACGGCCCGCTCAAGGGATGGCAGACGTGGGACTACGAGCCCTCGGGAACCGGCACCCGGGTCACCGCGGAAATCGAGTACAACGTCCCGGGCGCGGCGATCGGGAAGTTCGCCGACCGGGTGCTGGTGGAACGGCTGCAGGAGCGCGCCAGGGAGCAGACCCTGGCAAACCTCAAGCTGATGGCCGAGACGGGGAAGGGCTAGGAGTCCAGCGGCACGTTGTCGATCAGGCGGACCGGGCCGACCTTGGCCGCGATGAGAACCAGTCCTTCGCCGCGGAACGGCGTCTCGCGGCAGTTCTCCGCGAGCGGCTCAAGGGTGCGCGGGTCCACGACGTCGAAGTAGTCCAGCTCCACGAGGGGCTGGGATTCCACGAGCGCCCGGGCGGAGTCCAGGTCCAGGGGTTCGTGGGCGTTGGCGCGTTCCTCGACCAGCCGCAGCGCCCGGGAGAGCACCAGGGCGGCCTCGCGTTCCTCGGCCGAGAGGAAACGGTTCCGGCTGGAGAGCGCGAGCCCGTCCGGGGACCGCACGATCGGCACCGGGACGATCTCCACCGGGAAGTTCAGGTCCGCCACCATTCGCTGGACCAGGGTCAGCTGCTGGGCGTCCTTTTGGCCGAAATAGGCGCGGTAGGTGCCCTGTCCCAAGGCGGGCAGGCCGTAGTGCAGCAGCTTCGCCACCACCGTCAGGGCGCCGTCGAAGTGCCCCGGCCGGGAGGCTCCCTCCCACTTGTCGGCCAGCACACCGGCAGTGATCCGCACCAGGGGTTCGCCGCCGGGATACACCTCCTCCACCGCCGGCGCGAAGGCGAGGTCTACTCCTTCGGCCTCGAGCAGGGCCAAATCCGCCTCAAGCGTCCGCGGGTAGCGGTCAAGGTCCACCGCCTCGCCGAACTGCAGCGGATTGACGAAGATGCTGGCCACCACGACGTCGTTTTCCGCGACGGCGGTGCGTGCGAGCCGGGCATGTCCCTCGTGCAGGGCGCCCATCGTGGGCACGAGCCCCTGCGAGGTGCCGCGCTTTTCGGTGAGCAGCCGCGCGCTTTCAGTGCGCAGCTGCGCAGCCGTGGTCACCAACTGGATTGCCATCTCAGGGTCCTTCCTCAGGAATCGGGCCGCCGGCGTCGGGGGCCTCGAGCGCCTGCCTGATGCCGTCGATTTGCTCCGGCTTCAACAGCCCGCGGCTACCCGCACGGCGGGCCGTTGCCCGGGCCATGGCCAGGTACGCCTCAAGAATATCGCCGCCGGAGCCGCCGTCGAGTTCGCGCAGCGCCTCCGAGTGCGCGGCGACAGTCCCCACATCCCCGCGCGCCACCGGACCGGTCAGCGCCGACTCTCCCGAGGCGAGGGCGTTTTCCAGGCTGGCGCGCAGCAGGGGGCCCAGCATGCGTTCCGGGGCTTCGACGCCCACTTCGCGCAGCAGCTGGGAGGCTTGCGCCACGAGCGTGACCAAATGGTTTGAGCCGTGCGCCAGGGCCGCGTGGTACAGCGTGCGGTCAGCTTCGGCGATCGCGACCGGCTCCGCGCCCATCTCCACCACGAGGGCCTGCGCGATTGGCAGCATGGCCGGGTCGGCCGTCACGCCGAAGCTGCAGTCCAGCAGCCGGGTCAGGTCAAGGCTCATGCCGGTGAAGGTCATGGCGGGGTGCAGCGCCAGCGGGATGGCCCCCGCGGCGCGGACCGGGCGCAGGATCCCGACGCCGAATCGCCCGGAGGTGTGGGCAACGAGCTGCCCGGGCTGCCAGGCGCCGAGTTTCGCGAGCCCTTCCACGAGCGGACCGAGGGCGTCGTCCGGGACCGCCAGCAGTACCAGTTCGGCGCGTTCCACGATGTCCTGCACCTCGAGGATGGGAACGCCGGGCAGCAGGGTTTCGGCGCGCTCCCGGCTCGCGTCCGAGACGGCGGAGACCCCGACGACGGCGTGCTCGGCGGCGCGCAACGCCGCCCCCAGGACGGCCCCCACCTTGCCGGCTCCGATGATTCCGACGCCGAGGCGTCCTGGCTTAGCCATGCTGCGGACCTTCCTTTGGTGCGTGTACGAGGTGCTCTGCCGGGGCGAGCCAGTGTTCGCTGGTCTGCCGTTTCCGCGCGGTCCGGGCGCGGGCCGCCTGCGCGTCCAGCAAGGCCCGGCCTTCGTCCAGGCCGGCCTGGATCAGCCGCGGCGCGACCGGCCCGGCGGTGGTGTGCAGGACCAGGTCCGCCACCCGGAAGCGCCGGGCAAGCGGGCCCTGCTGCAGCGCGATCGACTGGGTGCGCTGGTGCGGGACCAGGACGAGGTGGCGCCACCAGCGGCCGGAGCGGATCAGCAGCGCGGTGTCGGTGGCGGTGAAGCCGTTGCGCCGCCAGCCCAGCGGGGCCAGCAGGCGGGCCCGCCTCGGCGTGGTGACGAAGCCGCCGTCTTCCGGAGCCGCGGAACGGCCGGCGCCGCCGGCGGGCGCCAGCCCGTTCAACCCCGCGGTGAAGACGCGCCCGGGGTCCGGGGTGCCGGGGTCGGGCAGGACCAGCGACAGCATGGTGAACACCTCCGCCAGCGTTCCGACGGGCAGCAGGGTGGTCCGGGCGGAGGCCTCGCCGTTGCTGCCGGCGGTGCCGTAGCCGGCCACGTTGACCTGCATCCGGTACCAGCCGAAGACCCGCCAGAGCGGCGGCTGGCTGACGCGCACGGCCTGGATCCGCCCGGGCGGCAGGGTCTGGGCCTGGGTGTCCAGCAGGCCGTAGCGGAGCCGGATACCGTCCGGGGAAATGGCGGCGGTGAAGTTGAAGCCCTTGTTGAAGGAGTTCCAGTACGCCGCGGCCAGGCCCAGGCCTGCCGGGACCAGATAGAAGTAGAAGCTGCGGTTCTCGGTGAGGGCGGAGAGCAGCACCGAGGCCACGGCGCCGAGGACGATGACGACGCTTTGCTCGCTCAGCACCAGCGACCCGACCAGCCGCGGCGGCGGCACGGTGAGTACGGCATGTTCCGGCGCCTCCTCGGCGACGGCCGCCCGCTGCCCCGGATCCTGCCCCGCCGTTACCGGCGCCGGCGTCCCGCCTCCGGCGCCGGAGGCACGGGCAAGGATGGTCGCGCGGAGCTGGCGGGCCTCGGCCAGGGGCAGGTAGGCCAGGTGCACCGCGGACTGGCCGGCGTCGGCGACCTCGAACCTGAGCTCGGCGAGCCCGAAAATCCGCGCCAGCAGGGGCTGCACGACGTCGATTGCCTGGACCCGGTCCAGCCGGGCCTGGCGCTGCTGCTTGAACAGGAACCCGGTGTTGACCCGCACGTACCCGTCAGCCACCTGGTACCGGGTGAAGTACCAGCTCAGCACGAAGCCGAGCACGGTCAGCAGCAGCACCGTGCCGCCGCCAAGCAGCAGCCATGGCGCCCGTCCGGCGAGCCGATCGTCAATGACGGGTCCGCCCTGGAGCAGGCGTTCAAAGGCATCGCGGCCAAAGAAGAAGAACATCGCGGCCAGCGCCACCCAGCCCCGAACGAACGGCGATGCCGGATGCACGCGCCGCCAGCTGTCCCCGGCGGCCGTCACAGCCCGGCCAGGCGGGCCTCGCCGCGGGCGGACAGCTGTTCGCGGAGCCTCGCCCCCTCCCCCGCGGGCAGGCCGGGGATCTCCGCGCTGGTGCCGGCCGAGGCGGTGTGAAGCTTCAGGGTGCACAGGCCGAGGCCGCGCTCCACCGGGCCGGCCCCGATGTCCACGTACTGCATCCGCCCGTACGGGACCACCAGGACGCGCTGGAAGAAGATGCCACGGCGGATCAGCAGGTCGTCCTCGCGTTCGGCGTAACCGATGGACCGCACCTGTCGCGGGATGAGCACGAGCCGCCACAGGGCCAGCAGGAAGGCCGCGGCGGGCACGGCGGCGGCGAGCCACAGCGGCGGCCAGCCCCACGCGCCGTTCAGGACCAGCACGAGGGGCAGGGACAGGACCGCGACGGCGGCCAGGTTGGCCAGCGCCCAGCCCACCAGCCGCACGGTCACGTACCGGGGAGACACCCGCCGCCAGACCAGCCCGGGCGGGTCAATCGCCTCGGTATGCATATTCGCCTTCAGCCTTGGGCTTGCCGCGCTTGCCCTGCAGTCCGGGGCTCCCCTCGGCGTCGCCGTCCTCGGGAGGAATCCGGCAGAAGCGCTCCACCACCAGGCCCACCACCACCATCACGAGGCCGCCGCCGGCCATGGACAGCGTCTCCCAGGTGATGGACTGACCGCTGCGCACGGACCATAGCCTCAGCTGGTCCAGGAAAATTCCGGCGTGCCAGCCCAGCAGCACGGTCCCGGTGTAGGCGCAGGCCTGGGCCAGGACCAGGGTCCACGCGGCCAGGATCGGGTTGAGCATTCTCTTCTTCTTGCCGTTGCGCCAGCGCAGCACACGGACGCCAAGGATCAGGGTGAGGGCCACGATCACGCCCATGGTGAGCAGGCCGGTCAGCGGCAGCACCGGGGTCTCGAGGCTGTAGCGTCCGGAAATCAGGGCGGCAAGCCAGCCCAGGACGGCGAGCGCGACAGCAATGACGAGGAGCAGGAGCGGGCTGACCGGCTTCATGGGGCCTCCACCGGCGCGGCTCCGGCCGCGCCCTTGAGGTCTTCGAAGCCGTCGAACGGCGCGAGGTCCGGGAAGTCGGCGGCCTTGGCGGCGAGGTCGCCCACCCGTTCGCCGTTGAGCTCGGCCGCGGGGTCGATCAGGGACCAGGGGTAGAGCACGAAGGCACGCTCCGCGGCGCGCGGATGCGGAAGCGTCAGGTCCGGGTCGGAGCTCACCAGGTCGCCGTAGGTGATGATGTCCACGTCGAGGGTGCGCGGACCCCAGCGGACTTCACGGACCCGCAGGTGCTTTTGTTCCACCGCGTGGCAGTGCCGCAGCAGTTCCTCCGGGGACAGCGAGGTTTCCACGGCGATGACCATGTTCAGGAAGTCCGGCTGGTCCGGCGGTCCGCCTACGGCCTTGGTCTGCACGATCGGCGAGATGGCCAGCAGCCGCACCTCCGGCGGGTCGACGAGGTCGGCGACGGCGGCGGAGAGCGTGTCGTTGCGCTCCCCCAGGTTGCTGCCGAGCGCGATCACGGCGCGGGTGTAGGGCGCTGCGTGGGGGCTCATGGCCGGTCCCGGTGGACGCTGACGGACACATCGCCGAACTCGACCTCGATCGGGGCCTTGGGCTTGTGCACGGTGATGTCGACGGCGGCCACCGGGAAGCGCAGCAGCAGGTCGTCGGCGATCCGCACCGCGAGGGCCTCGATCAGGTTCAGCGGCGCGCCGGTGATCCAGCCGCGGATGCACTCGGCCACTTCGCCGTAATGCGCGGTGTCCCGCACGTCGTCACTGGCGGCGGCCTGGCTGAAGTCGAGGTGCAGCACGGCGTCGACGACAAACGGCTGGCCGTCCCGGCGTTCGAAATCAAACACTCCGTGATGCCCGACGGCGGTAACGCCGCTTAGCGTGATCCGGTCCATGGGGCGGCCGTCTCAGCCGTTGCCGGGCACGGCCGGCGCCGATCCGGTGCGCGGACCCGGGGCGATCCGGGCGGCGACCTTGACGGCGTCGAGGCTGGGGCCGACGTCGTGCACGCGGACCGCCCAGGCGCCGCGGAAGGCGCTGATGGCGGTGACGGCGGCGGTGGCGGCATCCCGATCCTGGGGCGGGGCGGCCTTTCCGGCGACGGTCAGGAGGCTGCCCAGGAACCGTTTCCGGGACGCGGCGACCAGGACTTTGTGGCCCATGGCCTGCAGGACGTCGAGGTTCTGCAGGAGTTCCCAGTTCTGCGCCTCGTTCTTGGCGAAGCCCAGGCCGGGGTCCAGGATGATTTGCTCCGGCGAGGCGCCGGCGGCGTACAGTTTGTCGCGCACGCCGGCGAGCTCGGCGGCGACCTCCCGGGCCACGTTGCCGTAGTCGGTCAGCGAGTCCATGGTGCTCGCGTCGCCGCGGCGGTGGGTGAGGATGTAGGGCGCCTTGCTCCGGGCCACCAGCTCAACCATCTCCGGCTCGATCGTGAGGCCGGAGACGTCGTTGATGATCGTGGCGCCGGCCGCCAGCGCGGCCTGGGCGGTGGCGGCGTGCGTGGTGTCGATGCTGACCAGGGCGCCGGCCTTGACCAGCGCCTCGATCACGGGCAGTACCCGCCGCTTTTCCTCCTCGACGCTGACCTCCGCGGCACCGGGGCGGGTGGATTCCCCGCCGACGTCGATGATGTCTGCGCCGGCGTAGTACATCCGCAGGCCGGCGGCGACCGCGGTGTCCGCCGTCGCGTGCCGGCCGCCGTCGCTGAACGAATCCGGGGTGACGTTCAGGATCCCCATCACGAGCGTGCGGTCCGTCGGCAGGTCCTTGAAACTCGCAGCCGGGCGCGGCTTGCGCAGCACGGGCAGCGGCGAGGTGGCAGGTCCTGTTCCAGGGGCTGCGGCTAGGGAATCCATAGTCTGTTTTTGTTACCTTCCAAGGATGAGGCTCATGGCTTCGGCGCGGGTGGCCGGGTCATGCAGTTGCCCGCGGACCGCGCTGGTGACGGTTTTCGCGCCGGGCTTGCGGATGCCGCGCATCGACATGCAAAGGTGTTCGCATTCGACGACGACGATCGCGCCGCGCGGCTTGAGGTGGGTGACGAGGGCTTCGACGATCTGCGTGGTCAGCCGCTCCTGCACCTGCGGGCGGCGGGCGAACATGTCCACCAGCCGGGCCAGCTTGCTCAGGCCGGTGACCTTGCCGTCGTGCGAGGGGATGTAACCGACGTGGGCCACCCCGTGGAACGGCACGAGGTGGTGCTCGCAGGTTGAGTAGAACGGGATGTCCTTGACCAGTACCAGTTCTTCGTGGTCCAGGTCGAAGGTGGTGGCGAGGATTTCCGCCGGGTCGTGGTGCAGGCCGGCAAACATCTCCGCGTAGGCCTTGGCGACCCGTTTGGGGGTGTCCAGCAGTCCGCTGCGGTCCGGGTCCTCGCCGATGGCGATCAGGATCTCGCGCACCGCCGCCTGGATCCGCGGGCGGTCCACCTTGGTTCCGGGCTGGCCCGCGGCCTCCGCCGGCTCTCCCGTGGGGAGGGAGCCGGCGGTGGCGGGAACGTCGTCGTCGTCGAAGTAGGAAGTCACAGAAGAAGCCTAGCCGGGATGGACGTCGGGCCCGAGATCCGTGACGCCGTCCTGGAAGGACTCCTGTCCGGGCACGCCCTGGGCGTGCGGCGGCAGGGTGTCGAGCGGCTCCTCGAGCCGGGCTTCTTTGGCTTCTTCCTGGGCTTCGCGCTCGGCCTTTTCACGGCGGGACTCCACCGGGCCGACGGCCTGGATCGGCCGGCTCTCCTTGGAGAGCCAGATCTCGCGGAAATCGCGCTTGCGGATATTCGTGAAGACCTGGGCGATCTCGCTCTGGTTCAGGGTTTCCCGTTCCAGCAGTTCCAGCGCGAGCTGGTCCAGGACGTCGCGGTTCTCGGTCAGGATCGCGTAGGCCTCGTCGTGCGCGCCCTCGATCAGGCGGCGCACTTCCTCGTCCACGACGTAGGCGATCTGGTCCGAGTAGTTGCGCTCATGGCCGGCGTCGCGGCCCAGGAACGGCTCGCCGCCGCCCTGTCCGAGGCGCACGGCGCCGACGCGTTCACTCATGCCGAACTCGGTGACCATCTTGCGCGCGATTCCGGTGGCCTTTTCGATGTCGTTCGAGGCACCGGTGGAGGGGTCGTGGAAGACGAGTTCCTCGGCCACCCGGCCGCCCATGGCGTAGGCCATCTGGTCCAGCAGTTCGTTGCGGGTCACGGAGTACTTGTCGTTCTCCGGAACCACCATGGTGTAGCCCAGGGCGCGGCCGCGCGGCAGGATGGTGATCTTGGTGACCGGGGCAGAGTTGCGCAGTGCCGCCGCCACCAGGGCGTGGCCGCCCTCGTGGTACGCGGTGACCTTGCGCTCGTGTTCCTTCATGACCCGGCTGCGCTTCTGCGGACCGGCCATCACCCGGTCGATTGCCTCGTCGAGCGCGCGGTCATCGATCAGGTTGGCATTGGAGCGGGCCGTCAGCAGCGCGGCTTCGTTGAGCACGTTCGCGAGGTCCGCGCCGGTGTAGCCGGGGGTTTTCTTCGCGACGGCCTTGAGGTCGACGCCGGGAGCCATCGGCTTGCCCTTCGCGTGCACCTTCAGGATCTGGTCGCGGCCGATCAGGTCCGGGGCCTCGACCGAAATCTGGCGGTCGAAGCGGCCCGGCCGGAGCAGGGCCGGGTCGAGCACGTCGGGGCGGTTGGTGGCCGCGATCAGGATGACGTTGGTCTTGACGTCGAAGCCGTCCATTTCAACCAGCAGCTGGTTGAGGGTCTGCTCGCGCTCGTCGTTGCCGCCGCCGATGCCGGCGCCGCGGTGCCGGCCGACGGCGTCGATCTCGTCCACGAAGATGATGGCCGGCGCGTTGGCCTTGGCCTGTTCGAACAGGTCGCGGACGCGGGAGGCGCCGACGCCGACGAACATTTCAACGAAGTCGGAACCGGAGATGGAGAAGAAGGGAACGCCGGCCTCGCCGGCGACCGCGCGGGCCAGGAGGGTCTTGCCGGTACCGGGAGGGCCGTACAGCAGCACGCCCTTGGGGATCTTGGCGCCCACGGCCTGGAACTTGGCGGGTTCCTGGAGGAATTCCTTGATCTCTTCGAGTTCCTCGACGGCTTCGTCGGCGCCGGCGACGTCGCTGAAGGTCACCTGCGGCATGTCCTTGTTGACCATCTTGGCTTTGGACTTGCCGAACTGCATGACCTTGGAGCCGCCGCCCTGCATCCGGGAGAGCAGGAACCAGAAGAGCACACCCAGCAGCAGCACCGGGACCAGCAGGGAGAACAGGCCGGAGAACCAGTTGCTTTCGACCGGCTGGTCGGTGAAGCCGCTCGGCGGCTTGGCAGCCGTTACGGCCTTGACGACGTCCGCCGCGCGGGCGTTGACGTAGTAGAACTGGACGTTCTTGCCCTTGTCCTGGCCGTCAATCTGGATGTCGTTTTTCAGGACCAGGTCCACGCGGTTCTCGGCGTCGAAAATCTTGGCCTGCTCGACCTTGTCGCTGTCGGCCAGCAGGGCCAGGCCCCGGTCCGTGTCGATCCGGACGGAGCCGCCCGGGGCCAGGGTGGCAAAGGCCAGCAGGAGCATGCCGATAACAACGACAATCCAGATGCCCGGGCCCTTGAAGAAACTCTTAGCTTTCATCTGATCGGGGGCTGGCCCCGTCCCTCCTGGTAGTGCTGCACGGCGACCGATCTGCGCGCGTGTGGTGCTGCGTCAGGTTATAGCTATACACCGTCGCAGTAACTCACGCACGGTCAGGGCTAAAAGTTCCCTGTCGGCGTAGCGGGGGCCTGTGCGGGGGCAGCCCAGGCACAGCGTCGAGCCGGAGGGAAGCTGCCGGTGCGGTCTCCGGGTTACTCGTAGACGTGCGGCGCCAGGGTGCCGACGAAGTCCAGGTTGCGGTACTTCTCGGCGTAGTCCAGGCCGTAGCCGACGACGAATTCGTTGGGGATGTCATAGCCGACGTACTTGACGTCGATCTGGACCTTGGCGGCGGTGGGCTTGCGGAACGCGGTGCAGATCTCCACCGAGGCGGGGCCGCGGGACTCCAGGTTGGTCTTCAGCCAGGAAAGCGTGAGGCCGGAGTCGATGATGTCTTCGACGATCAGGACGTCCTTGCCCATCAGGTCGGTGTCGAGGTCCTTGAGGATGCGGACCACGCCGGAGGACTGCGTGCCGGAGCCGTAGGAGGAGACGGCCATCCAGTCCATCGAGACGTGGCTGTGCAGCGCACGGGCCAGGTCGGCCATGACCATGACCGCACCCTTGAGCACACCAACGATCAGCAGATCGCGGCCTTCGTAGTCCTTGTCGATCTGGGCAGCGAGTTCAGTGATCCGGGTCTGGATCTGCTCCTTGGAGTAGAGAACGTGCTTGAGGTCTGCCTGGACGTCGTTTGAATCCACCAATGGCTCCTGTGTAGATGCGGGTGCGACTATTCTTGGGGCGGTTTTTGAGGCCGGAATACAAGCTTCCCACAGCGGGCGCCCTCACGGGGAACGCCGGCGGGGGCGGACTGCCCGGCCGCGAGCAGCTGGGCGAGGGAGAGCCGGTAGACGCTCACGCCGCCGGGCAGCTCCACGGGTCCCGCGGATCCCTGCCGGCGAAGCAGCGCTTCGGCGGCCAGCAGCCGCTGGTAGCTGGGCTGTTGACCCCCGACGGCGGCGGCGGCCTTGGCGATCACCCGGAACCTGACGGCCGGCGCCAGTTCGCGGAGCGCGGCCTCGGGCAGGCTGAGCTCGGTCCCGGAGCGCTCCTGCAGGCGGCCAAAGGTGTCGTTGGCCACATCCTCGAGGTAGTCGGCGTCGAGCTGCAGGATCGCCGCCGTCCGGGCCAGCGACTCGGCAACCCCCGGTCCGAGCTTCTCCTCCAGCATCGGCAGCACCTCCACCCGGGTCCGGGACCGGGCGAAGGCGGGGTCCTCGTTGCTCGGGTCGTGCCACGGATCCAGGCCTTCGACGGCGCAGATTTCCAGGGTGTCGGCCCGTCGCAGGCCCAGGAACGGCCGAAGCAGGCGGCCGCGGACCGGCCGCATCCCGGCGAGCGAGCGGGTGCCGGAACCGCGCGCCAGTCCCAGCAGGACCTGTTCGGCCTGGTCATCCAAGGTATGGCCCAGCAGGACCGCCGCGGCGCCGGTATCGTCGGCGGCGGCCTCGAGGGCGGCGTGCCTGGCGTCCCGCGYGGCGGCCTCCGGGCCCATCCCGGCGGGGGCGACGTCAACGGTCCTGACCTGCACGGGGGCGAGTCCCAGCTCCCGCAGCGCCGCCGCTGTCGCCGCGGCCACCTCCGCGGAACCAGGCTGAAGCTGGTGGTCCACGACGACGGCGCCGACGGAAATCGGGTGGCCGTCAACGTGGCCGCGGCGGGCGAAGTAGGCCGCGACGGCGGCAAGCGCCAGCGAATCCGGACCGCCGCTGCAGGCCACAAGCACCCGCTCGGGGTAGCCGGCGTCGGCTAGGGCGTCCTGCAGCATCTTCCGCGCCTTGCCGACGACGGGCGCCAGCCGGCCGGGCCGTCGTCGTCCGCGGGAAGCCGCCGGGAGATCCGGGTGGGTTGGGGCCKGCACCTGGACTAGAGCCCCATCCGCTCGAGCCACAGCTTGGAGTCGTGGATTTCGGGCTCGGTGGGAAGGTGGTCGGCTGACTCCCAGACCTTGTTGAAGCCCTGCATTCCGGCGGCGTCCACCACTTCACGGACGAACTTCGAACCGTCGCTGTACTGCCGCATCTTCGCGTCCAGCCCGAGCAGGCTGCGGATGAACTTCTCGATGGCGCCGCGGTCCGTGCCGCGGGCGTTGAAGCGCTGCCGGATGGTCTTGACCGAGGGGACGATGCTGGCGTCCACCGCATCCATGACCACGTTGGCGTGGCCTTCCAGCAGGCTCATGACGGCGGTCAGGTGCGAGATCGCCGCCCGCTCCGCCGGGTCCTGCAGGAGGTCCAGGATTGCCCCGCGGCCGGGGGCGGCGCCCGAGCCGGCCCGGTCCTTGAGGGCCTTCGCGGCCGCCGCGGCACGTTCCATGATCGAGTCGACGTTGCCCAGCAGGTGTTCACTGAGGTCCTCGATTTGTTCCAGCATGTGGTGGCGCAGCCAGGGTGCGGCCGCGAACTGCACGCGGTGGGTTTGTTCGTGCAGGCACACCCAGAGCCGGAAATCCTCGGGCGCGACGTTGAGCTCGCGCTCCACGGAGATGATGTTGGGCGCCACCAGCAGCAGCCGGCCCGCGGCGGGGGCGGTGGAATTCTCGGCCAGCGCCGAGAACGGGTCGTACTGGCCGAGGACCTTGCTGGAGAGGAACGCCAGGATCGCGCCCAGCTGGCTGCCGGTGATCGCGCCGCCGACGCTCGCGGCGCCCGGGCTGACGGTCCCGCGCCGGCTTTCGAGCATCTTCTCGATGGCGGGCTGCAGCATCACGGCGAAGCTCTGTGTGTTCGCCTTGGCCCACGAGGCGCGGTCCACCACCAGGACGGAGGAGTCCCGCAGGTCGCGGGCGGCCTCGAGGCCGGTGATGTCGTGCACGTGCGGAACGGAGATGTCCGCCATCAGGCGCAGGTTCTCGACGGCGGCGCCGATCTCCGCGGACCCGAGCGAGGGGCCGGCCGGGGTGAGGCGCGCGGCCGTGGACGCGGCGAGCTCCCAGTTGATCAGGGCCTGGGCTGGTGTTTGGCCTGGTGCCTGGGCAGATGTCTCGTGCGAAGAGGACTCCATAGCCCCATCAGATCACAGCGGAGCGGGGAAGCGCCTTAAATTCGTCGGGCGGCGAACGGGCAGCCGGGACCCGCCGGTTAGATGGTTCCCCGCGGGTTAGGCGTTTCGAGTCGTCGAGTGCGCAGCGAACCGTCGAAACGGCGCGGCCTCAGCGGCAGCCGCAGGCGGCCAGGACCGAGGCTGTCCGGTCCAGGGCGGCCTTGTTGCCGGCCGCGCCGGGCGTCAGGCCGTTGCCGATGAAGGAGAAGACCAGCAGCCGGCCGTCGGCGTCCACGACGTAGCCGCTGAGTGCGATCACCGTGTTGAGCGTTCCGGTCTTGGCGCGGACCAGGCCCGCACCCCGGGAAGTGCTGGTATCCATGTACCGGCTGCCGAGTGTTCCGGTCAGCCCGGCCACCGGAAACCCGGCCAGGGCGGAGCGGAGGCGGGTGTCTGTGCCGGTGGTCATGGCACGGATCACGGCGGAGAGTTGCCGCGCCGAGACTTTGTTCTCCAGGGTCAGCCCGGCCAGGTCGGCGGCCCGGAGGGTGCCCGAAGGGATGTTCAGCTCCTCGAGCTGCTGCAGTACGGCGGCGACGGCGCCGTCGTTGCTGGCGGGTTTGCCGCTTGCCACCGCCACCATCCGGCCCATGACCTCGGTGAGGTAGTTGTCCGAGGTGCGCAGCATCAGGTCCACCTGCTGGCTGACGGTGGCGGACTGGACTTCGGCGAGGAGCTTGCCTGACTGTCCACCGGCGTCCGCGGCGGGCTTCCGCCCGGCCGGCAGCCTTGCGACGTCGGGCGCCACGGTGAGTCCCGCGGCGGCGCCGGCGGCCGAGAGCCGGTCCGCGAAGGCCTCGGCGGCCGTCATGGCGGCGTCGCGGGGGCGGGGTCCGGTGGTGACGGCGGGGTCGAAGCGGGCCGAGTTCAGGGCCAGCGGAAACAGCGGCGCCACTTCGCCGGCCGCCACGTCGTCCGGGCTCCAGGCCCGGCTCAGGGACGGTCCGCTGAAGAGGGAATCGTCCAGCAGGACGGTCACTGGACCGGCCACGCCGGCCTTCTGCAGCGCACGGACCGTGGTCTGCGCGAGGGTGGCGAGCCCGGCGTGCCCCAGGACAGCATCCGGTGCGGACTCCCTTGCACCCAGCAGCACGTCTCCGCCGCCGGTCAGGACGACCGTGCCCGGCGTGGGTCCGGCCACCACCCTGGTGCTGAAGCGCCGGTCCGGGCCGAGGGTGCGCAGCGCGGCGGCGGCGGTGAGGAGCTTGATGTTGGAAGCGGGGGCGCGGACCTCGTCGGCGGCCCGGTCGAAGAGCACCTTCCCGGTGAGGGCATCCTGGACCAGGCCGCTGAAGGACCCGGCGCCGTCGGTCTTCAGCGTGGCGGTGAGCTGGGCGGCAACGGTGGCGGCATCCGGCACCGGCGCATCGGCGCTGAGCGGCCGCATGCCTCCGGCGGTTTCCGAGCCGCCGTCGGGAGCGCTGAGGGTGGCGGGCATCTGCTGCCACGGGCCCGCCGCTGCAGGTTCCGGGGGAAGGGCTGGGCCGCGGAATCCGGGACTGACCACCAGGCCCGCGGGGACGGCGAGCGCCATGACCAGGAGGGTCAGGAGCAGCATCGGGACGATCCGCCCGAACCTTCCGGGCGCCGGAGCCGTACCCTCACGGCTCGTTGTGCGTTTCATGCTGGTGCTGGTCCTTTAGTCCCGAAATGTCCCCACTAGTTCCTGAAATCAGGGCCTGTCGCTATATCCTCAATAATAGTCGGCGGCACCGGCACTGCTTTTTCTGCACGCCACGTGTGCCGCGCACCCCCTGAATCCGTCGAGGAGCATTCCATGAAGCATGACGTGACCATCGAGATCCCCAAGGGATCGCGCGTCAAGTACGAAGTCGACCACGAGACCGGCCGCGTCCGCCTGGACCGCGTCCTGTTCACCTCCATGCAGTACCCCACGCACTACGGCTTCTTCGAGAACACCCTGGGCGAGGACGGCGACCCGCTGGACGCACTGGTGCTCCTGCAGGACTTCGATCTGCACCCCGGCGTGATCGTCGAGTCCCGCCCGATCGGCGTATTCAACATGACCGACGACGGCGGCGGGGACGCCAAGGTCCTCTGCGTGCCGGCCGATCCGCGCTTCGACCACATCAACGAGATCAGCGACGTCAGCGAATTCCTGATCAAGGAAATCGAGCACTTCTTCACCCGGTACAAGGACCTGGAGCCCGGCAAGTGGGTCAAGGCCGAGGGCTGGGGCGATCGCGCCGCGGCCGAGGCTGAACTCGAAGCGTCGATCAAGCGCTTCGTCCCGCACACGCACTAACGCCTCCGCAGCACCAACGCGGGGTCACTTACCGCCGATCCGGCCGACGGATWTGGGCGGTAAGTGACCCCGCGTTGCTGTTTAAGCGCAGATGACCGCTGGCAGCCGTGGGTCAGGAAAGTGTGAAATCGTTGGTTCATGCATGAACCAACCTTTAGCCCGCCCTGCGGCCCGGTCTCCGGGTGGCGGGACGGCGACGTGGTGCGTGCCACGGGCATTCCGTACGCCACCGCGGCGCGTTTCCAGCCCCCGGCGGGTGTGCCCGACTGGAGCGAAACCCTCGCGGCCACGAACCTCTCCCCCGCCTGCCCGCAGGCGCCGGTCCCGTTCTTGGACGACATTCTTGGCACCCGCTACGGCGAACTCCCCGGCAGCGAGGACTGCCAGCGGCTCTCGATCACCATGCCGAAGGACCTGCGCGACGGCGAACGCGTGCCGGTCATGGTGTGGCTGCACGGCGGCTCCTACACCTCCGGTTCCGGCGACCTGGCAATCTTCGACCCCAAGGCGCTCGTCGCCGAAAACCGCGTCATCGTGGTCTCCGTGACGTACCGCCTGGGCCTGTTCGGTTACCTGGCCACCGGCACCGGCCGGCCCGCCAACCTCGGCCTGCTGGACCAGCTCGAGGCGTTCCGCTGGGTGCAGCGCAACATCGGCGCCTTCGGCGGCGACCCGGGCAACGTCACGGCTTTCGGTCAATCTGCCGGAGGCGACGCCGTCGCCCACCTGATGGCGACGCCGGAGGCCCCCGCACTGTTCCAACGCGCCATCATCCAGAGCGCGCCGCTGGGCATTACCCGCGGCCGGGACAAGATGAGCCGCGCCATGGGCGTCGCCGCGGAGGCCGTCACCGAAGACACCCCCGCGATGGAAGTCGTGGAGATCGAGGGGCACGTGTCGCAGGTGGCCCGGAAGTACGGGCTGATCGCGGCCATGCCCTTCGGCACCCAGTACGGGCATGCGCCCCTGCCGCCGGAGTCCGGCATTGAGGCCGCCTGGAACGCCACGGCACCCGGGATCGAGGTCCTGATCGGGCACACCTCCGAGGAAGCCCGGATGTTCCTGCCGCGCAACCCGGCGGTCAGCCGCCTGGCCAAGGTCCCCGTGCTCGGGACCGCCGTCGTCAAGGCCATCAACTGGGCAGTGACCGAGGCGGTGTACGGCCGTTCCGCCAGGCGGTTCGCCCGCCGCCACACCCGGGCAGGCGGCACGGCCTACCGCTACGTGCTGTCCTGGGCCGCGCCGGGGAACTTCTACGGGGCGGCACACACCGTGGACCTACCGCTGCTGTTCGGCGACCGGCGGACCTGGGAAGGTGTGGGGCTGGTCGCCGGCGCCAGCTGGGAGGAGATCAACGCCCAGGGCCGGGCCCTGCGTGCCGTGTGGGCCCGCTTTGCCTCGGGAAAGGGTCTGGAGAGCCGTGGCGGGATCCCCGGCGCGTTCTGGTACCGCGCTCTTTGAGCCACAGGAAAGGTTGATGCCATGTCCACCTCGCTGAGCCCCCGGGCGGGCAGCGGATGTTGACCCTCGGCGTCGACCTCGCGGCGGCCACGAAGAAGACGGCGGCCGCCGTCGTCGAATGGAACAATGGCACCGCCCGCCTGGCGCACCTGGCGCTCGACGTCGACGACGACGAAATCGTCCGGCTCTTTGGCGCTGCGGATCTGGCCGGGATCGACTGCCCCGTGGGCTGGCCGGACGCCTTCCTGCCCTTCATTGCCGGGCACCTGGCCGGGGATCCGCACCCCGTGCTTGACCACGACGGAATCGAAGGCCGCCGGCTGCTGGCCTACCGGGACACCGACCGCTTCGTCACCGCCCGGACCGGGTTGATCCCGCTCAGCGTCTCAGCCGACCGGCTGGCGCACCCGGCGATGCGCTGCGCCGTCATCCAGGCCAAGATCGCCGTGGAGCACGGTCCCCAGGCGCGGGACGGCAGCGGCCGGCTGGCCGAGGTCTACCCGGCAGCGTCACTGAAGTCCTGGGGCCTGCTGGCCCGCGGCTACAAGGGGCGCGGCGGCGCGGAAACGCAGCGGCTGGGCGATCTCCTCCGCGGGCTCAGGCAGGCCGCCCCGTGGCTGGATCTTGCCGGGCACGGGGAGCAGCTGGCCGGTTCGGACGACATGTTCGACGCCGTCATCGCGTCCCTTACCGCGCGGGCCGTGGCCCTCGGCGCGACCATCCGTCCCGACGCCGCGCACGCCCGGGCCGCACGGACCGAGGGCTGGATCCATCTGCCCACCGGCGGGCTGTCCGCACTCACCGGCGGGCCGGCCTAGACCCGCCACCGCGGGGCAGGCTATTCGCCGCCGAGGGTCCAGCCGCTGATCTCCTTCGCGTCCTCGCCGTGCTCCCTGGTGTGGTTGTGGGCCCGGATGCGCCGGTCCTGCAGCGACTGGCGCAGCAGCGAGTGCCGTTCGGCCAGCCCCGGCACCCGGTCAATTGCGTCGATGGCCAGCTGGTAGCGGTCGATCCCGTTGAGCATCGCCATGTCGAACGGCGTCGTCGTGGTGCCTTCCTCCTTGTAACCGCGCACGTGCAGGCCCTCCTGGTTGGTGCGGCGGTAGGCCAGCCGGTGGATCAGCGAGGGGTAGCCGTGGTACGCGAAAATGATCGGCTTGTCCGCGGTGAAGATGCCGTCAAAGTCCCGGGAGGAGAGGCCGTGCGGGTGTTCGGCGGCATCCTGGAGCCGCATCAGGTCCACCACGTTCACCACCCGGATCTTCAGCCCGGGTGCCCCTTCCTTGAGCAGTTCGGCCGCCGCGACGGTCTCCACCGTGGGGACGTCCCCCGCGCAGGCCAGGACGACGTCGGGCTCCTCGCCCGGGACCTCGGAACCGGCGAATTCCCAGATTCCCAGGCCGCGCTGGCAGTGGTGCGCGGCGTCGGCCGGTCCCAGCCAGGTGGGCGAGGGCTGTTTGCCGCTGACCACGATGTTGACGTAGTCCCGCGAACCGAGGCAGTGCTCCATCACCGAGAGCAGCGTGTTCGCGTCCGGCGGCAGGTAGACCCGGATGACCTCGGACTTCTTGTTCACCGCGTGGTCGATGAAGCCCGGATCCTGGTGCGAGAAGCCGTTGTGGTCCTGCTGCCAGACGTGCGAGGAGAGCACGTAGTTCAGCGAGGCGACGGGCTGGCGCCACGGCAGCTCGCGGTGCACCTTGAGCCACTTGGCGTGCTGGTTGAACATCGAATCGACAATGTGGATGAACGCCTCGTAGCAGCTGAACACCCCGTGCCGGCCGGTGAGCAGGTAGCCTTCCAGCCAGCCCTGGCACAGGTGTTCGCTGAGGACCTCCATCACCCGGCCGGCGCGGGCCAGGTGCTCGTCGACGGCCTCGATCCGGTACTGCCAGACCTTGTCCGTGACCTCGTAGACGTCCTGCAGCCGGTTGGACGCGGTCTCGTCCGGGCCGAAGAGCCGGAAGGTATCCGGGTTGAGCGCTATCACGTCCCGCATCCAGGAGCCGAGGGTGATCATGGCGCTGACCCGCTCCCGGCCCGGCTGGGCGACCTCCACCGCGTGGTCGGCGTAGCCGGGCAGCTTCAGGTCGCGCAGTAGGACGCCGCCGTTGGCATGCGGGGTGGCGCTCATCCGCAGCTCGCCGCCCGGGGCGTTCGCGGCCACCTCCGGCCGGAGCCGCCCGGCGCCGTCGAACAGTTCCTCCGGGCGGTAGGACTCCAGCCACTGCCCGAGCTGGGCCAGGTGCTCGGGATTGGTGCGGACTTCGGCGAGTGGCACCTGGTGGCTGCGCCAGGTGCCTTCCACCTGCAGCCCATCAACCGTCTTCGGCCCGGTCCAGCCCTTGGGCGAGCGCAGCACGATCATCGGCCACGCGGCGGCGGGAGCGTCGTCACCGTTCCAGCCGCCGGCGCGCCGTTCGGCCTGGATGGCCCGTATTTCCGCCAGGCACTCGTCCAGCACCGCGGCAAAATCGCGGTGCGCCGCGGCGGTGTCCTCCGGGTCAGTGACGGTTACGAAGTGCGGCTTGTGGCCGTACCCGCGCAGCAGCTGCTCCAGCTGGGCCTCCGGCATCCGCGCGAGAATCGTCGGGTTGGCGATCTTGTAGCCGTTCAGGTGCAGGATCGGCAGCACGGCCCCGTCCGCCGCCGGGTCCAGGAAGTTGTGGGAGTGCCAGCTCGCGGCCAGCGGCCCGGTCTCCGCCTCGCCGTCGCCGATCACGACGGCGGTGATCAGCCGGGGGTTGTCGAACACCGTGCCGTAGGCGTGGGCCAGCGAGTACCCGAGTTCACCGCCCTCGTTGATGGAGCCCGGTGTTTCCGGGGCGGCGTGGCTGGGGATGCCGCCGGGGTAGGAGAACTGCCGGAACAGCTCGGCCAGCCCGTCCTCGTCCGGGCCCACGTTGCTGTAGATCTCCGAGTAGGTGCCCTCCAGCCAGCCGTTCGCCACCACGGCCGGTCCGCCGTGGCCCGGCCCGGCGACGAACAGCATCTCCTGCGAATCCCGGCGGATGACCCGGTTCAGGTGCGCATAGATGAAGTTCAATCCTGGAGTGGTGCCCCAGTGGCCGAGCAGGCGGGACTTGGTATCCCCGGCGCTCAGCGGCTCACGAAGCAACGGATTGGAGCGCAAATAGATCTGGCCTACCGAGAGGTAGTTGGCGGCCCGCCACCACCGGTCCACGAGGTCAAGTTCGTCCCTGCCCGCCGTCTCCGCGGTCCGCTGCCCTGTCCCCTGTTCCAACCCATTACCCACTGATGCACTCCGCCCCGGTCCGTGCCGCCGTCGGCAGCGTCTCCCCCCATCGCAACATCTCCCAGGTCCAGAGACAAGCCCGCCGGGTGTCCCGGCGGGGGCCGCGGCGGGGTTGTTACGTGGCCGGCATCAGGCGCACCCTGCGGGCTTGCCTCCCGTTTGCCACGCGGTAGTGTGGCATCCAGTATGTTCACGCTGACCATCAACCAAACCGACAGCCGGCGCGACGGCGACCGTGTGCCGCAGCTCCTCAAGGACCTGCGGCACATTCCGGCGCGCCTGGATTTCGACCGTTCCGTGGAGGACGAGGTCCAGGGCATCCTGGACTGCCCGCGTCAGGCCGTCGAGGCGGCGCTGATCGCCCTGCGGACGGGGGCCTGGTACGTCGGAATCGGCGTCGGCCCGGTCAACGAACCGCTGCCGAACCAGATCAAGGACGCGTCCGGCCACGGGCTCGTCTACGCCCGCCGCGCCGTGGACCGGCTGAGAAACGGCAAGGAACGCATCCCGGTGGCGGTGGAAGGCCCGTTCGCTGATCTGGCCGCGGAAGCCGAGGCCGTGCTGCGGCTGCTGGGCCACATTGTGCACGACCGGAGCGCCGCCGAGTGGCGGGTGCTGGACCTGCTGACCCCCGGCGTGCGCGGGCAGCAGAAGGCGGTGGCCGAGGAACTCGGCATCACCACGCAGGCCGTCAGCAAGGCCGTGGCCCGGGCGCAGTGGAACGAGGAACACGCGGCCCGGCCCGCCGCCGCCCGGCTGCTGGGCCTGATCCTCGACGTCCGCTAGGGCCGGCGCGCCCGCACCGGCGTCCGCGCCGGTGTCTTAGAGGAGGATGCTGCGCAGCACGTGGGCGGCGCCGTCGTCGTAGACCGAGTGGGTGACCTCGTCGGCGGCGGCGATCACCTCCGCGGGCGCCTGGCCCATCGCCACGCCGCGGCGTGCCCAGGTGAGCATCTCGATGTCGTTGCGGCCGTCGCCGACGGCGACCGTACGGTGCGCCTCGATGCTCAGCCGTCCGCGCAGGTGTTCCAGGGCGCTGGCCTTGGTGACGCCGGCGGCGGCAATGTCCAGCCACGCCGTCCAGCCGACGGAGTAGGTGACGCCGGCGAGGCCCACGTGGCGGATGGCCGCGTTGAATTCCTCTGGCGTGTTCTCCGAACTGAACACCACGACGCGCACGGCGGTGGCCTCCAGCATGGTCTGGAAGTCGACACCGATTGCCTCGACGCCGAAGCTGGCGTCCTGGAAGCGTTCGGTGGAGAGGAAGTTGCCGTTCTCGTCCTCGAGCGCATACTTGGCCGAGGGCAGCCGCTTGCGCAGCGCCCGGAGCGCCGGCCCGGGGTCGAAGGTGGCTTTGTGCAGCACCTCGTAGCCGTCGGCCAGTCCGGAATCCACGCGCAGCGTGACGCCGCCATTGGAGCAGACCGCGTAGCCGCTTTCAATGCCGATGTGCTCGATGATGGGCAGCGTGGCGTTGAGCGAGCGGCCCGTCGCGATCATCACCTCGTGCCCGGCGGCCACCACGGCCTGGGCGGCTTCCCGGACGGGGACGGACATGTGCCCGTCATGGTCGACGAGGGTTCCGTCGACGTCGAGGGCGATCATCATTTTTTCGTTTGCATCTCGCTGGTCATCGTTGCCAGCGACTGAGGCTTCAGTCAATGTAGTCATCCAATAAGTAGAGCAGACACCGCCGACAGCTGCTAGGACGCGCGCCACAGCGGCACGTGAAGCGTCGGTGAACAGCTGCCGGCGGCGGGTGGGCTAGAGGACGGGGAAGACCGTCATGCCCCCGAGGTACTTTTGCAGCGCCGCCGGGACGTTGACCGAGCCGTCCGGGTTCTGGTGGTGTTCCAGGATGGCGACGATCCAGCGGGTCGTGGCGAGGGTCCCATTGAGGGTGGCAACCGCGCGGGTGCCCTTGGGGGCGCCCTCCTCGTTCAGCACGCGTTCACGGATGTTGAGCCGGCGCGCCTGGAAGGTGGTGCAGTTGGAGGTGGAGGTCAGCTCGCGGTAGGCGCCCTGGGTGGGGACCCAGGCTTCGCAGTCGAACTTGCGGGCCGCGGAGGTGCCAAGGTCGCCGGCGGCGGTGTCGATCACGCGGTAGGGCAGCTCGCACTTGGCCAGCATTTCCTCTTCCCAGGCCAGCAGGCGGGCATGCTCGGCAGCGGCCTCTTCAACCGTGGTGTAGATGAACATCTCCACCTTGTTGAACTGGTGGACCCGGATGATGCCGCGGGTGTCCTTCCCGTGCGAACCGGCCTCGCGGCGGTAGCAGGAGCTCTGCCCGGCGTAGCGGATCGGACCGCCGGAGAGGTCCAGGATCTCGTCGGCGTGGTAGCCGGCCAGGGCCACCTCCGAGGTCCCCACAAGATAGAGGTCGTCCTCCGCGAGGCGGTAGATCTCGGCGTCGTGCTTGACGTCGAAGCCGGTGCCCTGCATGGTTTCGGGCCGCACCAGCGTCGGGGTGATCATGGGCACGAAGCCGGCGTCGATGGCCTGCTCCATGGCCATCTGAAGCAGTGCCATTTCCAGCCGGGCGCCCACGCCGCGCAGGAAGTAGAAGCGTGAACCGGAGACCTTGGCCCCGCGCTCCATGTCGATCGCGCCGATCAGTTYGCCGATTTCGAGGTGGTCTTTCGGCTCAAAGTCGGGGAATTCGCGGGGCGTCCCCACCGTCTTCACCACAACGTAGTCGTCCTCGCCGCCCGCCGGAACCCCGTCCTCGACCAGGTTGGGAATGCCGCGCAGCAGCTCCTCCTGGGCGGACTGGGCGACGTCGGCCTCGGCCGAGGCTTCCTTGACCGAGGCCGCAAGGACCTTCACCTCGGCGAGCAGGGCCTGCTTTTCCTCGCCCTTTGCCTGCGCCACCTTCTTGCCGAAGGCGTTTTGCTCGGCGCGCAGGTTTTCAAAACGGATCAGCGCCGCGCGCCGGGCCGAATCCGCGGCGATGATCGCGTCCACCACGGATTCATCGGCGCCACGGGCGCGCTGGCTGGCACGGAACTTGTCCGGATTTTCGCTGAGGTCTTTTACGTCGATCACCAGATAAGAGTATCGAATCCGGGGGCCGCCCTTCGGCAGTCCTGCCGCGGCGGACACGCGGGATAGTGTTGGAGCAACATGCGCGACTGGCTGCTCTACCTCGTCATCGCTGGAGCCCTGGTATTTGCCGTCTCCAGCTGGTGGGGTGTGCGCCGGTTGAAGGCCAAGCACACGCGCAGTGCCGTCTGGGAAGAAACGCACAACCCGGGCCTGGTCAGGCAAAAGGTCGCCGTCGTGATCAATCCGATCAAGTCCAGGTCCGCGGAGGCCCGGGTCCTGGTCGAGAGCGCCTGCCTGGCGGCCGGCTGGGAGGCCCCGCGCTTCTTCGAGACCACCGCCGAGGACCCCGGCTTCTCGCAGGCCCGTGCCGCCGTCGAGTACGGGGCCGACGTCGTCCTGGTGGGCGGCGGCGACGGCACCGTCCGCGTGGTGGCGGACGTCCTGGCGCACACGGATATCGCCATGGGCCTCTTGCCGCTGGGCACCGGGAACCTGCTGGCCCGCAACGTCCACCTGGACATCGGGGACCTGCACGGCTGCGTGGAGATTGCGCTGTTCGGACACCAGCGCTTCATCGACACCGCCCGCATGAGGGTGGAGAACGCCCGGACCGGGCAGTCCGCGGACCATGCCTTTTTGGTGATCGCCGGGATGGGCATGGACGCCGAGGTGGTGGGGGACACCAACGACGGGCTCAAGAAGGCGGTGGGCTGGCTCGCCTACACCGAGGCCGGTGTGCGGCACCTTCCCGGGCGCCGCAAGAGGGTCTCCATCGCCCTTGACGACCAGCCGGAGCAGTCCCGGAAGATCCGCAGCGTGCTGTTCGCGAACTGCGGGCTGATCCCCGGCGGAATCGATTTCATCCCTCAGGCCATGATCGACGACGGCATGCTGGACGTGGTGGTGATGAGCCCGCGCAGCGCGATCGGCTGGCTGGCGATGTACTGGAAGATTGTGCTGAAGCACAAAAGAAACTTGCCGGTGATGACGTATTACCGCTCCGGCAAGATAGTGATCAAGTGCGCCGAACCGATGCCCACACAGGTCGACGGCGATCCGTCCGGCGAGGCCACCACCGTCACAGTCCGGGTGGCCCCCCGCTCGCTGCTGGTCCGGGTTAGGGAGGACCCCGCCCGCGAGGAACTGCCCCATGGCGGCGGGGCGGCCGGCAAGTCCGGGAGCAGCCAGGCCCGGCACCTGCCATGACCCGGCCGGCTTAGCGGGCTTCCTTCTTAGCTGGCTTCCTTTTTAGCGTCGGCTTCCTTCTTCGCGTCCGCGGCTGCCTTGGCGGCGCGTGCCTCCGACTGCTCGCGGATCATCGCCTGCTCCTCCTCGAAGCGCAGCCGGTCCGCACGGTCGGCGTCGTCGCCGTCCCAGTCCTGGTTTTCGGCCGTCGGTTTGGGATTGACAATCATTCCCTGGCCGTCATTTTCTGTGCTGGTGCCAGCCATGACCCGCTCCTTCCGGTAGAGGACTACCCCAATAGATCAGGCAAGCATACGCACAGTTTCCAAGGGGTGGAAGTGCCGCATGTGGCATTTGCCTACGCTGTGGGCGAAGCCTGGGGCTTATATTCCTGAACCACAGATGCCCCCGTGAGTATGTCTTCGACCCATGCATGGGCGGCACGGAATGCCTGGTCGGAGGTGTGCGGCGCCACCTCGGCGCGCTGGCCGTCAGCCCGGCCGTAGGAGCCAAGGAAGCGTGTCGCCGGACTGATCCGGTGCAGTCCGGCCAGCGCGTCGGCCACCCGGGCGTCGCCCACATGGCCGTCCGCGTCGATGCTGAAGAAGTAGTGGCCGAGGTACTGGCCGGTGGGACGGGATTCGATCCGGCTCAGGTTCACGCCCCGGGTGGCGAACTGATCCAGGATTTCCATCAGCGCGCCTGGCCGGTCTTCCGGCAGCGGGACCACCACCGTGGTCTTGTCCGCGCCGGTCCGTTCCGGCAGCACTCCGGGGCGCCCCACCAGCACGAACCTGGTCACCGCGCCGGGGTTGTCGCCGATGTTTTCCGCGAGCACCGCCAGGCCGGGCTGCTCGGCCGCGACGATGGGCGCACAGATGGCGGCGTCGTAGTGCGGGACATCCTCCAGCAGGCCCATTGCGGCCGCGGCGGTGGAGGATCCCGGGATGTATTCCGCATTCGGCATATTGGCGTCGACCCAGAGCCGGCACTGCGCCCAGGCGTGACCGTGGGTGGACACCCTGCGAATGTCCTCGATCCGCAGGCCGGGCCGGGCCACCAGCACGAAGCTGATCGGCACCAGGGCCTCGCGGAGGATCCGCAGTTCCTGGCCGGTGGCGATCGCGTCGAGGGTTGCCGTGACGCCGCCCTCCACGGAGTTCTCGATCGGCACCATCGCCGCGTCGGCCGAACCGTCGCGGACCTTGTCCAACGCGGTGTTGACGTTCGAGGAGGGGATGCGGATGGCCTCCGCGGCGCCTGGCACCTGCATCAACGCCGCCTCGGTGAACGTGCCTTCGGGGCCGAGGAAGGTATAGGTGACAGTTGACGCGGACATGGTTCTTCTTTCGTTTACAGGATGACGGGCTTGAGCCCGTTGTCGGACACGAGCGGCAGGCCGTTCTCGAGCCACTGGTCCATGCCGCCGGCCACGTTCAACGCTGAGTAGCCATGGCCGACGAGCCACTGCGCAGCGCGGAAGGAACGTCCGCCGGTGCGGCAGATAACATACAGGTCCTCGTCCGGATCCAGTTCGTCGAGCCGGGCCGGGAGCTGGTCGAGGGGAATGTGGACGGCGTGCTCGGCGTGGCCGGCCGACCATTCGTAGTCCTCGCGTACGTCCAGGATCCGCGCCGCTTCGGGAATGTCGGAAACGGTCACGGTGTCGATGTCGCTCATGGTCGTCCTCTCCGCTGAAATCAAGGTCTCCCTCCAGCGTATCGCCAGCGATCGGGGCCGGGGCCAAACAGGTGGCAGGTTACGCTTCTGGAGAGCGCAAAGGAGACCATTGGCTGAGATCCACGAGTTGTCCGCCGTCGCGCTCCGCGACGCCCTGCGCTCCGGCGAGCTCTCCGCGCGCCAGGCCGCGGCGCACTTCCTGGACCGCATCGCGGCCGACAACCCGCACCTTGGCGCATTCATCACCGTCACCGCAGAGCAGGCCCTCCAGGACGCCGACGCGGCGGACCGCCGGCATGTACGCGCGGCGGACGACGAACGCAGGGCGGCCCTGCCGCTGCTGCACGGCATGCCGACCGCGTTCAAGGACCTGACCGACGTCGCCGGCGTGGTCACCACGCACGGCAGCGCCGCCCTGGAGCACAAGCCCGCCGCCGACGACGGCGCCCTGGCCGCCACACTGAAGGGCGCCGGCGTCATCTCGCTGGGCAAGACGCAGGTCCCGGAATTCGGGCTGACAGCCTACAGCGAGAACCGGATCGCCCCGCCCTCACGCAACCCGTACGCGCTGAGCCGCAGCTCCGGCGGTTCCTCCGGCGGCAGCGCGGCCGCCGTGGCCGCCGGCCTGCTTCCCTTCGCCCCGGGATCCGACGGCGGCGGGTCCATCCGCATCCCCGCCGCCGCCTGCGGCCTGGTGGGACTGAAACCGGGCCGCGGGCTGGTCCCGGCCGGGGAAAGCACCGGCGACCCCGCCGGGCTGGTGGTCGCCGGTCCGCTGGCCCGTTCCGCGGCGGACGCCGCCCTGATGCTCGACGCGCTGGTCCCGCCGCCACCAACCCGCCAATCACCCGGAGAACGGGCCGGAGAACCAGCCGGCCGCCGGCGCAGCTACCTGCAACTGGCCGGCCAGGAGCCACCCCCGCTGCGGATCGGCGTCAGCCTGGACAGTCCATGGCAGGCCGTCTTCCCTTACACCCCGGACCGCGAAGCCCTCGATGCACTCCAGACCGGCATCAGGCTGCTGGAGGCGGCCGGGCACGAGACCGGCGAGGCCGCCATCCGCTATGACAACCGCTACCCCGGCGCGTTTACGACGGCGTGGACCGCCGGCGTCGGGAGCGCCCGCATCGCGCCGCAGCGCGAGGCCCTCCTGACCCCGCTGACCCGCACCTTCCGGCGGCGCGCCCAGCAGCGCAGCGCGGCGAAGCTGAACGAGGCCCTCGGGTTCCTGCGCCAGTTCCAGCGGGACACTGTTGCCCAGTTCTCGGCCTGGGACCTGGTGCTGAGCCCGACATTGGCTCAAACGCCCCGGCCGGTGGGCTGGTTCACCGGCGCCGCGCACGGCGACGGCTACTGGCCCGCCGAGTGGCCCGCCGACGCGGACGACGACTACCGCAAGCAGTGCGAGTTTGCCCCGTGGTCCTCGCTGGTCAACGTCTGCGGGCTTCCCGCAATCAGCATTCCGGTGCACTGGACCGGCGGGCCGCCCGGCGCCGGCCTGCCGATGGGAATCCAACTGGTCGGCCCGATGGGATCCGAGGCGCTGCTGCTGCAGGTGGCCGGGCAACTCGGCCTTTAAGCTGCCCCCGCGGGGATTACCCCGGCCGCGGCCGCGTGGGGTTTACTGGTGCCAACGCGGTTAACGACACGAGAGGGATCGATGAAGATCACCGGTGCAGTACTGGAGGAAATCGGCCGCCCCCGGCCCTTCGCGGAGTCCAAACCGATCAGTATCGCGGAGCTGGAGCTCTCCGCCCCCGGACCGACGGAAATCCTCGTCCGGCTCGAGGCGGCCGGCATCTGCCACTCGGACCTCAGCGTCGTCGACGGCAACCGGGTGCGCCCGGTGCCGATGCTGCTCGGCCACGAAGCGGCCGGCCGCGTCGTCGAGGTCGGCGCCGACGTCACCGACCTGCAGCCCGGCCAGCGGGTGGTCATGTCCTTCCTGCCGCGCTGCGAGCAGTGCGCCAACTGCGCAGCGGACGGCCGGCTGCCCTGCACCGCCGGTTCCAAGAGCAACAACGAGGGCACCCTGCTGCACGGGTCCATGCATTTGAGCCGCTCCGGAGAACCGATCTTCCACCACCTCGGCGTTTCCGGTTTCGCCAGCCACGCCGTCGTGGACCGGGCCTCCGCGGTGCCGGTCGGCGACGACATCCCGGCGGACATCGCCGCCGTCCTGGGCTGCGCGGTGCTAACCGGAGGCGGCGCAGTGCTGAACGCCGCCAAACCCCGGCCCGAGGACAGCATCATGATCGTGGGACTTGGCGGCGTCGGCATGGCCGCGCTGATCACTGCGGTCTCCCAGGGCCTCTCCCGGATCGTCGCCGTCGACACCCTGGACGAGAAACTGGAGCACGCCCGCCGCCTCGGCGCGCACGAAACGTACACCCCGCAGCAACTGGCCGAACAAGGCATCAAAGCCAAATTCGTCGTCGAATGCGCCGGCAGCGCGCGGGCGTTCGAGACCGCTTTCGCGGCCACCGACGTCGGCGGCACCACGATCACGGCCGGGCTGCCCTCTCCCGACGCCCGCGCGCAACTCTCCCCGCTGACCATCACTGCGGAGGCCCGCACAATCATTGGCAGCTACCTCGGCTCGGCCGTGCCGGCCCGGGACATTCCCAAGTACGCGCAGCTGTGGCGGGACGGGAAGCTGCCGGTCGAGGAGCTCATTTCCTCCCGGATCGCGCTGGCGGACATCAACCAGGCCATGGACCAGCTCGCCGACGGCAAGGCCGTCCGCCAGGTCATCATGTTCGACGCCGGCTAGCCTGGCCGCGGGGTCCCCTTCGGCCGACGCTCCCGGCAAAGCGGGTCCGCGAAACACCCTCGAATTGACTTGCCCCGGAGCGCCGCGGATGTGACAATCGCGCGCCGCGGTGTCAGCATTAAGTAAATGAGCACAACTCATTTAGCCAATCCCCCCGCTACAACGCCGGGCGATACCTCGTTTTTTGGCCACCCGAAAATGCTGGCCAGCCTCTTCTCCGTAGAAATGTGGGAGCGCTTCTCCTTCTACGGAATGCAGGGGATCCTCCTCTACTACATGTACTTCACGGCCGCTGAAGGCGGCCTCGAAATCAACAAGGCCCTCGCCGCCAGCCTGGTCGGCGCCTACGGTGGCGGCGTATACCTCTCGACCATCCTGGGCGCCTGGCTCGCGGACCGGCTTTTCGGCTCCGAGCGTGTGCTCTTCGGTTCCGCGGTCATGATCATGGCCGGCCACATCGCCCTGGCCCTTATCCCCGGGATTCCGGGCCTGATCGCCGGCCTCGTGCTGGTGGGCGTGGGATCCGGCGGCTTGAAGGCCAACGCCACCGCCCTGGTCGGAAGCCTGTACCGCGAGAAGGACGAACGCCGCGACGCCGGCTTCTCCATCTTCTACATGGGCATCAACGCCGGCGCCCTGATCGGCCCGCTGGTCACCGGCTGGCTCCAGGAAAGCCAGGGCTTCCACTGGGGCTTCGGTGCCGCCGCCGTCGGCATGGCCGTCGGACTGGCCATCTACGCCCTGGGCCGCAACAAGCTGCCCGAAGAGGCCCACCGGGTGCCCAACGCGCTGCCCGCAGCCGAACGCACCAAGTACGGACTGCTCTTCGCCGTGATCGCCGCGATCATCGCCGTGCTGCTGGCGACCGGCGTCGTCAACGCTGACAACCTCGCCATGTCCATGGCGTACGCGGCCATCGGCGCGTCGGTGCTCTACTTCGTCCTGATCTTCAGCAGCAAGAAGGTCAACGCCACCGAGCGAAGCCGGGTCGCGGCGTTCATCCCGCTGTACATCGCCTCCGCCGCGTTCTGGGCGCTCTTCCAGCAGCAGTTCACCTTCATCGCCGTGTACTCGGAGGAGAAGCTGGACCGGAACCTGTTCGGCTGGGAAATGCCGGCCGCCTGGGTCCAGTCCATCAACCCGGTGTTCATCATCATCTTCGCCGGTGTTATGGCTGCCCTGTGGACCCGCCTGGGACGCAAGCAGCCCGGATCGGCCCTGAAGTTCTCGATCGGCCTCTTCGTGATGGGCCTGGCCTTCCTGGCGTTCATCCCGCTGGCCGGCGACGGCAAGACGCCGCTGCTGGCGTTGGTGGGGATCCTGCTGCTGTTCACGCTGGCGGAACTGTTCCTCTCCCCCATCGGCCTGTCCGTGACGACCAAGCTGGCGCCCAAGGCCTTCCACACGCAGATGGTTGCCTTGTTCTTCCTCTCGGTCTCGCTGGGCACCACGCTGGCCGGCATGCTCTCGGGGCTCTACAACCCCGACGACGAACTGCCGTACTTCATCGGCGTCGGCGGCACGGCGATGCTTCTGGCCGTCGGCCTGGCTGCGGCCTCGCCGGCCATCAAGAAGCTCATGGGCGGCGTACGCTGAGCTAAATGAGCATCCGATATCGCCCGCCGGTTGAGGCGCGCGTCTACGTCCCCGCCCCCGGCGAGGCGTCCGACGTCGAACTCATGCCGGTGGGCGATGTCACTGAAGGCGTGGTGCGGGTCGGCGGGACAATCCGCCGACCGCACCAGCCGCAGAGCCTCGCCGTCGCAGGCTACCTCGACTGGCTCGAAGATGCCGGATTCGACGGCTCGCCGCGGTTCCTGGGCCGGGACGAGGAGGGCAGGGACGTGCTGACCTTCCTGCCGGGACAGTGCGCCGGGCCGGTGCCCGAGGCCTGGGTCCAGTCCGAGGAGCTGCTGGCCTCGGTGGCCCGTTTGCTGCGCCGGCTGCACACCGCCTCTGCCGGTTTCATGCCGGCCACCCACCCGTTTCCGCCCCGCTACATCCCACCGGTCGCCGTCAGGCAGGACCCCGCGGAGCTCGTGTGCCACCTGGACGTCACGCCGCAGAATGTGGTGGTCCGGGACGGCCTGGCCGCCGGGCTGGTGGACTTCGACCTCGCCGGACCCAGCACGGCGCTCAGGGATTCCTTCAACACTGCCATGCACTGGACGCCGCTCCGCGACCCGGCGGACGTGTGGCCCGGCTGGGAGGGAGTGGACCCGTTCCGGCGGCTCCGTATCTTCGCCGATGCCTACGGCTGGGACCAGGACGAACGACGCCGGGTGCCGGGGCTGGGCATCGAGGCCGCGTCGCTGAGCTATGAACGGATGGCACACAACGCTGCCACGCTCGGCGGCGGCTGGGCCCGGATGTGGGACGACGGCGTGGGCGGGCTGATCCTCCGCCGTCGCGGCTGGCTGGAGGCCAACGCTGAGCAGCTGGTGGCCGCTCTTACCGGGTGATGAAGTCCGCGTTCGCGAAGGCGACCCCCAGGATCACAACCACCAGCAGGGTGATGGCGATTGCGGCATAACCAAGGACCAGTCCCGCGATAGCCAGGCCCTTGCCGCCCGGCTCGCGGTGCAGCGCCAGGTGGCCGAGGACGACGGCGGCCAACTGCGGGAGCAGGAAGAAGCCGAAGCCGAGGAACGACGCGATGCCGCAGCACAGGCTCGCGATACTCAGGCCCCTAGGCGCGGGAGCCACGCCGTAGTAATACGGCTGGCCGTAAGCGTCCGCGTACGGCCCGGCCGGCTGGCCGTAGGCGGCGTAACTGCCGGCCGGCTGGCCGAGGTGCGGGGCTGCCGTCGGCATCGGCGGAACATGGCCGTCGCCACCGTATGGCGGACGATACGGCGGCGGCTGGTAGCCTCGGTGCGCCTCGTCATACCCGGACGTGGGCTGCTCGGTCATGGAAATCCCCTCTGACGTGTGTACGTCAAGATTAGCGCCGCGCCGTTTCCCCCAGCCGGACGCGCGGCGTCACAGCGGTCCGATTCGGGCGAAACCATGTCGCGGCACCCCCTCGTCTGGCATGCTGGAGCCATGGCTAGCCGCGCGGGCACAGTTGCCCAACCCCAAGACCTTGTTGACCTCACTGCGCTTCTGGACGCGTACTACGACGTTTCGCCGGATCTCGGCGACCCCGGGCAGCGGGTCGCCTTCGGCACCTCCGGGCACCGGGGCTCAAGCCTCAAGGCGTCGTTTAACGAACCGCATATCCTCGCGATCACCCAGGCGATCGTGGAATACCGGGCGGGCCAGGGCATCACCGGCCCCCTGTATCTCGCCAAGGACACCCATGCCCTGAGCGAGCCGGCGCAGAACTCCGCGCTTGAGGTGCTTGCCGCGAACGGCGTGCACGTGCTGATCGACGCCCGCCACGGCTACACGCCCACCCCGGCGTTGAGCCACGCCATCCTGACCCACAACAACAACTCCGCCGCAGGCGCGCCGCAGGCCGACGGCATCGTGGTGACGCCGAGCCACAACCCGCCCGGCGACGGCGGCTTCAAGTACAACCCGCCGCACGGCGGCCCGGCGGACACCGACGCCACAGGCTGGATCGCCAACCGCGCCAACGAACTGCTGGAGAACGGACTGCGCGGGGTCAAGCGGGTTCCGATCGCGGACGCCATGGCTGCCGGCACCACCGGCAAGTTCGACTTCCTGTCCAGCTACGTCGATGACCTGCCCTCGGTGCTGGACCTGAACGCGATCCGCGAGGCGGGCGTCCGGATCGGCGCCGACCCCATGGGCGGTGCGTCCGTGGACTACTGGGGCGAAATCGGCGAACGCCACCACCTGAACCTCACCGTGGTGAACCCGACGGTGGACCCGCAGTGGGCCTTCATGACGCTGGACTGGGATGAAAAGATCCGGATGGACTGCTCCTCGCCGTCGGCGATGGCCTCCCTGATCAACCGCATGGCTGTTGGTGCGGACGGGTCCGCACCCTTCGACATCGCCACCGGCAACGACGCCGACGCCGACCGGCACGGCATTGTCACGCCGGACGGCGGGCTGATGAACCCGAACCACTACCTCGCCGTCGCGATCGACTACCTGTACCGGCACCGCAACGGGTGGAACCCGCAGTCCGTTATCGGCAAGACCCTGGTGTCCTCCTCGATCATCGACCGGGTGGCCGAAAGCCTCGGCCGGAAGCTCGTCGAGGTGCCGGTGGGCTTTAAGTGGTTCGTCCCCGGGCTGCTGTCCGGCGAGGGTGCCTTCGGCGGGGAGGAATCCGCCGGCGCGTCGTTCAACAAAATGGACGGCAGCGTCTGGACCACGGACAAGGACGGCATCCTGCTGGCGCTGCTGGCGTCCGAGATCACGGCGGTGACGGGCAAGTCGCCGTCGCAGCTGTACAAGGGCCTGACCGACAAGTTCGGCGACCCCGTCTACGCCCGGATCGACGCCGCCGCAACGCGCGAGCAGAAGGCCGCCCTGGGCAAGCTGTCGCCGTCGGACGTCACCGCGACGGAACTGGCCGGCGAAACCATCACCGCCAAACTGACCGAGGCGCCCGGCAACGGCGCTGCCATCGGCGGATTGAAAGTGGTCACCGAGAACGCCTGGTTCGCGGCCCGGCCGTCGGGCACCGAGGACGTCTACAAGATCTACGCCGAGTCGTTCAAGGGCGCGGAGCACCTGAAGCAGGTGCAGGCCGAAGCCAAGGCCCTGGTGGACGGGGTTATTTCCTAGCCGCAGCCGTGGACCGAGGCTCAGGCCGTCTGCTCCTCGCGGAGGCTGGCGGCCAGTACCGACCGGTCCCGGCCGAGCGTTTTGGCGCGGTAAAGAGCGGCATCGGCCGACGCGATCAGGGCCTGCAGATCCACCCGGCCGGGGCCCGTCGAGGCAATCCCATAGCTCACGGTAGGAAGCCGCGCCTCAACGTTCGGCTGTGCCTCCTGCAACCGGCGGCTGATCGTGGCCGCCATCTCGCCGGCACGTTCCGGGCTGACGCCCGGGAGCAGCAGGACGAACTCTTCGCCGCCATAGCGTCCCACGAGGTCGGTTGAACGGACCGAGGCCGTGCACGCTGCGGCGAAGGTTTGCAACGCGACGTCCCCGGCCGCATGGCCGTACTGGTCGTTGACAGCCTTGAAGTGGTCCAGGTCTGCCAGAACCAGCGAGGCCGTGGTGCGGGCGTTGCCCAGGCGGCGCAGTTCGTTCTCTGCCAGATCCACAAAGGCGGTGCGGTTCAATAGCCCGGTGAGCCCGTCAACCGTGGCCCGCGCCCGAAGGTCACGGGTCAGTTGTTCGTTGCTCAACTCGGCCATGGTGAAGGATGCGAGCACAAGGATCATCGTGGTGAGAAGGGTCGTCACCACGGAGCCGAAGTAGGTGACGAACACCGGCCCATGGGGGCCGTCAATGACAAAAACGGTCAGGCGTCCAAGATAGAAGAGGGCCAGGAGCGCTGAGCCGTAGGCGAGGGGGCGGTGCACCCTGGAGTAGTCGACGTCGAGCAGGAAGAGTTCGCGGCACGATAGCCCCAGCATCAGCGCCATCATGCCCAGCATGACCGGGCCGCCGGACCAGTCGTTCGTGGCCGGGTGGTCAAACACCGAAACGACGCCCGTCACAAAAGGCCCCGCCGTCAAGGACCACAACCTCGGAATGCTCGTCCGCAGCGACCGGGCCCCTGCCCACATGGCTCCGGCGCCGCCGACCAGCAAGGTATTTCCCAGCGGGTTTGCCCACACTTGGTGGACCGTGCCGTCCCACAGATAGGACGCGGATCCGGTCAGGAAGAGCAACAGCGCCGAACACCACCAGCCGCTGAACGGGGAACGGGTCCGCCTGAAAGTGATGAAGTAGAACAGGCACAGCAGGGTCAGGGTTACTACAGCCAAGGCAACACGCAGGGTAGAGGTGTCAAGCATCATCCTGTGGTTCCCCCAGCACGCACCTAGTGACCCAAGTATTATTCGGAGTCAAACTCTCAATTTGACCTCAGTATTGCACCTCGGACCATAAATGAAGAGGTTCATTCACAATGTGGCCTCCCAGAGCCTGAGCACCCGCCGCGTGGCATGGCCGCCGTCGGGAGCCATGTCCACCAAGGCGATCCGGTCCAGCGCCATTTGCTCGCCCGCGCGGGGGGCTTTTTCACCCCGGTGGGAAACGTGCGGACGGAAGGCAGCCATCGTGTAGCCGGGGGTTGCGACCCGGCCATGAAGAGCCTCGACCGCTGCCACGAGGGCTTCGTGGAGGGTCTGGAGCGGGGCGCTGGGTTCGATCAGGCTGACCTGGACGGAGCCGCCGCGGCCAAAGCCCGCTTCCCCGCCCACGGTCACGGTGCTGCCCAGCGCGGCCCTGGCCGGAGCGTCCATTAGCCCGGCCACCTGGGTGGCCAGGGTGTCGCCGGAGAGGACGGCGTCAGCCCCGCCGTCGTCGGCTGGCAGTTGCTCGACGACGTCGAACTTCACCAGTGTGATGTGCAGCGGCCAGGCGTCGCGCGGAAATTCCATCCCCTCGGTAACGGGTTCCAGGAAGGCGACCACAATCAGATTCCGCATAGGCCCAGTCTGCCACTGGTCGCCGACGCCCGCCCCTGCCTGTGGTTGCCTCGGCCGCTGCCTCGGTCGCTTAGACCGTGCGGACCACGTCTTCGTAGGCGAACTTCGGCTTCGGGGCGCCCCAGGCGTCCTCGGCGGCGTGGCCGATGTTGACCACCATGAAGCTCTTCTGGCTACCGTCCGGGAAGAAGGCGGTGTCGATCTTGCTGAAGTCGGCACCGGTCATCGGCCCGGCAGCGAGTCCTAGCGACCGGACGGCGAGTATGAAGTAGCCGGCCTGCAGGTGGGCATTGTTGTTGCCGGTGGCCGCGGCGAGGTCCGGGGCGGCGTCGTACATTGCCTTGGGGGCGTTGTAGCCGGGGAGGAAGTTGTCCCACTGCTCGTGCCACGCGGTGTCGACACTGAGGACCGCGACCAGCGGTGCGGAAGCCGTCTTGGCCCGGTTGCCGGCGGACAGGGCGTCCACCAGCGTGGCGCGGGCCTCGTCCGAACGGACATAGGTGACACGAAGGGGCTGCGAGTTGAACGCGGTGGGACCAAACTTCGTCAGCTCGTAGATGGCGCGGGCCTGCTCGTCCGTGACTTCACCGGTGAAGGAGTTGGCCGTGCGCGCCTGGGCAAAGATGGCGTCCACTGCTGCGGCGTCGATTACTGCTTCTTCATGGGCGATAGTCATCGCGTACCTTTCGCTGGGCTTCCACCCCGTCCGGGGCACTCTTGCTGTCCCTCGCTTCAACCGATGCCCGGGCCGGCTGCTTCCCGGGGCGCGGGGTGACGTCGCCCACAGCGGGCTGATCGTGCCGTCATGCGTCCTTCGCCAGCTGCACCATGCGAATGCTGTCGCGGCGGTACATTGCGGCGTGGTCGTTGAGTTCCGGCCGTCCCGTGGCGGCCGCCCGGCCCTCGGAATAGTCGGCGAGTTCAACAAGCCTGGCGCCGAGTGTTCTCAGCACGTCCCGGCGCGGGAACGGTAAGCCGTAGGCTGCAATCAGTTCGTCCAGGCGGCCCATTCTCTCCGGCCCCTCCGGCGCAGCGACGCCACCGCCCTCAATGAACGGCACCAACTGGTAGGCCAGATAGGCGAAATCCCAGATCCTCGGCCCGGGCGACGCCGCGTCAAAATCAAAGATTCCGGCGAACCGCTGGTCTTGGAACACCATGTTGTACGGGGCAAAGTCGTTGTGGCACACCACCTCGACCGGTTCGTGGTTTGGCAATTGCCAACTGAGCGTCTCGTGCGCCAAACCGACGCTGGAATCGTGGATCTGCCGGAGCAGGCCGGCCGCGTCCCGCAGGATCGAGGGATGCCAAATCCACTCCGGAAGCGGATACTGCACCACGTCCCCCGGCAGGAAGGACAGAATTTCGCGGCCTTGTTCGTCGAGGCCGGCTGCTGACGGAACGCGCGTGATTCCACTGGCGCGGAGCGCATCGAGCAAGGCGTGAACGGCCGGCGTCCAGGGCCCGGAGTTTCGGCGGACGGTGTCCCCCACGCGCACCACGATGCTGGAATTACCACCGGCAAGGACCTCTTCGTTCACCATCCAACCAATCTAGGGGATGGGGTGAGCGCCGGTTGGCGGTTCGGTGCCCGCCCCTTCGGTGAGGGGGACGGCGGCCGGCGCCCCGGGCGCATAGGCGCCCGGCGTCGTCGTGGTGCTAGGAGGACGAGAGCTCGCGGTGGTCGTTGGCCTGTTCGATGAGATCGGTGTCCGCCGGAACGTCGTTCAGGCGCCGGTTGGCGGGTCCGGAGGGAGACCCTGGACGCCCGCCCCCTCAGAAGATCCAGTGAGTTGGGCTGTAATGTCATCAGTCCAGTCGTCGATGGAAGTCCAATCCCGCAAGTCTCCGAAGTGGCCGCCGGTGAGCCGGAACAGGACCCGGAGCGGCCCTGGCATCTGGGCCGCCTCGTAGACACCCGAGAAGACTTTGTGGCCGCGAAGCTCAACGTCCTGGAACTGGGATTGTTCCAGGCGCTGCTGTTGTAGTGCCGCACCGCGCTTTCGAAAAAGTCTCGGCAAGGCGTCGGACATCCCCACGCTGAAGGCCCAGACAGGTCGTTTGGCCAGCTCGTGCGCATTGTGTGTGAAGAACACCAAAGCCGGATCCAGCCACGCCTGATTGTGGATGGCGCTGCCGACGACGAATGCGTCGTAGCCGGAGACAGACTTAACTTCCTCCACGGACCGGCACTCGACCTCGCCCAGCGCAACAGCCATGCGGTCGGCTACGTGTTGGGCGATTTCCCTAGTGGACCCCAGTGCACTTGCGTAGGCAACGAGAACCCTCATGGTTGAACCTCCTACCGTCCTCGCTCAAGTCTGTTGGAAGCTGGGGCCGGTTGGAACCTGCCATAGGTCCCGGCACAGGCCAGGCCGGCGACGACCAGTGGCAGTATGTAGGTGGAAGTCCGCTGTACTTTTAGGGGAAGGCTCGGCGAATGACGTTTGCGGAACTGTCCGTCCGTCCGGGCGCGGAGGAAGATGCAGGCGAAGTTCGGCGGTTGTCGATCGCTTTCACACCCGCCGCCCGGGATGTGCCGCAGCAGGACTTCGACAGCCGTTACGCGAACGTACTCTCAGACGGGGCCTGGTGCGTTGCTGTGGCCCAGTCGGGCAGCCGGCTCCTCGGCTACGGACTGGCCCAGGACTTCGGGCCGGGTTTGCGCACCACCTTCACTACGGGCCGGGTCCATGACCTCTACGTCGATCCGGAGGCACGTCGGCTCGGCGCGTGGAAGGCGTTGATGGACTTCATCTTCGATTGGGCCAGATTACGGCCGCAGCCGATGATTCTCGACTGGCAGGCGAGCCCCTCTGCCGTGGGCTTCTACGAAGCGCTGGGGTTCCCGGCCGATCGTGTGGGCGACTACACGGACTATCCGGGTTTCACTCTTGACCTGCGCGAATAGCGGCGGCGGATAGGAGTAGTTGGAGCGCGCAGCTGGGCGGCACCGGCTGCTCCTAATAATGTCTGAGGTCTCTGATGAACTAAGTTCATGGGAATCAGTGCAGCTCTCACCTTATTTCCGGCCGGCCGGCCGGGTGATGATGTCCGCCTTTTGTCCCTGGCCGGTCCCGCGCACGCCCGGTCCGAGGCAGGCGCCGGCTGTTCCGGTGCGGGCAATAATGTCGTAGGTCCACGGCAGGATTGATTCATGGGAACCAGTGCAGCCCTCATCGCTCGTCCGGCCGGCCGGCCGGGTGATGATGTCCGCCGGGGCCCGTCGCTGCGTAGCGTTCTGGGACAGTTACGGGAGTTGACCGCGACGGCGGTCGGGGATGCGGCGCTTTTCGGGTTCGGGGAGGCCGTGGAGTTCGCTGCCGGGGTTGAGGAGGCTGCCCGGGCCTTGGAGTACCTGCAGGTTGTTGCTGCCGGGGCGGTGGACCGGACCCGCAAGGAGGCCGCCGCCGAGAACGCCCCGGTCCTCGATGACGGTTACCGCAAGGCCGGGGAGTTCCTGCGGGACCGGCTCCAGATCACCGCCGTCGAGGCCCACCGCCGGCTGGCCCTGGCCGGGGACGTGTTGCCGCGGACCGGGATCACCGGCCAGCCGCTCCCGCCCCTGCGCGAGGAACTCGCCGACGCCGTGGCCGCCGGTACCGTCCCGTCCCGGTCCGCGACCATCATCACCCTCGCCCTGGCCCGGGTCCGGCCACTGTGYGATGCGGAAACGGCCGCCCGGATGGAACACGCCCTGACCCGGACCGCAGTGGAGCACGACCCGGATTTCCTGGCCCGGGTCGCGAGGCGCTGGACCGACGCGATCGACCAGGACGGGGCCGAACCCTCCGAGGAGGTCCTCCGCCAGTTACAGGGCGCGTTCATCCGCAAACCCCGCCACGGCCTGCAACACCTGGAAATCTTCGCCACCACCGAACAGTTCGAACACCTGCTGACCGTGATGAACACCGCCACCAACCCCCGCACCGGCACCCAAGCTCCCGGTGATGCGGCAACCGGGAGCGCGGGCAGCGAACCCGGCGCAGAAGCGGGCAGCGAACCAGGCGGCGAGCCACGCGGCGTGGCAGGCACCGAAGAAACGCTGCTCGACCGGCGGTCGAGGCCGCAGAAATCCCTCGACGGCCTGGTCGGCGCCTGCAAAGTGGCCCTGGCTTCCGGCGCACTGCCCGCCACCGGAGGGCTCCGGCCCCAGGTCATGGTCACCATCGATTACCGCGACCTCCTCGAACGGGACAGTCCCGCTCGGGTTCACCGGCACCGGGACGCTGGCCTTCACCGGCCCCGTCACCGCCGCGACCATCCGCAAAATCGCCTGCGACGCGGACATCATCCCCGTCCTGCTCGGATCCCAGGGCCGGATCCTGGACATCGGCCGCACCAGCCGGATCTTCCCGCCCCACCTCCGCAAAGCCATCACCGCCCGCGACCAGGGCTGCGCCTTCCCCGGCTGCACCATCCCCGCACCCTGGTGCGAAGCCCACCACATCAACTACTGGTCCACAGGCGGCACCACATCCACCGACAACGGAACGCTCCTCTGCTCCCACCATCACCACCTGACCCACAAAGAACAATGGACCATCCAGATCCGTGCCGGGATCCCCTGGTTCATCCCGCCACCCCACCTCGACCCACGCCAAACACCCCGAAGAAACCACTACTTCAGAAGCTGAACCACGCAGCCGACTTCGGCGGTGAAACGAGGCACGCGGCGCGATATCAAGTGTCGAGGACGAAAATCCCGGCCGGGCCGGCGGCGGTGCGGCAACCAGAGACGGCCAGGCCGCGCATCTTGGCGGCGTACGCAGCATAGTCCGGTCCGTGGGTCACGGAATCAGTCTGCCACGGCGGTCGCCGACGTCTTCGCCGTTCAGCGGCGCCAGCGGTACGGCGTCGTCGTGGACACCCGGACCAAGCCGTAGCGTTCCAGGATAGGCCGCGAATATTCGGTGGAGTCGCTGTGGATGAGCGTCTTGCCGAGGGATATCGCCGCCCGCGCGCGGGCTGCGGTGAGCGCTCGGTAAATTCCCCGGCCGCGCCATTCCTCGCGTGTGGCGCCGCCCCAGATGCCGGCGAAGTCGGTGTCCGGCACCGGTTCCAGGCGGCCGGCGCTGACGATCACGCCTTGGTGCTCGGCGACCCACAGCTCCATCCCGTCGCCGCGGGCCATTCGGCGCAGGATTGCTTCAGCGTTTCCGTCAGAGGCGGGGCTGCCGAAGACTTCGTCCTGCATGGCGCTCATGGCGCGGATGTCCGTTTCGTCCGTAACCCGCCGCAGGCTCACCCCGCGCGGCAGGTCCACGTCGACGTCGAGCGCGCTGGCATCCCCGATCATGACCGATTCTGTCTCGTCTGGCTCAAACCCGTTCTCGAGCAGCGCCTCGTGCAGCCCGGGCGCATTGTCGTGGCCCCGGGTTTTCCATTCGACCCGCACGATTTCCGGATCCGCGCGGTAGAACGCCACCGTTTCTGCCACCCACCGCGCGATCTTCGACGCGTCGGCTCCGGCCAGATCCTGATAGGTCACGAATCCGCGGCCGCCCGCGAAGGTCACCAGCCGCAGCGGGCCCAAACGCTCGACGGCGACCGCACTAGGGGTCTCCGCATCGGTGCGGAGTTGCTGATCGTACGCCGTAAGGAGTTTCAAATTCGTCATCGGACCTCAGGCTACAGCGACGCCGCAGTTACGGGCCGCGTCACTGGATCTGATGGCAGGATTCGTGGTCATCGCCCGCTAGGGTTGGCGTGATGAAGCGAGCTGTCATTCTTGGGGGTACAGGTGTGTTGGGACGGGCCATCGCGCGACGCCTGCTGGATGCCGGTTGGCAGGTGGAAATCACGGGCCGGGACGCGTCGAAGATGCCGGCAGTGCTGCGCGAGGCGGGGGCCACATTCGAGTCCTCCGACCGGAGGAACGACGCAGACCTTGCACGAACCGTGGGCAACGGAGCGGACCTCTTGGTAGACGCCGCCTGTCACACGGCGGCGGACGCCCTTCTGCTACTCCCCCATCTGGCCGATGTCGGGTCGGCGGTCATGCTATCCAGCAAAGCGGTCTACATCGACGACGCCGGCAACCATGTGAATTCCGACGTGCCGCCAAATTTCCCGCTTCCTATCAGGGAAGACCAAGCGACCATGCAGCCGGGGAACGGTGACTACGAATCCCGCGAGGGATACGGCGCCAACAAGGTCGCTGCCGAGCACGTCCTCCTGGACAGCGGCCATCCCGTGACTGTAATCCGCGCCTCGAAGGTTCACGGTGAAGGAGCTGCCCGGCCGAGGGAATGGATGTTCGTCAAGCGGGTCCTCGACCGACGGCCTGCGGTGTTCCTGGCTTCTAAAGGGGCCGGAGGCGACCACACCACAGCCGCCGTCAACACAGCGGCCCTGGTCGAAACGATCGCAGCCCGCCCCGGCCAACGGATCCTCAACAGCGCAGACCCCGACGCCCCTACCGGTCTGGACATCGCCCGCACGATCGCGGACCGCCTTGACCACGAGTGGGAAGAAATCCTCCTCGATTCCGACGCCCATCCGGACCTCGGCGCGCACCCTTGGAACTTCACTCCGCCGCTGATCCTCGACACGCAGGCGTCCACGGCTCTCGGCTACCAGCCCGTTGGAACCTACGCCCAAACTGTCACTGCGGAAATCGACTGGCTACTCGCCAACCCGGCCAACCAGCCGGGCCCCGCGGAACCGTTCTTCAACCACCTCACCGACTACGCCGCTGAAGACGCCTTCCTCGCCGCACGGAGCTAGGATCCGATCCCGGCCCGGCACCTGCAGGCGCTGACCGAAACCGCAGCAGCGTCCTGGCGGAGTCCGGAGGGAAAGCAGCACGCTCCGTCAGGGGTATCCCGCAAGGAAAATCCTCGGCCCCGGCCCTACGCTTATTGTGGCCTCCGTCCTACGCTTAAGAGCCTAAGGCTCAAGTCTCTCCGCTCGGCATGGATTCGAAGGTGGGCCACCCAATGGGCAGTCATCTCATGGCAATGGAGCAAGTGCACCGGGGCCCTCTCTTCTGGCCGCGAAGGATTCTGGTTGCGCTGCACGCCGCAATGGCCGCGGCACTGGCGACGGTTGTTGCCCTCGCAGGCTGCACGGCGATGGCAACGTCCGCGAAGGGACAGTACGTTCCGCAGACCCGGACGTATTACATCGGGGCGGACGAGGTCGACTGGAACTATGCGCCGTCCGGAATGAACCAGGTCACGGGCGCAGCCTTCGACAAAACAGCGGCCGTCTTCACCCAGCGCGGCCCCCGGCGCATTGGCGCCACCTATGTGAAGGCGCTGTACCGGGAGTACACGGACGCGTCCTTCACCAAGCTCAAGCCGCGCAGCGCCGCCCAACGGCATCTCGGCATGCTCGGCCCGGTCATCCGGGGCGTCGTCGGCGACACCATCAAGGTGGTCTTCAAGAACAACCTCGACCGTCCGGCTTCCGTGCACGTCCACGGCGTGTTCTACGACAAGGCCAGCGAGGGCGCCCCGTACGACGACGGCACCGGGGCGGCGGACCATGGGGACGACGCCGTACCGCCGGGACACTCCTACATTTACAGCTACAAGGTGCCGGACCGGGCCGGTCCCGGGCCGATGGACGGGAGTTCCGTGATGTGGATGTACCACTCGCACAAGGACGAAGTCGGAGACGACTACGCCGGCCTAGTCGGTCCGATGGTCATCACCAAGACCGGCGCCGCCCGCGCGGACGGTACCCCGAACGATGTGGACCGCGAGTTCTTTGTCCAGTTCAAAGTCAGTAACGAAAACGCCAGCCCGTACCTCAAGCGCAATATCGACCGCTTCGCCGGCGACCCGCGTTCGGTGGCGCCGGCTGATGAAGAGTTCGTCGAGAGCAATCTGATGCACTCCATCAACGGGTACGTGTACGGCAATCTGCCGTTAGATGCGCTGACTATGAAAAAGGGCGAACGGGTCCGCTGGTACCTGATGGGCATGGGTACCGAGGTGGACCTGCACACACCGCACTGGCACGGAAACACCGCGACGGCGCTGGGTATGCGCACCGACGTCGTGAGCCTGCTGCCGGCAAGCATGGTGGTGGCCGATATGGTTCCCGACGACGTGGGTACTTGGCTCTTTCATTGCCACGTCAACGACCATCTGACCGCCGGTATGTCGGTCCGGTACCGGGTGGCGGACGCGGCGAGCACCGGCAGCGGCAGCGGCAGCAGCAGCGACCATTCCGACCACACGCCGTAGCAGACAGGCGCGGCCGGTTTTTGGGAGAGTGACGGCCCGCCGGGAAGACCCAGGGTCGGTACGCTCGGGCAATGGGAAACTCCGAGAACCTGGCCGGCGTAAGAACCGCATATGACACGGTGGCCGAGGCTTATTCAGAGGCGCTCCCGGACACCAGCTTTGAAGCGCCGCTCGATATGGCGATGATCAACGACTTCTGCGCGCGGATTCGCGCTGCCCCGGGACGGAAAGTGATCGACGCCGGATGCGGCGCCGGACGATTGAGTGTCCGCTTAGCCGAAGCGGGGCTCGACGTTACAGGCGTGGATCTCTCACCGGGGATGGTCCGGCAGCAGCCCGAAGCCATCCTCGTGAAGACCCGGCCCCCACTCGGCGTGGGCCTCAAGCCAGGCAGCGCGCAAACCTAGAGAAGGAACAGTCAGGGCTGGCATACCGGCACTATATCGATGCTTCCGGCACCAATGCCGTCCGGCCGGCGCGGTAAAGTGTCACCGGAAGATTCCTTCCCGGTCCCGCCACACATTCTTGAAAGGCTCGCTGCAATGAGCATGCTCGGCACCAAATGGAAGCTCCACGGAAACGGCAAGTCCATCCGCCCCGGCGAGGTCGTCAGACCGGATGAGCGCCTCGCGTGGCCCCTGACAATCGGCGTGGGCATGCAGCACGTTGTCGCCATGTTCGGCGCCACTTTCCTGGTGCCGATCATCACCGGCATGCCGCCGGCCACCACGCTGTTCTTTTCCGGCATCGGCACCCTGCTGTTCCTGGTCATCACCAAGGGCCGGGTGCCCAGCTACCTCGGCTCCTCCTTCGCGTTCATCGCCCCGATCATGGCCTCCCAACAGCAGTACGGGATTCCCGGCGCGCTGGGCGGCGTGGTGCTGGCCGGCGTCGGGCTGGCCATCATCGGCGCCATTGTGCAGAAGTTCGGCGCGGGCTGGATCAACCGGCTGATGCCGCCGATCGTCACCGGCGCCATCGTGGGGCTGATCGGCCTGAACTTGGCCCCCGCCGCCAAGAACAACTTCGACGCCGCCCCCATCACCGCCCTGGTCACCCTCGCGGTGATCATCGTGGTCAGCGTCTTCTTCCGCGGCATCCTTGGCCGCCTCAGCATCCTGGTCGGCGTCGTGGTGGGCTACCTCGTCGCGATGATCCGCGGCGAGATCAACTTCGACAAGGTCGACGCCGCCGCCTGGGTCGGGCTCCCGCACTTCCAGACCCCCGAATTCCACCTCGGCGTCGTCGGCCTCTTCGTCCCGGTGGTGCTGGTGCTGGTGGCGGAGAACATCGGCCACGTGAAGTCGGTCTCCGCCATGACCGGGCAGAACCTCGACGGCGTGTCCGGCCGCGCACTGATGGCCGACGGCGCCGCGACTGTCCTCGCCGGCCTGGGCGGCGGATCCGGCACCACCACCTACGCCGAAAACATCGGCGTCATGGCCGCAACGAAGGTCTATTCGACGGCGGCCTACTGGGTGGCCGGCATCTTCGCCGTCGTGCTGAGCTTCTCGCCGAAGTTCGGCGAACTCATCGCGACCGTCCCGGCCGGCGTGCTCGGCGGCGCAGCCACCATGCTCTACGGCATGATCGGCGTCCTGGGCGTGAAGATCTGGGTGCAGAACAAGGTCAACTTCTCCAACCCGATCAACCTCACCACCGCCGCAGTGGCCCTGATTGTCGGCATCGCCGACTACACCTGGACCATCGGCGACCTCAAGTTCACCGGCATCGCCCTGGGCTCCGCGGCCGCCCTGGTGATCTACCACGGCATGAAGGCCATCGCGAAGGCCCGCGGCACCGTGGCCGAACCGGAGACCGAAGACGCCGCGCCCGTCGCAGCGGCCCGGGCTGCCGTCAACGCCGCGGCGAAGCGCTCTCCGAAGAAGCGCCGCTAGCCGCCGGCAGGCACCCAACCCGCTGCACAAAAGGCCGGCGCCCTCCCACCATGCGGTGGCAGGGCGCCGGCCTTCGGCGTGTCCGCGGCAGCTTAGCCGGCGTCGAACGATTCCTTGTCTTCGCTGTCACGGTCCTTCGGTGACTTCTCATCCGGCAGGTCCGTGCCGCTGCCGTCCGGAATCCCGGCGGCGTCCTGGCCGGACTCCGAGGAGAACGGCCGGCCCGGCTCGGGCTCCTCAGTGTTGGCCGCGTCCATCTCCGCGTCCGAGGAGGGCACCGCGCCGCCGCTTTCGGCTGCCGCTTCGTTGCCCTGCTCGAATCCGGCTTCGCTGCTTTCGTTTTCCGCGTTCATCTGTTCCTCTGTTCCTCCGAAGCGTCCGGCTCCGGGTTCTCCTGCACTGTCCTGGTCTTCGGCCCCGAACTGACTCAGGTCCGGTGTCCCCGCCGGGTAGGTCTCGCCGTCCGGGCTGTCCTGGTTGAGGCCCGCGGCATCGAAGGCCTCTTCATCGCGGGGCTGTGCAAACGTCTTCGCGTCCCCGCCGGGCAGTTCCTGCTCGGCGGTGGGGGTTCCGTAGCCGCCCGCTTCCTCTTCGATGGGGCGTCCTTGCTGGTCCTGAGTCATGTCGTTCCTCCTGCTTTCTGGCATTCGGCCGGTCGAATCTGGATGATCGGATCTGGAGTCCAGCCGCGCCCGGGAGCGCAGCCTTTCCGTGTTTTCCACCGTACCCGAAAAATCCTCAGTAAGCTTAGTACCGACCTGAATTTGTGTTTCGGGCCAAGTTGACCGCCATCCCGTGCCGGCCGCACGCAAGGGGGTCGCAGGTGAAACTTGAAAGGGAGCGACGATGCCCAACGCCGAAGAAACCCGGAACGATGGCCGGGACGAAACCTTCGACGAGAAGATGGACCGCAACTGGGCCGAACTGCTGCAGGAGCTGCGGGTTCTTCAGACCGGCGTCCAGATCCTGGCCGGTTTCCTGCTGACCTTGCCGTTCCAATCACGCTTCGAGACGCTGGACGGATTCCAGCTGACCCTCTACCTCACCAACGTTGTCGTGGCCGCCCTAACCACCGCACTGATTCTGCTGCCGGTGAGCGCGCATCGCCGGCTCTTCCGCAAGGGGCTCAAGGATACCCTCGTGGCCAGTGCGGACCGGATCGCGAAAGTGGCCCTGGCCGGCGTCGCACTGCTGAGCGTGGGTACTTCTGCGCTGGTCTTTGACGTGACAGCGGGACGGACCGCCGGACTTACCGCCGGCGGCGCGCTGCTGGCCGTACTGTTGATCCTGCTCGTGCTGATTCCCAACAGGCTCCGCCGCAAGACCGGACGGGGGTAGGCCATGAACGGAACTGCACCTCACACGATCCACCCAGAATCGGGAGCAAGAATGCGCAAGTGGGCCAAGGAACACGGACTGCTGCTGGCGAACATCGGACTTTTCGTCGTCTTCTTCGGCGGCATGGTCATCAGCGGGGCCGCCGACTACAGCGAGGACCAGCTCGCCCACGGCCAGGCCGCCGTCGGAATGTTCGAGTATCTGGGGACCGGAGCGTTCCTGGAGGCGACCTTCGAGAACTGGGAGTCGGAGTTCCTGCAGATGGGCATGTACGTCATCCTGACGGTCTTCCTCTTCCAGAAGGGTTCCTCCGAGTCGAAGCCGATGGGGAAAAAGGCCCCGCAGGACGAGGATCCGCGGCAGGCCACGATCAAGGCGGCGACGCCGTGGCCGGTGCGCCGCGGCGGTTGGGTGCTGAAAATCTATGAGCACTCCCTCTCGATCATGTTCCTGCTGCTGTTCCTGATGTCAGTCGCGCTCCACGCGGTGGGCGGCAGCGAGGAGTACAGCCAGGAGCAGCAGGCCCACGGCCAGCCCCCGGTCACCGTGCTGGGCTACCTCACGACGAGCCGGTTCTGGTTCGAGTCATTCCAGAACTGGCAGAGCGAGTTCCTGGCCGTCGCGGTGCTGGTCGGCGCTTCCGTGTATCTGCGGGAGAAGGGATCCCCGGAGTCCAAGCCGGTGGCCGAGCCGCACTACGAAACCGGCGCCTAGGGCTGAGGCTCTCCGGCTTCGCGGCTCAGGCCCCTTCGAGCACCTGGCTGGTGGCCCAGGCCAGGTACTTCGCGGCGTTGGCGATGGCATCGGCGGGGCTGGGCGCCACGTCCAGCAACTGGGCGGCGGCGACCACCCCGTGGCGGTCGAGGTCCTCGGGGGTGACGAGAATCCGGCCGGCGACCATGATGACCGGGATGCCCAGGTCGCGGGCAGCGTCGGCCAGGGCAATCGGCGCCTTCCCGGCCAGCGACTGGGAATCCAGGGAGCCCTCCCCGGTGATCACCAGGTCCGCGTCCGCGAGCTTCGCGGCAAGCCCGGTTAGCCCCGCGACAAGTTCAAAGCCGCCCTCCAGCGCAGCGTTGCTGAAGGCCAGGAACGACGCCGGGAAGCCGCCGGCGGCGCCCGCGCCGGGGACGTTGACGTCGCGGCCGGTGGCCTGCCGCAGCACCGAGGCCCAGTTGCGCAGCCCGGCGTCGAGCACCTCCACGGCCTCCGCGTCGGCGCCCTTCTGGGCGCCAAAGACGTGCGCGGCGCCGTCAGCGCCGTAGAGCGGGTTCTGCACGTCCACGGCGATCCTGAACTTCACGGCCGCCAGCCGCGGATCCAGTCCGCTGAGGTCCACGGCGACCACGTCGCCGAGCGAGCCGCCGCCGAGCGGCACCACATTGCCGGCGGCGTCCACCGGCTTGAGGCCCAGGGCGCGCAGGGCGCCGCTGCCGCCGTCGGTCATGGCCGAGCCGCCCACGCCAAGCACAATTTCGGTGGCGCCGGCGTCCAGCGCGGCCGCGATCAGCTGCCCGCACCCGTAGCTGTGGGCCCGCAGGGCGTTGGCCGGCGTCGGCTCCATGTGTGCGAGCCCGGACGCCTGTGCCGTCTCGATGACGGCGGTCGCCCCGCCGAAGGCGTCCTGGCGGATCGCCCAGGCCGCGCCGATCGGCGCCAGAATCGGCCCGACGACGGCGTTCAGGCGCTCCTCGTACCCGGCAGCGACCGCCGCCTCCAAGGTGCCCTCGCCGCCGTCGGCCACGGGGAACTGGACGGCCTCGGCCTCGGGGTAGACGCGCAGGGCGCCCTCGGCAATGGCGGCGGCGGCCTCGGCGGCAGTCAGGGAGCCCTTGAACTTGTCAGGGGCGATCAGGATACGCATGGCTCCATCCTGCCAGCCCGCGCCGACAATTCCTTTCCGAGACAAGGCCGGGAGCGCCGGAGTAACGTGGGCACTTCCGGGCCGCCCGGGATCCTCCCGCGGACGGCCGTGGCAGTTCCGGCCCGCCCCGCGGGCCGGCGAGCAGGAGGTAACGGTGAGCAACATCGGACACACCGGCGGCAGCTTGCCGGGCATCACGGGACTCGTACTGGTCCGGCACGGGGAAAGTGAAGGCAACGTTGCAGCCACCCTCGCGCATCAGGCCGGGGCCCAGGTCATAAACGTCCCGGCGCGCGACGCCGACGTCGGACTCTCGGACACCGGCCGGGAACAAGCGCTGGCGCTGGGCCGATTGCTGGCCCGCGTCCCCGAGCCGGGCCGCACCGCCGTATGGTCCTCCCCCTACGCCCGCGCCCGGCAGACCGCCGAACTCGCAGTCCAGACCGGCGGATGGCGGGTGCAGATCCGGCTGGACGAGCGGCTCCGCGACCGCGAACTCGGCATCCTGGACATGCTGACCTCCGCGGGGGTGGAGGCGCGGCTGCCGGAGGAAGCCCAGCGCCGGCGGTGGCTGGGGAAGTTCTACTACCGGCCGCCGGGCGGCGAATCATGGGCCGACGTCGTGCTGCGGCTTCGCTCGCTGCTGGCCGACCTGGATCGTGACCATGCCGGAGAAGAGGTTCTGCTGGTCTGCCACGATGCCTTGATCGTGCTGTTCCGCTACATTCTGCAGGGCCTCTCGGAGTCCGAGCTGCTGGACATTGCCGCCACGACCAGCATTCTGAACGCCTCCGTCAGCCGCTTTGTCCGCACCGACGGGACGGGGGCGTGGGAGCTCGAGAGCTTCAACATGGCAGACCATCTGGCGGAGCAGGGCGTTCCCGTCACCGAGCACGCAGGGGACGCCGATGTCCACCCGCGCTAAGTCATCGCCCGCGGTGCAGCTGACACCCACTCTGCTGCGCGGCTGGCCGCTGCCCGGCGGCGGCTCCGGCAAGGACGACCGCGGTTCGGTGCTGGTGGTGGGAGGCGCCCGCAAGACGCCGGGGGCCGCCCTCCTCGCCGGCGTCGCGGCCCTGCGCTCCGGCGCCGGCCGGCTGACCCTGGCGGTGGCAGAGTCGACGGCGGTGCAGCTGGCGGTGGCGTTCCCGGAGTCCGGCGTCGTGGGGCTGCCGGAAACGGGCCACGGATCGGTTAAGGGCTCCGGGGCGTCGCTGCTGGCAGACGAGGCCGGCGCCGCTGACGCCATCCTCGTCGGACCCGGCCTGGACGACAAGGACGAGACCCTGTCGTTGCTGCGGGCGCTGCTGCTGCCGGGCCGGTCGCGGCCGAAGCGCGGACCCGCCGTCGTCCTCGATGCCTATGCACTGGGCTGCCTGCCCGAACTGGCCGACGAACTGCAGCCCTGGGCCGGCCGGCTGATCCTGACCCCCAACGTCACCGAAGGCGGCATCCTGCTGGGCCGGGACATTGAGGATCTTCAGCGGGACGTGCCTCGGATCGCCGACAAGTACCAGGCGGTGGTGAGCTGCCAGGGGGTGATCGCGGAGCCCGGCGGGAACCTCTGGGAAATCACCACCGGACACAGCGGCCTGGGCACCTCCGGAAGCGGCGACGTACTGGCCGGAGCCATCGCCGGCCTGCGGGCCCGCGGGACCACCGATGCGCAGGCCGCCTGCTGGGGCTCCCATCTGCATGCCGCTGCCGGCGACCGGCTGGCGAGCAGGCTGGGCGGACTCGGCTATCTGGCGCGCGAGCTCTGCGATGAGCTGCCGGCGCTGATGGTGGAACTCAGCAGTTAAGCGGTGCGCGCGGCCGCCGTTGGTCAGGGCAGGGCCTCAGTCCGGCCACTGCCCGCGTTCCTGCAGGACGGCCTTCAGCACGTCCGCGCGGTCGGTGACGATCCCGTCGACGCCGAGGTCCAGCAGGCGGTGCATCTCGGCCGCCTCGTTGATGGTCCAGACATGGACGTGCAGGCCGTGGCGGTGGGCGCGGCGGACGAACCCGGCCGTCACCACGGGCACGGCCCCGTAACGGACTGGGACCTGCAGGGCGTGCACGTCGTGGAGCGCACGGGCCGTCACCCGGCGCAGCAGTGTCGCCGGGAGCAGCGGCCCCAGCAGCACGAAGAGGGCGTTGGAGGCCATGCCGGCAGAACTTGCGGCGGGCCGGCTCAGGCGGCGCAGCACGGCGCGCCGGCGGCGGTCGGAGAAGCTCGCGATCAGGACGCGGTCATGCAGGCCATACTGCTCGATCGCCGCGGCCAGGGTGGCCACCGAGTTCCAGTCCTTGACGTCCAGGTTCAGCCGGACCTCCGGAAACTCCGCGACCAGCTCCTCCAGCAGCGGGATCGGCTCGGCGCCGGCGATCCTGGCCCGGGCCACCGTTTCGGCCGGGAGCTCGGAAATCCGGCCACTGCCGTCCGTGACCCGGTCGAGGGTTTCGTCGTGGAAGAGCAGCAGGACGCCGTCGGCGGTGGTGTGCACGTCCGCTTCCAGGTAGCGGTAACCGAGTGCGACGGCGGCGCGGAAGGCGGCCATCGAGTTCTCGGCGCCCTCGGGCGAGAAGCCGCGGTGGGCCATCGCCACGGGCGCGCCGGCAGCGCCGCCGGGGGCGAGGAAGGGGTGCGGGAGGGTCACTCTTGAAGCGTACCGGAGCCGGGCCGGCCGCTGCCGGAACGCGGGCTCAGGAGCCGTGGGGCAGGATCTCCACCCCGTCGCTGCAATGCAGCAGTGTCCGGCCGCCGCCGTCGAGGTCCACCCACACAGTGGTGTGGTCCGGCGTCACCGCGTCGACGAACCCGCCGGTCTCGAACCCGGGCGTGAGCCGCACCCGGACCCGGTCGCCCTGGCGCAGGCTCTTCCAATGCGCGTCGGGATCCACCCGTCGGAGCGGCTGGTCATCAGTATGTCGGTTGCCGTACCTGGCCATGATTGCCCCACCATCAGTCAAGAGATCCGTTCGGTCACGCCAGCCTAGGCGGCCAAGGTGAACGGCAGTTGTCCGTCAGCTGGGAATCCCGTGTCCGCCGGGCGGCGTAGGTTACGGGAGCCGGACGCCCAGCTCGGCGAGCTTGACTTCGAGGATCTGGGCCACGCCGTCGTCGTCGAAATGCGGTGCCTGCTGGCCGGCCGCACGGATGGCTTCCGGGTGTCCGCTGGCCATGGCGTAGCCGTGCCCGGCCCAGCGCAGCATCTCGATGTCGTTGGGCATGTCGCCGAAGGCCACGACCTCCTGCGCCTGAACGCCCAGGGACGCCGCGTATTCGGCGAGGGTCACGGCCTTGTTGACGCCGGGCAGCGACAGCTCCAGCAGCGCGATGTTGGGGGCCGAGTGTGTGGCGGCGGCCAGATGCGCGACAGCGGGCGAAACCTCGGCGAGGAACTCATCCGCGGTGCCTTCCCGGACGACCGCGAGGAACTTCACGATGGCGTCGTCGGCGCGGAGCGTGTCCTGCAGCGGGGCGGGCGTGAATTCGGCGAGCAGTCCGCTGGAACCGGTACCCAGGAACCCGGGTTCCAGGTGGAAGCCGGTGAGGGTTTCCGCGGCGAACAACGCGGAAGGACGCAGCCGCTGGATGATGCGGCGGGCTTCGAAGACGGCGTCGAGCTCCAGGGCCCGGGCGGACACCATACGGTCGGCCTCCAGGTCCCACACCACCGCGCCATTGGAGCAGATCACGGTTCCGGTGTGGCCGAGTTGTTCCTGCAGGGGGTGCAGCCAGCGCGGCGGACGGCCGGTGACGAACACGAGTTCCACCCCGGCGTCGCGGCAGGCGTGGAAAGCGCGCACGGTCCGGTCGCTGATCTTGCCGTCGTGGCCCAGGATCGTTCCGTCAATATCACTTGCTACCAGCCGCATACTGCCAGTCTACGTTGGCCGCGCCCGCGCCATTTCGACGGTTCCCTGCCCGCAGGGTGGCTGGAATCGTCGAGGGCGCAGGGAAGCGTCGAAACGGGGGCGTTGGTGGGCTGGTTCCGCTGCGTACGACGACGCCGGTCAGTGCCGTTCGTACAGTCCGGTCAGGCTCGCCCGGGCCAGGGTGTGCGGGCCGAGCTTGGCTTCCAGCTTGGCCGGGGATGCGCCGGCGTCGAGCCCGGACTTTTCCACGTTCAGGGCGTGCACCGTGATGACGTAGCGGTGCGGGCCGTGGCCCTTGGGCGGGGCGGCCCCCAGGTAGCCTGCGGAACCGCCGTCGTTCCGGAGCTGGAAGGCGCCCAGCGGCAGGCCGCCGCCGTGCCGCGACCCCGCCCCCGCGGCCAGCGAGGTGACGTCCGCCGGGATGTCCAGCACGGCCCAGTGCCAGAAGCCGCCGTGGCCCGGCGCGTCAGGGTCGAACACCGTGACGGCGTAGCTTCGGGTGCCGGCCGGAGCGCCGCTCCAGTGCAGCGGCGGCGATTCATCCTTGCCGCCGGGACCGGTAGCGGCGCCGCGCTGGGCCGCCGGCAGGATCTGGCCGTCCTCGAAAGTGTCGCTGCTTAGGTTGAAGGCTGCCATGGCTTCCTCTCAATTGCTGGTTAGGCCCGCACTTTCCGGGCCCAGTTCCATCCGGTTCAGTTCGGCCCGGGTGGGCGGGTTGGCCCCGGCGCGGGAGACCGTAACGGCGGCCGCCGCGGCGGCGTGGCCCAGGAGTTCGCGCAGGCTCCCGGCGGATAGCTCGCGCAGCTCCTTGCGGTTCTGGGCCCCGTTGAGGCCCAGGTCCACGACACCGGAGAGCAGCGCGGCCATGAAGGAATCCCCGGCGCCGACGGTGTCCGTCACCTTCACCGACGGGGCCGCGACCTGCGCCTCGCCGGCGGCGTTGACGGCCCACGGTCCGGCCGCGCCGCGCGTGACCACCACCATGGCGGGGCCCTCCGAGCCGCCGAGCGAGAGCCACCGGCGGGCCGAATCCAGCGGATCAACGCCGGGGTAGAGCCATTCGAGGTCCTCGTCGGAGGCCTTGACCACGTCCGCGAGCGTGACAAACTTTTCGGCCTGGTGGCGTGCGTAGTCGGCGTCGGTAATGATGCTGGGCCGGCAGTTGGGATCGAAGCTGATGGTCGCCGAAGGATGGGCATGCTCGACGGCGGCAAGCACCTCCGCGGCACCCGGCGCCAGCATCGTGGCAATCGAGCCGGTATGCAGCAGCGTGCTGCCCTGCAGCATGAACGGCAGCCGGTCCGCGAGGCCGGGGAGCTCCCAGGCGAGGTCGAAGGTGTAGCTCGCGGCGCCGTCGTCGTCAATCAAGGCGGTTGCCACCGACGTCGGCAGTTCGTCCGGACCCAGCGGGAGCAGCACCGAACTGGACTTGAGGTGCGCCGCGACGGATTCCCCGTAGGCGTCCCGGCCGTAGCGGCCGATGAACTGCACCGGGTGGTCCAGCCGGGCCAGGCCCACCGCGACGTTCAAGGGGCTGCCGCCGACGTGGGCCTGGATACCTGAGGAGCGCTGGACAACATCAACCAGGGCCTCACCAATGACTGTGAGCATGCTCATACTCTGCCAGAGAACGCCGCCCGGCGCCGCCCCAACCGGTGTTTTGGTACGATACCCCCAGGGGTATAGCCTTAAGGAGTGCCCACCCCTGACACCCAGCCCTCGCCCCGCCGCGCCGGCGCGCCCGGCGCCGTGATCCTGGGGCTGCGCCAGAATATTGCCCAGTTCATGCTGCTCGTTGCGGTCAACGCCCTCGTCGGGGGCACCCTCGGCCAGGAACGCACCGTGCTGCCGCTGCTCGCCAGCGACGTGTTCCATCTCGACAAATACACGAGCGCCCTGACTTTCGTCCTGGCCTTCGGACTGGCCAAGGCAGCCACCAACTACTTCGCCGGGACGCTCTCGGACCGCTATGGGCGCAAGCCGGTGCTGGTGGCCGGCTGGCTGATCGCGCTGCCCGTGCCGCTGCTGCTGATCTTCGGCACCAGCTGGTCCTGGATCGTGGCCGCCAACGTGATCCTGGGCATCAGCCAGGGCCTTACCTGGTCCACCACGGTGGTCATGAAAATGGACCTGGTCGGCCCGAACCGGCGCGGCCTCGCGATGGGATTCAACGAGGCCGCGGGCTACCTTGGCGTGGCCGGCACGGCCCTGGTTACCGGCTACCTCGCGGCGTCCTACGGCCTGCGGCCGGCGCCGTTCCTGCTCGGCGCCGCCTACATCGCCCTGGGGCTCGGCCTGTCCGTGCTCGCCGTCAAGGAAACGCACCACCATGCGAAAACCGAGGCCGCAAACCACGTCGACGCGCACAGCGGTGCCGGCGCGGCGCTCAGCACCCGCGAAATCTTTACCCTGACCAGCTTCCGGGACCGCTCGCTCTCCTCGGTGAGCCAGGCCGGGCTGGTCAACAACCTCAACGACGGCCTGGCCTGGGGCCTGTTCCCGGTTCTCTTCGCCGGCGCCGGCCTCTCGATCGAGCGCATCGGCATCCTCGCCGCGGTATACCCGGCGGTTTGGGGAGCGGTGCAACTTATCACCGGCGCCGCCTCAGACCGGCTGGGGCGCAAGTGGCTGATCGCGGGCGGCATGTTTATCCAGGCCGTGGGCCTKGCCATCGTGGCGGCCGGCCATGGCTTCGAAATTTGGCTCCTCGCGGCCGTCCTGCTCGGCGTGGGCACGGCGATGGTCTACCCCACCCTGCTGGCGGCCATCGGCGATGTGGCCCACCCGCAGTGGCGGGCGCGTTCGGTCGGCATCTACCGCTTGTGGCGCGACGGCGGCTTCGCCGTGGGCGCGCTGCTGTCCGGGATACTCGCGGACGCCTACGGCATTCCGGTGGCGATCGCCGTCGTCGCCGCTTTGACGGCGGCGTCCGGGCTCGTCGTCGCGGTACGGATGCGCGGCACCGACCACCGCGCCTAGCGCCGGCCCGCGCCGGTTCAGCGCTCCGCGCAGGTTCAGCGCTCCGCGCCGCCCTCCTGGTAGACGTCGGGAATGCCGTCATTGTCCGAGTCCCGCCGCTCCTCTTCCTCCGCCTGCCGGTACTGCCGGTTGCGGGTGCGGAGCACCACGCTCGCCAGCAGGGCGGCCAGCAACGACGCCGCCAGGATGCCGACCTTGGCGTGGTCGTCATGGACGCTGCCATTGCCGAAACTGAGCTCCGCTACCAGCAGCGACACGGTGAAGCCGATCCCGGCCAGGATCGAGACGCCGAACACGTCGATCCACTTGAACGAGTTGTCCAGCCGCGCCTTGGTTACCTTGGTGAGCAGCCAGGTGGTGCCCAGGATGCCGGCCGGTTTGCCCAGGACGAGGGCCAGGATGACGCCCACGGCGACCGGGTCCGCCAGCGCCGAGCCCAGCCCGCCCCAGCCGCCCACGGCAACGCCGGCGGAGAAGAAGGCGAAGACCGGCACCGCGACGCCGGCCGAGATCGGCCGGAACCGGTGCTCGAAGATTTCCGAAAGCCCCGGTCCGGCTTCCGGTCCCCCGCTGGCCTGGGAGCGCAGCACCGGGATCGCGAAGCCGAGCAGGACGCCGGCCACGGTCGCGTGGATGCCCGAGGCATGCACCAGGGCCCAGGTGGCCAGGCCGAGGGGCAGCAGGATGAACCACGCCGCGGGGGCCTTCAGCCCGAAGAAGCGGCGGTACCGGTGCGCCAGGTAGGTGTACAGGCCCAGCGGCAGCAGGGCCAGCAGCAGGGGGGCAAGCTGGAGGTCGCTGGAGTAGAACACGGCAATGATGGTGATGGCGATCAGGTCATCCACCACGGCGAGGGTGAGCAGGAAGATCCGCAACGCACTCGGCAGGTGCGAGCCGATGATCGCGAGGACCGCGACGGCGAAGGCTATGTCCGTGGCGGTGGGGATCGCCCAGCCGCGCAGCGTTTCCGGACTGCCGAGGTTGACGACGGCGTAGATCACCGCCGGGATGATCACCCCGCCGGCGGCCGCGGCAACCGGCACGATCGACTTGTCCAGCTGGCGAAGATCGCCGGCCACGAACTCGCGCTTGAGCTCCAGGCCGACCAGGAAAAAGAAGATGGCGAGCAGTCCGTCGGCCGCCCAGGCCCCCAGGCTGAGGTCCAGGTGCCAGGGTTCGTAGCCGATCTTGAAGTCGCGGAGCGCAAAGTAGCTCTCCGACGCCGGCGAGTTGGCCCAGATCAGCGCGGCGACGGCCGCGAACACGAGCAGGGCTCCGCCGACGGTTTCCTTTCGGAGGATTTCGCCGATGCGCAGGGATTCGGCGTAACTGCCGCGACCGAAGATGGTCAGGCGCGGCGTGCCGGCCTGGGGCGCGGGAGGAGGTGTGTGGCTCATGCGGAAGTCCTAAAATTTGGGTCGACTGAACTATGCCGACCAGACTTCCCGGCGCACCAGATCCCAGTCTACTTGCCTACGGCATCGTGCTGAATCGTTCCGCCTGTGACTTGGCACCCTGGACGATGATCTGGTCCTCCTCATAGAGGACCGTTTGCGCCGTGGTGTGGCCCCAGATCCCGCCGGGGCGCTTGACGGCCACCACGGTCACGCCGAATTTCTCCCGCAGTCCCACGACCCCGAGCGGGCGGTCCCGGACGATAGCCGGAGGGCCCGTCCGGATCATCACAAAATCGTCCTCGAATTCCACGTAGTCGAGGATGGAGCCGAGGACCAGGTGGGCCACCCGCCTGCCCATGTCATGCTCAGGCCGGATCACGTGCTCGACGCCGAGCTGGGCGAGGATTTCGGCGTGCGGCTCGCTGATTGCCTTCGCCCAGATCTGCGGGCGCTGGAATTTCAGCAGCCGCGAGGTGGTCAGGATGCTGGCTTCAATGTCGGAGCCGATGCCCACCACCGCGCGGTCAAACTCGTGCACGGACAGCTGGCGCAGCACCTCCTCCTTAGTCGAATCGGCCCTGACCACATGGGTGAGGCGCCCGTTGAAGGACTGGACAATTTCCTCGCTGGCGTCCACCCCGAGGACCTCGGTCCCCTGGGCCTCGAGCTCCAGGGCCAGGGAGCCGCCGAAGCGGCCGAGCCCAATGACCACCACCGAGGACGCCTTGGTGCTGGCGGCCGCAGTGCGGGCGGCAAAAATGTTCTTAGCCAATGAGCGGCCTTTCCTTGGGGAATTCGTAAAGCAGGGGCCGTTCGCGCAACGCGAGGGCGGCGCCGAGGGTCACCGGCCCCAGCCTGCCGACGAACATTAGCAGGATCAGGACCAGCTGGCCGGCCGGCGGCATGGCGGCGGTGATGCCCGTGGACAGGCCCACTGTCGCGAAGGCGGAGACAACTTCGAAAAGGATCCGCTCCTGGCCAAAGTCGGTAATGAGCATCAGGAACATGGTGGATCCGACCACCAGGGCGATCGCGAGGAGCACCACGGTGATCGCCTGGCGGTGGACGGCCCGGGAGAGCCGTTTCCCGAAGATGTTCACGGCCGTGCCGCCCTGGAGTTCGGTGCTGAGGATGAAGAAGAGCACGGCGAAGGTGGTGATCTTCAAGCCGCCGGCGGTTCCGGCCGGGCCACCGCCGATGAACATCAGGATGTCCATGCCGAGCCAGGACACGGGATGCATCTGCGAGATGTCGATGCTGTTGAAGCCGGCGGTGCGGGTGATGGCGGACTGGAAGAAGCCGGCGAGCACGCGGTCACCGGCCGGCAGCGCGCCGAGTGTGGCCGGGTTGGTCCACTCCACCGCGGTCAGGAAAACGGTCCCGCCGGTGAGTAGCACCGCCGAGCCGACCAGGACCAGTTTCGTGTTCATGCCCCAGAAGATCGGGCGCCGGTACTGCCGGACCAGTTCAAAGAGGACAGGGAAACCAAGGCCGCCGATGATCACCGCCGCGGCAATCGGAAGGCACACCCAGGGGTCGCCGACGAACCCCATCAGGTTGTCCGAATACAGGGCGAAGCCGGCGTTGTTAAAGGCTGACACCGCATGGAAGATGCCACGCCATACGGCCTCGCCGGGCGGGTAGCCGTAGCCGGCCATGAAGCGGGCCGCGAGAATCACGGCCAACAGCGCTTCCACGATCAGGCTGATGCCGAGGACCCCCACCAGCACCCCGCGGACGTCGCCGAAACCGGTGCTTTTGGTCTCCGCGGCGGCGGACAACCGGGATTTCAGGCCCAGCCGACGGGCGGTCAGGACCCCGAGCAGGGTGCCGAAGGACATCACGCCGAACCCGCCGATCTGGATCAGCACCAGGATGACCACCTGGCCGAAGCCGCTCCAGAACACGGGCGTGTCCACGGTGCTCAGGCCTGTCACGCAAACGGCTGAGGTGGCCGTGAAGAGGGCTTCCAGGAAGGTGGCCCCGCCGTCGCCGGTCTTCGCCACCGGCAGGGACAGCAGTCCGGTCCCCGCGGCGACGGCGCCGGCAAAGCCCAGGACGATCACCTGGGCGGGATGGCTGGGCGCGAAGGCGCGCGCGAACCTGGTGAAGCCCGCCACGGGGGCACGGAGCACCGCGGGAACTTTCACATGCATGGGGCCACGCTATCACCGGCGCCGGGCTGCTTCGCCGGGCCCTTTCGGGCGGCCGCTCCCGGGGGCCGCCTCGGCCGGTTCAGCCCAGCAGTTGCTGCACGAGCTCGCGGCATTTCCGGTAGGCGGCCGCCTTCGGGTCGATCAGCGCGAAGTGGTCGCCGGGGACCTTGAGGAACTGGACCGGGGCGCCGCAGGCCTTGGCCGCGGCCGAGTAGGCCTCGGACTGGCTCATCGGCACAGTATCGTCCTCGGTGGTGTGCACGGCGTACACCGGAACCCGCAGCGGCACGGCGCTCATCGGGTCGGCGAACTTATGCCGTTTGGGGTATTTTTCCGAGGAACCGCCCAGGAAGTTGCTCACCGCGCCGTTGCTCAGGTTGAGCCGCTCCGCCTCGGCCAGGTTCAGCAGCCCGGACTGGCTGACGACACCGGTAAGGTGCACCGCGCCGTCGTCGTCCTTGCGCTGCAGCTGGCGGTCCGCGTCCGGGGCGCCGAGCTGGCCAAGCCGGCTGCGGCCGGCCGCCCAGACGGCCAGGTGCCCGCCGGCGGAGTGGCCGAGCGCGACGACGCGGTCCAGGCCGAGGCCGTGTTCGTCGGCGATGTCGCGCAGCTTGTCGATTCCGGCGAGGATGTCCGCGAAAGTGTGCGGCCAGCCTCCGCCGTTGCCGGCCCGCCGGTACTCCAGGTTCCAGGCGGCCACGCCGTGCGCAGCGAGGTCCTTGGCCAGCGGTTCGCCGAGTTCGGCGCCGTACTGCGAACGCCAATAGCCGCCGTGGATCACCACGACCACGCCCCTGGGCTCGGCCGCGTCCGGGAGGAAGAGTTCCCCCCACTGGCTCGGGTCGTCGCCGTAGTGGTACTTCTGCCGCTTCACTGTGTCCTCCTTGGGGCCCGGTGAACAGGCAGCGACCGCCCCCAGTGTCGCCGCCGCTGCGGCCGCCAATAGAGTCCGACGCCGCACATCAGCCATCTGCAGAGCCTACCTTGGGCGCCGCGCGGCGCCGTTGAGGCCGGCGCTGTATTGCCGCCACACGGTGACGGGCCGGGCTGGCTGTCACAGCTGCGCCGTAAGCTAGGCCCATGGCTAGCAACTGGGAGCGCCTTGACCCCGCGCTGCGCGAATCCGTGCAGGACAACGTGGAACTCTATGAGCGGGTCCGTCCTGCCCTGAAACTGGTCACCCGCGAAGTGCTGCTGACGCTGCGTGCCATGCTCAAGGGCACGGAGGTGACACCGCTGTTCGTGACCGGCCGGACCAAGACGGTGGAGTCGTTCCGCGAGAAGATTTCCCGCATTGAGGAACCGCTGGAGCCGGGCGGGCCGCCGGTGCTGAAATTTCCGGACCCGTTCCGCACGCTCAATGACATGGTCGGCATCCGCGTCATCACCAAGCTCCCGGCCGAAAACGCCGTCGTCGCCAACCTGATCAAGCGCCAGCGCCAGCTCTTCGACTGCCGGGGCGACCGCGAGAAGGACATCGGCTCGATCGAGTCCGGAACCTACGGCTACTCCAGCCGGCACCTGATCCTGCGGACCATCCAGAATGATGCCGTCAAGGAGTACCAGCAGGCCTTCAACCCAGAGGCGCAGCCCAACGGCAGCTACTTCTTCGAATGCCAGATCCGGACGGTCTTCGCGCACGCCTGGAGCGAAATTGAGCACGACATCCGGTTCAAGGCCGAGGATCCGCGGGCATGGACCCCGCATTTCGACCGCCAGTTCACCGCCACGGCCGCCATGTTGGAGACCGTGGAGGGCGCCTTCGCGGACCTGCATGAGCGCTACGAGGAGGTCCGCAGCTACTGGGACATGGACGGCGAGGGCGCCGCGCAGCTCACCCCGAACCGGATCCGGGACGTCTGGCGGACACTGCTGCCGCACGTGGACCGCAAGGTCGACGACGACTGGGGCTGGGCCGCCGAGTTGATGGCCGCGCACGGCTTGAACCAGACCGTGCAGCTCGCGGGCCTGCTCAGCGCCAACCGGATCACCGAGGTCCGTAAGGCCCTGGACCACCGCTACTCCCCCGGCCCAGACCGGCTGCTGGACGACCTGCTGCTGTGGCAGTACGGAACGGCGCACATCGACCTCACCGCGGAACCGGCCGACGCCGTCCCGCACCCGCGGCGCGACAGCCTGCTGCGCCGGCTCAAGCAGATCGAGCGCTACCGGCTGACGCAGGGCTAGGGCTGGGGAATCGGCGCCTCGCCGATGCGTTTGCGGCTTAGGAAACTGCCCCGCCAAAGCGCCTGACGTAGCGACGCTGCCAGGGCGTCTCCACGGCGGTGCGCCGGTAGTTCCGCCGCACGAAGGCGACAGCTTCGGCGGGCGGGACGCCGTCGAGCACCGCGATGCAGGCAAGAGCGGTGCCGGTCCTGCCCCGGCCTGCCCAGCAGGCCACCTCGACCCGCTCCGTCTCCGCGCGCCGCCACGCCTCCCGGAAGGCGTCTAGGGCATCGGCGTCGTCGGCGGGAACATGCAGGTCCCGCCAGCGGACCCAGCGGGAGTCCCACTCCGTCGGATGCGGGCGACTGCCCAGCAGGTACAAGCCGAATTCGGGCCGTGGACCGGACGGGAACGGCGCCAGCAGGCCCCGGCCACGGATCAGGCGTCCGGAAGGAAGACTGAGCACACCGGGTTGACCCGGTTCCCATGTCTGCGCCATAGTCCCGAGCGTAGCCCCTCCCGGTACCCGGTTGAAGGACCCCAAATTAGGGCCAGACGGGTCTGGCGGTAACCGATCCCGGTCCTTAGAGTGGCCGGAACTCAAGAACCGCTGAAGGGAATCCAAGGATGTCATTCCAGGCGTACCTCGACACGATCGAGGACAAGACCGGGCTTACTCCCCGCCAGCTCCTCGAGCTCGCCCGGCAGAAGGGCTTCGCGGACGCGCCCGCGCAGGCCGGGGAGATCCTCGACTGGCTGAAGACGGATTACGGGCTGGGCCGCGGCCACGGGATGGCACTCGTCCACGTCATCCGGCAGGGCCCCGGCATCAGCAGCAAGCACGTTGGCGCCACCGGCGCGCACAGCGACGAGTCTGACACGCTCTGGCTCGACGGGAAGGCGTCCAAGCCGTCCTCGTAGCGCCCGGTTCCTAGTGCCCGGCGCCGAGTTTGCCGCCGAGGCGTTCGCGCATGTGGACGCTGGCGTCGTTGAGGCCGACGACCAACACGTCCTTGCCGTGTTGGTGGTACTTCTCGGTGATGGCGTCCAGCGCCGCGATGGTGGAGGCATCCCACAGATGTGAGGCATGCAGGTCGATGACCACGCGCTGGGGGTCCAAGGCGTACTCGAACTGGGTATAGAGGTCGTTTGAGGAAGCGAAGAAGAGTTCCCCGTCGACCCGGTAGGTGGCGACGGGGCCGCCGTCGACCTCTGCCACGGTGCGGTGCACGGTAACGAAGTGAGCGACCCGGCGGGCAAACATCACCATCGCGACCAGCACCCCGACGCCGACGCCGATCGCCAGGTTGTGGGTGGCGACGGTGACGATGACGGTGGCGACCATGACGGCGGTTTCGCTCTTGGGCATCATTTTCAGGGTCCGCGGACGGATACTGTGCCAGTCGAAGGTGGCCACGGAGACGAAAATCATCACAGCAACGAGCGCGGCCATCGGGATCAGCGAGACGATGCCGCCCAAGGCCACCACCAGGATCAGCAGGAAGACACCGGCCAGGAAGGTGGAGATCCGGGTGCGGGCGCCGGAGGCCTTCACGTTGATCATGGTCTGGCCGATCATTGCGCAGCCACCCATGCCGCCGAAGAACCCGGTGACGACGTTTGCCACGCCCTGGCCCCAGGCCTCCCGGGTCTTGGGCGAGCGGGTGTCCGTGATGTCATCGACCAGTTTGGCGGTCATCAGGGATTCGAGCAGCCCCACGAAGGCCATGGCGAGGGCGAAAGGGAAGATAATTTGCAGGGTCTCGAGCGTGAAAGGCACGTTCGGGATGAAGAGCGCGGGCAGCGAATCGGGCAGTGCGCCCTTGTCCCCCACGGTAGGGACGGCGACGGCGGCGAACACCGTGATGAGCGTCAGCGCCACGATAGCGACCAGCGGGGCAGGGACTGCCTTGGTGAGCTTGGGCAGCCCGAACACGATCAGCAGCCCCAGCGCCGTCAACGGGTAGACCAGCCACGGGACGCCGATCAACTCCGGCAACTGCGAGAGGAAAATCAGGATGGCCAGCGCATTGACGAAGCCCACCATCACCGAGCGCGGGATGAAGCGCATCAGCTTGGCAACCCCGGAGAGTCCCAGGATGATCTGGAACAGGCCGGCCAGGATCACCGCGGCGACTAGGTAGTCCAGCCCATGGGACTTCACCAGCGGGGCGATCACCAGGGCGACGGCTCCGGTCGCAGCCGAAATCATTGCCGGCCGGCCGCCGACGAAGGAGATGGTGACGGCCATGGTGAAGGACGCGAAGAGCCCGATTCGCGGATCGACGCCGGCGATAATCGAGAAGGCGATCGCCTCCGGGATCAGGGCCAGCGCGACGACGAGTCCGCCCAGGACCTCTGTCTTCAGCCGCCGAGGGGACAGCAGGGCGCCCCGGACCGATTGCAGCTGTTCGGGAGTGAAGGCCGGGGAATTCCCGGCGGTTTTGACGGCCATCGCTGGCTCCGTTCAGGGTCAGGAGGCGCGGCAGGGCCCCTCAGTTGCGAAGAATGCGGGGGCGCAGCACTGCGCCGGCAGGGAGCGGGACCGGCCTTGGCGGTCGCACCACTCCCCACAAACTCTACCCTAACGTGATGGTAGAGTTTCAACCGGACGAAGGAAGGGGCCCCATTGACGGACGCGAGCCGCAGCACCATGCACATCGGCGAACTGGCAGAACGCACCGGACTGTCCTTGCGGACTATTCGCCATTACGACGACGTCGGGCTGCTCCCCGCGACGGCCCGCACCGGGGGCGGCTTCCGGGTCTATTCCGAGTCTGACGCCGCGCGCCTGATGCTGATCAAGCAAATGAAACCGCTGGGCTTCTCCCTCGAGGAGATGGCCGAAATCCTGGGCCTGCTAAGTACGGAGGCCGCCGGCCCCGCTGACACTGCTGGCGCCGACGCCCGGCTGGCTGAATTCCTGGAACGGGCCGAACACCAGCGCGCCAAGATGGCCCGCAACCTGCGCCAGGCGGAGGAGTTCATCGCCATGCTGGGCCAGCGAACCCCGTCGCCTAACCCCGCTAGCCCGGCACCGGGGCTTTAAATCTGACATACTCGTCCGCCGATTGGTCATAAAGTGGCCGCATGGCGGACGCTGGTGGCACCATGCTTGGATGCTTGAGGCAACCAAATCCCCACAGTCCGCACCGGAGTCCCGCACTGACGCGGCCACCCCGGTCAATCCGGCCCTCGCCGCCGAGGCGAAGATCGCCCGCATTGCGGTCAGCGTTTTCCCGCTCCTGGTGGTGGTGGCCGGCGTCGCCGGTTTCCTCCTGCCGGGCGCCTTCAAACCGCTCGCTCCGAGCGTGCCGTACCTGCTCGGCATCATCATGTTCTGCATGGGCCTGACCCTGACCCCGCCGGACTTCGCCTCCGTGGCGAAGCGCCCCTGGGCCGTGGTGCTGGGCATCGTGGCGCACTACGTCATCATGCCCGGCGCCGGGTGGCTGATCGCCCAGGCACTGCACCTTGAGCCGGAACTCGCCGTCGGCCTGATCCTGGTCGGCTGCGCCCCGTCGGGCACGGCGTCGAACGTGATGGCGTTCCTGGCCAAGGGCGATGTGGCCCTCTCGGTGGCCGTCGCCTCCGTGTCCACGCTGATCGCCCCGATCGTCACACCTTTGCTGGTGCTCTTCCTGGCCGGGTCCTACCTTCAGATCGACGCCGCAGGCATGGTGCTGGACATCGTCAAAACCGTGCTGCTGCCGGTAATCGCCGGCCTGCTGGCCCGCCTGTTCCTGAAGAAGGTCGTCGCCAAGGTGCTTCCGGCGCTGCCCTGGGCCTCCGCCGTCGTCATTTCGCTGATTGTGGCAATCGTCGTGGCGGGCAGTGCGAACAAGATCGTGGCCGCCGGCGGCATCGTCTTCCTCGCCGTGGTGCTGCACAACGGCTTCGGCCTGGGCCTGGGCTACCTGGCCGGAAAGCTCGGACGCCTGGACGACAAGGCCCGCCGCGCCCTGGCCTTCGAGGTGGGAATGCAGAATTCCGGCCTCGCGGCGACGCTGGCCACGGCCCACTTCAGCCCGCTGGCGGCCCTGCCGTCGGCCGTGTTCTCGCTCTGGCACAACATCTCCGGCGCCATCGTGGCCGCCTGGCTGGCCCGGCGCCCGCTGCGCGAGGCCTGATTCCCGCCGGGGCCCTTCCCGGTTCACATCGATTGCTCCGGCAGCCGTTCCGTGACGCGGCGCTAAATCTGCCTTGCGGTGGAAGCTCGGGGTCAGCAGGATGAAGTAGACCGGATTCAATGCACGGCAGGGAGGTGGAACTCGCTCATGGACGACCAGTACACAACTGAACGGGACAGCTTCGGCAGGCTGCTGGCGGACCGGCAGGTCTGGCGGCAGGCCACCACGATCCCAGCAGCCGGCGAACTGACGGCACGCTGGCTGGAGGGCCGGAGCCAGTACCAGCCCGGAACGTTCACCCCCGGCATCGATGCGGAGACGGAGGCGATCGCCGGCCAGCTGGCGGCACTCAACCGGAACGGGCTGTTCACCAAGGAGTCGCAGCCCGGGCTCCGCGAGGGCGGCAACGTCCAGCGGGCCTACGTGACGGGCTACTGCACCCCGGAGTCGGCGGGCAGCCTTCTGGACCTCTCCTCGCGGACGGAACTGGTGACGGTGGCACACGCCCCGGGGGAAATGAGCCGCGCCTCGATTCCCGTGACACTGCAGGACGCCGAGATCGTTACCGTGCTGGGCACCAGCGAAAGCCCGATCGAAGCGGACCAGCTCAAAGACTGGTCCGCCGAGGCCAACGAATCGCTGGCGCTGGTGCTGGCCGAGTCCTGGTACGTCGAGATTTTCGACCCCGTCTGGGGCCGGGACGGTGTGCTGCTGGCTGCCGTGCTGGACGCACTGGCACAAAGCTGACGACGGCGGCTGCCTCAGCCGATGCTGGCTGCCTCGTCGAGCGTGCGCGATTCGAAGTGCTCCAGCATCTCGCGCATTGCGTCCACCCCCTGGGTGAAGGTGGCTGATGCCCGCCACTGTTCAATCTGTTCGAGTGATTCCCAGGGGCCGGTGCTGATGAACCGGTTCCTGACGTCATGGTCGTGCATCAGCACGGCCTTGGTGTTGGGATAGTCCTCCTGCGTTTTCCTCGCCAAATCCCGCCAGGCCTGGACAAAATCATTCTCGCGTCCCGGGTGGACCAGCCAGATTCCAAGCGTGTAGACAGACATGGCTGCCGCCTTCCATTCTCCGTACGGGGTTGATACCGCCGATTATGTTCCCGGGACGCGCGTGGCGGTAGGGCCGGACTGCCCGGCGGTGCGGCCGAAAGCTCGGAAGGCGGCCCGCTCGACGGACGAGCATGCCCAGCCCTGAGCGCCGGGGTTGGACATAGTGGCACTATGTCCACCCGCCGGCTCGGGAGGTGGGCATGTCCCGCGGCTACCCGATCAGCGCCAGCACCGCTCCGGCCGTGACCACGCCGCCGGCTTCGGCCCGGACGTCGGTCACCGTTCCGTCCCGGTGTGCGGCAACCTGGGTTTCCATCTTCATCGCTTCGAGCACGACGACGGGTTCCCCCGCCGCGACCTCGGCCCCCGGCGCGACGAGCCACTTCACCACGGTCCCGGCCATGTGGGCCCGCAGTTCCCCCGGATCCGCGGGCGCGGCAACGCCGCCGTCGGACGCGGTCCCCGGTGAGCCCTCCAGCGAGCCCCCAAGCGAAACTCCGCCAGGCAGCGCCCGGCCGGACCGCGCCCAGCCGTCCAGCAAATCCGCCGGCAGCCCGACGGCGAGCCGCTTGCCGTCGACCTCGACCGTGATGGTGCGGCGTTCGCCGTCGGGCGCAGTGGTGCTGTAGCCGGGGTCGGCCGGAATCCGGTCAGCGAAGTCGGTTTCGATCCAGCGGGTGTGGATTCCCAGCCCGGCCTCGGAGGTGAAGTCCGGGGACTCCAGCACGGCCCGGTGGAACGGCAGCACGGTGGCCACCCCGGTGATGCTGAGCTCCGCGAGGGCGCGGCGGGCGCGGCGCAGGGCCTGCTGCCGGTCCGCGCCGGTGACGATCAGCTTGGCCAGCAGCGAGTCGAACTGCGGCGGGACAAACGAGCCGGAGCGGACGCCGGAGTCGAGCCGGACCCCAGGGCCGGTGGGGCCGGAGAACCCGGTCACGGTGCCCGGCGAGGGGAGGAAGCCGCGGCCCACGTCCTCGGCGTTGAGCCGGAATTCGAAGGAGTGGCCGCGGGGTGCCGGGTCCCCGGTGAGGCGCAGCGGCTCCCCGGCCGCGATGCGGAACTGCTCCTGCACCAGGTCGATCCCGGTGGTTTCCTCGGTGATGGGGTGCTCCACCTGCAGGCGGGTGTTGACCTCCAGAAAGGCGACCGTGCCGTCGGCGGCGACGAGGAATTCCACCGTGCCGGCGCCGGAGTAGCGGGCTTCCCGGCAGACCGCCTTGGACGCCTGGTAGATCTGCTCGGTCTGCGCCTCCGTGAGGAAAGGTGCGGGGGCTTCCTCGACGAGTTTCTGGTGCCTGCGCTGCAGCGAGCAGTCGCGGGTCCCGACGACGACGACGTTCCCGTGGGTGTCCGCCAGGACCTGGGCCTCGACGTGGCGCGGCCGGTCGAGGTAGCGCTCCACGAAGCACTCGCCGCGGCCGAAGGCGGCGACCGCCTCGCGGACGGCGGAGTCGAAGGCCTCCTCGATTTCGTCGAGCGCGCGGACCACCTTCATGCCGCGGCCGCCGCCGCCGAAGGCCGCCTTGATCGCGATCGGCAGTCCGTGCTGCTCGGCAAAGGCGCGGGCCTCGGCGGCGGAACCGACCGGACCGTCGCTGCCGGCCACGAGGGGTGCCCCGGCGCGGACGGCGGTTTCGCGGGCGGTGATCTTGTTGCCAAGCAGCCGGATGGCGTCGGGCGCGGGCCCGATCCAGGTCAGTCCGGCGTCGAGGACGGCCTGGGCGAACTCGGCGTTTTCGGACAGGAAGCCGTAGCCGGGGTGGATGGCGTCGGCGCCGGATTCGGCGGCCGCGGCCAGCAGTTTGGGGATGTTCAGGTAGGTGTCGGCGGGCGAATTGCCGCCCAGGGCGAAGGCCTCGGCCGCGGCGGAAACGTGCACCGCATCGGCATCGATGTCCGCGTAGACGGCGACGGACGCCAGCTGGGCGTCGTCGCAGGCCCGGGCGATCCGGACGGCGATTTCGCCGCGGTTGGCGATCAGGACCTTGCGCATCAGTTACTCACTTCTTCGTCGGGGGCTTGTTCGGCGGGGATGTCGGCGGGGCTGTGGTCGGAGGTGGCGGGGCCGGTGGTGCCGGAGTCCGCCCAGCGGAAGCGGATGGTCCCGCCGATCGGGACCTGCGCGGCGAGGTCCAGTTGCGAGTCGACGACGACGGCGATCACGGGGTAGCCGCCGGTGATGGGGTGGTCGGCGAGGAAGAGCACCGGCAGGCCTTCGGGCGGGACCTGCAGCGCACCCGCGACGGTCCCTTCGCTGGCCAGCTCCCCGTCCCGGGTGCGCTGCAGCGGTGTTCCGTCGAGCCGCATGCCCACCCGGTTGGACTGCGGCTTGACCAGCCACTCCTGGGCGGTAAGCGACTCCAGCGCCTCGGCGTCGAACCAGTCAGCGCGCGGGCCGGGGACGACGTCGAGCACGGTCACCCCGGTGCCGGGGAACTCGGGCTGCAGTTCCGGGTGGCCGACGACGCCGGACTCGGAGTCGCCGCCGGAGGCCAGGAGCTGCCGCGCGGTCAGCGGCGCCGGGCCGATCCCGGACATCGTGTCGGTGGAGCGGCTGCCGAGGACCGGGGCGGCATCCACGCCGCCGCGGACCGCGAGGTAGCTGCGGAAGCCGCTCTCCGGCGCGCCGATGCTGAGCGTCTCGCCGTCAAGCAGGGCGAACGGGGTGGCCATCGGCACGGTACGGCGGTCGGGCTCCGCGTCAGGGCGGCCCGGGGTGGTGATGGCCAGTTCCGACGGCGCCCCGGCGACGGCCAGGACCTGGTCCCCGACGGCCTGGACCGTGAGCCCGCCGGCGGCGGTCTCGATCGCCACTGTCTCAATACCGGCTGCGCCGGGCGCGTTCCCGACCAGCCGGTTGGCGCGGCGCAGCGAGGCGCGGTCCAGGGCTCCGGCGGCGGAGACACCCAGTCCGGAGTGGCCGTGGCGTCCGAGGTCCTGGATCAGGCTCTGCAGGCCGGGCGAGACGATCCGGAGTCCCGAAGTCACCTCCGGCGCGGGGGTCTCGGGCTGCGGTTCCGGGGCAAGCGCCACCGTCTCCCGGACCGCGCGGAACTGGATCCGGTGGCCGGGCGCGGCCAGGGCGGGCTGCTCGCGGTCCAGGTCCCACATCCGGGCGGCGGTGTGGCCGATCAGCTGCCAGCCGCCGGGTGAGCGGCGCGGGTACACGGCCGAGTACGTTCCGGCCAGCGCCACGGCACCTGCGGGAACGGCGGTGCGCGGGGAACTGCGGCGGGGAACGTTGAGGACTTCGTTCTCCCCGACGAGGTAGCCGAATCCCGGGGCGAAGCCGGCGAAGGCCACCGTCCACTGCTGGCGGCAATGGGCGGCGATCACGCCCTCGATCCCGAGCCCGGTCAGCTCCGCCACTTCGGCGAGGTCCGCGCCGTCGTACACGGTGTCGATGACCACGAGGCCGCCGTCGCGCTGCACCGGGGCGGTGAGGTCGAGCTGCAGCAGCTGCGCGGCGATCCGGCGGGCGGCGACGGGCGAGTCGGCCGTAACCATGACGGTTTCGGCGGCGGCGAGCACGTCCAGTTGCCCGGGCAACGGGTGCTCAAGGAGCAGCGCCTGCAGCGCCAGCACGCCTTCGGTGCCGGTGAGTTCTGCGAGCACCGCGCGGGTGCCCACCGCCCGCACCGCGTTCACTTTGTGGACGGCCGCCTGCCGCGCTGCCACCGTTTCCATTGCTGTCTCCATCATTGCCGCCGTCTCCAGGGTCCGCGCCGTTTAGGCGCGGGCTTCCTGCAGCAGCCGCTCTTCCTCGGCTGTCTGCGGGTTCCGGCCGATCGCCAGGCCTACCACCGTCACCACGGCGGAGACCGCGAGGTAGCCCGCGATCAGGAACCAGTTGCCGGTGGCGGCGTAGAGCGCCGTAAAGACCAGCGGGGCAATGGCGCCGCCGATCACGCCGGCGAGGGTGTAGGCCAGCGAGCTGCCGGCGTAGCGCAGCCGGGCCGGGAACTGCTCGGTGATGTAGGCGGCCTGCGGGCCGTACATGAACGCGTGGAAGGCAAGGCCGATTACGACGCCGATGGTGAGCATCAGCACGGACTTGCCTTGGATCATCAGGAAGAACAGCGGGATGTAGAGGGCCGTGCCAACGGCGGCGATGCCGTAGACGAGGCGCCGGTTGAAGCGGTCCGTCAGCGCGCCGGCGGCCGGGATCAGGGCGAGCTGGAAAGCCGAGCCGATCAGGATGGCGCCGAGGACGTTGCCGGTGGTCATGCCCAGCTGCTTGGTGGCATAGAGGGCGACGAAGACAGTGAAGAGGGAGTAGAGCACGTCGGGGCAGATGCGGGACAGGGCGGCTGCCAGCAGCGCGCGGGGTTCCTTGGTGAAGACCTCTTTGATGGGGGCCTTGGGGGCCTCGCCGTGGGCCTGGATGGCCTTGAAGACGGGGGTTTCTTCGAGCTTGAGTCGGATCAGGAGGCCGAAGACCACCAGCAGGGCGGAGGCCAGGAAGGCCACGCGCCAGCCCCAGGACAGGAACGCCTCGTTACTGAGGGTTGCCGCGAGGAGGGCCAGCACACCGTTGGCCATCAGGTTGCCGGCCGGCGGGCCGATCTGGGCTGCCGAGGACCAGAAGCCGCGCTTGCGGGCGTCGCCGAATTCGCTGGAGAGCAGGACGGCTCCGCCCCATTCGCCGCCGACGCCGATGCCCTGCGCCAGGCGCAGCAGCACCAGGATCGCCGGAGCCGCGACGCCGATCGCGGAGTAGTCGGGGAGGGCGCCAATGAGCACCGTGGCGACGCCGATAAGCATCAGTGTGACCACCAGGACGTGCTTGCGGCCGATCTTGTCGCCGAGYCGGCCGAAGATGACGCCGCMGATCGGGCGGGCCAGGTAGCCGACGGCGAAGGTGGAGAAGGACAGCAACAGGCCGACCAGCTCGTCGCCCACCGGGAAGAAGATCTTGGGGAAGATCAGCGCCGACGCCACGGAGTAGATCGCGAAGTCGTAGTACTCCAGCGAGGTGCCGGTGAGGCTTGCGATGTAGGCCTTGAGGGCGCCAGGGGGCAGGTTCCTCTTGCCGGGCCTCTTGCCGGGCCTCTTGCCGGGCCTCTTGCTTGCGGCCGGGGCGGCCTGGTGCGGTGCGGTCATGATGTTCCTCCAGATGCGGGTGCTGCCTGTGCTGGGTGGGTGTGCTGAAGTCGCGCCGGGCTCAAGACGCAGCGCCGGTGAGGCTGTTGGTGTTCCTAGATGAATGAGGCGGTGCCGATGCCGGCAGCGCTAAGCGCTTCGCGAACCGCGGCTGCCATGGCTACGGCTCCCGGGGAGTCGCCGTGGACGCAGATGCTTTCGGCCCGGATTTTCAGGATGGAGCCATCGATGGTGCGGACGGCTGAATCGGTGGCCATCCGGAGGACATGTTCGGTGACCTCGGTGTGGTCGTGCAGCACGGCTCCGGGGAGGGTGCGGGAAACCAGGGTGCCGTCGCGGTTGTAGGCGCGGTCCGCGAAGGCTTCGGTGACCGCCCGGATCCCGGCCGCCTCTGCCAGGCGAAGCACTTCCGAGCCCGGCAGGCCCAGGATGGGCAGGTTCGGATCCACGGACTTCACCGCGTCGACGACGGCCCGCGCCTGCGCGGTGTGCGCGACGATCGCGTTGTACAGGCCGCCGTGCGGCTTGACGTAGCTGACCTGGCCGCCTTCCGCGGCGGCCAGGGCCTGCAGCGCACCGATCTGGTAGACGACGTCGTCCGCCAGCTCGTTCGGATCGATGTCGAGGAAGCGGCGGCCGAAGCCGGYCAGGTCGCGGTAGCCGACGTGGGCGCCGATCCTGACGCCGGCGGCGACCGCCTCGCGGCAGGTCCGCCGGATGACGCTGGGGTCTCCGGCGTGGAAGCCGCAGGCCACATTGGCGCTCGAAACGGAGCGGAACATTGCTGTGTCGTCACCGAGGCTCCAGCGTCCGTAAGACTCGCCGACGTCGCTGTTCAGGTCGATGGTGTTTAGCCCGGTGTGTGCCATTTGTGATCCTCGTCTCAGTGCTTGGCCCCCTCTTAGGATGCACTATCCCGTCGGATTGTTCAACAATCCGACGATTCCTGTTTTGGACAATCGTGTACATTCGGCACTATGACGACTTCCGAAGCCGGTCCGCGCGCCCTGGCGGCCGCGGCGCGGCTGCGCATCGCCGTCCCCTCCGTGGCGGACCGGGTCGCGGCCGAACTCCGCCAGCAACTGGCCGACGGAGTGCTGCTGCCGGGCACCCGGCTGACCGAGTCGACGATTGCCGAAGACCTGGGCGTCTCACGCAACACCGTGCGGGAGGCCTTCGCCGAACTGGCCGCGGAGCGCCTGGTGGTCCGGCAGCCCAACCGCGGAGTGTTCGTGGCCAGCCTGGCCCCCGGCGACATCCACGATGTGTACACGGTGCGGCGCGCCGTCGAGGTCGCAGCCCTGCGCGGCGGAGGCACTCCGGAGCGGGTGGCCGCGGTCCGTGCCGCGGTCGAGGAAGGCAAGGCCGCGGCGGCCGCCGACGACGAGGAGGCTCTGGGCACCGCCAACCAGCACTTCCACCGCGCGATCGTGGCGCTGGCTGGCAGCCGCCGACTGGACACGATCATGTCGCAGGTTCTCGCCGAGATGCGGCTGTTCTTCCACAAGGCCACCGTGGACGCGCACTTCTACCGGAGCTACCTCGACGACAACGAGCACATCTGCGCCGCACTGGAAGCCGGCGAGCCTGACCGCGCAGCGGAGCTCCTGCTGGCCTACCTCGACCGCTCGGAACAGAAGCAGAGCGCCGTCCACGGCGCGTGAGGTCCCCGGGCGGCGGCCGTCAGGCGGATGTCACAGGCATTCGTCCACGATCTTGCCGGCCACTCCGCCAATGATGGTGCCAAGCGCGGCACCAGCGGCCCCCCCGAGGATGCCGCCGATCGCGGCGCCCGCCCCCGCCAGGGTCTCCTGCCAGTTCCCGCCGGACTTTTTGTAGACAACGCCGGTGCTGCCTCCGCCACCGTCCTCCGTAACGTCGCCGGACAGATAGGAGCCGGCCGACGCCGATGCGAAGGCGAGCGCTACCGGGCTGGCACCTGGTTGCAGGAGCAATTGGTCATAGGATTTCCGGACCTCGTGGTACGCCGCGGATGCCTCCTTCTTGCCGGAGCTGGCGGCAAATCCTTCCTCACAGATCCGGACCAGGACCGGGAGGTCCGCTTCCGTGATCAGCCCCATCTCCAGGAGTTTGTCCAGGATGATTTTGGTTGCCTTCAGCCGGTCGCCTTTGGCCTCCCGCATGATGCGTGCGGTCTCCCGTGAAACCGCGAACTGCAGGTCTCCTGCACCGACTCCCAGCACCTGCTTTTTGTCCAACATTGTGCCCACCTCCATCAACTAGCGTCCTGCAAGTGCGCACAGGTTACGCCCGGGGAGGGGCTTCCGGAAGGCCCCGCGGGTTCCGCGACAGACCCCCCGGCTCAGAGCCGCCGGGCTCCCGCGGCGGGGCGCGCGGCAAAGATCTCCGGCGCCCCGAATCCCTGCCCGGCAAAGGCCCGCAGCACGGCCTCTTCCACTCCCCGGGCTTCGGCCGCGGGAACCAGCGCGATGGCGGAGCCGCCAAACCCGCCCCCGGTCATCCGGGCACCGATGGCCCCGGCGCCGCGGGCGGCGTCCACCGCGAGGTCCAGTTCCGCGCAGGAAATCTCGAAGTCGTCCCGCATGGAGCGGTGGCTCGCGTCCAGCAATTCGCCGATCGCCGCTGCGCCCCGGCTCTCCAGCAACGCGACGGTCCGTGCCACGCGGTCGTTTTCGTGGACGATGTGGCGGACCCTCCGGAAGGTTTCCCCGTCGAGAATACTTTCGGCGCGGGTTAGATCAGTGACGTCGAGGTCCCGCAGGGCACCCACGCCCATCAGCTCGGCACCCCGGGCGCAGGAGGCCCGCCGCGCCGCGTAGCCTCCGTTGGCATGGGCATGCGAGACCTTCGTGTCGATCACCAGGCACACCAGGCCGGCCCCCTCCAGTCCCAGCGGTACCCGGCGAAAGCTTCCGTCGCGGCAGTCCAGGTAAACCGCGCAGTCCTGGGCGCCCAGCATCGAGGCGTACTGGTCCATGATCCCGGTGGGGGCTCCGACCACGTTGTTCTCCGCCCGCCGCCCGACGTCCGCCAACTCGGTGGCGCCCAACTTCGCCCCGGCGAGCTCGGCGAGGGCGGATGCGACGGCGCACTCCAGCGCCGCCGACGAGGAAAGCCCCGCGCCGACCGGGACGTCCGAGGACACCAACAGCTCGAAGCCCGGGACGGAAACCCCGGCCCGCCCGAGCTCCCAGGCAACGCCGGCCGGGTAGGCGGACCAAGCCCCCGCTGGCCCGGGTGCGAAGGTGGCGGGGTCGAAGGTGTTCAGGTCAAACTCGACGGGCGCCGCCCCGGCGAAGGCGGATGCCAGCAGCACGCGGCGGTCATTGCGTGCGGCCACCGCGACCGTCGTCGCCCGGTCGATCGCGAACGGCAGGACCAGGCCCTCGTTGTAGTCGGTGTGCTCGCCGATCAGGTTCACCCGGCCCGGAGCCTGCCACAGCCCGTCCGGGGCATGCCCGAAGTGCGCGGTGAAGGCGTCGGCAAGCTTTACGGCGGGTCCCGCGGTTTCCGTCGGTGTCATGGCGTTCCTATCCTGCCCGGGACGGTGTCCCGCAGCGCGGCGGCGACCTGTTCCGGTGTGGTGTCGTTGATGAAGGCGCCCATCGCGGCCTCGGAGCCGGCGAGGAATTTGAGCTTGTCCGCGGCCCGGCGTGGCGAGGTGATCTGCAGGTGGAGGTATCCGGAGCGGCGCAGGACCGGGTCCACCGGAGCCTGGTGCCAGGCGCTGATATACGGCGTCGGGGTGCCGTAGAGACCGTCGAGGCGGCCCAGGAGGTCCGGATACAGCACGGCCAGCTCGTCGCGTTCGGCACCGTTCAACGCCGCGAGGTCGGCCACCTGGCGGTGCGGGACGAGGTGGATTTCGAGCGGCCAGCGCGCCGCGAACGGCACATAGGCGCTGAAGTGCTCGCCTTCGACCAGCATCCGCGAGCCGTCGGCCCGTTCGCCGGCCAGGATGTGCCCGGTGAGGGTCCGTCCCGTGTCCGCGAGGAAGGCCTCGGCGGCCCTGGCCATCACCGCGGCCCGCGGCGTGAGGTACGGGTAGGCGTAGATCTGCCCGTGCGGGTGGTGCAGGGTCACGCCGATGTCCTGGCCGCGGTTTTCGAAGCAGAACACCTGCTGGACCCCGGGCAGGGCGCTGAGGGCTTCGGTACGGTGCGCCCACGCGTCGATCACGGTGCGGACCCGCCGGGTGCCCAGATCGGCGAAAGCGCCGGTGTGGTCAGGGGTGAACGCCACCACTTCACAGCGGCCGCCGGCAGTCCCGCGGGTTCCCCAGCCGGGCGAGGACGGTGCGGCGGCGAGGTCTGGCCCCAGCGAGGGGAAACGGTTTTCGAAGACGACGACGTCGTAGTCCGGCGCCGGGATCTCCGAGGGCCGGTCCGGGGTGCTGGGGCAGAGCGGGCATTCGTCCGCCGGCGGCAGGTGCGTCCGGTGCTGGCGGTGGGCCGCCACCGCCACCCACTCCCCGGTCAGCGCGTCGAAGCGGAGCTCACCGGAGGGGCCCCGCTCGGGCAGCGCCCGGGAGTCTTCCGTGCGGCGCTGCTGGGCGCGCGCGCCGTCGTCGAAGTAGAGCAGCTCCCGCCCGTCGGCGAGGCGCGTGCTGCTGACCGCCGTCAGCGATGCGGGGGCATCTTCCCGGCTGGTGCTGCTGGTCATGGTGTCGTCCTTGCGCGGATTGGGTGAAGCGGAATTGGGAGGGCGGAAATCGGGGAGGCGGGATGCGAAACGGGGCCGGGCGGGCCGCCTCTAAACGGCGAAGATGCTCCACGAGGCCCGGTGCGAGGCCCCCGGCTCCAGCCGCACCAGGTCCTGTCCGCTGTTGAAGGCATCCGGCGGGCAGCTCATCGGCTCGACGGCGAGCCCGGCCCTGCCGGTCGCGGGCGGCTCGGTGTCGCCGGTGAACAGCTGCAGCCAGGGCAGGCTCCGGTCCCAGGACATTCCGGCGCCGTTGCCGCCGGGGTCCCGGACGGTCAGCCGGGCGCGGCCGGCGTCGTCGAAGCCCAGCCCGGTGAAGGCGTTGTCGATCTTCGTCGCGCCGATGGGACGCGGGGTGCGGAAGTTGAAGGCGTGCCCGCGCACCGGCTGCGGCCCTAGGGGCAGGCGCCGTTCCGGATCGGCCGTCAGGAAGGTGTCGGCCGAAAATTCCAGGGTCCACTCGTCCAGCGGTGCGGGACCGGCCAGCAGGTACGGATGCGGGCAGATGCCGTACGGCGCGGCCCGGTCCCCCGTGTTGGTGGCGGTCACCTCGGCGTGCAGGCCGTCCGCGTCCAGCCGGTAGCTGGCGGTGAGCCGGACCGCGAAGGGGTAGCCCGGCGCCGGGCCGAGGGTGCAGGCCAGCACCAGCGAGGACTCCCCCCGGGCCTCGGCTGTCCAGTCCTCGCCGAGGCCCAGGCCGTGCAGGGCGCAGCGGCGTTCGGGTTCGTTGACCGGCAACCGGTGGCTTCCGCCGTCGAAACTGTAGCGGCCGTCGGGAATCCGGTTCGGCCAGGGGGCCGCGATGATGCCGCGGAAGTCCGGGATCGGGCCGCCGGCCGGGAACGGGAGCACCAGATCGCGGTCCCCGTGCCGCAACTGGCGCAGGGCGCCGGCCCGCGCGGTAAACACGGCACTGTACCCGTCCGCCTCGATCCGGTGGTCGGCCCAGGTCACAGGCCGCCGGCCAGCCGGTAGTACGCCGCATTCCAGTTCAGTTCCTTCTTGAACTGCTTGATCGTGGTGCCCTCGTCGATGGCCAGCAGCTCGGTGCGGGCGATCTCGGCAAAGTCCTCGAAGACCTCCATGCCGACGGCGGTGGTCAGGACGGTGTGGTGGGCCGCGCCGGCGGTCAGCCAGGCAGTCGCGGAGGTGGCGAAGTCCGGCTTAGGCGACCAGAGGGCGCGCGCCACAGGAAGCTTCGGCAGCGGTTCGTCCAGGTCCACGACGTCGACGGCGTTCGCGACCAGGCGGAAGCGGTCGCGCATGTCCGAGAGCGCCACCACGACGCCGGGCCCGGCGTCCGTGTCGAAGACCATCCGGACGGGGTCCTCCTTGCCGCCGATGCCGAGCGGGTGGATCTCGACGCGCGGCTTGGAGGCGGTCAGCGAGGGGCAGACCTCCAGCATGTGGGCGCCCAGGATTTTCTCCTGGCCGGGGGTGAGGTGGTACGTATAGTCCTCCATCAGGGAGGCGCCGCCGGGCAGGCCGGCGCCCATGACCTTCGCCGCGCGGACCAGGAGCGCGGTCTTCCAGTCGCCTTCGGCGCCGAAGCCGTAGCCGTCCGCCATCAGCCGCTGGACGGCCATGCCGGGCAGCTGCCGCAGCGCGCCAAGGTCCTCGAAGGAGGTGGTGAACGCGGCGGAGCCGTTGGCCTCAAGGAAATGCCGCAGGCCCAGCTCAATCCGGGCGCTGTAGCGCAGCGACTCGTGCCGCGCTCCCCCGGCCTTCAGCTCGGCGGCCACCTCGTAAAGCCGCTCGTACTCCGCCACCAGCGCGTCGACGTCGGACTCCGCGGCGCCGTGAACGGCGTCCGCGAGCTCGTTGACGGACCAGGTGTTGACCGAGACGCCGAAGCGCAGTTCGGCCTCGGTCTTGTCGCCCTCGGTGACGGCCACGTTGCGCATGTTGTCCCCGAAGCGGGTCAGTTTGAGCGTCCGCACCGCGGCCCAGCCGGCGGAGGCGCGCTGCCACACCCCCACCTGGCGGGTGACCTCGGGGTTGGACACGTGGCCCACCACCGTCTTGCGCGGGATGCCCAGCCGCGACTGGATGTAGCCGAATTCCCGGTCGCCGTGCGCGGCCTGGTTCAGGTTCATGAAATCGAAGTCGATCTCCGCCCAGGGGAGTTCCACGTTGGTCTGGGTGTGCAGGTGCAGCAACGGCTTGCGCAGCAGGTCTAGGCCCTGGATCCACATCTTCGCCGGCGAGAACGTGTGCATCCAGGCGGTCACGCCAATCACCGCGTCGTCGGAGTTCGCCTCGAGGGCGGTCCGCCGGATCGCGTCCGAGTCGGTCAACACGGGTTTCCAGACCACCCGGACCGGGACGTCGGAGGAGCTGTTGAGCTGGCGGGCGATCTCCTGCGACTGCTCCGCCACCTGCTTTAGGACGGCTTCGCCGTAGAGGTGCTGGCTGCCGGTGAGGAACCAGACCTCGTAGGGCTCAAGGGAGGTGTTGTGGGCGTGGGTCATGGGTTTCTCCTGGAAATTCTTGGGCTGGTCCGGGCCCTAGCGGCCGTAGACGTTCTGGTAGCGGGCGTGCAGGGCCTCGATCTGGGCCTGGTCGATCGGCAGCGGTTCGCCGAGCTGGCGGGAGATGTGCACGGTGCGGGCCACTTCTTCGCACATCACGGCGGCCTTGACGGCCGCGCGGGCGTCCGCACCGATGGTGAAGGGTCCGTGGTTCTGCATCAGCACCGCCGGGGAGTGCGAGCCGGACAGGGTCTCGACGATCCCGCGTCCGATCGCGTCGCCGCCGATCAGGGCAAACGGTCCCACCGGGATGCTGCCGCCGAATTCGTCGCCCATCATGGTCAGCACGCAGGGGATCGCTTCGCCCCGGGCCGCCCACGCGGTGGCGTAGGTGGAGTGGGTGTGGACCACCCCGCCCACCTCCGGCATATGCCGGTAGACGTATGCATGCGCGGCGGTGTCCGACGACGGCGTGAGCTCCGGGTTTTGCCACTGCGCCGGGGAACCCGCGGCCGCGGTTACGGGGTTGCCGTGCAGGTCCGTGACCACCATGAGGTCAGGGGAGAGCTCGTCGTAGGAGACGCCCGAGGGCTTGATCACCATCAGGTCGTGGCCGGGGACCCTGGCCGAGACGTTGCCGGCGGTCCAGACGACCAGTTCGTACCGGGTCAGTTCGGCGTGCAGGGAGCAGACTTCCCGGCGGAGCCGGGCGATGGTTTCCGGCAGATCTTCCGCTCCGGAGCTCATGCCGGGACCCCCGCGGACAGCAGCGGGGCGGCGGCTTTGCGCTGGATCGCCTTGAGCCGGTGCATGACCTCGTTGGCTCCCCTGCCGAAGTAGTCGTGCAGGGCCCGGTATTCGTGGAACAGTTCCTCGTAGGCTGCCACGTTTTCCGGGATCGGCGTGTAGACCGCTCCCGGTTCGGCGCCCATGGCTTCGGCCGCGGACCGGACGTCGGGGTAGCGGCCCGCGGCGACGGCCGCATGGATCGCCGCACCGAGCGCCGGGCCCTGCGTGGACCCGATCGTGGAGAGCCGCAGCCCCGTTACATCGGCGTAGATCTGCATCAGCAGCTGGTTCTTGATCAGTCCCCCGGCCACAATGAACTCGCGGACCGGAACCCCGGAGTCCCGGAAAGCGTCCACGATCGTGCGGGTACCGAACGCCGTCGCCTCCAGCAGGGCCCGGTAGGTGTCTTCGGGGCGGGTGGCCAGCGTCTGGCCGACAATGACGCCGGAGAGCTCGTGGTCGACCAGGACGGAACGGTTGCCCGAGTGCCAGTCCAGGGCGATCAGGCCGTGTTCGCCGATCGCCTGGCGCGAGGCGAGTTCGGTGAGGTACTCGTGGATGCCGAGCCCCCGTCCGGCTGCCGCTGCGTGGTATTCGGGCGGAACGCCGTTGCCCGTGAACCACCCGAAGATGTCGCCCACACCGCTCTGGCCCGCCTCGTAGCCCCAGAGTCCGTCCACGATCCCGCCGTCGACCGCACCACACATGCCCGGCACCTCGCTCAGCTCGGTCCCGTTCATGACGTGGCAGGTGGAGGTGCCCATGATCGCGACGAGCTGTCCGGGCTCGACTGCGCGGGCTGCCGGGGCGGTGACATGGGCGTCCACGTTGCCGACGGCGACGGCGATCCCCGCCGGCAGCCCGGTCCAGGCGGCGGCCTCGGCCGTGAGGTAGCCGGCTGCGTCGCCGAGCCGGCCGATCGTGTGCTCCAGCTTGCTGCTGACGAAATCCTTGAAGTCCGGGTTGAGCGCAGCCAGGTAGTCCTCCGAGGGGTATTTGCCGTCCTGGTAGATGCCCTTGTAGCCGGCCGTGCAGGCGTTCCGGACGTAGCTTCCGCAGAGCTGCCAGACGATCCAGTCCGCCGCCTCGACCCACCGGTCCATGGCCGCGTAGACCTCGGGGGCTTCCTCCAGGAGCTGGAGGCCCTTGGCGAACTCCCATTCGGAGGAGATCAGGCCGCCGTAGCGCGGCAGCCATTCCTCGCCGCGCTCCCGGCCGAGGGCGTTGATCCGGTCCGCTTGCGGCTGCGCCGCGTGGTGACGCCAGAGCTTGACGTAGGCGTGCGGGCTGTTCGCGAACTCCGGCAGTTCGTTCAGCGGCGTCCCGTCGGCCTTGACCGGCACCATGGTGCAGGCGGTGAAGTCGGTGGCGATCCCGACGACGGCGGCCGGATCGATCCCGGCGTCGGCGACGGCAGCGGGGACCGCGTGCCGGAGGACGTCACGGTAGTCGTCGGGAACCTGCAGCGCCCAGTCCCCCGGCAGACGGGCGGCGTCAGCGCCGGCCAACTCGGCGGGGAGGGTGTCGGTCAGGACGGCGTGCGGGTAGTCGAAGACGCCGCTGCCGAGTTCCTTGCCGTCGCGCACCCGCACCACCACGGCCCGGCCGGAGAGGGTGCCGTAGTCCACCCCGATGACATAGTTTTCGGTGCCGTCAGCTGTGACGTCCATGAAATCCTCCAGTTACGTGCCCGCCAGACCGCGGGCTGAGCTCAATTGTGAGCGCTAACACTTTGGCTGTCAAGGAGTGCGCCGGCTTGGGTGCGCAGCCGGCGGCGGCAGTCGGGGATTGCGGGCGGGGCGGACTAGGCGATGCTGGCGGTGCTCGCGCGGACTACCAGCTCGGGCGCCACTACGGTATTCCCGCTCGGCGCACCGTGCTCGATCTGGGCCAGAATCACGTCCACGCAGCGCCGCCCCAGCTCCCGGAAGTCCTGCCGGACGGTGGTCAGGGGCGGGGTGAAGTACGCGGCCTCGGGCTGGTCGTCGAAGCCGACCACCGAGACATCCTGCGGCACCCTGACACCGGCCTCCGTGAAGGCCCGCAGCAGGCCCAGTGCCATCTGGTCGTTGCCCACCAGGACCGCAGTGGCGGTGCGGTCGGCGGCGAGCTTGCGGCCAAGCCGGTACCCGCTGCCGGCACTCCAGTCGCCCTCCAGTTCAAGGTCCGGTTCGAGTCCCATCTCCGCCAGCTGCTCGCGCCAGCCCTGGGCGCGCGCGTGGGCATCCATCCAGTCCCGCGGTCCGGAAATGTGCCCGATCCGGCGGTGCCCCTCGCTGATCAGGTGCGCCACCGCCATGCGGGCGCCGAGCTTCTGATCCACCATGGCGCCGCTGAACCGGCCGGGGCTGCCGGCGCCCACGACGACGACGGGCACCTGGAGGTTGAGGCTCTCGAGGGTCTGGACTGTTCCGCCGTGCGGGACGATCACGATGATGCCGTCGGCGCCCTGGTCGGTGAAATGCCGGACGGCGTCGGCGATGGAATCCGCGCTGGAGTCCTTGAGGGCCGCAATGCTGACAAAGTACCCGGCCTCCCGGGCGGCCTGCTGGACCCCCACCAGGGTGTTTGCCGGGCCGTACTGCGCGAGCTCGACGCCGAGGACCCCGATGGTCTGGGAGCGGCGGGTGACCAGGCTCCGGGCCGCGGTGTTGCGCCGGTACCCGAGCTCGGCGATGGCTGCCTCGACCCGGTCCCGGGTGGCCTTGCTGACGTTGGGGTGGTTGTTGACCACCCGCGACACCGTCTGGTGGGACACGCCGGCCCGCGAGGCCACGTCCTCAAGTCGTGGCGGACGTCGTTCGTTAGCGTTCCCCGGCTGAGGCATCTTCCACTCCCTGTGCAATGTGTTGTCAACATCCTACGGCCGGAGCCGAAGCCCCCTCGGCCGTGCCAATTCTGTGACTTGACTCACAAGCCGGGCCGGTGCTACGTTCATCAAACAGACTTGTTAGCGCTAACACAAGCGGGCACAATCTAGGCTCGTCGGGACATGGCTAACCGGACCTCATCCATACTGGGCTCTCTAGTTGCGCAGGCGCTTCCAGAGCCCGTATCAGTTCGCGGACTGTGCTGTCCGCGGAAGGAGAATATCGTGAGAATGAAGAAACTCCTGGGCGCGTTCGCCGTCGTCCTGGCCATCACCGCCGGGGCCACCGGCTGCGGGAGCCGCGGCGGCGCCGCCGCCCCGTCGTCGGCTGCGGCCTCGGATGCCGCCGGCGCCCTGGTCGGCATCTCGATGCCCACCCAGACTTCCGAGCGGTGGATCGCGGACGGTAAGAACGTCTCCGAATCCGTCACGAAGCTCGGCTACAAGGCGGACCTGCAGTTCGCCAACGACGACATCCCGACGCAGGTCTCGCAGATCGAGAACATGCTCACCAAGGGCGCCAAGGCCCTGATCATCGCCGCGATCGACGGCACCACGCTGACCGATGTCCTCGCCAAGGCGAAGGAGCAGAACGTCAAGGTCATCGCCTACGACCGGCTCATCAACGGCTCCCCTAACGTGGACTACTACACCACTTTCGACAACTATACGGTGGGCGTCCAGCAGGCCACGTCGCTGCTGACCGGCCTGGGGCTGGTCGACGCGAGCGGCAAGAAGGTGGACGGCAAGGGTCCCTTCAACGTGGAGCTCTTCGCCGGCAGCCCGGATGACAACAACGCCAACTTCTTCTGGAGCGGCGCCATGGACACGCTCAAGCCCTACCTCGATGCAGGCACCCTGAAGGTTCCGAGCGGCCAGACCAAGTTCGAGCAGGCCGCCATCCTCCGCTGGCAGGCTCCCGTGGCCCAGAAGCGGATGGAGGACATCCTGACCGCGGCCTACAGCTCCGGCAAGAAGCTCGACGGCGTGCTCTCCCCGTATGACGGCCTGTCCATCGGCATCATCTCGGCACTGACCAGCACCGGCGGCTACGCCAAGGGCAGCCTGCCGATCGTCACCGGGCAGGATGCCGAGAAGGGCTCCGTGAAGTCCATCATCGCCGGCGAGCAGTATTCCACCATCTTCAAGGACACCCGCCAGCTTGGCGCCCAGGCCGTAAAGATGGTCGACGCCGTACTCAAGGGCCAGGAGCCGGAGACCAACGACACCAAGACCTACAACAACAAGGTCAAGGTTGTTCCGGCCTACCTGCTCAAGTCCGTGATCATCACCAAGGACAACTACAAGAAGGAACTCATCGACTCCGGCTACTACACCGACGCCGACGTCAAATAGCCGAACTAGCGGGTGCGGCCGGGCCACCGGCCGCACCCGCTGTGCAGAGGCCCCTTATTAACCGCAGAGCGGTCCAGTTTCGACCAGTCAGTGGGAATTGACGATGAAAACACCCATTCTTCAAATGCGAGGAATCACCAAGACCTTCCCGGGCGTGAAGGCCCTGCAGGACGTCACCCTGGAGGTGAACCGCGGCGAGGTCCACGCGATTTGCGGCGAAAACGGCGCCGGCAAGTCCACCCTCATGAAGGTGCTGTCCGGCGTCTACCCGCACAGCTCCTTCGACGGTGAGATCCTCTTCGAAAACGAACCCTGCAATTTCTCCGACATCTCGGACAGCGAAGAGCGCGGCATCGTCATCATCCACCAGGAATTGGCGCTCAGCCCGTACCTGTCCATCGCCGAGAACATCTACCTCGGCAACGAACAGGCCACGAACGGCTGGGTGGACTGGCGCAAGACCAACCTCGAGGCCGCCAAGCTGCTGGCCCGGGTGGGCCTGAGCGAGAACCCCGTCACCCCGGTCCAGCAGATCAGCGTCGGCAAGCAGCAGCTGGTCGAAATCGCCAAGGCGCTCTCCAAGAAGGTCAAGCTCCTCATCCTCGATGAGCCGACGGCGGCCCTAAACGACGAAGATTCGGGCCACCTGCTGGACCTGATCCTGCACCTCAAGGGCCAGGGCGTCACCAGCATCATCATCAGCCACAAGCTCAACGAGATCCGCAAGGTTGCGGACGCCGTCACGATCATCCGGGACGGCAAGACCATCGAGACCCTCCGCCTCGACGAAGGCAGCGTCACCCAGGAGCGCATCATCCGCGGGATGGTGGGCCGCGACCTGGAAAGCCTGTACCCGGAGCGTGAGCCCGTGATCGGCGAGGAAGTCCTCCGGATCGAAGACTGGTCTGTCCGGCACCCTCAGGACCACAGCCGCATGGTGGTCAACAACGCCAGCCTCAATGTCCGCAGGGGTGAAGTGGTGGGACTGGCCGGCCTCATGGGTGCCGGCCGGACGGAGCTGGCCATGAGCGTCTTCGGCCGCTCCTACGGCACCGCGACGTCCGGGAAGGTGTTCAAGCACGGTAAGGAGATCAACACCTCCACCGTTGCCGAGGCCATCAAACACGGCCTCGCCTACGCGACCGAGGACCGCAAGCTCTACGGCCTGAACCTCATCGAGGACATCAAGCGCAACATTTCCATGGCCGCGCTGCGCAAGCTTGCCAAGGGCGGCTGGGTGGACAAGAACAAGGAAACCCTGGTGGCCAACGGCTACCGGAAGAGCATGAACATCAAGGCCCCTTCCGTGGCGGCCATCACCGGGAAGCTTTCCGGCGGCAACCAGCAGAAGGTCGTGCTGAGCAAGTGGATGTTTTCCGATCCGGATGTGCTCATCCTCGACGAGCCCACCCGCGGAATCGACGTGGGCGCCAAGTTCGAGATCTACACGATCATCGCCAAGCTGGCCGCCGAGGGTAAGGCGGTCATCGTCATCTCCTCCGAGCTGCCGGAGCTGCTGGGCATCTGCGACAGGATCTACACCCTGTCCGCGGGCCATGTCACCGGCGAGGTGCCCATCGCCGAGGCATCCCAGGAAACCCTCATGCACTACATGACCCAAGAGAAGGAATAGCGAACATGTCCGCCCTACGAGAATCCCTCGGCTTCCTGACCAGCCGCCTCCGCCAGGTTGGCATCTTCGTCGCCCTGATCCTGATCGTCCTGCTGTTCCAGGTCCTGACCGACGGCATCCTGCTGGAGCCCCAAAACGTCACCAACCTGGTCGTTCAAAACAGCTACATCCTGATCCTCGCGATCGGCATGGTGATGGTCATCATCGCCGGCCACATCGACCTGTCCGTGGGCTCCGTCGCCGGCTTCATCGGCGCCGTCGCCGGCGTCATGATCGTGCACTGGGGCTGGCCCTGGTGGGCGGCCATCCCGGCCTGCCTCCTGGTCGGCGCGCTGGTCGGCGCGTGGCAGGGCTATTGGATTGCCTACGTCGGCATCCCCGCATTCATCGTCACCCTCGCCGGCATGCTGATCTTCCGCGGCCTGACCCTGATCACGCTCAAGAACCAGCAGATCACCCCGTTCCCGGCGGAGCTGCGCGCCCTCGGCGGCGGATTCCTTCCCGACATCTCCGGCGGGACCTCGGTGCTGGAATGGCTCACCGTCATCCTGGGCGTCGGAGCCACGCTGGCCCTGTTGATCCAGTCCATCAAGGAACGCCGGATCCGCGCGAAGTTTGAGCTGGAGAACGAGCCCATGACCTGGTTCGTGATTAAGACCGCGTTCATTGCGCTGCTCATGCTGGTCATCACCTTCCTGCTGGCCAGCTACCGCGGCACCCCGATTGTCCTGATCGTGCTCGCGGTCCTCGTGATCGTCTACAGCGCCCTGATGAACAACAGCGTTTTCGGCCGCCACACCTACGCAATCGGCGGGAACCTGCACGCCGCGGAGCTGTCCGGCATCAAGACCAAGGCCGTCACCTTCCGCCTGTTCGTGAACATGGGCGTCCTCGCCGCGCTGGCCGGCCTGGTGTTCACCGCGCGGCTCAACTCCGCGCAGCCTGCCGGCGGCACCGGCTTCGAACTGGATTCCATCGCGGCGGCCTTCATCGGCGGCGCCGCGGTCACGGGCGGCATCGGCACCGTGGCGGGCGCCATGATCGGTGGCCTCATCATGGGTGTGCTCAACAACGGCATGTCCATCCTGGGCCTCGGCACCGACTACCAGCAGCTCATCAAGGGCCTGGTGCTGCTGATCGCCGTCGGCTTCGACATCTTCAACAAGAACCGCGGCGGCGGGGGCAGCGTCCTGGGGAACCGCTTCAAGCGCAACACCACTCCCCCGGCCACCGAGACTGCCGCTCCCCCCGCGGCACGTCCCGCCGGCGCCGCCGAGGAACCGGCCCGGACCGCGACCGTCCCCACCCCCTGACCCGTCGTTGCGCAAAATTCCTGTCGGCCCCGAATTCGGGGGTCGGCAGGAATTTTCCGCGTCGCGGGCCGATCTTCACGGACGAATGCCGGTCACCAGGTCCGGCACCGGCAGCTTGCTAGGCTGAAAACATGAAACGTCCCCTCGCCGCCGCGTCCCTTGCCGTCCTCGTGGTTGTCCTGACCGGCTGCGGCCAGGTGCAGCAGGCCGCCGAGAAGGCCGTCAACGACGGCGCTTCCCAGGTCGCGACCGCGGCCGGCAGCGAGATCAAGAAGCAGGCCTGCTCCCTCGTGGCGGACGGCCTGGTCAGCGTCCAAGACAAGAAGGCCCTTGGCGGCCTGGTGGCCGGTGCCCAGGGCGCCGGAGTGCCTGCGGAGATCACCACCCCGCTGAAGCAGATCGCGGATTCGGGCGACCAGGTGCCGGCCGATTCGGTCAAGGCCCTACAGGACGCCTGCGCCAAGTAGCTGGCAGTTATTGCGAGCCAGCTGGGTGGGCTGGCTAGCGCTTTCCCTTTTTCCGGGATCCCTTGCCGCGGCCCTTGTCCGGGTTCGGCGCGTACCGTTGCGCCACCTTGGGTTTCTTGACTGCGGGCCCGCGCCGGTCCGGCTTCGGCTCGCGCTTGGGTTTCTCCTGCTGGGCCGAGGGCTGCCGGGAGCTGGCCGCAGTGCGGCCGCGGACGATCCCGATGAACTCCTCGATCACCGCATCCGTTGAATCGCTGGGCCAGGCCAGGGCGATCTCGGTCGTTGGCGCGCCGGTAAGCTTCCGGGCCACCGTGTCCTTGACGTTGAAGTGCCGCGCCACAGACATCGGCAGGATGGCCAGCCCGGCCCCGGTGGCCACCACCTGCAGCGCCTGTTCGGGTCCGCCAAGGGCAGCCACATCGAGGAACGTCTCGGCGGCCAGGTCAGCCAGCGCGACCTCCTCGAACACGGAGATCTCATGGCCCTTCGGCGCCACCACCACGGGTTGCTCTTCGTAGAGCGGGATGACGCTCAGGCCCTCGCGCTCCACCGGCAGGCGGACGAAGCTCAGGTCCGCCGAGCCGTCGCGCAGCACCGCGAGCTGGGCGCCCTCGTCGGACATGAACGAGTGCAGCGGAACATCCGGCATCCGCTCTTCCCAGCGTCGGATCCATTTACCGGGAGTCACGCCGGCAACATACGCGAACCTCAGTTCCCGGCTCTCGGGTACCGATTCGTCGTGGGGCTGGGCTGTTTCTTCTTCTGCGGGCACAGGTTCACAGTACCGTCAGTGCCGCAGGATGCTCCCGCCCCGGCGACCGCTTGGTGTTGCTTTGCTGCCGCTTTGGTCCTGCTTTGATGCTGCGTTGGTGCCCTGCGGGCGCCCCGCCGGATACCCTTGAAGCATGACCTCTGCAAACTCCCAGTCCATGAAGCCGGCCACCGTTGCCAAGAAGCTTGGCATCTACCTGCCCGCGACACCCCAGGAGTTCCAGGATTCGGTTATCACCCGCGCTGATTTCGCCGAGCTCCAGGCCAATCCGCCGGAGTGGCTCGCCGAACTGCGCCGCACGGGCCCGCACCCGCGCCCGGTTGTCGCGCAGAAGCTCAACGTCTCCATCAGCGGCCTCGCCCGCGGCGGCGTCGAGGAGGCGCTGACGACGGCGGAAATCACCGCGCTGCTGCAGGCTCCCCCGGCCTGGCTGGTCGCCGAGCGCGCCACCCACGCCGCGGTCCGCGCCGAAGCCCAGCGCGTCAAGGACGAGGCTGCCAAGAAGGACGCCAAGAAGGCCCGCGCCAAGGCCGAGTAGCCGCTGCCGTTTCGACGGTTCCGCGCCCACTCGACGCCGCTAACCGCGCTGCCGGCAGACAACCGTCGAAACGGCGCTGCCGTCGCTTAGTCCTGGTGCAGCTGGACGTAGTTCCCGCAGCCGTCGTCGAGCACCACGCTCGTACCCCAGGGTCCGTCTGAAGGTTCCGCCTGGAAGATGACACCCTTGGCCGTCAGCCGCTCGTACTCCGCCCGCACGTCCGGTACGCCGAGCACGATCGCGGGCAGACCGGCGTCGTGAACCGCATTCATGTACGCCGCGCCGATCGGGTTGTCGCTGGGCTCCAGCAACAGCCCCGCGGACTCTCCGCCGCCGGGGTCCTTGATGATGTAAAGGTTCTGTTCCGGCAGCGCCATGAGCGTTTCGAACCCCAGGATTCCGGTATAGAACTCGTGGGCCGCCGCCGGGTCCTTGACGTGGATACTGCACATCTTCAGTCGCATGGGCCCTAGGCTACCCGGGACGCACCCGGGTGGGAACCGCGTGGGAACCGGCCATTGACGGCCTGCGCGGGATGGATTCCAATGGAAGCAGCGGAACTGCACCCGCCCGGGACGGGTTCCGCAGGAGGTGCGCCATGCCGTCACTATCAGGCTCCGCCCCGCTGGGGGCGTGGCAGTTCGCGTCCCTTGCCTTCCTCGTCGCGGCCGCGGTGGCCGGCACGGTCTACCTCGTCCGGAAGCACCGGGCGTCCGACGGCGGGCTACCGGACGCTGTGTTCTGGGACGGTTTCGCAGGGATCGCGGTCGTCGCCCCCGCTGTGTTCCTGCCATCGCTGGTTTCCCCGTGGACCGGGCTCATGCTCGCAGCCGTGGCCGTTATGACGGCTGCTGCCAGCTACCGCTGGACGCCTAGGCTGTTCCGCTGGCAGGAAGCAAGGCGTACCGCCCGGGGCGCCGCAGCCGCCGATGCAGCCGCGGCCATCCGGCACCGCGCGGTCCTCGCACGGTGGCAGCGCTACGAACTGGATCCCGCATTCTGCATCGATTTCCCGGCCATGAGCGATCCGGCCCGGCCGGAAACCGCCGCGATGCTGAAGGCGATGAAGGCGGCCGAACGGCTACGCCACGGATCCGGCCCGGACGGCCAGGCACCCGGCGGCTACAGCACCGCCGTCGACCGGCTGGAACAGGCACTGGCGGAGGCAGAGCGCGCCGCCGGCGCGTTGCAGGTTTCCACTGAAGGGGCACGATGACTGACGTCACGATTATCGGCAGCGGCAACATGGCCCGGGCGATTGGCCTGAGGGCGGTCGCGGCCGAACGCTCCGTCCAGGTCCTGGACCGGAGTCCGGACAACGCCGCCAAGCTTGCGGCGGAGCTGGGTCCGGCTACGACGTCGGGCGGCCTCGGCGATGTGCCCGAGGGCGACATTGTGGTCCTGGCCCTCTACTTCGAACCGGCCAAGGAAGTCGCAACCCACTACGGCGACACGCTCAGCGGCAAGACGGTGATCGAGATCAGCAACCCGGTCAATATGGAAACCGGGGACTCGCTGGAGGTCGAACCGGGGACCTCGGCGGCGGAAGAGATCGCCCGGCTGCTGCCCGGAGCCCGGGTGGTGAAGGCCTTCAACACGACGTTCGCGGGCACCCTGGCGGAGGGCTCGGCGAAGGGCATGGCGCTGGATGTCTTTATCGCCTCCGACTCAGAGGCGGCCCGCAATGAGGTGGCGGCCTTTGTCGCCGCGGCAGGACTCCGGCCCCTCCAGGTCGGGGCGTTGCGGCACGCCCGCGAACTGGAGGGGATGCAGCTGCTGGTGATCGGCCTGCAGCTGAACCCGGCCTATGAATCCTTCAATTGGGGGACGGCGCTCAAGATCATCGACTGAGATGATCGGCTGAGCAGCGCCGCCGGCCGGGCCGGCCTAAAGTTCGACCGTACCGCTTTCGCCGACGCTCATCCGGCTGTTGGTGACCTTCGACTTCACCCACTGCAGCACAGTCGCGGCCGTTCCGCCCGGGCTGGTCCAGTACTCGGCCGAATCGGAGTCCACGCGCAGCAGTACCACCTCGGGGGTGTCCGGCCCGTCCGGGAACCATGCCTCGACAGCCTGGTTCCACCGGTCGCGGATGGCCTGCCGGTCCGTGACCACTTCCGCCGTACCGGCCACCGACACCCACTCGGTGCCCTTGCCGAAGGACACATTGACCGCGGGGTTGGCCTTGACGTGTGCCACCTGCGAGGTGCCCTCCGAGGTGAAGAACCACATGTCGCCGTCGTCCTGGACGTCCTGGACGGCCAGCGGGCGGCTGACGAGGGCGCCCTGCTCGTTGATAGTGGTGAACATCCCGATCCGCGAATCGTTAATAATGTCCGTCACCTTGCTGATGTCCTGTGCGTCCGACATGCGCTCACCTCGTCCTTGATCCAACGGAGGAAGGTCCTCCTGCCGCCAGCCTATTGATAAGTGTGCTTACTTTTCAAGGCGCACACGCAGGGCTGGTGGAAGGAGGACCTTCGACTGTCCGGATTCCGGCTTACTTCTGGTCAGTTGCCGCGGGTCAGGACCTGTCCCTTGAAGAACTCGGGGCGGAGTTTGGCCATCACCAGCATGAGCACCGCACCCAGCAGGATGACGCCCATCCCGAGGATGAACACCAGGCCCAGGCCGCCGACGGATGAACCGGAGCCGTACTCCGGGTCCATCGAGTCGTAGGCGGTCTTGAAGAACATCACCAGCAGGATGACGCCGCCCAGCAGCGGAGCGAGGAACTTGAAGAAGAAGGAGTGCGCTCCACTGAAGGCCTGGGCGCGGAAGAACCAGACGCAGGCCAGGGCGGTGATGCCGTAGTAGAAGCAGATCATCATGCCGAGGGCCGTGATGGTGTCCCACAGCGCATTTTCGGAAAGGGTCCGGGTGACGACGTAGAACACGGCGGCGGCCACGGCCGAGGCGATGGTGGCGTAGCTCGGGGACTTGTAGCTGGGGCTGATCTTGCCGAATTTGTGCGGCAGCGCCTTGTAGTGGCCCATCGACAGGAGGGTGCGGGCCGGGGAAACGAAGGTGGACTGCAGCGATGCGGCCGAGCTGCTCAGGATGGCCAGTGACATCAGGATCGCGAAGGGGCCCATCACGGGTCCGGCGAGGACGGCGAAGATGCTGCCCTGGTTCTCCGGGTTGCCGGTGCCGAGGCCCTCGGTCCCGACGCCGGCGAAGGCCAGGGTGGACAGCGCGACGGTCATGTAGATGATCACGATGACCAGCACCGTCACGGTGGCCGCGCGGCCAGGGGTCTTCTCCGGGTTCCGGGTCTCCTCGTTCATGGTCAGGGTGACGTCCCAGCCCCAGTAGATGAAGATGGACAGCGAAACGCCGGCCGCGAAGGCGGAGAAGGATTCGACGGCGAAGGGGTTGAACCAGTCCGGCGCGATGGCGGTGGCGTCAAAAGCCGTGCCGTTCGCCACGTGGCTGAAGGCCGCAACGGCGAACCAGCCCAGCACGAGCAGCTGGAAGGCGACCAGAACGTACTGGACGGTCTTGGTGGTTTCCATGCCCCGGTAGGAAATCCAGCACGCCAGGGCAATGAAGACCAGCGTGGTGGCGATGTTGAGCGGCAGGTTGGTGGTCAGGTCCGCCAGCTCCGGGTTGCCGAAAAGCTGGGCCAGCATGAGGTAGAAGAAGTCCACGGCGACGGCGGCCAGATTGGACAGCACGATGATGGTCGCCGCGATCAGCCCCCAACCGCCCATCCAGCCGATCCACGGGCCGAAAGCCCGCGAGGCCCAGGTGAACGAGGTGCCGGCGTCGGGCATGGCGTTGTTCAGTTCGCGGTAACCGAAGGCCACCAGCAGCATGGGAAGGAAGCCCACCAGGAAGATCGCCGGAAGGTGGACGCCGACCTCGGAAACCGTCGGGCCCAGGGCCGCGGTCAGGGTGTACGCCGGTGCGATGCAGGAGACGCCGATGACGACGGCGCCAATCAGCCCCACCGATCCGGCCTTAAGTCCCTTCTCGCTCAGGCCGTGGTCCTGCTTGCTGTGTGCTGCGGCCTTGGCGGTCGCGTGTTCAGTGCTCATGCTTGTGCCTCTCGGGAGGTGTCAATCGACGGTGATTGGTTCTGGTGCTTGAGCTCGTAGTCGCTGGGGACCACGATCATCGGCACCGGCAGGGCGCGCAGGATGCGGTTGGCCGTGCTGCCCAGGAAGATGGAGCGGCTCCGGGCGAGGCGGCTTGATCCGATCAGCAGGATCTCGCCGTCTTCCCAGTCCAGCCGGTCCACGGCCTCTTCGACGCTGCGGCCCTGGGCCACCACGACGTCGGCCTTCGCGGCCGGCGCGGCGCCCGACGAAGCGGCCGGGAGGGCCGCCGCGAGGTGCTTGTTGGCGTACTCGCGGGCGGCATCTGCCGCCTCGTCCGAGTCACCGGCATCCAGGGTCAGCAGCGACACGACGCGCAACGGCACCTCCCGGTTCACCGCCATGGAGACGGCGAAATCCAGCAGCTTCTCGGCGCCGGCACGGCTGCCGAGCCCGCAGCTGACGCGGGTAAGCGCGTCCCGGCGGTGGTAGCCGTGCGGAGCCAGTGCCACCGGGACCGTTGCAGCGTGCAGCAGCGCACTGGCCACGGAGCCGACGGTGAAGCGCTTGAACAGCCCGCTGCTGGTGGCCCCGATGATAAGCATGTCGGCCTGGAACTCGTCGCAGGCCTCGATCAGGGTCTGTGCGTCGGATTCCCCGCTGCGCACATGGGCCTTGGCGGGGACGTCCGCCGGGATGAGGGAGAGGGCTTCGTCGAGCCATTCCCCCGCCTGCTGGTGCAGGTAGCTGTCATAGCCCGCGGCGGGCGCGTGGGCCGCGTTGAACACTCCGGCATCCGGGATGGCCACCACCAGGTCCAGGCTCGCTCCACGGCCGCGGGCCAGGGAGACGGCCAGATTGACGGCATCACGGCCTCTGGCATTGGCGGAATACCCCACTACGTAGCGCATCTGGCCGACCTCTCTGACTTCTTGGATAGGGTTCTGGGACAAGGATTGATTTGAAGGGACGTGCTTTTCGGGGGCTAGCGGGCGGCCGGCATGCGGTCGGCAGCGGCGGTGATCCGGGCGGCTATCCGGCGCCCCATCCGCACTGCGCCGTCCACGTGCTGGTACCCCTCGGCCGCGAGGTCGGAGGAAGCCCAGTAGATCGGACCCACCGGCGCGTGCTGGTCCTTGCCGTAGCGGTGCAGGCCGCCCAGGTCGTAGCTGGCGGCGTAGGCACCTCGGGTCCATTCCTCCGAACCCCAGTCGGATTCGTAGTAGACCTCCGGCTCAAGGGCCTTCTCGCCCAGGAAGCCGGCGATGGATTCAAGGATGGCGCGGCGTCGCTCCTCCGCGCTGAGTTCGAACATGGCGTCGGCCTTTTCGTCCGAGACGAAGCCCACCAGGGTGCCGCGGGGGTCCTCGTGGTTGGTGTTGTCGTAGACCTCCTGGACCAGCGCGTCAGCCCCGAAACAGGTGCCGGACAGTCCGTCCTCGCGCCAGAACGGCGTGCTGTAGACGGCGTGCACCTTGATGACCAGGCCGAGGGACTGGTGCTGGTGCATCTGGTGCTGGCGGCGGGGCAGCGGCGGGTTGTAGGAGACCCGGGAGTAGAGGTTCGGCGGCACAGCCATGATCACGAAGCGGGCGTTCACGGTGGCGCGGTCCGACACCACAGTCACCCGGTGTCCGGTGCCACTCTCATCCCAGTTGATCGTGCGCACCGGGCTGGAGAGGACGACGTCGTCGCCCAGTTCCGCCGCCTGCAGCAGCGAGACCTGCTGCATGCCGCCGACGACGCGCTTGTCCAGGATGAAGTCCTCATCGGTGAGGTGGGTGAAGGAACCCGCCGAAGCCGCCATCAGGACGGCCTGCAGGGCGGAGAAAGCGTGCGCGGGCTTGGTCAGCATGCCGCCGGCGATGAACAGGCCGATGTTGTTGCAGGCTTCCTCGTCGGAGGAGTTCTGGCGCAGCCAGTGGTGGAAGGAGATGGTGTCCAGTTCACGGGCCTTGGGGTGCGCCCACGGCTCGGTGGCGCCGATTTCCGCGGCGAGCGAGTCCAGCAGCGCGGTCAGTTTGTCCATCTCAGCGGCAGTGGTGTCACTGACCGGGAAGGAGTCACCGGTGTACAGCGTGCGCTTGCCGTCGGCACCGATGTAGACGGACTGGCCGTCACGGTAGCGGTCGTAGGTCTTCAGGCCGAGCTCATCGAGGAGCTCAAGCAGCGCCGTCTGGTCCGGCGAAACCCACTGTCCGCCGATCTCCAGCATGGCGCCGTCAATCGTGTCCGTCCAGGTGCGGCCGCCCACCCGGTCGCGGGCTTCCAGCACGGCAACGCTCAGGCCGGCCTTCTGCAGCTCCCGTGCTGCGGTCAGCCCGGCCGGCCCGGCTCCAACGATGACGACGTCGCGGTCAAGTTCCAGCATGATGTCCTCTCTGTGGCCGCGGAGTGATGCGAACCACTAAATGAATGCCATTCATTTAGTACGACTATAGCGGTAACGTTGGAAAGAGGGAAGACCCCGGCGCAAGATCGCATCCGGTGGAATAATCCGTGGAATAGTCCAGAGGACAGCCCAGTAGAAAGGCCCGCAATGCCGGCAGCCAAAAGCGCCACCGCGGATCCGCACCGACCCGACGCCAAACCGCGCCGCCGGGTGGGCAGGCCCCCCTCGGCCGTCCTCGACCAGGACGGCATCACCGCGGCCGGCCTGCAACTGGTGCGCAAAAGCGGCTACGACGGCTTCACCATGGCAGCCCTGGCCCGCTCGCTGAACGTGGCGCCGTCGGCGCTGTACAACCACGTGTCCTCAAAACGGGAGGTGCTGGTCCTCATCCAGGACCACCTGACGTCATTCGTGGACGTGTCGGCCTTCGAGACCGAGCATTGGGACCAGGCGGTGCGCGATTGGGCCTGGAGCTACCGCGACGTCTTCTCGCGGCACACCCCGCTGATCCCGGTTATTGCGGTGCTTCCGGTGGCCGACGCCCCGAAGACCCTCGCCATGTACGAGGCCGTCAGCGCGGGGTTCCGCCGGGCAGGGTTCCCGCAGGAACGCATCATCTCGGCAATCGTGGCCCTGGAGTCCTTCATCTTCGGTTCCGCCTACGACGTGACGGCACCGGCGGACATCTTTGATTCCGGCAGCCTGGCGGCCGAGACGCCGAACTTCTCCGCCGCCGTCGCCAGCCTGGGCGAGCAGGGCTACGCGAACCAGGCGGACGTGGCCTTCGGCCTGGGACTCGAAGCGCTGATCGAGGGCTTCGGGGCGCTGCGGGGGTAGGACGGTGGCGCCGGACCGGCCGGGCGGCCCAACGAAGCCCGGAATCTGACTGAGACGCGGCATCAAACAAAAAAGAACCCCGGTCCGAAGACCGGGGTTCTTTCATTTGCGTGCGCGAGGGGGGATTTGAACCCCCACGCCCTTTCGGACACTGGCACCTGAAGCCAGCGCGTCTGCCGTTCCGCCACTCGCGCGCAACTTCTTTCACCCGGCAGAGGCCCGGAATCCGGACCAGCAACCTCGTAAAAGCAGCGAGATCAAGCATAACGGACAACTGCGGGAAAACACCAATCGGGACTCCGGGGGCGCCAAACCGCCGCAACGAAGGCACCCGGAACCCGCCTGCCCAGTCCCCCGCGGCGCCAGCCCACCCGCAGTGGGCTCCCGGACATCCGCGCACGTCAGGGCCGGTCAGACGCAAATATCCCGACCGCAGCGGCGGGCCGCATTAAGGCCATTCCCAGCCTTGCCCAGTAGTATCTGATGTAGGAGTGCCCGGTTACGGCGGACTCCTGCGAATGTTGGAAACCGAGTTCCGGAACAAACGCTGCCCCGCAGCTGCCAGGAAAGGAGAAGGACCATGGGCTTGCTGGACAAAGTCGAGCGCGGCATCGAAAAGGCCGTCCGCGGAGTCTTCTCCACCGGTTCCCGCGCCCAGGTTGAGCCGGTCGAGATCGCCAGCCACCTCCGCCGCGAAGTGGACAACAAGGCCCTCACCGTCGCCGCGGGACGCACCCTTGCACCCAACGTTTTCGATGTCCTGCTCAGCGGCGACGATTTCCAGCGGGCCCAGGAGTGGGGAACCCCGCTCGCGGAAGAACTGTGCGACGTCGTCATCAACCACGTCCGCAGCCAGGGATACACCCTCCAGGGTCCGGTGCGGATCAGCTTCCGCCGCGACGAGGACCGCCGGGCCGGCGATTTCGAAATCACGTCCCGGACCGAAAAGGCCGGTGGAGCCCCCGCCCAGCCCGGCGGCCAGGGCACCATGCCCGCAGCCCCGACCCGGCAGCCCGGCCGCCTCCAGCCGGTGCTTGACATCGACGGCCAGCGGTATTCGCTGAATGCACCCTCGGTGGTCCTGGGCCGCTCCTCCGAAGCGGACATCCTGATCGACGACACTGGAGTGTCGCGCCGACACCTGGAGATCCGTACCGGCCAGGGCGCAGCGCAGGCCATCGACCTGGGCTCAACGAACGGCAGCTACGTGAACGGCCACAAAGTGGTGGGCAGTTCGGAACTCACCGACGGCGCCACGATCACGATGGGACGGACCAAAATCATTTTCCGCCTGATGCCCGCCAACCCGGGCGGCCGCCCGTGAGTGAACTGACCATCACCGCCCTGCGCTTTGGTTTCCTGATCCTGCTCTGGGTGCTCATCTTCAGCATCGTCTCAGCCATGCGCCGCGACCTCATGATCGGCCGCAAAGCCGCCGCCGGTGCCCCCACCGCACGGCAGGTGCGCCGGAACCCTGCACTGGCCGAACCTGCCCCGGCCCCGGTGAAGCAGCAGGCCCGCCAGCTCGTCGTCACCGAAGGCCCGCTGAAAGGCACCACCCTTCCGTTGGCCGCGAGCCCCATCCTGCTGGGCCGGGCACAGGAAGCCACCCTGGTCCTGGAGGACGACTACGCCTCCGGCCGGCACGCACGCCTGTTCCCGCAGGGCAGCCGCTGGTTCATCGAGGACCTCGGTTCCACCAACGGCACGTATCTGGCAGATCAACAGCTGACCCGGGCACTTCCGGTGGAGCTGGGTGTCCCCGTGAGAATCGGCAAGACGGTCATTGAATTGAGGCCGTAGCCATGGCTGCCCCCGAATCCCCCGCAGACAAGGCAGCAACTGCCCTGAAGCGGCCGCTCATCATGCGCTACGCCGCGCGCTCCGACGTCGGCCGCGTGCGCGCGAAAAACGATGACTCCGCCTACGTCGGCCGCCACCTCGCCGTCGTCGCGGACGGCATGGGCGGGCACGCCGGCGGTGACGTGGCATCCGCCGCCACCGTCCTGGACATGATCCATTTGGACCGCGATGACTACGACGCGGAGGCCGGCGAGGCCGACACCGTCCTGGCTGACGAGATCCAGACCGCCAACTCGCTCCTCTCCGAGCTGGTCCACATGAACCCGAAACTCGCCGGCATGGGGACCACCGTGACCGCGCTGCTGCTGGCCGGGGGCAAGCTCCACTTCGCGCACATCGGCGATTCGCGCGCCTACCGGCTGCGCAACGGCAAGTTCGAGCAGGTCAGCGTGGACCACACCTTCGTCCAGCGGCTCATCGACGAGGGCCGGCTGCGCCCCGAAGAGGCCGAGACGCACCCGCACAAGAACGTGCTCATGCGTGTCCTCGGCGACGTCGACGCCAGCCCGGAACTCGATCTGGACGTCCTCGACGTCGAACCCGGGGAACGCTGGCTGCTCTGCTCCGACGGGCTGAACTACGTTGCCGGCCACGTCGTTGAGCGCACGGTCCGGGAGACCAAGAGCCTGCGCGAGTGCGCCGAAAAGCTTGTTGACCTCACCCTGGAGGCCGGCTCCCCGGACAACGTGACAGTCGTCATGGTGGACATCGCGGAACAGACGCCGGACGACGTGAACACCGCCGCCGTCCAGGTCGTCCCGGCAATTGTCGCCGCGACAGCACTGGCATCGAAGACCGCACCACCGGCCGCACCACCGGCCGGCAGTGCCGGCAGCACCTATGCCGGCAAGGCTTCCGAGAACGCCAAAGACGACTACTCGGCCGGCAGATCAGACAAAACCCCGGAGGAGGCCGCCGGCCCGGCCAAGGAGCCAGAGCCCTCCACCGATCCGCATCTCGGCGAGCACCTGTCCGCCGAAGTCCTGCGTGAGGAACTCTCAACCCGTCCGCATGAACTCGTCGGCGCGGCGGCCTCCGCCGCGGCCTCCGGCTCCATCCCCTCCATCGCTGGCCGCACGGTGGCCCGCCGGGCCGCAACGGTGTTAACGCACAAGGCGGAGCCGGACAGGGAAGACGCCGACGAGTACAAACCGCCGGTCAGGCGCCGGCGCTGGCTGACAATCTCCATCGCCGCGGCGATCGTGGCCGTGCTGGGTATCGGCCTCTGGCTTGGTTACGCCTGGACGCAGACCCGGTACTACATCGGGGAGCACGATCAGCGAGTTGCCATTTTCAACGGGGTTTCCCAGCGCTTGGGCCCCATTCCGCTTTCCACCCTCGAGACGGTGACCGATATCCGGATGTCTGACCTGCCAGAGTTCTCGCAGCAGCGTGTACGCCAGACCGTTCCCGCGCGGGACCTCTACGACGCGCAACGGATCGTCAAGAACCTTGAGCGCACCGGCACGACGGCGCCGGCCGACGAGTGCCTGACCCCCTCCCCCACGCCGAGCGCCAGCGCGACCGGGCGGGCCACATCCGGCGCGGCCGCCCGTTCCAAATCGGCTTCCCCGACCCCGACGCCCTCGCCGTCGCCGAGTTACTGCGAGGGGGGCAAATGACGCCGATCGATCCCACGCCCAAGCCGCGCCGCAACGCCGAGCTGGTGCTGCTGGTCCTTGCCCTCGCGGTGGGGATCGGTGCCAACGCCCTCGTCGGCGTCGACCGGCAGAAGGCCTTCGACACCGATTTCTGGTTCCAGTCCGGCCTGCTCACGGCCGCGGCGCTGGCCTTCCATCTGGTGCTCCGCATCCGCGCAAAATACGCCGATCCGGTAATACTTCCCCTGGTCGTCGCGCTTAACGGCCTTGGCCTGGCAATGATCCACCGCCTCGACCGCGTCGGGGAAGACACCGGCAATAACCAGCTGCGCTGGACCCTGGTGGCGATGGCCGTGGCCATCGCCGTCATCTGGTTCCTGAAGGACCACCGGATCCTGCGCCGCTTCACGTACATTTCCCTCGCGGTCAGCGCAGTGCTGCTGATCCTGCCGCTGGTACCGGGGATCTCCGCCGGCGAGGTTCTGGGCGCGAGTGTCTGGATCAAACTCGGGTCCATGACCTTCCAGCCCGGCGAAATCGCGAAGATCACCCTCGCCATCTTCTTCGCCGGCTACCTTTCCTCCAACCGGGACCTCATCCTGCTGGCCGGACGCAAGATCGGGCCCCTTCAGTTCCCCCGGTTCAAGGACATGGGCCCCATGATCACCGCCTGGCTGGTCAGCATTGGCGTGCTGATCTTCCAGCGCGACCTCGGCACCTCGATCCTGTTCTTCGGCCTGTTCCTGGTGATGATCTACGTCGCCACCAGCAGGATCAGCTGGGTGATCATCGGCGTCGTCCTGATGGTGGCCGGCGGCTTCGTGGCGTCCAAGGTCTTCTCGCACGTGGCACTGCGGATCGACGGCTGGCTCAATGCGTTCACCGAGGAGGTCTACGGGCGGGAATTCGGCGGCAGCCGGCAGATCGTCGAAGGGCTCTTCGGCATGGCCAACGGCGGCCTCGTCGGCACCGGCCTCGGCCAGGGCCGCCCCAACCTCGTCCCGTTCGCCAACAGCGACATGATCGTCGCCTCCTTCGGCGAGGAACTCGGGCTGATCGGCGTCTTTGCGATCGTGCTGATGTATCTGCTGCTCTTCACCCGCGGTTTCCGCGCCGCGCTCGGAACCCGGGACGCGTTCGGCAAACTGCTCGCCACCGGATTGTCCTTCGCCATCGCCCTGCAGTGCTTCGTGGTGATCGGCGGCGTCACGCGCCTGATCCCGCTGACCGGCCTGACGACGCCTTTCCTGGCGGCCGGCGGCTCCTCCCTGCTGGCGAACTGGATCATCGTTGGCCTGCTGCTGATGATCTCGCACACCGCACGCGGGCCGGTGGACACCACGCCCCTCCCGCCGGGCCAGGATCCTGGGCTGCAGAATGAGACTCCGGCCATGCCGCCGAAGCCTGCCACGGCACCGGCCCGCGGCACCAGCACCAGTCCAGACGCTCCCACCGAGGCGGTGAAACTCCCGTGAACCAGGCCATTCGCAACTCCTGGATCGCCGCGATCGCGATGTTCGCGCTGATCTTCGGTGCGCTCAGCTATGTCCAGGTGGTGGGCGCCGATGAACTCAAAGCCAACGCGTGGAACAAGCGCACCTTGCTGCAGAACTACTGCAACGACCGCGGTGCMATCATCGTCGGCGGCAAGCCGGTGGCGCAGTCCGTGGCGGGCAGCGAGAGCTGCCAGTTCCAGCGCACCTACGCGCAGCCGGAGCTCTACGCCGGCATCACCGGCTATTTTTCGAAGAACTACGGCCTGACGGGCATGGAACTGGCCATGAACGAACAGCTCGCCGGCAGCTCGGACCAGTTGTTCCTGGACCGGGTCGGCCAGCTGTTCCTCGGCAACCAGCCCAAGGGCGCCTCAGTCGAGCTGACGCTGGATCCGAAAATCCAGAAGCTTGCCTATGACCTGATCCCCGAGGGCCAGCGCGGATCGATCGTGGTGTCCAACCCGAAGACCGGTGCGATCCTGGCCATGGTGTCCAAGCCCTCGTATGACCCCAATCTGGTGGCCACCCAGGATTCCGACGCCGAAGCGGCGAACATCACCAAGCTGAACAAGATCCCGGGCATCAACCTGAACCAGTCAGTGAGCGGTCCCACCGGCGCGCTGCTGGCTCCGGGGTCCGTTTTCAAGATCATCGACACGGCGGYGGCCCTGGGTTCCGGCAAGTACAACAAGGACAGCGTGCTGCCCAACCCGGCCGAGATGCCGTTCCCGGGAATCCAGTACAAGCTGCCGAACTACGCCGGCGGCAACTGCTACACCCGGAACACCGCCTCGTTCGCGTTCGCCCTCCAGCAGTCCTGCAACACCCCGTTCGCCAGCATCGCTATCGACCTGGGCCAGAAGGCGATCGAAGAACAAGCCAGCAAGTTCGGCTTCGGGCAGGACTTCGGCGACCAGCTGAAGCTCCAGATGGCAAAGAGCACTTTCCCGAGCGAGCCGCTGGACGACGCCGGGCTCGCGCAGTCGGCCATCGGACAGCGGGATGTCCGTGCCACGCCGCTGCAGATCAACATGATGACCGCGGCCATCGCGAACGGCGGCGTTCAGATGAAGCCCAACCTGATCAAGGCCCTGCGGTCCCCCGATCTGCGGATTCTCAACGAGCCCAAGCCCGAGGCACTCCGGACCTCCACGAGCCCGGAAATCGCCCGCCAGATCAGCGAATGGATGACCAGCGTCGTCAGCGAAGGCATCGCCCGCGGCGCCGCGGTGCCCGGCGTCGAGGTGGCAGGCAAGACCGGCACGGCCGAGCTCGGCACGGGCCTGAACAATTCATGGTTTACCGGGTTCGCCCCGGCGAATGACCCGCAAGTGGCCGTCACGATTGTCATGCAAGGCGTGGACATCACCACCGGCGCAAATCTAACCAGTCCGAACGCGAAGAAGATTTTTGAGGCGGTGTTGAATAAGTGAGGCCTACATCGGGAATCACCCTCGGCGGCAGATTCCAGCTGACCACACGCATTGCGATCGGCGGCATGGGAGAAGTCTGGAAGGCCAAGGACCTGATCCTTGGCCGGATCGTCGCGATCAAGGTCCTCAAGGAGGAATACACCGGCGACCCGGGGTTCCTCCAGCGTTTCCGGGCCGAAGCGCGGCACACCGCCCTGCTGAACCACGTGGGCATCGCCAACGTTTTTGACTACGGCGAGGAAGAAGGCTCCGCCTACCTCGTCATGGAACTCGTTCCCGGACAGCCGCTCAGCAGCATCATCGAGCATGAGCAGGTGCTCTCGCCGGACCGCACCCTGTCGATGATCTCCCAGACGGCACGAGCCTTGTCCGTCGCCCACGCCCAGGGCCTGGTGCACCGGGACATCAAACCAGGCAACCTGCTCATCACCCCGGACGGCCGGGTCAAGGTCACCGACTTCGGCATCGCGCGGCTGGCCGACCAGGTTCCGCTGACGCAGACGGGCCAGGTGATGGGCACGGCCCAGTACCTCGCCCCGGAACAGGCCACCGGGCAGACCGCGACCGGCGCCTCCGACATCTACTCGCTCGGCGTGATCGGCTACGAATGCCTCACGGGGCACCGTCCGTTCTCCGGCGAATCCCAGATTGCGATTGCGCTGGCCCAGGTCAACGACGCCCCGCCGCCATTGCCGGACAGCCTTCCCAGGCCGGTCCGCGCGCTCCTGATGTCGATGCTGGCCAAGGACCCCAAGAATCGCCCGGCCGATGCGATCAAGCTCGCCGAAGCGTCCGATGCCATCCGCAACGGCGACATCGCGGCCGCGCACGCGGCCGTTCCGGGCATGCTCCTCTTCGAAGCAGCCACCGGCCCCATTACCGCACCGGTGAACGTCCCCACCGCAGCGACGGGTGTCATCGGCGCCAGCGCGGCTGAGGACAAGTCGACGTCGGCGCTGCCGGTGATCGGCGCCGCCGGCGCGGGTGCCGCAGCCGGGCTGGCGGCCGGGGCCGCCGCGGCAAGCGGACATGGCGCACGCAGTGCCCTGTCCCGCGCGGATGCGCTGGCCGCGGAACGCAGCTGGATACCTGAGGAAGAGGACTATGACGGCTACGAACCGGAAGAGGAAGAGCCACGGCGGAAAGGCCGCAGCCCCTGGACCTGGCCGCTGATCGCCCTGATCCTGCTCGTTCTGTTTGCCTTGGTGGGAGTGGTCCTGTCGCAGGCCGGGATCCTGTTCCCCTCGTCCCCGGCCGCCACCAGCTCCAGCGCCAAGGCCAGTACGACAAGCGCCGCGCCGACGTCCAAGAGCCCGAGCCCCAGCCCCTCCAGCAGCTCGGCCACGCCAACTGAGTCGACGCCGGCCGCCATCAACCTGATTCCGGATGCCTACAAGGGCCGCCCCTATAACGACGTCCGGGCGGAACTGAACGGCCTGGGCCTTCAGGTCAAGGGCAACCCCATCGCGGACCCCTCCGCCCCCGACACGGTGATCGACATCGATCCCTCCGGCCCCGTACAGCCGGGTGAAACCATCACGGTGAGCTACTCCAAGGGACCGGAAAAGGTTACCGTTCCGACGCTGGAAACGGGGGCCAGCGAGGCAGCCGTCCAGCGCGCGATCGAGGGGGCCGGGCTGCGCTGGCAGAAGGGTGCTCCGGTCGAAGGCGACGGAACGCAGCAGGAGGGCACCTTTGTCAGTTCCGAGCCGGGATCAGGCGAGAAGGTCCCCGCCGGTTCCGTGGTCACCTATCACCTTGCCACCGCGCCGGCGCCCGTCTCGGACTCTCCCTCGCCGAGCGTCAGCACCACCAAGTAGGCGCCCGTGTCCACTTCACCCCGCACTCCATCGCACCGGGAGGACAGCAGCCCGGCGTCGGCCCAGCGCGTCCTCAGCGGGCGCTATGAGCTGGGTGAGCTGATTGGCCGCGGCGGGATGGCGGACGTGTTCCGCGGGATTGATACCCGGCTGGGACGAACCGTGGCCATCAAGCTGCTCCGCCCGGACCTGGCGCGGGACCCGCAGTTCCAGGCCCGGTTCAAGCGTGAGGCCCAGGCCGTCGCGGCGCTGAACCACCCTTCCATCGTCGCCGTCTTCGACACCGGGGACCATGCCGTCCCCGGTGGCCACGACGACACCGTGCGGGTGCCGTACATCGTGATGGAGTACGTCTCGGGCAAGACCATCCGCGACCTGATCAGGGCCAAGGAAGTCACGATCGACCAGGCCATAGACTTCTCGCTGGGGGTTTTGGCGGCCCTCGATTACAGCCACAAGGCCGGGATCGTGCACCGCGACATCAAACCGGCCAACGTCATGTTCTGCCCGGATTCGAACAGCGTGAAGGTGATGGACTTCGGGATTGCCCGCGCCATGGCCGACTCCTCTGCGACCATGACGCAGACGCAGGCCGTGGTGGGAACGGCCCAGTACCTCTCTCCCGAACAGGCACGCGGCGAAACAGTCGACGCGCGCAGCGACCTGTACTCGGCCGGTTGCCTGCTCTACGAGATGCTGACCGGACGCCCGCCGTTCGTCGGCGACAGCCCGGTCTCGGTCGCTTACCAGCATGTGCGTGAGATTCCGGAACCGGCCAGCAGCCTGAACCCTGAAGTTTCCGCGGCGCTGGACAGCGTGCTGGCCAAGGCCCTGCAAAAGAACCGGGCCGACCGGTTCCAGGACGCGGCTGCATTCCGGCGCGCGCTCCGGGCGGCCCGCAGCGGCGTCGCCGTGGCGGCCCTGCCGGCCAGTGAGGCGCCGACAGACCCGAACAACACGGTCGCGGGCACGGAGCAGGCGCCGCCCACGGCCGCCTTCGCCTTGACTGGGGCCAAGTTCCTCGATGACGTCCCTTCCGGCCGCATCACGCCGCAACAGACCGCCGCGGAGGACGAGGCACTCGCCCAGTCCGGCTCGGCTCCGCACGGTCACCCCGACACCGACAGTCTCGAGCTGAGCCTTCCGGCCGAACGCGAACCCACCCCCCGGCAAAAGTCCCGCCGCCGGATGTGGACGGCGACGCTGCTGATCTTCACGCTGCTGGTATTGGCCGGAGGCGGTCTGTGGCTCTACAACATGGTCAACCAGCGGCCTGCGCCCATAGCCAAGGTGGACGTCCCCGCGGTGACGTCGCTGACCGAATCCGAGGCGCTGCAAAGGCTCTACAACGCCGGGCTCAAGCCCCAGTTGAAGCGCATCCAGCACGAGACCGTCCCCAAGGGCATCGCCGTCGGCACCGTGCCCACGGCCGGGAGCTCGCTGGAAAGCAATTCCGAGATCACCCTCAATATCTCCGAGGGCCCCAGTGTGATCACCATCCCCGCGGACCTGCCGGGCCGGACCGAGGCGGATGCCCGGGACGAGCTGCGCCGGATAGGGCTGACCGGTGCCCCGAAAACCACCCTGGACAACAGCCCCAATGTGCCGGCGGGCATCGTCATCACGACCAACCCGGCGCCGGCGCAGACCGTGGCCGTGGACAGCACGGTGGAACTCATCGTGTCCACCGGCAAGGTTGCGGTGCCGCAGCTCATCGGCCTTCCGAAGGCGGAGGCGCAGGCTGCACTGAAGAAAGTCGGGCTCCTCGCCATCATCAAGGAAGTCGAAAACACGCAGGTCCAGCCGGGCAAGGTGACGGCGCAAAGCGACGCCGCGCAGGCCGCCGTCGAGCAGGGCAAGGCGATTACCGTAACCGTGGCCAAGGCCCCGCCGCCTCCGCCCCCGCCGACGCCTACCCCTTCGCCCACACCTTCGCCGACCCAGACGGACGTCACGGAAGGCGTCGGCAAGCTGCTGGGGCCCGGCGCCTAGCAGCGCGCCGGGTTCAGTGCTGGATGAGCGGGCTCAGGGCCGCGGCCCGCGCCGCGGCCCCCGCCATGCCCAGTGACTCAAGCCAGTTCCCGAGCATCAGGTAGCCGCCCTCGGTGAGCACCGACTCGGGGTGGAACTGGACGCCGCAGAGCGGTGCCGTGCGGTGCTGCAGTCCCATCACGACGCCGGTGGCCGTCTCAGCGGTGACCTCCAGGATCTCCGGGATGCTTTCCCGCACGGCGGCGAGGGAGTGATACCGCGTCGCCGTGAACGGCGACGGCAGGCCGCTGAAAACGCTGGTCCCGTGGTGTTCGACGAGCGAGGTCTTGCCGTGCATCAGTTCGGGGGCGTGCGTAACGCGCCCGCCGTAGGCCTCCGCCAGCGCCTGGTGTCCGAGGCAGACGCCCAGCATGGGCTTGTTGTGGCTGCCGCACCACTTGATCAGCTCGATGCAGACACCTGCGTCGGCCGGCGCACCGGGTCCGGGCGAGACCAGGACGCCGTCGCGGGCTTCGGCCATCTCGATCGCCTCGGCAAGCGTCACGTCGTCGTTGCGGACCACGGTTGTCTCCGCGCCGAGCTCCTGGAGGTAGCCGACCAGGGTGTAGACAAAGCTGTCGTAGTTGTCTACGACCAGGATTTTGGTTGTGCTCATGGGTGCCTTGCTAAGCCAATCGTCGAATCAGTGAACGGGCTGAATTGCGCCATCCAGGGAAATAGGAACTGAACCATCAATACCAGCACGCCGGCCAGCAACACCAGCGATGTGACGATACGCAGCCATAGCGGTCCGGGAAGCCTGCGGAAGATCCATCCGTACATCGTCTAACCCTCCCCGAGGGTGCGGGCCACCTGGGCTGCTATTTCGGCCGGTGGCCCCGCGGAAGCGGGCTGCCAGCGCTCCAGCAGGGAATAGGCGATGATCCGCTCCTGCGAACCGAAGCGCGGGTTGCAGCTGGTCATGGTGAGGTAGCTTTCCGTCGGTTTGGCCGAGGGCTGCGCCGGGACAGGCAGCAGGACGTCCGTGGCGGAAGGCAGAACGATCTCGCTGTTGCGGAACCGGTAGACGTAGTAGCCCTCCCGGGTCTGCACGTAGATCCTGTCGCCCGGGACCAAGGAGTCGATATTGTCCAGGACAGCTCCATGGGTCTGCCGGTGCCCCGCCAGCGCAAAGTTTCCCGCCGCGCCGGGCATCGCGGTGCCGTCGTAGTGTCCGAGCCCCAGCGAGTCCAGTACCTCGGGCGTGGTTCCCTGCACGACGGGCCGCGTGTACCCGGCGCCGAAGCGCGGCACGTAAACGACGCCGATCGTAGTGCCGGCTGCCGGCTCGGAAGCGACAGGGGCTGGACCCGGGCCGGCGGAGGCAGGGCCGGCCGAACCGTCCACGCCGGTGCTCGCGCCACTGGGCCGGGGGGTGCCCGGTCCGTTTAGCTCCCGCGCGAAATCCTTGACGACCTCGCGTTGCCGGGCATCGGCGTCGAGGTTGGTCCACCAAAGCTGCCAGGCGACAAACAACAGCAGGACCACCCCTGCCGTCAGGAGCAACTCCCCGGCAACTTGAAGGGCGCGGGACACCGCGCTCCGCGGAACTTCGCCGCCGCCCCGCGCAGGCGCGGCCAGAAATTCCGCCTTCTCCTGCAGCACCGTGGCCTCTCCTCTGGGCGTTCGCAGCGGGCGGAGTGTGGCCTTAACTACAGCTAGAATTGGCTGCGATTAGGATTTCAAACTCCACCAAGAGCGCGTTGACCGCCGGCTGTTCCTTTTCTTGCAGGATATCAAGCCGAGGCACCCGCTCCTCATCCAGCCCGCCAAGGAGGACCCGTGCCCGAGTCGAAGCCGCGAAAGAGGACTGCCAGCGTCGCGCAGCAGACTTCTGCGACGCAGGCCTATAAGCCCAACCCCGTCTGGTTCAAGCCGGTGATGTTCGGCCTGATGATCATCGGACTGCTGTGGATCATCACCTTCTACATCAGCGAAGGCACCCTCCCGGTCAGGGAGTGGGCGTCGTGGAACATCGTCGCCGGATTCGGCATCGCCATCGTCGGCTTCCTGATGACCACGCGTTGGCGTTCCTGAACCCCGCATTCCCCTTCGCAGCAGGCCGGCACACAGAGTGTGCCGGCCTGCTGCGTTAAGCCCGCGCCGTTAGCGTCGGCTGGTCGGGCGATAATGCTGGAAGGCAAACTCTCCAGCAAAGGATTCCAGATGACCCCCGACGTCAGTGGCTGCATCATCGGCGACGATGGATTGGCCCGGCCGGCCTGGGCAGCCACAGACCCGCTCCTGCGCGACTACTACGACAGCGAGTGGGGGCTCCCGGTCCGGGACGAACAGGGGCTCTACGAACGGATCAGCCTCGAGGCGTTCCAGGCCGGCCTGTCCTGGGCGACGATCCTCCGCAAGCGCCCCGCCTTCCGCGCCGCGTTCGCCGACTTCCACCCTGAGACAGTGGCCGCCTTTACCGAGGACGACGTCGAGCGCCTGCTGCAGGACGCCGGCATTGTCCGCAACCGGCTCAAGATCCGGGCAACGATCACCAATGCCCAGGCCACTGTGGACCTCAGGGACGACGGGGGGTTGGTGGACTTCGTCTGGGGCTTCCAGCCTGACAACTCCCCGGAGCCGACGGCCCTGGCAGAGATCCCCACGAGCTCCCCGGAGTCGGTCGCGTTGTCCAAGGCCCTGCGCAAGCGCGGCTTCGTGTTTGTCGGCCCCACCACGATGTACGCCCTGATGGAGGCCATCGGGATGGTCGACACCCATCTGCTCGACAGCCACCGGCGCGGCACCTCGGGCGTCTGGCTCCGCTAGTCGCAGCCCACCGGGTCCACAGCTGTGCACAAGCAGCCCAAAGTTATCCACAGCCTGTTGATAGCCCGGGCGGATCGCGGCCCGGGGAAAACGGTCCGCGTTGGCCCGCCCGCGCACCCAAATCAGGGGATAGAGACCCGGTCCCTCCGCTGAATCACAGACCTGTAAGTTATTAACACTGTGGACGGTCTGTGGATAACCGCAGTTGGAGCCGAGGTGGCCGCCTTCGACCCTTTGCCTGGCCGGTTGCGCCGTCGCCCAGCTCTCCACTCTGTGCACCGGGTTGCATCGGGTGTGCCTTGGGATACTTGTCCACTTAATAACAGGCCGCTACCCACAACTTATCCACAGCTGGGGATAAGTGGCCGCTGGCCGCTGGCCGGCGGCCCCGGAAAAGCCCGGAATGGCGCGTTTTCCACGGCGATACTCAGAGGATCAAGTTATTAACAATGTGAACAACCCTGTGAATAACGGCCTATAAATCAGATAAATAGGATCCCTCCCGCGATCGCAGTCGCTTAGGCTGCCCTGGCGTGCAGGGCTGGGAGGGCCTGGAAGGGTGATTCCGGCCCTGGCGGCTGACGGCGGCGGCAGCGGCTGGAGCAGGGGCTGGCCGGGGGGAGACGGGTCCGCCTGGGCTGACGGTTGTGGCGGGTCCGCGCGGAGAGTCCCCGGGCGCGCTGCGTCCGGCCGGAGGTTGTCCACTTAACCACAGGCGGTCCCCAGCAAGTTATCCACAGGTGTGGAGAGTGGCGGGTGAGCTGCGCGGGATTTGCCAGCTGTGGCGGTCGGAGCCGGCATCGTCGGTTGAACTACAGGCATGTAAGTTACCAACAATGTGGATAACCCCTGTGGAAAAGTTTCACGCCGGAGATGGCGCGTAACATACGGGGGCAGGGCCTACGGAAAAGCGCGGCAGTTTTGGACCGGCGCATCCCGGACCCGGGGCGCCTCCGTCCGGAACCGTAGCGGAAACCCACAGCCCTAGCGCAGGGCGGGTCGCCTAGGCCGGCAGCGAGGTGGCCGCGGCGTGCAGGGCGGTGGCTGCGACGAGCAGGCACAGCACCACGGCAAGTCCGGCGGCCTGAAGGAGCCCTTGGCGACGGCCCCGCGGAACGTAGGCGATCACCGCGGCGCTCAGCGCTCCAGTGATGAGGCCGCCAAGGTGGGCCTGCCAGGCGATCTGGGGGATGACAAAGCCAATGACGCCGTTGATGGCGATCAGGACCCATAGTTGCCTGGTGTCGCCGCCGCGGTGGCGCTGGACCACCAGCATGGCGCCGAAAAGGCCGAAGATGGCGCCGGAGGCACCGACAACGCCGGTGAGGGCCTGGCCCGGTGCGTAGGCCGGTGTCAGCAGCAGATAGCCTGCGGATCCGCCAACGGCTGACAAGAGATAGAGCGCCAGGAAGCGGACACGCCCGAGGAGGGGTTCCAGCGCCTGGCCGAACATCCACAGCATGTACATGTTGAGCACGATGTGGAGGATGAAGCCTTGCGAGTGAAGGAAGGCCGAGGTCAGCATCCGCCAAGGTTCGAAGGCGCCGTAGGCGGGGTTGGCGTAGACCGTGGCGAAGGCGAAGTTCTGGTAGATCCCGTCGTTGGGAACTATCCACTGCAGCACGTAGACGAGGACGCAGGCTGCGATGATCCCTAAGGTGGCCAGCGGCTTCCCCAGGGCGGCGGCGCCGCCGTAGACCGAGCGGGCCGTCGGCGTCGTACGTTTGGTTTCGTTGACACAGTCAACACACTGGAATCCGACGGCGGCCGCCCGCTGGCAGTCGGGGCACGCAGGGCGCCCGCACCGCTGGCACCGCACGTAGGCGGGCCGGTCCGGGTGCCGGGGGCACACCGGGATCTGCGCGGACGGCTCTGCCGCCGGAATTCCGTAGCTCATGGCGTGGGCTAGAGCTGTTCTACGTCAATGCTGTTGATGACGACGTCCTCGACCGGGCGGTCGCCCATGCCCGTGCGGACACCTTCGATGGCGTCGACGACCTTCTTGGACTCATCGTCCGCGACCTCGCCGAAGATGCTGTGCTTGCCCTGCAGCCAGCCGGTCGGGATGGTGGTGATGAAGAACTGGGATCCGTTCGTGCCGCGGCCCATCTGGATGCCCGCGTTGGCCATGGCCAGCTTGTAGGGCTCGTTGAAGGTCAGCTCCGGGTGGATTTCGTCGTCGAACTTGTAGCCCGGCCCGCCGACGCCACGGCCCAGCGGGTCGCCGGCCTGGATCATGAAGTCCTTGATGATGCGGTGGAAGATGGTGCCGTTGTAGAGCGGCGTGCCGGTCTTGTCCTCACCGGTTTCCGGGTGGGTCCAGGCCTGCTCACCGGTGGCCAGGCCGACGAAGTTCTTGACGGTCTTGGGCGCGTGGTTACCGAAGAGGTTGACGACGATGTCGCCCAGGCTCGTGTGAATGGTTGCTTTTGCGGTTGCGATGGCAGTCATGGCCCTATTCTTCCACGGCAGGGGTTCGCGCACAGGGCCGCAGAGTCAGTTCCGCGCTGGGTGAAATCCAGCCGAAATCGGGCCTGAGAATAGCCGGTGGGGTCCCGGACACGTAGGCTAACTGCAGAACCGTCACATTAATCGGGAGGTAGTTGTGAAGAAAACGGATCGTATTGCCCGTGAGCTGGAGCAGTCAGTCAGCACCGCAGTAGAAAACGCCAAGGACTGGGCAGGCCCGCGGGTCGAAGCAGCAGTCGACTGGGCTGTTCCGCGTCTGCAGCAGGGCCTGGACACCGCTTCTCCCAAGATCCAGGAGGGCCTCAAGTCGGCGGCCCACAACCTGGCCGACGGCGTCGCCACTGTGACCCCCCGCATTCAGGACGGGCTGGCCCAGTTGGCGCCGAAGATCCACGATGCCGTCGAAAGCGCCACCCCCCGGCTGCACGATGCCCTGGACAAGGCCACCCCGGTGATCGCCAACGCCCGTGACCGCGTCGTCGTCGAATACCTGCCCAAGCTTTCGGACCAGATCGGCCACGCCTCCGACGCCGTGCACCGCACCCTGGAAGGCGCACCGGCGCACGTGGACGCTGTGGCACAGCGGCTGGTTGACTCCGGTGTTGTCCACAACATCCAGGGGCAGGCGCAGTCCGCCGGCCAGCAGATCAAGGCCGCCGCCGCCGAAGCCAGCCGTGCCGTCACCGGTGAGCTTGGCAAGCCGCAGAAGCCCAAGCACCGCGGCTTCCTTATCTTCGGCGTCATCGCCGCGGCCGTGGCCGCCGGCGTCGCCGCCTGGAAGGCATCCAAGCCGATCGAGGACCCGTGGAAGACGCCGGCCCCGGTCACGCCCGTGACTCCGGCCCCGGTTCCGGCCACTACGGTCAGCGACGTCAAGGAGACCGTGAAGGAAAGCGTCAGCGACGCCGCCGACGCGACGGTTGCCGCAGCCGACAAGGCGGCCGAGGCTTCGGCGGATGCCGCTGACGCCGCTGCAGCCAAGTCGGGGGATTCCTCCGCGAAGGTTGCGACCGACGCCAAGACCGCGGTTCGCAATATCGCAGCGAGCCTGAACGGCGACGACAAGAGCAAGTAGCTCCTGGGCTGCCGGTGAACCAGCCGGCAGCCTGAGGACTGCACTTCAAGGAGGGGTTCCGCCGCCGGCGGGGTCCCTCCTTTTGGTTTGCCTTTAGCGGCCCGGGATGCCCGTCAACAGGCCGCAAGAACGGTGCAGGTGCTAAATTTGGGGGGATGTCACCCGATGAACCCTCTGTGGATGCCCCACACGATGCTGAGCAGCCCCCGGCTGTCTCCATCGTTATTCCGGCGTACAACGAGGAAAGCGTCATCCGGCAGTGCCTGATTGCCGCCGTCTACCAGTCCGTCCCGGCGCACGAGATCATCGTGGTGGACAACATGTCTAAGGACCGCACCGCGGAGATCGTCCGCCAGATGCAGCTGGAGTACCCGGAGAGCCCGATCATCCTTCTCAGCCAGGACACAGACCAGGGCCTCATCCCGACCCGGAACTTCGGCCTGGACCACGCCAGCGGGGATGTCCTGGGCAGGATCGACGCCGACTCGGTGCTGGAACCGGACTGGGTGGAACAGGTCCAGCAGGCCTTCGCGGACGCGTCAGTGCATGCCGCCACCGGGCCCGTTGTCTACTACGACATGCCAATGCGACGCTTCGGCCTTAAGGCCGACGACAAGATGCGCCAGCTCATGCTCAAGCTGGCCAAACACCAGTACCACTTCCTGTTCGGCTCCAACATGGCCCTGCGCCGTTCCGCGTGGGAGACCATTCGGCTGGAGACCTGCCGCGATGAGAAGGATGAGATGCATGAGGACATCGATCTCTCCCTTCACCTTGCCGACCACGAGCTGCGGATCCAGTACTGGCCGCAGATGGTGTCCGGGATGTCAGCGCGCCGGCTCGAGGATTCGCCCCGCGACTACCGTTACTACGTCACACGCTTCGACCGCACCTACAAGGCGCACAACGTCAAGAAAATGGCTCTGAAAGCGCCCATGGTGGTCTTCTTCTCGGTGTACTTCCCGGCGAAGCTGCTGCGCGCCATCCACACCGTCAACACCGCCCAGCCGGCCCGCCGCGGCGGCCAGTAAGGCCCCTAAGGCCCGCCGGCGCACCCGCGGCCGCCGCCGTCGTCAGTCCGTCCCCAGCTCCGCCAGCCGGGCGGCAGCACGCCGCACCGCGCGGGAGCGTCGCTGGCCCATCACGACGACGGCGAGTCCCACCAGGATCATGCCCAGGCCGGCATAGGTTCCGGCCGGCAGCGTCTCGCCCAGGAAGGCCGCCGCCAGCAGCGCCGCCCCCGGGATCTCCAGCAGGATGATCATTGAAACCAGCAACGGGCTCATCGTGGCGAGCAGGTGGTTGAACGCCGTGTGGCCCACCAGCTGCGCGCAGACAGTGATGGCCAGGATGCCCAACCAGCCGGTCGCGTCGAAGCCCGCGAGCGGCTGCCCGGTGGCCAGGGCCAGCACCGCCACGACGGCGGCACACATGCCGTAGCAAAGCGTGGTGTAGACGCCGGTGCCCATGGTCTGGCGGGCCTTGCCGCCGGCCAGCGTGTAGATGCCCGCCAGCACGCCCCCGGCAACGGCGAGAAGATCCCCAACCAGGGCCTGCGGCGAGCTGCCCATGTCGAAGCCGGTGATGGCCACAACACCGCCGAAAGCGAGGCCGAGACCGGCGAGGACCTGCCAGCGGTGCCGGACCCCGCGGAAGAGCTGGAACACGGCGATCCAGCCCGACTGCAGGCAGACCAGGGCGGTCGCTGCCGCCACCGACGTGAGCTGCAGGGACGTGATGAAGCAGGCGAAGTGCAGTGCCAGTGCCACCGCGGCCGCCAGCGACCAGCGGAACTCGCTGCCCGTGACCCGGCCGAACTGGCGGGGCTGGCGAACCAGCACGGGCCCGGCCATCACGGCCGCTCCGATGGCGTTGCGCCAGAAAGCGATTGCGAGGGCGCTGACGGACGTGGCGCCCAGGGTGGCGGCGATCAACGGGCCGGAGGAGGCGACACCCAGCACGCCGAGGGCGGCGAGGAAGAAGTTCACGCTCCAACAGTAGTGTGCCGGCGGGGGCGTCCAGGTTCCGCGCCGGCCCGTTACGGGAAGCCTCGAGGGCTTAACGCAAAAGGTCCCGGCCAGCGTTTCCGCTGGCCGGGACCTTTCTTATGGTGGAGGCACGGGGACTCGAACCCCGAACCCCCTGCTTGCAAAGCAGGTGCGCTACCAATTGCGCCATGCCCCCATAAGAAGCAACCCGTCAATCATACCCCGCTGCCGGAGAGCCGTTGCCAGCTTTCCTGCCGGGGTTCCGGGCTAATCAACCGTGTCGGTCGACTCGCTCCAGACTGCCTTCCGGGCTTCGGATTCCTGCACCTTCCTGTAGAGCAGGACGCCTGCGATCGTGGCTGCAACAACCAGCAACTTCTTCACATGCACCCCGTTCCGGTCCCGTTTCACGTGGACCTTTACAGGAACCAGTACAGGTTCCGTGGGCGTACCAGGACTTGAACCTGGGACCTCTTCGTTATCAGCGAAGCGCTCTAACCGCCTGAGCTATACGCCCCGATGCCTCATCGGGCCGAGATATGACTTTACAGCACATCCCGGCCCGATCTCAAATCGAGGCATTTCCCCGGAGAATATCCGGGAAAACTACGGGTTCTAGTCGTCCGTAAGGGTGACGCCGATGCCGCCCACGAGGGTGGCGGCGATGTTGTACAGCACCGCCGAAAGCATCGACAGGGCCGTCAGCAGCACCACGTTGATCACCGCGATGATCACCGCGAAGGAGGCAACCTGGCCGAGGGACGCGACCTTCTTCAGTTCGAAGCCGCCGCTTTCGGAGCCGGCCAGGGTTCCGAGGAGCCCGTCCACCTGGTCGAAAATGCCGGTCAGGTCCAGGACGGTCCAGAGCACGATCGCGGCGACGACGGTCACGATGCCGAGCGCCACCGAGAGCAGGAAAGCCATCTTGAGCACGGACCAGGGGTCGACCTTGCTGATCAGCAGGCGCGCGCGGCGGACTTTCGCCTTCGGCGCCGGCTTAACCAGTCCCGGAGTTCCCTGGGCAGGGCGCTGGCCGGAGGCTTCCGGGCGCTGTCCACCTGCTGCGGGACGCTGGCCCGGAGCGGCCGGCCGCTGTCCTGGGACAGCGGGACGCTGGCCGGGGACGGCGCCGGCCGGTCGCTGCTGCGGACGCGACGGGGCGTTCACCCGCGGGGCGGCAGCCGGCTGCCGCATCCCGCCGGGGCCGCTGCTCGACTTGGGATATGAGTCGGAATTGCTCACGCGTTACCTCCGGTATTGTCTTCGTCCAGCTCGGCATGGCCTGATGACTCATCTGACTCCGGGGCCGGTACTGATTCTGTCTCTGCGGACCCCTCGTGTGATCCGGTCTCTCCAGCCAACGTTACGTCATCCTGCTCCGTAGCCCGACTTTCATCCCCGCTTTCGAGGGCTGTTTCGTCGGTCTCGAGGCCGCGTTCGCTGTTGCGGGCCACCGCGATGATGCGGTCGTTCTTGTCCGGTTTGGCAAAGATCACGCCCATGGTGTCGCGGCCCTTTGCGGGGACCCCGGTCACGGAGGAGCGGACCACCTTGCCGCCTTCCATGACCACCAGGACTTCGTCTTCCTCGTTGACGATCAGGGCACCGACGAGGTGTCCGCGTTCTTCCTGGTACTTGCCGACCTTGATACCGAGTCCACCGCGGCCCTGGAGACGGTATTCCTCCACCGCGGTCCGCTTGGCGAAGCCGCCTTCGGTGACGATGAAGACGAACGATCCGTCCTGTACGACGTCGGCCGCCAGCAGTTCGTCGTCCTCGCGGAACTTCATTCCGGTGACGCCGGACGTTGCCCGGCCCATCGGGCGCAGTGCCTCATCCGTGGCCGTGAAGCGGATCGACTGGCCCTTGCGGGAGACCAGCATCAGGTCATCCGTTTCGGACACCAGCTGTGCCGAGACCAGCTCATCGCCGTCGCGCAGGTTGATGGCGATCACGCCGGCGGAGCGGTTGGTGTCGTAGTCCTCCAGCCGCGTCTTCTTGACCAGGCCGCGCTTGGTGGCGAGCACCAGGTACGGGGCGTGCTGGTAGTCGCGCAGGTCCAGCACCTGGGCGATGTGCTCGTCCGGCTGGAAGGCCAACAGGTTGGCCACGTGCTGGCCCTTGGCGTCGCGGGCCGCTTCCACCAGTTCGTACGCCTTGGCACGGTACACACGGCCCAGGTTCGTGAAGAACAGCAGCCAGTGGTGCGTAGTGGTGACGAAGAAGTGCTCCACGACGTCGTCGCCGCGCAGCTGGGCGCCCTTGATGCCTTTGCCGCCGCGCTGCTGCGACCGGTAGTTGTCGCTGCGGGTGCGCTTGACGTAGCCGCCCCGGGTGATCGTGACGACCATTTCCTCTTCGGGGATCAGATCCTCGATCGACATGTCGCCGTCGTAACCCATCAGGACCTTGGTCTTGCGGTCGTCGCCGTGCTTGGCCACAATTTCGGCCAGCTCGGTGCTGATGATCTCCCGCTGGCGCTCCTCGGAGGCAAGGATCGAGTTGTATTCGGCGATCAGGGCCTCGAGTTCCGAGTGGCGGTCCTGGATCTTCTGCCGCTCCAGGGCGGCAAGCCGGCGCAGCTGCATGTCCAGGATGGCCCGGGCCTGCAGTTCGTCGATGTCCAGCAGTTCCATCAGGCCGTCGCGGGCCGCTTCGGTGGTGGTGGAGGCCCGGATCAGGGCGATGACCTCGTCCAGAGCGTCCAGCGCTTTGAGGAGGGCGCGCAGGATGTGCGCTTCCTCCTCCGCCTTGCGCAGGCGGTACCGGGTGCGCCGGGCGATGACGTCCATCTGGTGCGTGACCCAGTGCCGGATAAACGCGTCGAGGCTGAGCGTGCGCGGAACCCCGTCGACGATTGCAAGCATGTTCGCCGCGAAGTTGTCCTGCAGCTGGGTGTGCTTGTAGAGGTTGTTCAGCACCACCTTGGCGACGGCGTCGCGCTTGAGCACAATGACGAGGCGCTGGCCGGTGCGGCCCGAGGTCTCGTCGCGGAGGTCGGCGATGCCGGAAATCTTGCCGTCCTTGACGAGTTCGGCAATCTTGATCGCCAGGTTGTCCGGGTTGGCTTGGTACGGCAGCTCGGTGACCACGAGGCAGGTGCGGCCCTGGAGTTCCTCGACGTTGACGACGGCGCGCATGGTGATGGAGCCGCGGCCGGTCCGGTAAGCGTCCTCGATGCCCTTGTGGCCCAGGATCGTGGCGCCGGTCGGGAAGTCGGGACCCTTGATCCGCTGGATCAGTTCTTCGAGCAGCTCTTCGCGGCTGGCGGTCGGGTTGGCCAGGTACCACTGGACGCCGTCCGCAACCTCACGGAGGTTGTGCGGCGGAATGTTGGTGGCCATGCCGACGGCGATGCCGGACGAACCGTTAACCAGCAGGTTCGGAAAACGCGCCGGCAGAATGGTCGGCTCCTGGTTCTTGCCGTCGTAGTTGTCCTGGAAATCAACGGTTTCCTCATCAATGTCCCGGACCATTTCCATGGCCAGCGGTGCCATCTTGGTTTCGGTGTACCGGGGAGCCGCGGCGCCGTCGTTGCCGGGCGAACCGAAGTTGCCCTGGCCGAGTGCCAGCGGGTAGCGCATGGTCCAGTCCTGGATCAGGCGGACCAGGGCGTCGTAGATCGCGGTGTCGCCGTGCGGGTGGTACTGGCCCATGACCTCGCCGACCACGCGGGCACACTTGTTGAAGGACCGGTCGGGGCGGTAGCCGCCGTCGAACATCGCGTACAGCACGCGGCGGTGGACGGGCTTGAGTCCGTCGCGGACGTCCGGCAGCGCTCGTCCGACGATGACGGCCATGGCGTAGTCGAGGTAGGAGCGCTGCATTTCGGTCTGCAGGTCAACCTGTTCGATGCGGTCGGTCAGCACATCGGTGTCAAGAACGGTGCCTTCGAGCACGGGTTCCGCACCGGATGCGGCTGGAACCTCGGGTGTTTCGTCACTCATAGTCTATATTTTCCGTTTCAGGTATATATCGGTTCTGGAATATGTAGGGGCTTGGCCGCTAGATATCGAGGAACCGAACGTCCTTGGCGTTCTGCTGAATGAAGTTTCGGCGGGATTCGACGTCCTCGCCCATCAGGACGGAGAAGGTCTGGTCCGCCGCCAGGGCGTCGTCCATGGTGACCTGCAGGAGGGTGCGGTGGTCCGGGTCCATGGTGGTGTCCCAGAGTTCCGTGTAGTCCATCTCGCCGAGGCCCTTGTAGCGCTGGATGCCGTTGTCCTTGGGGATACGGCGGCCGGCGGCTTGGCCGGAGACCAGCTTCGCGTCGCGTTCCCGGTCGCTGTAGACGTAGTCGTGCGGGGCGTTGGACCACTTGATTCGGTACAGCGGCGGCTGGGCCAGATAGACGTAGCCGTTCTCGATCAGCGGGCGCATGTATCGGAACAGCAGCGTCATCAGCAGCGTGGTGATGTGCTGGCCGTCGACGTCGGCATCGGCCATCAGGACGATCTTGTGGTACCGGAGCTTGGCCAGGTCGAAGTCCTCGCCGATGCCGGTACCGAACGCGGTGATCATGGACTGGACTTCGGCGTTGCCGAGGGCTTTGTCGAGCCGGGCACGCTCGACGTTCAGGATCTTGCCTCGCAGCGGCAGGATGGCCTGGGTCTCGGGGTTGCGCCCGCGCTTCGCCGACCCGCCGGCCGAGTCACCCTCCACGAGGTAGACCTCGCACTTCTGCGGGTCCTTGGAGGAGCAGTCGGACAGCTTGCCGGGCATGCCGAACGATTCCAGCGGGCTCTTGCGGCGCGCGTTGTCGCGCGCCTTGCGGGCGGCCATCCGGGCCTGGGCCGCGGAGATGGCCTTGCGGATCACGTCGCGGGCCGGGCCGGGGTTGCGTTCCAGCCAGTCGCCGAGACCGTCGGTGACGACGCGCTGCACGAAGCCCTTGACCTCGGAGTTGCCGAGCTTGGTCTTGGTCTGACCCTCGAACTGCGGTTCGGCGAGCTTGACCGAGATGACTGCGGTCAGGCCTTCGCGGATGTCGTCGCCGGTGAGGTTGTCGTCCTTTTCCTTGATGATGCTCTTCTCGCGCGCGTAGCGGTTGATGAGCGAGGTCATCGCGGCGCGGAAACCCTCTTCGTGGGTTCCGCCCTCGTGGGTGTTGATGGTGTTGGCGTAGGTGTGGACGCTCTCGGAATAGGCGTTGGTCCACTGCATCGCCATTTCCAGGGCGATGTGCCGTTCCGTGTCCTCGGTTTCGAAGGCGATGACGTCCTCGTGGACGACGTCGACCTTTTTGCCGGAGTTCAGGTGCTTCACGTAGTCCAGCAAGCCGTCGTCGTACTGGTACACCACGGTGTGGAACTCCGCGGGGACTTCACCTTCGGTCTCGACGACGTCGAGATCCAGGTCGTCATCGTCGGACGGCTCCGCGGCCGCGCGGCGCTCGTCGGTCAACGTGATGCGCAGTCCCTTGTTCAGGAACGCCATCTGTTGGAAGCGGGCCCGCAGGGTTTCAAAATCGAACTCGGTGGATTCGAAGATGGTGCCGTCCGGGTAGAACGTCTGGGTGGTTCCGGTTTCCTGGGTTTCCTCGCCCTTGACCAGGCTGCCCTGGGGCTTGCCGCCGTCGGCGAAGGACATCCGCCAGACGTGGCCCTGCCGGCGCACCTCAGTGTCAACGCGGCTGGAGAGCGCGTTCACCACCGAAATGCCGACGCCGTGCAGGCCGCCGGAGACCGCGTATCCGCCGCCGCCGAACTTTCCGCCGGCGTGCAGGATGGTCATGACAACCTCCACCGTGGGCTTGTGCTCGGTGGGGTGCATGTCCACGGGGATGCCGCGGCCGTTGTCGACGACCTTGACGCCGCCGTCGGCCTGCAGGACGATCTCGATGTGCGTGCAGTACCCGGCCAGCGCTTCATCGACCGAGTTGTCCACGACTTCATAGACCAGGTGGTGCAGGCCGCGCGGACCGGTGGAACCGATGTACATGCCGGGGCGTTTCCGGACCGCCTCCAGGCCCTCAAGCACCGTGATGTCGCTGGCGCCGTACTCGCGGGGGGTCACCGCCTCCGCAGGGGTGGCCGCTGAAGCACCTTCCGCCGCTGGGTCCGCTGCCGGGAAATCTGTATTGTCGTTAGCCACAGGCGCTTTCGACTCCTCTATGTTCGTTGAAGGCCGGCCGTCGCCGCTTCCGAAGAGGAACGGTTACCGCCAACAGGCACGTCACTGTTGGCACCGCTGCATGGATCGCCTCAGCCAATTCCGCGCAAAGAAATTGCGTCGGAAACGGACTCAGTCGACGTTTCACCGGCGCCCAGTTATCTACCACGATTCTACCGTGTTATAGGAGGGATTCCCGCATTCCAGAGGCCCAAACGGCAGCTAAAGTGCCGCTGAGAGGCCGTTGGCTCCGGCTGCACGGCTCCCGGGGTCCTCCGGTTGGGTTCCTATACGCGTCTGGGGCGTTGGAGCGCCCTACACGGCGCTTGCGGATTTTTCAATAGTCTTGGAAGAAGTGCTTCATACCCGGCGGTGCTGACTGGACCGCGGACCGCGCCGCGGGCTATCCGTAAGTGTCGCGCGGGCCGCGGCCGTTGACCGTCCGGGCACCCTTGCGCCAGCTTGGCGCCGCGGGACCGAGCACCTGAATGCTGGTCACGACGCCCTCACCCAGTTCCATGCGGAATTTTTCCAGCAGACTCAAGCTGAGCAGGCGCAGCTGGGTGGCCCAAGCCGTGGAATCGCAGCGCACGTGGAGGGTCGTGTCGGTAAAGCTCTCCGGTGTGCAGTGTGCGGAAATTTCCGGTCCCACCAGGGCCGGCCATTGCGCCATTACGGAACCGACAGCCACAGGTGAGCTCCAGCCCCGTTCCGCGACGAGCCGTCCCACCACCTTGCCGAGCCCCAGCGGGTCCCGTCCGGTGCCGTGGAACTGGCTGAATCCGCGGGTGCCGGCACTGCGGGCCGGCTTTTGGGTGCTGCCCGGCCTTGGGGGCGCCTTCCGGCGGATTTCTCCCCGGGCTGCCGCGGCATCGCGCATCCGGTTCAAAGCTGCCTGGGCGGCGTCGATGTCATCGGGGTCGCGGCCCGGCTGCAGGCCTCCGTCGGTATCCTTATTCATCGCTTGTCCGGCTCATCGATTCCTCCCGGAATGACCTTCACCCGCCGTCCGGCCAATTCTGCCGGGATGTCCTCCTCGACGGCGGCGGTCACCAGGACCTGTTCCGCGCCGGATACTATTGCCGCCAGTTTACGCCGCCGCTGGACGTCCAGTTCGGCAAAAACGTCATCAAGGATCAGGATCGGCGCGGAGCCGCCGGTGCGTGCGTCGTCCAGCATCACATAGTACGAGGCGAGGCGCAGGGACAGGCACATGGACCACGTTTCCCCGTGCGAGGCATACCCCTTGGCGGGTGCCTGCCCCAGGACCAGTTCCAGCTCGTCGCGGTGCGGGCCCACGAGCGAGATTCCGCGTTCCAGTTCCTTGCGGCGCGAGGCCGCGAACGCTTGGATGTAGCGTTCGGTGAGTTCCTCCACACTCAGCCGGCGGAGGTCCTCGAGGCTGGCCGGGGCGTCAGCGGCTCCGCCCGCTGACGCTTCGCCGTCGTCGTCGAGCACCCCCTGCAAGGTGGAGCGGTAGACCGCTCCGGCCTCCTTGGACCCGTCAGTGAGCTGGGCGTAGGCGTTCTTAAGATGCGGCTGCAGCAGTTCCACCAGCTCAAGCCGGGCGTGCAGGAGTTCCGCTCCGGCCCGAGCCATGTGCTGGTCCCAGACATCAAGCGTTGCCTCGTGGCCGGCGGTGAACTTGCCGGAACGGCCGGATTTGAGCAGCGCGTTGCGCTGTTTCAGCACCCGGTCGTAGTCGCCGCGCGTGGCGGCGTGCCGGGGAACGAGACTGACCAGGAGCTCATCCAGGAAACGGCGCCGGTTGGACGGATCGCCCTTGACTAGGGCGAGGTCTTCCGGGGCAAAGAGAACCGTCTGGCAGATCCCCAGGATGTCCCTGGCCCGGACCGGGTTGCTTCGGTTGATGCGTGCCCGGTTGGCGCGGCCGCCGTTGATTTCCAGCTCCAGCACGGTGGACTCTTCGCCGCGGACCAGTTTGGCGCGGATCATTGCACGCTCGGTGCCGAACCGCAGCAGCGGGGCATCGGTGCTGACCCGGTGCGAGCTCAGCGTGGCCAAGTAGCCGATGGCTTCCATCAGGTTGGTCTTGCCGATGCCGTTGGAGCCCACAAGCACCGTGACACCGGGTTCCAGGCTGAGGTCAACCTGGGCATAACTGCGGAAGTCTGTCAGCGAAAGTTGTTCGAGGTACACGCCGGTTGCAGGATTCCAGGGACTACTTGGCCGGCCGGGTCGCGTGGCCGCCGAACTGGTGGCGCAGGGCGGACACCATCTTCATGGCAGGCGAGCTGTCTTCGCGGGAGGAGAAGCGTGCGAACAGCGCCGCCGTGATGGCCGGGGCTGGCACCGCGTTGGCAATGGCTTCCTCCACCGTCCACCGTCCCTCGCCCGAGTCCTCGACGTAGTCGTCAATGGATTCCAGTCCGGGATCCTCGTCCAGGGCTTTGACCATGAGGTCCAGCAGCCAGGAGCGGACAACGGTGCCCTTCTGCCAGGCCCGGAAGGTGCCGGGCAGGTCGGTCACGATGTCCTTCGCCGCAAGGAGTTCGTAGCCTTCCGCATAGGCCTGCATCAGGCCGTATTCGATGCCGTTGTGCACCATCTTGGCGTAGTGTCCGGCGCCGACGCCGCCCACGTGCACGAAGCTGTCCGCGCGGTCGCCTTCCGGGCGGAGTGCGTCAAAGACCGGGAGTGCCCGTTCGATGTCGGCAGGATCACCGCCGGCCATCAGTCCGTAGCCGTTCTGCAGGCCCCAGACCCCGCCGGACACCCCGCAGTCCGCAAAACGGACGCCCTTTTCGGCCAGCGCAGCCGCGTGCTTCTGGTCCTCGGTGAAGCGGGAGTTGCCTCCGTCGATCACCAGGTCACCGGCGTCGAGCTTGTTGCCGAGTTCGCTGATGACGGCGTCGGTGATCTCGCCGGCGGGAACCATGACCCAGATCAGACGCGGCGCCGGCAGTGCGGCAATCAGCTCGTCAACGGTGGCCACGTCGGTGACATCCGGATTGCGGTCGAAACCGGTGACCTGGATTCCACCCTTGCGCAGGCGTTCGCGCATGTTGAAACCCATTTTTCCAAGGCCGATCAGTCCAATGTGCATAGTGCGGGTTCTCTTTCTGCATTGGGTGTCGGTTGTCGATTTGGGGCCCAGAACGACAACAACTGCCTGGGCCCACGCCGCCAGGGTTCCCTGGCCGAGCTTGCGAGGCGAGGGTGGCGGTGGGGGCTAGTTGGGCAGACGGACCGGCATGACCAGGTAGCGGTAGTCGTCCTGGTCCTCGCCGTCGGCGTCCTGCTGGGCGGTGATCATCGCCGGCTTTGGCGCCGTGGTGAAGGAGAACCGCACAAACTTGGTCTCGATGACGCTCAGGCCCTCGATGAGGTAGTGGGGGTTGAAGGCCACGGTGATGTCTTCGCCGGTCAGCTGGGCTTCGAGCTCTTCTGAGGCCTGCGCGTCTTCACCGGTTCCGGCGTCAAGGTGCAGCTGTCCCTGGGTGAAGGCAAGCCGGACCGGGGTGTTGCGTTCGGCCACAAGCGAGACGCGGCGGACGGCTTCGACCAGTTCCTGGGTCTGCACGGTGGCGTGGATCGGGGTGGAATCCGGGAACAGCGACCGGATTTTCGGATAGTCGCCATCGACCAGGAGCGACGTCGTGGTGCGGCCGCCGCTCTCGAAACCGATCAGCCGGCTGTCGTCATCGGCGAGGGCGAGGTTGATATCGCCGCTGCCGCCGAGTGTCTTGGCCACTTCGTTGAGGGTCTTGGCTTTCACCAGGGCGCTGGTGGAGATGCCCGGAGTTGCGGGCTTCCAGGGCACTTCGCGCATGGCGAGGCGGTAGCGGTCGGTGGCGAGCAGCGTGATGAGGTCGTCCTCGATCTCCATCCGGACGCCGGTGAGAATGGGCAGCGTGTCGTCCTTGCTGGCCGCGATAATCACCTGGGAAACGGCCTGCGCGAACGAATCGCCTGGCACGGTGCCACTGATCGGGGGCAGCGCGGGCAGCGGCGGGTATTCCGCCTCCGGCATCGTGGCCAGGTGGAAGCTGCTCCGGCGGCAGGTCAGGGTGACTTTGTTGCCGTCGGTTTCGATTTCGACCGGGGCGGAGGGCAGGCTGCGGCAAATGTCCGCGAGCAGGCGGCCGGAGACCAGGATCGTGCCCTCGGTGGTGATGTCAGCGGGGATTTCCAGGCGTGCCGAGGTCTCGTAGTCAAAGCTGGAGAGGCTGACAGTGCCGGCTTCTGCCTTGAGGAGCAAACCGGAAAGCACGGGAACAGGCGGCCGCGGAGACAACGACCGGGCGGTCCAGGTCACGGCTTCGGCCAGGACGTCCCGTTCGACTCTGAACTTCACGGAAGGGTGCCGCCTTTCATTGCTGCTGACAAAAGCTAAAACTCACAGGGCCATGGCGACCCCGGCGCGCTGCCGGATCCGCCAAAAAGGTAAGTGCATGCACTCCAGGTCTTTCTCCGCCGCTGTCCGTTTCCGGGTTGCGAATGACAAGAGAGTGTCCGGGACGGACGCACTGCAGACAGCTTAGCCCCAAGATCCTAGTTCTCCCATCCCCGGGTTACACCAGTGTGGTTCCGGAGCGGGCTTCCGGGCCGGGCTTCCGGAGGGCCTGTGCTGGCAGGTGGGGGGTCGGAAGGAAACTGTTGTTTGAGGGAATTTCATTTTCTTGGGATTAGTAGTGTTAATAACTGCTGTGGAAACTGTGGATAACTCGGTCTGGCCGTGCGTTTCCGGGGTTAAGCCCTGTTCATGGACTGTGGGTGGAGCAGGTTTTAAACAGGGTGTGGATGGGGACAACATTTTCGGGCGTTGCGCCGATCCACAGGCGCCTTAAGGGTTTTAAGCCCATTAACCGCGGTTGTCCCCTTAAGTATCCACAGGGTTGTCCACAGGCCCCTGTTAATAAGGTAAGAGTGCGCGGCGCCGATACTCAGGAATTGCGCTGCTGCTGCTTGATCCGGTTGGTCAGTTCAGTAACCTGGTTGTAGATCACGCGGCGCTCCGCCATCAGTTCGCGGATCTTCCGGTCCGCGTGGATGACCGTGGTGTGGTCGCGGCCGCCGAGCTCCTGGCCAATCTTGGGCAGGGACATGTCGGTGAGCTCCCGGCACAGGTACATCGCGATCTGCCGCGCGGTGACCAGGGTCCGCGTGCGGGACTTGCTGCAGAGTTCTTCCATGCTGAGCTTGAAGTAGTCGGCCGTCTGGGTGAGGATCTGCGCAGAGGTGATCTCCTGGGCGCCGTCGTCGGTGATCAGGTCCTTGAGCACCATTTCGGCCAGGGCCACATCCACCGGCTGCCGGTTCAGGCTCGCGAACGCCGTGACCCGGATCAGCGCACCCTCAAGTTCGCGGATGTTGCTGGAGATCTTCGAAGCGATGTACTCCAGTGCGTCGTCCGGGGCGGACAGGCCTTCGCTCAGCGCCTTCTTGCGCAGGATAGCGATGCGCGTTTCCAGTTCCGGCGGCTGGATGTCGGTCAGCAGGCCCCACTCGAAGCGGGACTTCATGCGGTCTTCGAAGCCGGCGAGCAGCTTGGGCGGCTGGTCGGAGGTGATGACGACCTGCTTGTTGTTGTTGTGCAGGGCGTTGAAAGTGTGGAAGAACTCCTCCAGCGTCCGGTCCTTGCCGGCCAGGAACTGGATGTCATCGATCAGCAGAACGTCCACGTTGCGGTAGGTGGTCTTGAAGCTGGTGCCTTCATCGTCGCGGATGGAGTTGATGAAGTCGTTCGTGAATTCCTCGGAGTTCACATAGCGGACCCGGATGCCGCTGTAGAGCCGGCGGGCGTAGTGGCCGATCGCGTGCAGCAGGTGGGTTTTGCCCAGACCTGAGTCCCCGTAGATGAACAGCGGGTTGTACGCCTTGGCAGGCGCTTCGGCGACGGCGACGGCGGCCGCGTGGGCAAAGCGGTTGGAGGAACCGATCACGAAGGTGTCGAAGACGTACTTCGGATTGAGCCGACCGAATTCGTGGGAAGTGCTCGGCAGCATTGGCTGCGGCTTCAGTTCCACCATGGGGTCGGCGACCAGGGACAGTTCGGCCGTTGGTTCGGGCTCGACATGCAGTGGCACCAGATCGGTGTCGACGTCGATCGCGCAGCGGATTTCGTCGGAAAAGACATCCCGCAGGGCGTCGTCGAGGGCTTCCTTGACCTGGGTCTGGAGTACCTCGCGGGTGAGTTCGTTGGGTACGGCCACCAGCAAGGTTGAGCCGATCAGTCCCTGGGCCTGGGCGAGGATCACGAAGCCACGCTGCCGGGGAGTGACCCGGTGGTCGTTCTCAAGAAGGCTGACAACCCGCCGCCAGGAACTTCCGACGGTGTTTGCTTGGTTGGCTTCGTCTACCGTCATCAATCAGTTCCTCAAACCTTGCTTGCCTGCGTTACCTGCAGCCACGAGGCCTGAACCAGACTGCTGGCCCCGGCTTAATCCACAGGGTTGTGCACAGTCCGTGGATAATCGGCTACTGGGACACTCTAGGGGATGAAAAGACTAGAAGATAGCTGGGATCAGCCCTGTGGATAATTACACTGGTGTGGTTCCAAATGCGGGGGCGTGACCCACTTCATCCACAGGCTGGCGACCGGGTTAACCACAGCTGGGGACAGGCGGCTGAACACCTCCCGGTTTGACTCTGGGGGCGCTTTTCCCCTAACGTTGTGAAGTCCTTTGTGTCCGCTTTTCGCCTCATTGAATCTCTCCCCGACGCCTGCGTCTTGCGAGTCGAGGGTAGCGGCACATACAAAACTTAGCGTCGGCCAGTTCTTCCCCTTTTTTGATCGGGTGGGCGCACCTTTGATCCACTGGAGTAACTAACGTGAGCAAGCGGACTTTTCAGCCGAATAACCGCCGTCGAGCCAAGAAGCACGGCTTCCGCCTTCGTATGCGTACCCGTGCCGGCCGTGCCATCCTGGCAGCCCGTCGTGGCAAGGGCCGCACCGAGCTGTCGGCCTAAATAACTGACTCGTCGGTCACCATCCCTATGCGAGTTGAACGGTGCTAGCCACCCGGAACCGTCTGAGGACCCCTACCGATTTTTCAACAACTGTACGTTCCGGCGTCCGCAATGGACGCCGGAACTTAGTGTTATATACGGCAGCTCTCGCTGCCGATGAACCAAGCCGGATCGGTTTCATCGTTTCCAAGAGTGTTGGGAACGCTGTTGTCAGGAACCTCGTTAAGAGGAGACTAAGAGAAGCCGGCGCCTTGTCGCTGCAGAAATATCCCAGCGGGTTCGCTATCGTGGTCCGGGCACTGCCCGCCTCTGCGGCCGCCGGCTGGGATGATCTGTGCAGCGACTATGACGCCGCTTTGGAGACGACCATGAAACGCTTGGGCAGCCGCCTTCCACAGGCCGCTTCTACAGTTTCTTACGAGACAACACAGGAAGGGACCCCGCGTGCGTAACTCGACTGCCGCCGTCGTCCCTGTTTCTGAATCCCGCGTCAAAGCGGCCGTAGCCTGGCTCGGCCTTGCGGTCTGGAACCTGCCCCGCAACATCTTGATCCTGCTGCTGATGGCCTACCGCAAGGTGGTCTCGCCGCTGTACGGGCAGGTTTGCCGGTTTTTCCCCAGCTGCTCGGCGTACGCGCTGGAAGCGGTCACGGTGCATGGCGCCGTCAAGGGAAGCTGGCTCGCGGCCCGGCGCCTGGCGCGCTGCCACCCATGGAATTCCGGTGGAGTGGACCACGTCCCCGCCGGGCACCGGGAGTGGCCGGATGGCCACACCCCCAGAATTGTTGTGCTGAACAACCCGGATAAGTACCTGGCTGCTCAGTCTGATGGAGAAGGCCGCTCGGCGGCCTGACGAATAGGGATATCGTATGGACTTCTTTGAAACAATCATGTTTCCGTTCAAGTGGCTGGTTTCCATCATTATGGTGGGCTTCCACGATGGACTGAGCGCCATCGGCCTCCCGGCCGCCAACGGCTGGACCTGGACGCTGTCCATCATCGGGCTGGTGCTGGTCATCCGCGCCGCCCTGATCCCCGTGTTCGTCAAGCAGATCAAAGCCCAGCGCGGCATGCAGCTGCTCCAGCCCGACCTGAAGAAGCTTCAGGACAAGTACAAGGGCAAGACCGACCAGCTCTCCCGCCAGGCCATGGCACAGGAACAGATGGCCATGTACAAGAAGCACGGCACCAACCCGTTCTCGGCCTGCCTGCCGATGCTGATCCAGATGCCATTCTTCTTCGCGCTCTTCCAGGTTCTCTCCGGCATCAGTAACGCCAAGACCACCGGCAAGGGCATCGGCGCGCTGAGCCACGACCAGGTGGTGCAATTCGACGAATCCAGCATTTTCGGTGCCCCGCTTTCGGCATCCCTGCTGCACGGCGGTGGCGGCAACCAGATGGCGGTCTGGATCCTCTCGATCGTGATGATCCTGGCGATGACAGCCTCGCAGTTCATCACCCAGAAGCAGATCATGGCGAAGAACATGTCCGAAGAGGCCATGGCGAGCCCGTTCATGAAGCAGCAGAAGATGATGCTGTACGTCCTGCCGCTCGTCTTCGGCGTCGGCGGCATCAACTTCCCCATCGGTGTCCTGATCTACTGGACCACCACGAACCTTTGGACCATGGGCCAGCAGTTCTTCGTGATCCGCCGGATGCCGACGCCGGGCTCCCCCGCCGCGAAGGCCCTGGCCGAGCGCCGTGCCGCCAAGGGACTGCCGTCCCTGCCCCTGATGGGTGCCAAGAAGGCCGACGCCGAGGCTGAAGCGGCCGCCGCGGCGGCCGCCGTCGCCGCGAAGAGCCAGCGCATCCAGCCCCAGCGCAAGAACAGGAAGAGGAAGTAATGTCTGCCGAGAGCACCGAACACGCTATTTCCGCCGAAGCCCCCGATCAGGACACTTTCCAGGACGACGTGCAGGTAGACAGCAACCAGGAAGCCGGGGACGAGTCCCAGGACGCCGCTGCCGGTTCCGGAAAGGGCACCTCGGCAAGCCGCCTGGAGGAAGAGGGCGACGTCGCCGCGGACTACCTCGAGGAGCTCCTGGACATCGCCGACATCGACGGCGACATCGATATTGAGGTCCGAAACGGCCGCACCTACATCTCCATCGTTGCCGAGGAAGACTCCTCGGGACTGGAGAGCCTCGTTGGCGCCGACGGCGAGGTGCTCGAAGCCCTTCAGGAACTCACCCGCCTTGCGGTGCTCTCCGCCACGGAGAACCGCTCCCGCCTCGTGCTGGACATCAACGGCTACCGTGCCGACCGCGCCGGTGACCTGCAGCAGATCGCCGAAGACGCCATCGCTTCGGTCAAGGACACTGGCAAATCCGTCGCGCTGGCACCGATGAGCGCGTACGAGCGCAAGATTGTGCACGACGCCGTTGCCGATCTCGGATTCGTCAGCGAATCCGAAGGCGAAGGCGCCGACCGGCACATCGTTGTCTCCGCAGACTGAATCCGCGGAGTAGCTTGATGGTGGAAATTACCGCGGCCGAACTGAAGGCCGCAGAGTCTATTTTTGGCGACCGGCTTGAACTGGCAAAACGCTACGTTGAGCACCTGGCCACGTCCGGCACCGAACGCGGGCTGATCGGGCCCCGCGAAGTGCCCAGGTTGTGGAGCAGGCACGTGCTTAACTGTGCCGTTATTGAACGCGAGATTGCCCAGGGAAGCCACGTTGCCGACGTCGGCAGCGGGGCCGGGCTCCCGGGTCTTTGCCTGGCCATTGCGCGGCCGGACCTGGAACTAACGCTGATCGAACCGCTGGAGCGGCGGGTGATCTGGCTGCAGGAAGTCGTCGATGACCTGGGGCTCGAAAACGTCACCGTGATGCGGACCCGTGCGGAACTGGCCGTGGGCCACGTGAGCGCCGACGTCGTCACTGCCCGGGCTGTTTCTGCCCTCTCCAACCTCGCCGGGCTCACCATTCCGCTGCTCGGAGGCAAGGGCGAGGTCGTCGCCATCAAGGGGCGTAGCGCCGGCGAAGAGATCGAGAAGGCCGCCAAGGTCATCCGGAAACTCGGCGGGGTGGAGACCTCTGTTGTGGTCGTCGGCGAAGACCTCCTCGAGGAACCCACGACCGTAGTCCGAATCGTTGTGAACAAGCCTCGAAAGATTGCGTAGCACCCGCCCGGTGCCCTCGGTCTTGTTTAGGAAGAGGTTAGGCTAGTAACCGGCAGCAAAAGCCGAATGAGAGCGAGAGTGTCAAGTGAGCAGTAGCGAAGCCTCCACACAACGGATCCCCCCGTTTGTGTCCCTGGGGTCAGCACGGGCCTTTTCCGCGCCCGCGGTCGCTCACAATATCTCGTCCAAACAAGCTAAATCGGTTGCGGACGTCACTGTCGCCGCCGGCGTTTCACGTGAAACCTCCGTCGCTTCCGTCGGCAACGTCTTGGACTCGATCGACGATTCCAGCCCGATTGCCCGCGAGCTTGCGCATGAGAACAAGCGTCGGGAACGACTGCTGGGCCGTGAACTGCCGAAGCCGGAGAAGACCCGCATCTTCACCGTGTCCAATCAGAAGGGCGGGGTGGGTAAGACAACCACCACGGTCAACATCGCCGCTGCCTTGGCTGCCGCTGGCCTGAATGTGCTGGTGATCGACATCGATCCGCAGGGTAACGCCTCTACCGCCTTGGGTATAGAACACCACGCCGACGTCGACAGCATCTATGACGTCCTCATCAACGATGTGCCGCTGCAGGACGTCGTGGCACCGTGCCCGGACATCGACAAACTAATTTGCGCGCCGGCCACCATCCACCTTGCCGGCGCTGAGATCGAGCTCGTCAGCTTGGTCGCCCGTGAGCAGCGACTCCGGCGGGCCATCGATGTCTACGCCAAGGAACGCGCCAAGAACGGCGAGGAACGCCTCGATTACATCTTTATTGATTGCCCGCCGAGCCTGGGACTTCTGACAGTCAACGCCTTCTGCGCGGCCGGTGAGGTCCTCATCCCGATCCAGTGCGAGTACTACGCCCTTGAGGGACTGAGCCAGCTGCTCAAGAACATTGAAATGATCCAGAAGCACCTCAATGCCGATCTGGTGGTCTCCACCATCCTGCTGACGATGTACGACGGGCGTACCAATCTCGCGGCCCAAGTGGCAGCGGAAGTCCGTGAACACTTCCCGGAGCAGGTGCTCGGAGCTGTGGTTCCTCGGTCGGTGCGAATTTCCGAGGCGCCGAGCTATCAGCAGACCGTGATGACTTATGATCCTTCCTCCAGCGGCGCTCTTTCCTATTTGGAAGCCGCAGCGGAAATTGCTGAACGTTAGAATCTTCTCAACATTGCACTAGCCAGAGCCGGGTTGAGCCGGGCTCTTCCACTGGAGGGATTTATCCATGAGCGATAAGCGACGCGGCCTTGGCCGTGGACTTGGCGCACTGATTCCAAGTTCCGCCTCGGCTAACGCCTCCGGAAGCGGTTCTGCCCCGTCCCGGCCGGTGGATCTGTTTTTTCCTGAGGCCAGGAAGCGGACCCCCGACACAATGCTGACGGAAGAGACCCCGGAAGCGACGGAAGCCGCTGCAGACAAGACGACGGCGTCTTCTTCTGCGACCGCTGCCGCGGCTACGGCTGCCCCGGACGAAACTGCCGGCACGGACGAAACCGCTGCGCCGGCTGGAAAGCCTGAGCCGGTTCGCTCCGGGACGAAGACTGCGACGAAGCCTGCGACAAAGGCTGCGACAAAGAACCAGCCTGGCCCGGCCCAGACCGGCGGCGCGGCTGCGAAGAAGGCCGCAGCGCCCAAGGACTCCGCAGCCCGGAACGACTCCCGGACTGCGGGTAAGACCGACTCCCGGCCGATGCCCGCGGCGGACGCGGTTGCCGATGACAACGGCGTTGATCTGATTGAAGTTCCTGGCGTCCGTTTCGCGGAAATCCCTGTTTCGGACATCCACCCCAACCGCAAACAGCCGCGCTCCGTCTTCGATGAGGACGATATGGCGGAGCTGGTGCACTCGGTTCGTGAAATCGGCGTGCTCCAGCCAATTGTGGTGCGTACATCAACCGAAGAAGGTGGCGAACCCTACGAGCTCGTCATGGGTGAGCGCCGCTGGCGTGCCGTACAGGCCGCCGGACTCGACACCATCCCGGCGATTGTCCGCGACACCACTGATGATGACCTGCTTCGTGACGCCCTGCTCGAGAACCTCCACCGAAGCCAGCTGAATCCCCTGGAAGAGGCTGCGGCGTACCAGCAGCTGCTGGAGGACTTTGGAACCACCCATGAGCAGCTTGCTGATCGGATCGGCCGCTCCCGGCCCCAGGTCTCGAACACCCTCCGCCTGCTGAAACTCCCGCCGCTTGTTCAGCGTCGTGTAGGCGCCGGCGTGATTTCGGCCGGCCACGCTCGTGCCCTCCTTGCTCTTCCTGACGCCGCTGCGATGGAGCGGCTTGCCCAGAAGATCGTGGCAGAGGGTATGTCGGTCCGCGCCACGGAAGAGGCTGTGACGCTGTACCAGAGCCCCGCTGCGCCGACGAAGAACAACATCCCCCGTCCGGGGGCACGCCACGAACGACTCGATTACCTGGCGTCGTCGTTGTCCGACCGCCTGGACACTAATGTGAAGATTTCCCTGGGGGCCCGTAAGGGCCGCGTCAGCATCGAATTCGCCAGCGTTGAGGATCTGAACCGGATCATGGACGTTCTCACCCCTGGTGCACCGAGCTAACTCTCAGCGCATTTGCTCAAGATGGGGCCTGTTTCACGTGAAACAGGCCCTTTTTTGTGTGTTTGCCGGCATACAGTTTCCCGAATTGCCATTCTGGGCAACCGCTCGGTTTGTGCGCACTTGGACGTTCCAGGTGTGGATCATCCACCCACAGATACCTGCCAACGCTGGCGGGCCGGCCCGGTGACCCCTCTCGGCCCTCCCGTGGGCACGCAGGGCCCGTCGGTTCCGTTCGTGGCGCTCCGCGTGTGCTCGGCGGCAGCTGGGACGTCTCCATTGCCCTACAGGGCGCGCGCCGGGACGGCCTGTGCTCTGGGATGGTCTCAAGTACGGGCCAAGGTGCTGCAGAACGCAGGAACGCACTGCAGAGCGGAGCAACGTACGTAAGGCCCGTGCGGGGCGGGAGTGATGGTCCCTTTAGCGCCTTCGGTCGTTCATCGGGCCCGGTTGTCGAGCCCGCCGGCCAGGCGGCTGTGAACTTGCATGAACAACAACGCGCCGCAATGACCTCAGCTGCCAGGTGGAGGGGTTACATATTTGCGCGGGCCCACACAGTATGTTTCACGTGAAACACGTGGGACGAGAGGGGCAATGTAGCCGCGACGCGCGCAGTCCCGCAGTGTGGGACCAACGGGGCAAGGCGGACCACCAAAAGTACCGGGTTGGCGGCACCTTCGGCATTATGTCGCGACGTTAGCAAGTCCTGTGTGGGCGGGTGGCAATAGTTGGATACGCCCAAGTCGCACCAACGGCCCCGGTGTGGTCGGTACGAGCCGATCACGAGGCCGGATCGGCGTCCTGCCGTCCTTACGAGCTTGCTTTGGCCTCCCGATGGATGCCATGATGGGGGCTCAACCGCAGCGGCTTGCCTGTTTGATTGTCTTGCTGTTGTTCCCCTAGCAGCCCAACTTGGGCATCTCCGTTGCGTTGCTCGGTCCACGTTGGGCGGCTGGCGCAGCCTCCTAACCGCAGTAGTAGTGAGCCGCGGTCGCTCTCGCCGGCAGTCACAGCTCACGGTAGGAGCGCCGCGGAGGGGATCGGACGTTGGCCGCCGTCGCTCCATTATCTTCGGGTGTTTCACGTGAAACATTCCGAGGGTGCGGACTCCCAATAACGAGGGCTGGATCAGGTTCGCCGACGACATTGTGTCGGTTGATGGAATCACGCCAACGGAAACTATCCCCGCAAGTCTGAGTGGCACCACGTTGAGGGCGGTTTGGACTTAGCGCGGCCCGAGCTCAGCCGAGAAAGGGCCCCGATGCCGCATTGGGGCCGGGTACGGTGCTCAATCGCGTCTGCACTCCCCCTCCCGTACCGGAACCTGGGTATGCGTTAGTGTTCGTCGAATGTCGGTGAGCATGGCTCAATCCGTCGAGGTGGCGCCCAAGCGCCTGGGCTACGACCTCTTGGCTGGCCGCATTAGACATGCGCCAACCCACGGACCCGGCCTTGGGAGATGCATTTGCGCCGGCCCAAGGACCCGGTGGTAGGAGGTGCGTGCGTGGCGCCGAACGAACCCCGCCGCAGGAAAAGCTTTTCGGCGGTATGGGGTCGCGCGTGTCGTGAGACCTCACCGGCCCTACCGCGTGCTCTTCCTGGCCATGACGAAGCTCCCCACTCCGCCGGTAGACGGCAGGTGGCTGCTGACTTCGCTGGATCGTCCAGTACGGCAGGCGGAGATGCCCGGATTCAGGCAGCAGCTGAGCCTCCCAGGCGCAGTGGCGACCCGTGGTGACGGCACAGACTGGATGTGTGGGACGATGCTGCGCGGTGTGCGGGGCAGTAGCTATTGACTCCCCCGTCCTCCCCCTCGCACCGTAGACTGTCCCGTCGACCAGCCGCGACGCCGGGTCGAGCGTCAATGTGGCATCCGGCCGGAGCGGGAGCAATGCATCTCTTAGACACCCTCTTGGCACGGCCGGGCATATTCCTGGATCGGGTATATCCGCTGTGAGTCGGTCGGCTTTCCTCGATGCGGGCTGCGAAGCCATCGTAGGTCCACTCTCCCCAATGCCGTTGCCGGCAGGGCTAGTGCTCTACTTGATAGCTCTCCGGTCGGAGATTCCACTGCTGGCGGTGCACCGGCACTCGTCGCAGGCTGTAACTGGAGCGGTGGATATCGCTGTGGATAACTTTGTGGATTAGTTCCCGGCGTCAGTGGACAGTGGGACCTGGAGGCAGGTCTGCGTCTTGGCCACATAACGCGCCGGTCGATGGCCCGCCGTGTTTGGCCATATTGTTTCACGTGAAACACAGCGCTCCACATGCGGTCGCCACGGATGAAGACCGAAAATGCTTATAAAATCCACATAGTCTGGTTAAATTTACGGCCGTCCAGCGCAATGCTGAGTGGTGAAGCAGGCCGTCCGATGTCTCCGGATCTGGCGTGCTGAAAGCAGGGTGCCTGTCGACGCCTACATTTGAGCCTTGACAGCCCAGAGGCTGGTGCCAAAGGCCCTGTGGATAGCGCTGTGCGTAATGTCTCAGTGCTCTGTGGATAACTGTGTGCATAACTTCTGTGGGGAAGAAGCTGTGAACTCGCTCGTTCCCTCTCACTCAACACCCGGTCAGTACTACAGCGATCGGGATCTCAAGATCATGGGCAGGCCCAGCCAGGTAGGACAGCGTCCGCAGCTGCTGTCCCAATTCGATCGTAGGGACGCTCTCGGTCCCGTAGGGGCTATGACAGATCGTGGGACCCCGCCCGGCAGGAACGGTCGCTTCGCCATGGGTCCTACTGCACACGGACACTCCAGACCTCGAGCACGGTTCCTGCGCTCGTACCTCTCTGGGCTGGCCATTTGGCGGAGGGGTTGCTACGGCTTCCGCCCAAGGATGACGTCCTCCCCAGTGTCTGGCGTCGTGTACTTGCTTCCCGAGGAGCATGTGAGTCCCGTGCCGGCCGCGTACGCGAGGGCGCACTGGGCGATGCCTGCGCTGTTGCTTCGCCGTACAGAAGTCCTCCGGGAGCAATTCAATGCACGTCGTCGGGCTGGCGTCCGGGCCCGTGCCGGAGGGCCGCAGTCGCCCAGCTGACGAGAGCGATCCGGGCCTGCACTTGTCCTGGTGAGCTTTCGGGCCTGGCTCCCGGTAGTGGCCATAGTCTTCTTCGTTGAGTCCAGATTCTGGCTGCGAGATTTGGTATAGATCGTCGGACTATAACGGCCGGTCGATTGGTTTGAGTCAGACCGCGGATCCCTCACGGTGCTTGCGAACGCAGGTAGCCAAGCGCCGAAGATGCCTTCCGCAGCCACCACGGCCCGCTCTCCGGAGTGTCGCCGGAAATCATTGCGCGCCCCGCCTTCCGATCATGTCCGTCCTGTCAGCGGGCCCTCCCCAGAGTTTCCTGCCCGAGTGGCAGGCCAGCGCGTCATATCCCCATCGATAGCCTTGCGGTGAACATAGCGCCTGCCAGGGTGCGGATGGTGCTGCGCAGGAATGGGACCGAGCGGACCGTAGTCCCCTGGCGCCGAGGGCAGGTGTCTTCCCAGCAAGATATTCATCCGCCTATCCAAGGAGCCTAGGAGGTGTCGAACGTAGGGCGGTCGCTTGAGCGCTACCACCCCGAAGCTGACCGGTAGCCGGAAGGTCTCTTCGGCGATTCATCCTAGAGGCTGTGCGTCGTGGAATGCGTTTGCTGGCCGACCCATGGCGGCTGCTCGTTGCTGCCCTGGCGGAGACCCAATGGGCGGAAGAGAACTGCCAAGGGGTTCCTAGGCGGTGGTAGTGGGGGTGGGCGAGCGGGCGTTTCACGTGAAACATCGTCGGATGGGCCTAGGGTTGCGAAGCGGTGGGATGCCTGTGATCGGCGCTGAGGTACATCCGCAACGCGGAGGGAAGGAAGCTCAGTGGGCAATTTGCTGCGTAGACGGGTCACTACGCTGGGTGTTGCTTGTTTCGCTTTCGCTGGCGGTTGGCCGCATCGCGTGGGATGGGACCGCGATCCGGCGGCCGGCTAGGAGCTGCATTGCGGGTGAGCGCACGGTGCCACTACGCGCCCGAGAACCCATAGCTAGGTATCGATAGTGAACTACCGTTACAGCTCCAATAGAAGAGCGGAAGGATGTAAGTTTGTTCTTCTTCTGGTCTCCTGGGGTAGCGGAAATAGATTGTTCGACGTGTCCGGAGGATCATGTTTCACGTGAAACATGATCCGGCGGCGTGGAACGTGCATTGATGCGGTACATGGGGCCCGTCACGAGGTTTTCGGCCCTGTGCCATCGGCTAGCAACACCTTCATCAGGGAGACAGATCGCCGTTTCCGCGCTACGACCGGCGGAAGGGCTGCGTGCGGTGACAGTTTGTTGAGATGCGGGAGCGCCAATTTTGGACAGCATCTCTGTCCTTCTCCAACGTCCTGGCGTCCGGTGCAATAGAGACCCTGCAGCACAGGGATTCGCGGGTGGCGCGACGAAGAGGCGCAAAACGTGACACATCTTGGAACCAGCAGCTGAGCGTCGGTTTCACGTGAAACATACCCATGTTCGGCGGCGGTGGCATTTCGTGTAGAGTACGGGGCTGCGTAATCTTGGCTCCGATCAAAATGAAGTTGGAAGGGTCGGTCAGTGGGCCAATCCCGACCCGGATTGGTTTCTTTTGCACCACACCCGCCCCACCGGCACGTGAAGGTCGTGTTTCACGTGAAACATTGCCCACGGCGCACGAATTCGTACCGCGCAATGCGGGAAGCGCTCCATTCACACGAGTCACCAAGCACACTGCTGATCTAGCCGGAGGATGCCGCAGCTTGACGTCGCGCAGCTCGGGGTCGGAGGCGCCGACACAACATTGGGATTCCGAGCCCGCGCGGTCGGCCAGCCACTGCCGGCCCCCCGGATGAACCATTCGAACAGCAATATCGCGCCTACCCCTGGTTGGGCCGGCACGTGCACAGATTCGCGTGCTGTTTAGGCTAAAACCACCGCATCAATCAACGGGATAATGTTGCTTTCCAGCAGTAGGCGCAAAGATCGGCACGGAGGTGGCGTGGGACAGGCCCGGGGCGGTCCGGAGGTATACGGGCGAACTCCTCAAGAGGGGCAGCTCCGGCGGCGGCAGGCAAACCCTGCCCAACTCCGGCATGCACCCGGCGGTCTAGTCCGCCCGGCGGCCTAGTCCGCCTGGCCGCCTAGTCAGCCCGACGGACTAGGCCTGATGCAGACTCGGCCCGGCCATCCAACGGCCGACCTGGTCCTCTGTCCGCCCAATCCCCGCCCGCCCGGGCATCTACCTGCCGCCAAGACTCCGTGGCATAAGCCCAGGATCTTGATCGCCGCACGCACCCAAGTAATTGCTCCCTCCGGCACTCAGCCGCAGAGTGGGTTACCCCGTCAGACGCGGCGTCCCGAGCTTCGGCCCTTCAATCCGGCTGGCCGGCACAGGACAGTGCGGAGCCCCGCAGTGCCGGGAACCAAAAAACGCTGGCCCCTACTCAGTGAGTGGAGGCCAGCGTTACGGCCGGCCCCATAATCGGGCCGGCCGGAAGTTCGTTACAGGCTAGGACAGCACGTCTGCGAATTCCTTTTCAAAGAACTGCTTCGGCCTGGCGCCGATGACTGTGCTCTTCACTTCCCCACCCTGGAACAGGTACACGGCCGGGATGGAGGTGATGCCGTACTCAGCAGCGATGGCCGGGTTGTCATCGACGTTCACCTTGACGACGTTGACCTTCTCGCTGTACTCGACCGAGATCTCGTCGAGGATCGGCCCAAGCTTGCGGCAGGGACCGCACCATTCGGCCCAGAAGTCCACGATGACGGGCTTGTCGGCTCCCAGCACGTCGGTGCTGAAGCTAGCGTCTGTTACATCTTTAGCGTTGCTCATAACCTTGTCTTTCTCTTAGATGCTTGCCGTTCGCCGATCAGGCGGGGAGGTCTGCGAGGTAGTGTTCGACGTCGAGCGCGGCGACACAGCCCGAACCCGAAGCGGTGATGGCCTGGCGGTAGGTCGGGTCGATGACGTCACCGGCAGCGAAGACCCCCTTGACGCTCGTCTTGGAAGTACGGCCCTGGACGGCAATGGTGCCTTCGGGTGAAAGATCCAGTTTGCCTTTGACGAGGTCAGTGCGGGGATCATTCCCGATCGCAACGAAGACTCCAGTCACGGCGAGCTCGGTTTCGGTGCCGTCAATGAGGTTCTTCAACCGCAGGCCGGTGACCTTGTCGCCTCCCAACACGTCTTCTACGCCGCTGTTCCAGATGAAGTTGATCTTCTCGTGGGCGAGGGCGCGGTCGGCCATGATCTTCGAAGCGCGGAGGGTGTCGCGGCGGTGAACCACAGTGACGGACTTCGCGAACTTTGTCAGGAACAGGGCCTCTTCCATTGCCGAGTCACCGCCGCCGATGACGGCAATGTCCTGATCCTTGAAGAAGAAACCGTCGCAGGTTGCGCACCAGCTCACGCCGTGGCCCGAGAGTCGTTTTTCGTTCGGAAGGCCAAGCTCGCGGTAGGCAGAGCCGGTCGACAGAATGATGGACCGCGCCTGGAAGGTCTCCCCCGTGCCGATGGTGACGGTTTTGATGTCGCCCTCGAGATCCAGTTCGGTGACGTCCTCAAACTGGATTTCCGTGCCAAAGCGCTCGGCCTGCTTTTCGAAGTTTTCCATGAGGTCCGGGCCCATGATGCCATCCGGGAAGCCGGGGTAGTTCTCGACGTCGGTGGTGTTCATCAGCTCTCCACCGGCGGTGACGGAACCTGCCAGGAGCAGCGGCTTCAGGTTGGCGCGCGCCGTGTAGACCGCGGCGGTGTAGCCTGCGGGCCCGGAGCCGACGATGATGACATCACGTACTTCGGACGCGGTGTTTTCTGCGTTGCTCACTAAACGGTGAACCTCTTCCTTTGTCGATGCGCCCGCCTGGGTGGCCGGCCACATGGCACAACTGATGTGGGCAGCTGAATATTCCACCCACACCGGGCGCGGCACAGCCGCGCCCACCACTCAGGGTACCGGTAGCCACGGGTTTGGACCGTTTGCTTTCCTGCGGTTACGGCCTGGAACGTGGGGCAGTTACTGGATCTTGATCTCGGCCAGGCGCAGGCCGTAGCCGTAGCGGGTCTTGGGTGCGGCCAGCTTGGGCAGGCTCTTGATGGCAACGATCACGTACTGTGCCTTGACCGGTTCCTGCAGCGGCATGGTGAGCTCCGGGGACGTGAAGCTGTTGCTGCCCACCTGCTTGGCGCCGTCGAGCGTGGGACGGTCGTTGGTAAAGATGCTGATGTTGCCGCCGGACGCGCCGAGCTGGCTCAAGGTCACCGAGGAGATCTGGGCCGGGCCCTTCAGCTTGACGACGAGCGGCACGCCGTCGGGAGCGAAGCCGCCCCAGCCGTCGGTGGCAAATTCCATGTCGGACCAGTAGCTGGCGGCGTTGCCGTCGTAGGTCTTGACCAGGTCGCCGTCGTAGGTAGCGGCGAAGTCGAAGTTGCCCTGCCGGGTGACTGACTCGATAGCGGGGGGAACCGCGGCCGGCGGCGCGCTCTGGGTAGCGGAGGGCGTGTCCGACTTCGTAGGCGCGCTGGTGGACGCCGTGGTCTTGGCGGCCTGGGGCGTGCTGCCCTTGAAGAGGCCGCCAAGGTTGGTGACGGCGAAGATCAAGCCAATGACCAGCACGGCGGCCAGCAGGGCGCCGACGAGCCAGCGCAGGGACCGCGGTTCGCGCCGGGGTGCGTCGTCGTCATCATCGTTGTCGTAGTCGTCGTAGCGGTCCTCGGAGGCACTCTTCTTCGCGAAAGCCGGGAAGCTTCCCGCCGCGCGACCTTCGCCGGCGCCCTTCGCACTGGCTGCCTGCATCGCCATCGTCCGCTGATCAGGCTGGGCGTCGTCGTAGTCGTCGTCCTCCCAGCGGGAGACCTTCGGCGCCTCGGGGGCGGCCTCGCTCGGGACGGGCTGTGCGGCCTGAACGGGCTGGGCGGCCGTTGGCTGCGCGGTAGCTTCCTGCGGCGCAGTCTTCGGGGAGCTCGAAGCGTTGGCCGCGGCAGCACCGGCGGCCGCGGCAGCACCGGCGGCGGCCCCGGCAGCTGCCGCTCCGGCACCACGGGCGCCGGCGGCCGGCGAGGCCGTCGGCGGAGCAGGAACGCGCTGCGCGGGCGCCGCCGACGTCGGGGGCAGCTGCCCGGCCTGGCGCTGCTGCTCTCCGTAGTTGATGTACCCGGCGTCGACTTCCTCGTCGTCGTAGAGTCCGTCGTAGGTCTCAGGTTCGTTGGAGCGTGGCTGGCCGAAGATTTCGCTGCCCAGCGTGTCGGTGAAGAAAGGCTCGACGTAGGGCGGGTTGGAACTCACCACGAGGTCCAGCAGGTCCGCGGCCGAAGTGTGGTTGGTGATCAGGTAGGTGGCAGCGTCGCTGACTCCAAGGTCAAGGATCTGGACGTGGCCGGGCCGCTCGCCGGTCGCCACTTCGCGGGCGCTCTGGGCGACCTGGTCGGCGTTGCCCGGGCCGGCTACGAGGATGCTCACCGGCCGATTCAGTACCTGATCCACTCCGTCCAGCACCAGATCCTGGTCATGCGAGGTCAGAACCATGGCAGTGACCTTGTAGCGGCCGCCAAGTACTGATCCGACATCGATCGGGTGGGACACGGGCTCCTCCTAGACTGTCCGGGAACTGCCGGCCTCGGCGACTTCGTCAGTCACCTAAGGCCCCCGGTAAAGCCGGTTGACCCTTGGTCTGCAACTCCCCTTGTTAGTCTTCGATCCTAGCCGATGCAGTGTCCGCGCCGCGTGATCCCGGCGCCGGGCGCATGAAAGGCGTCATTTCTTCCTTCGCCGGTCGAACGGGAAGTAAGGGTTGTGACCGGCCTGGCCCTGGTAGGTCCGGCGCCCCGGCAGCGGAATTTCGGCACGGCCCTGGCTGCCCTGGGCGGTGCCGGGGAGTTCCTCCTCGGGAAGGTAACCGCCGTCGGCCGCCCAGCCCCGGACATCCCCGCTACCCAGGTCGGGGCCGGCACGGAAGGAGGCGGCGTCGAATTCGCCCGAGATCCGGGGAATCAGGCCGGTATCCACCGATGTGGTGGCGCGTTCCGGCGCCGGGCGGGGCGGTGCCGGAACTTCGCGCGCGACGGCTTCACCGGCGCCCGCTTCGGCTCCAAGCTCCGGCGCGGTTTCCGGGCCGGGGGCGGCGGGAGTGCGCCGCAGGCGGCCCAGCAGCGGCTGCAGCAGGTCCTGCAGTTCCGTAACCCGGAGGACTTTCAGCAGGACAAAGTAGACGGCCAGCATGACGGGCCCGACGACGACGACCGTCACCAGGGCTGCGGGCCGGCTGCTCCAGGCGAAGCCGTCGGCCTGGTAGCTGCCCATCAGCCACAGGGCGCCAGCGCCGGCGATGGCCGAGCCGAGCGCGGCGTAGCCCATGCGGATATAGGAGCTGGCCACACGCGGACCGTCGAGGTGCCCGAGGAGCCGGCGCAGGAAGAAGGCGCTGACCATGACCGAGAGGATGTTGCCGCCGGTGTAGAGAACCGCGATCGCGAAGATGATCTGGTCAAAGGGCAGGAACTGGATGAAGAACGCCGACACCACGTTGACCAGGGCCAGCACCAGCTGGATGAAGAACGGGGTCCGCGCATCCTCGTTCGCGTAGAACACCCTGGACATCATGAAGTTCGCGCTCATGAACGGGGTGCTGAGCGCCAGGATGGTGAGCGTCTGGGCCAGCATGACGCCGTCCTGTTTGTGGCCGCCCGAGAAGAACATGCCCAGCGGTCCCGCGAGGGCGAAGAGCGCCAGTGCGCCGAAGACCGTGGCGACGGCCATGGTGCGCAGGCCATGGGACAAGGCCCGCCGGAGCTCGGCCCGGTTGCCGTCCTGGGAGGCGCGGGTCATGCGGTTGAACAGCACCGTGGCCAGCGAGAGCGCAATGATGGAGTGCGGGAGCAGGTAAAGCTGGCTGGCCACTTCGAGCACGGCGTTGCCGGGCAGGGTTGCCGCCGTGGCGTGGTCCCCCGCGCGTTCCAGCCGGAGCCGCTCGGCACCCGGGATCGTGGCGATGCGCATGACATAGAGGAACGCCAGCTGCCCCGCGGCCGCGGTGGCCAGCGTCCACACACTCAGTTTCGCTGCCTGGCCCAGGCCCACCCCGCGCCAGCCGAAACGCGGCCGCAGGCCCAGCCGCAGCCGGAAGACCGGGACCAGCAGGATAGCGGTCTGCGCCACCACGCCAATCGTGGAGAACCCCGCCACCAGGAAGGTCTGGAAAGAGCCCCAGTTGTCGAGCGTGTGCGGATTTATTTCGTTGGCGCCAAGGATTCCGATGAACATGCCCAGGCCGGCAATCGCGACAATATTGTTCAGGATCGGCGCCCACATGGCCGGACCGAAGGCGCCGTTGGCGTTGAGTACCTGGGTGAGCAGGGCGTACAGGCCGTAGAAGAAGATCTGCGGAAGGCACCAGAACGCAAAGGCCACAGCCAGCGACTTCTGCTGCGGCGAATAGCCCTGTGTGGTCAGTTCAATCACCCACGGCGCAAGGAGGGTCACCAGCAGCGTCAGGGAAAGCAGCACGACAACGGCCAGGGTCAGCAGGCGGCTGATGTAGTCCGCCCCGCGGTCCGGCGCCTTGCTGGCCTTGATGATCTGCGGCACCAGGACGGCATTGAACACCCCGCCGGCCACCAGCAGGAAGATCAGGTTTGGCAGGTTGTTGGCGTTGATGAAGGTGTCGGTGACCGTGGAGCCGAGGCCCAGGGCGGCTCCCAGCATCCAGGTCTTGCCGAAGCCCAGGAAACGCGAAACCAAGGTTCCGGCGGCCATGACGGCGCTGGACCGCGCCTCTCCGGCGTGGGCGGCCTGAGGGGCGGCAGGACCGGAGGTGACGGACTTTTCGGAATGGGGCTTGGCGGCAGACATTATCTTCATCGTCTCACCCGGGCGCGCCTTTGTGCGTAATCCGGCCTCCCGGGCGGCGCGGGTTGCCGGCCGTCCGGCCGCCGGTGGTCCGGCGCGGAGAGGCCGCAGCCGGAAGCCTTAGCGGTGTTCGGGCAGGACTTCCCGGGCGAGGTCCGCGATGCGGCGCTCATTCGGAAAGGAGAGCTTGCGGGCGAGCTCGTGGATGGGGACCCAAGCGACGTCCACGGCTTCCTGGTCCGGATCGTTCTCGATCGTCAGTTCCCCGCCGGTGGACTGCAGCAGATAGTGATGGACGGTCTTGTGGACGCGGTGCCCGCTGACGGTAAACCAGTAATCGATGCTGCCGAGCGGTGCGAGGATCTTGCCCTCGATCCCGGTTTCCTCCGCAATTTCACGAACCGCGGCTTCCTCGTTGCTTTCCTTGCCCTCCGGGTGGCCCTTCGGCAGGCACCATTCGAGGCGGCCGCCCCGGTTGAGGCGCGCGATGATGGCGACCCGCAACTCGGCGTCGGAGGTGTCCACCACGACGCCGCCGGCGGAGATTTCCTCGACGGTCGGCAGGGAAGCCTGTCCCGGGTGCTGCGCAGGCGCGACGTTGGCACCGATTGCCGATGGCAACGGTGCGTTTGTCCTCCTGCCGGGAGCGCTCGGTACGGGATGGGCCATGAAGTCCACTCTAACGACTCTTGCCCGGACTTGATGACCTAAACATGACAGGAAAGTGGCCGGGCGGAAAACTGGATTGACGCATCCGCCTCTTCGCACCGTGGCCACCGGCGGATCGGGGACCGCCATGGTGTGGTGCTGGCCGGGATTTCTGACAAGCTTAAGAGACTATGGCGCACGCACATCACCAGACTGACTCCCACACTGTCGATTTCCAGGTAGATCCGGTGGTCCTCGAGCTTGGGCAGCGCTTTGTCGACGCCGGTCACGAACTCTCCCTGGTGGGCGGACCCGTCCGCGATCTCTTCCTAGGCCGGGTCTCGCCGGACCTGGACTTCACCACGGACGCGACGCCGGACCAGACGGTTGCACTGATCAAGAAGTGGGCGGACAACTACTGGGAGATCGGGCGCGCCTTCGGGACGATCGGCATGCGCAAAGCCGGGTTCCAGATCGAGATCACCACCTACCGCGCGGAGGCCTACGATCCGGAATCGCGCAAGCCCGTGGTGGCGTTTGGATCCTCGCTCACCGATGACCTGCTGCGCCGCGACTTCACCATCAACGCCATGGCCCTGCGGCTGCCGACGCTGGAGCTGGTGGATCCCTTCGGCGGCGTCCGGGACCTGCACTCCTCCACGCTCGCGACTCCCGGCTCGCCGGAGGACTCCTTCTCCGATGACCCGCTGCGGATGATGCGCGCCGCCCGCTTCGCCGCCCAGCTGGGCGTGAGCGTGCACCCGGACGTGCGCCAGGCGATGACGAAAATGGCCGAGCGGATCAAGATCATCTCCGCCGAGCGCGTGCGGGACGAACTGGTCAAGCTCATCTGCGCCGCCCGGCCCCGGACCGGCGTGGACCTGCTGGTGGAGACGGGGCTGGCGGAGTTCGTGCTGCCCGAGGTCTCCGCACTGCGCCTCGAATCCGATGAGCACCACCGCCACAAGGACGTGTACCAACACTCCCTGCAGGTCCTGGAACAGGCCGCGGCGCTGGAATCGGAGGCTGACGGGCCGGTGCCCGGCCCTGACTTCGTGTTGCGGTTCGCTGCCCTCATGCACGACGTCGGGAAGCCCGCCACGCGCCGCTTCGAGCCCGGCGGCGCGGTGAGCTTCCGCCATCACGACATGGTGGGGTCCAAACTCACCTCGAAGCGGATGAAGGCGCTCCGCTTCGACAACGACACCATCAAGGCTGTGGCCAAGCTGGTGGAGTTGCACATGCGCTTCTACGGCTACGGCGATGCGGGCTGGAGCGACTCGGCGGTCCGCCGCTACGTCACCGACGCCGGCCCGCTGCTGGAGCGCCTGCACCGGCTGACCCGCTCGGACGTGACCACCCGCAACCAGCGCAAGGCCGAGAGGCTCGCCTTCGCCTACGACGACCTTGAGGCGCGCATCGCCGCCCTGCGCGAGCAGGAGTCCCTCGAGGCCGTGCGCCCCGACCTCGACGGCGGCCGGATCATGGCGCTGCTGGGGCTCAAACCGGGGCCCGTGGTGGGGCGGGCCTACAAGTTCCTGCTGGAGGAACGGATGGAACACGGACCGCTGGAGCCAGCCGTGGCCGAAGCCAAGCTGCACGAATGGTGGGCGGCGCAGCCGGAAGCTGCCGCCGTCGACGTTTCCCCAACAGAGGAGTCCTAAGTGATTGCACCTTCCAACGCCCCCCGCCCGCAGCTCTGGATCCTGCGCCACGGCGAAACGGAGTGGTCCAAGAGCGGGCAGTACACCGGCCTGACCGACCTTCCGCTCACGGTGGAAGGCGAGCAACAGGCCGTGGAGGCGCGGAAGGTGCTCGACGCCGTCGACTTCGACCTCGTCCTGACCTCGCCGCTCCGCCGGGCACGACGGACCGCGGAACTCGCGGGATTCCCGGATGCCCAGCAGGAGCCACTGGCCGTGGAGTGGGACTATGGCGAGTACGAGGGCATCAGTTCCGACCTGATCCGCAAGGACAATCCCGACTACCTGATCTGGACCCACGGGGTTCCCAACGGGGAGTCCCTCGACGACGTCGCCGCCCGCGCTGACAAGATCGTGGCCCGCGTGCTCGAGTCCGGCCTGGACAATGTGCTGATCGTGGCGCACGGACACTTCTCCCGGATCCTTACCGCCCGCTGGCTGGGACTCGACGCCCACGAGGGCCGGCACTTTGTGCTTGGAACCGCGAAAGTCTGCACGCTTGGCTGGGACAAAAAGACACCCGCCGTCGTCAGATGGGGACTATAAAACCCCGCTTGGAAAAGTTTTTGCAGAATCTTTATGAATTCGGTGGCCAACGGGCACATTCATGATGTATTTTTATTCCTGACCCCAGAGCGACTTGCCGGGGTCACGGCGCGCGTCGCCCGGCCAGTCAGCCGGAGCCACGGCAGAACAGAAAAGGAGGTTGGGAAAATGATTACTTTGACTAGCGGATGGATGTACACCTTCACCGCCACCCCGGCCTCTGTCGCTGCCGCGCGCCCGAAAGTCGGACTGCCCGCCTGCTGATTTCCGCGCTCCCGGCCTGAAGCCGGCGCAGAAGGATTGCCAGGTCCATCCCTCCGGGGTGGCCTGTACGGAACGGTCTGACCCAGCGGAACCACGCGGTTGCGCAACATCCCCATAGTTCGGAACCCAGCTTCTTGTTGGGGTTGCGGCGCCATGCGTCCAGGGGCCATTCTTCCGCTTTGCGGAATCCCTCAATTAATACCGGGCATTTCTTTGCCTAATTAGGGTCTTATTCTTCCATTTTCAGGGGCCTTAATTGTCATGCCCAATTACTTTCCATTTCCGAAAGCAACGAAAGGTCAACCGTGACTATCGCAACGAGCTCCACCGCCCGCGCCGCCACCCGTCGGGGCCCGCGGAACCAACGTCTCCACCATGACTTCCGAGGGGAGGTGACCACCATGATCCGAAAACTGCAGGACGTACTGATCTTCAACTCGCACCCGGTGCGCAAGGACAAGACGCAGTTCAACGCCCAGCTGCTTGAGCAGCGGCGCGAAGACATCTTCCTCGCCATGCACCAGATGGGACTGATCCGCTGATGACAAGCATCGGAACCGATCCGCAAGGAGCCCACGCGGCGACGCGTGGGCTCCCCCATTTAACCGCCGTTCTTGCCGCCGTGGCCATCCACGGACTTGCATCCGGGTCCTGCCGCCGCACAGTACGGCGGCCCCGGTAAGCTCGAGGCATGCAGGAGACAATGCCGCCGGAGAACCGCAAGCGGACCCGACTGGTAGTCCCAAGCCGCAGCGACCTGCTGCTGCGGAATTTCACCGAACTCATCGGTGGCCCGCTCGGCCGCCGCACGGCCCCCGGCGTCGTCTCCCCCGGGCTCTTCACCGTGGAACGGGTCCTCGTCCTGCTCACCGTCCTGGCCGCCCTGGTGGGGCTGCTGCTGAAGGGGTACTGCCGCAGCAAGGGCTGGGAATCCCCCGGCCAGTTCTACGCGACCTGCTACTCGGACTTCCCCGAGCTGTTCAAGAACCGCGGTCTGGGCGACGGGGCTTTCCCTTTTGTCACCGCAGGCAGCTTCTTCGAATATCCCGTGCTGATGGGCTTCATCGCCGGCGCCACTGCACTCCTGGTTCCCGGTGAGGGCGTCAGCAATTCCCGCGTCCTGGCCTACTTCGACGTCAACGCGACCCTGATCGCCGCCGTCTGGATCGTCACCGTGCTGGCCACCGCCCGCACCGCCCGACGCCGGTCCTGGGACGCCGCCATGGTGGCCCTGGCCCCGGGCATCGTCCTCGCCGGCTTCATCAACTGGGACATGTGGGCCGTCGCGCTGCTGGCGCTGGGCATGTACTTCTTCTCCAGGAACAAGCTGCTTCTTGCCGGCCTATTCATTGGCTTGGGCACCGCGACCAAGCTCTACCCGCTGCTGATCCTGGGCGCGGTCCTGCTGCTGGCGCTCCGCACCGGCAAGATTCGCGCCTTCCTGGTCACCGCCGGCGCCGCCGTCGCGACCTGGCTGGCCGTAAACATCCCGGCCGCCGCGGGCGACCCGGCCGGCTGGAAGTACTTTTACCAGTTCACCGAATCACGCCCGGCGGGCTACAGCTCACCCTGGTTCGCCTACAACCTGGTGGCCGGACGCCTGGGCTGGAAGCCGCTGGAAGCCGAGGTCATCAACGGCCTGGCCCTCAACCTCTTCCTATTCGCCTGCGTGCTGATCGCCGCCCTTGCCCTCGCGGCGCCGCGGAGGCCGAGGCTGGCCCAGCTGGTGTTCCTGATCGTGGCCGCCTTCATCCTCACCAACAAGGTGTATTCGCCGCAGTTCGTGATCTGGTTGATACCGCTGCTGGCGCTGGCACGGCCCAGATGGCGGGACTTTCTGATCTGGCAGTCCATTGAGGGCCTGCACTGGGCCGCCATCTGGATGTACCTCGGCCAGGTGACCAGCGGCGGCGCCACACAGCACAACATCGACATGCCGTACTACGTCCTTGCCGTCCTCGCCCACATGCTCGCCACCGGCTACCTCATGGCGCGTGTGGTGTGGGACATCCTCGACCCGAGCTACGACGTCGTCCGCCGCGGCGGCACCGATGACCCGCACGGCGGCCCCTTCGACGGCGCCGCCGACTGGCTGCGGCTGGACGTGCGGCGCCCCGCAGCGTCCGTGCTGCCGTGGCGGCGCGCCCATGCGGACGCTGAGTCCCGTGCCTGACGTCGCCGTCGTCGGTTCCGGTCCCAACGGGCTGGCCGCAGCAGTGACAATGGCCCGGGCGGGGCTCGCGGTGCACGTCTACGAGGCGGCTCCTTCCGTTGGCGGCGGCCTCCGGACCACGGAACTCATCGAGCCCGGACACTTCCACGACGTGTGCTCGGCGGTGCACCCGATGGCCCTGGCCTCGCCCTTCTTCCGCGAGTTCGAGTTGTCCGGGCGGATCCGGCTGGAGGTACCCGAACTCTCCCATGGTGCACCGCTTGACGGCGGCCGGGCGGCGCTGGGTTACCGCTCGCTGGAGCGGACGGTGGCGGCCCTGGGCCGCGACGGCGAAGCTTACCGGCGGCTCATGTCCCCGCTGGTGGACCGGCTCGAGGGCGTTGCCGATCTGACGCTGAACCAGCTGCTGCGGATACCGCGGCAGCCGGTGGCGGCCGCCATGTTCGGACTACGCACCCTCGAGCAGGGTACCCGCTGGTGGGGCGCGAGGTTCCGGGACGAGCTGGCTCCGGCCCTGCTCAGCGGGGTCGCCGCGCATGCCGTGGCCCCCCTGCCGACGCTTCCCGCGGCCGGCGCGGGCCTGCTGCTGGGTGCGCTGGGGCACGCTGGCGGCTGGCCGATCCCGGTGGGCGGATCCGCAGCCATCGCGCGGGCGATGGTGGCGGACATCGAGGCCCACGGCGGTGTGGTGCAGACCGGGGTGCGGATCGGCTCGTTGGCGGAATTGCCTCCGGTCCGGGCCACCCTGCTGGACGTGGCACCGCCCGGACTGCTTCGGATTGCCGGCGACCGCCTGCCGCCCGGCTATACCCGCGCCCTTGAGTCGTTCCGCTTCGGCAACGCCGCGTGCAAGGTCGATTTCATCCTCTCCGGTCCGGTTCCGTGGGCCGCTGCGGAACTCGCCGACGCCGGCACCGTCCACGTGGGCGGCACCCGGGCCGAAACCGCCGAGGCGGAACACCTTGTGGCCGCCGGCCGGCACCCGGAACGGCCGTATGTCCTGGTCTCGCAGCCCTCCCGCTTCGATGCCGGCCGCGCCCCCGCCGGCCGGCACATCCTCTGGAGCTACTGCCACGTTCCGGCCGGGTCCACGGTGGACATGGGCGAGGCCGTCACCGCGCAGCTGGAACGCTTCGCCCCCGGCTTCCGGGAGCTGGTGGTGGCCTGCCGCGTGACGACGGCGGCGGGACTCGCCGAGTACAACGAGAACTATGTCGGCGGCGATTTCAGTGCCGGGGCGATGGACCTGCGGGGCATGTTCCGCCGGCCGGTGCTCAGCCCGGTGCCGTGGCGGACCCCGGTTCCGGGCTTGTACCTCTGTTCCTCGTCGACGCCGCCCGGACCGGGAGTGACCGGCATGCCCGGCCTCCACGCCGCCAGGCACGCCTTGAAAGACATCTTCGGGATGCCGGTCCCTGGGCTGGGCCGCCAAGAGGCCAGTCAGGGCCCGGCCGACCCCGCCTAGGGTGCCGGCGCGAGCATTCCGGCGGCCGAAAGGCGGCCGTCACGCATCGTCGCCACGGCATCGGTGTAGGAAAGCATCCCGGTGTCGTGCGTGACCATCAGGGTCGCCACGCCGAACTCATCCGTGACCTGGCGGAGCAGCCGGACGATCTCCGCGCTCCGCTCGTGGTCGAGCGCCGCCGTCGGCTCGTCGACCAGCATCACCGCGGGGTCGGCCATCAGGGCACGGGCAATGTTCACGCGCTGGCGTTGGCCGCCGGAGAGCTGGTGCGGGCGTTTGTCGAGCACGGATCCGAGGCCCACCCGTCCCAGCAGTTCCGCGGCCCTGATCCTCGCAGCGCGCAGCGGCTCGGCCCGCAGGTGGGCGGCGATCACGAGCTGTTCGGCCGCGGTAAGGGACGGCAGGAGGTTCGGCTGCTGGAAGATGATGCCGATGCTGTCCCGTCGCAGTGCGGTCCGCCCCGCATCCGGAACGGCGCCGGCGTCGCGGTCCGCCACGATGACTGACCCGGCCGTGGGCCGGACCAGGGTGGCGGCCACGGCCAGCAGCGACGATTTTCCCGAACCCGAGGGCCCCACCAGCGAGACGAATTCGCCACGGTGCACCTCCAGGCTGACGTCGTCGAGGGCCCGCAGGACCCCCTCGCCATCTGGGTATTCCAGCGTGACGTTGCTGAGCTTCAGTGCGGTTTCCATACATATGCCTTTCAAGGAATGTTCGTGTGCTCGGGGAAGGGCGGTGTGCGCCGGGGTTTTCAGTTGCCGCCGAGCGCCAGCAGCGGGTCGATGCGGGTGATGCCCCGCACCGCCAGCGCGGCGCCCGCGAGGCCCAGGACGACGATCCCGGCGATCGGCAGCAAGGTGGTTTGCGGTGTGGTGAGGAACGGGGCGGCCCGCGCGGCGAGCAGGCCGCCGAGTGCACCCGCCGTGCCTCCGGCGGCTGCCCCGGCCACGAGGACGACCGCGGCCTGCACCATGGCGTCCTTCAGCACATAGTTCGAGGAACCGCCCAGGGCCTTGAGCACAGCGATGTCCCGCGTGCGTTGCACAGTCCACACGGTCAGGAAGGCCACGATCACCAGCGCGGAGATGCCGTAGAGGAATGCCTGCATGAGCATGAGCGAACCGTTCTCGCTGCGGTAGGCGCCAAGCGCCTGGAAGGAGCCCTCCCGGGTGGCGCTGACTGTTCCGGCGGCCTGGTTGGCTGCGGCGACATCGACGTCGGCGCCGTCGTCGAAGCTGACCGCGATCACGGTGCCGAGGGCTTCCTTCCCGGCAAGGTGGGCCAGCTTCCGCCAGTCCGCCAGCGTGGTCCAGACGACGCCGGTGTGCGAGTACCACTGCTCCGACACCACGGCCGATACCCACAGTTCGGTGCCGCCCACCGCGACCCGGCTGCCGACGGTGAGGCCGAGCTCCTTGGCCAGAGCGGCCCCGACGGCCACGGTGCCCTCGGCCGCCGGGGCCGGGGAGAGGCTGCTGCCGGCGCCGGTGCCGAAGACGGCCACATTCGCCGTCCCGGCCGGGACTCCCCCGGCACCGAGGACCTGCAGCCGGCCCTGGCTGATGCCCAGGGGCTCGGCCTTGCTGACGCCGTCGCGGTCGGACCAGCCGGCAACTTGGGCGCCGGTGACCTCGGATTCGGTGAAGGAGGCCTCGGGGCTGCTGCCGGCGGGTGCGCCGAAGACAAGCTGGTCCGCGGGCAGCCCCGCGATGGCGGAGGTCGACTGGTTGCCGAGCCCGGCGGTCAGTCCGGAGAGCATCACCAGCAGCAGGGTGATGAGGGCGACGACGCCGCCCATCAGGGCGAAGCGGCCCTTGGCGAAGCGGATGTCGCGGATGGCGAGAAACATGGGTGTCCTTTTTCTGGTGGTTGTTGGCCTCCCTTCCACTCTCCCGGCGCGGGGCGGCCGTGCCATCAGGCCTGGGGATGGTCCGCCGCGGCCGTCGGGTTGGTCCGGCAGTCAACCAAAAGGTTGATCCTGGCCCGCCGGGCCCCGGTTCCGGCCCGTTTTCGGAGAACTGGCGGCCGCCCGGCGCTAGGCTGAAAGCATGGACGGCAGAAGCAGCGGGGCGGAGGAGAACCCCACGGACGCGGCCGTCATCCTGCGGGTCCTGCGGGTCAGCCTGCACGTGGGATTCGCCGTGCTGCTACTCGTGGCGCTGGTCAGGCTGCTGGCGGCCGGGATCCACGGCGCCGGCTGGCTCAGCCTGGCCCTGGTCCTGTGCCTTGCCGGTGTTTACCTTGCGGGCACGGCGCTGGAGAAACGCCACTCGGTCCGGCCGGGACGCTTCGATCCGCGGCCCTACTCCACCTGGTGGCTGGCTGCTGTCTGCCTGCTCTGGCTGCTGCTGGTCTGGGGCAGCGCAGACTTCGTCTGGCTCGCCTTCCCGCTGTTCTTCCTTCAGCTGCACCTGCTGCCCAGGGGTCCGGCTCTGGCCGCAATCGCCGCCAGCACGCTGCTGGTGGTCACGTCGCTTTGGTTCCACAACGGCGGTCCGGGGAACGCCCTGCAGCTGCCGATGCTGCTCGGACCGGGTTTCGGAGCAGCATTCGCCGTCGTCACCGGCCTGGCCTACCGTGCGCTGTACTCGGAGGCAGAAAATCAGCGTCTCGCGGCTGAGGAACTGCGCCGCACCCGCGCGGAGCTTGCCCGCAGCCAGCACGACGCCGGAACCCTGGCGGAACGGAGCCGCCTGGCCCGCGAAATCCACGACACCCTGGCCCAGGGCTTCTCCAGCATCATCCTGATGGGACGCTCGGCCGAGCAGGCGCTGGAAGCCGGAGACACCGGGACGGCCCGGAACTGGCTCCGGACCGTCCAGGAAACCGCGGCCGCCAACCTGGCCGAGGCCCGCAACTTTGTCCGCGGCCTGCAGCCCCCCGAGCTTGAACAAAACCCGCTCGTGGACAGCCTGCGCCGGCTGTGCGAACAGACCGAAACAGAGGCGGCCGCCCGGGGCAAGGCCCTGCGCTGCCGCCTGGAAATCGACGGAACCCCGGCGGAACTTCCCAACCCGTACCGGACCACCCTGCTTCGCGCCGCGCAGGCCAGCCTCGCCAACGTGTGGGCCCACGCAGACGCCCGCACCGCCGTCGTAACCCTGTCCTTTTTGGGCACCGAAGTGGCCATGGACATATTCGACGACGGCGACGGCTTTGACCCCTCTGCGGTGCCGGACCGGGCCGACGGATCCGGCTACGGGCTGAAATCGTTGCGGGACCGGGTTGCAGCGCTGGCCGGGACCATCGACCTCGAATCCGCGCCCGGGGACGGCACGGTAGTGGCCATCCGGCTGCCGCTCGGGAAGGAAGAACCGTGAACCAAATCCGCGTCCTCCTCGTCGACGACCACCCCGTCGTCCGCGCCGGCCTGCGGGCCATGCTCACGGACTTCGAGGGCATCACCGTCGCCGCGGAAGCGGCGGACGGAGCCGCCGCCCTGGCTGCGCTGGCGCGCCTGCGCACCCTGGGCGAGCCCGTCGACGTCGTACTCATGGACCTGCAGATGGGCGCCGGCATGGACGGGGTCACCGCGACGGGCAGGATCAAAGCCGGCGAGGCCGGGACGCCAGGGCCGCCCGTGCTGATCCTCACCACCTTTGATTCCGACGCGGACATCCTTGCTGCCGTGGAGGCGGGCGCGAGCGGGTACATGCTCAAGGACGCGCCGCCGGAGCAGATCCGCCAGGCGGTCCTGGCTGCCGCTGCGGGCCAGACAGCGCTGGCGCCGGAAGTAGCCGCGCGGCTGCTGGGGCGGATCCGGAACCCCGAGCCGGCCCTTTCCGCCCGGGAGATCCAGCTGCTCGAGCTGCTGGCCACCGGCCTGGGAAACCGGGCCATCGCCAGGCAGCTGTTCATTTCCGAGGCGACGGTGAAGACGCACCTGGTGCACATCTACGGGAAGCTGGGCGTGGACAACCGAACGGCCGCCATCGCTGTGGCCGCGCAGCGGCGGATCATCCGCCGGGGCTAGCCACAGGTGGGCGGCCTGCCCGGCGGGCCTGGTCCCTATGACACGGAGCTGTCCGTGCCGCGGGGCATAATGGCGCCATGGGGAAAATTCAGAAGCTCTCGCTCGCTCTTGTCGGTCTGGTCCTTGGCGCCTCGCTCGTGGCATGCGACGACGGCCGCTCCGGCGCCCAGGATGCGGCGAAGCAACTGGCCTCGGCAGTCGCGGCGCTCGACGTCGGTTCCGTGGCCTTCGACGGCAGGGATTCCGGCCAGGCGAACGAGCGGCTCAAGGCGGTCTTCAAGGCGCTTGACCCGGCAAAACCCACCGTTACCGCCGGGGACCTGGTGCTGGAGAAGGACACCGCCACGGTCCCGCTGGACTACAGCTGGAAGATCGGCGCAGGCGAGTGGAAGTACACCGTGTCCGCACAGCTGAAAAAGGCGGACGGCAAATGGCAGACCGTGTGGAGCCCGGAGCTGCTGGTGCCGGGCCTCGCGGACACTGAAGTCCTCGGAACCTCCAGCGATTCCCCGCAGCGGGCCGATATCCTCGGCGCCGGCGGCGCAAAGCTGGTCACCTACCGGCCGGTGGTCCACGTCGGCATCGACAAGGCGCAACTGGAAGCCGCGGATCCGGCCGGCCCCGCGGGCAAACTGGCGCGGCTGGTGGGCGTGGACCCCGCCGCCTACACCAAGCAGGTCACGGACTCCGGACCGTCGGCCTTCGTCGCGGCGATCACGCTGCGCCAGGCCGGCCGGACCATCACGGATGAACAAATCGCCGCGATTCCCGGCGCCCGGGCCATCCCGGACTCGTTGCCACTCGCCCCCACGCGCGGCTTCGCCCGCGCCGTGCTGGGCACCGTGGGTGAGGCCAGCGCCGAGCAGATCGAAAAGTCCGGCGGTGCACTCCGGGCCGGAGACACCACCGGCACCGGCGGCCTCCAGCAGCAGTACGACGCCCAACTGCGCGGTACCAGCGGCATCCAGGTCTTCGCCCAGACCGAGGGCCTGACCGCGGAACAACGGCAGGAACTTCTCAACAACGGCCGCCGCGTCCTGTTCCAGGAACCGATGAAGCCCGGAACCCCGCTCAAGACCACCCTGGACCCGCGGCTGCAGCAACTGGCCGAGGACGTGCTGGCCGACGTCGGTCCGGCGTCCGCCGTCGTCGCCCTCCGCCCCTCCAGCGGCGCGGTCCTGGCCGCCGCCTCCGGCCCCGGCAGCAACGGCTACGACACCGCCCTGCTCGGCCAGTACGCCCCCGGATCCATCTTCAAAATCGTGGACTCGCTCGCGATGTTCCGCAACGGGATGACCCCGGACTCCAAAGTGGACTGCCCGCCCACCCTCACCGTAGACGGCCGGACCTTCAAGAACGCCGAGGGCTACCCCGCCTCCTCGCTGGGGTCGGTAACCCTGCGCGACGCCTTCGCGCATTCCTGCAACACCGCCTTCATCAACGCCCGGGGCAAGGTCAGCCAGGCCCAGCTCGAGTCTGCGGCCACCTCCCTCGGTGTCGCCGTGGAGGCGCCATCGCTGGGCGCTGCGGCCTTCCTGGGATCGGTCCCGGGCGAGGCTGAAGGCACCGAACACGCCGCCTCCATGATCGGGCAGGGCAAGGTATTGCTCTCCCCGCTGGCGGCCGCCGTCATGGCCGGGTCCGTCGCCAAGGGCGCGCCGGTGTCGCCGCAGCTCGTGCTCAACCCGAACGCGGCGGCCGCGGGAAGTCCGGCACCCTCTGAGGGACCGACGGCGGCGCCGTCGTCGTCCGCCCCGGCACCCGCAAAGTCGTCCGGCAAACCGGTGACCGCCGCGGAAGCGGCGTCCCTGGCGGACATGATGCGCGCCGTGGTGACCTCGGGCCACGCCGGCTTCCTCGCCTCGGTGCCCGGTGCCCCCGTCGGCGCCAAGACCGGGACCGCCGAATTCGGCAAGGACAACCCGCCGAAGACCCACGCCTGGATCGTGGCCGTGCACGGAGACCTCGCGGTCGCCGTGTTCGTGGAAGACGGCGGCCTCGGCGCCACTACCTCCGGGCCGCTGCTCAAGGAATTCCTGACTTCCGCCGCCGGCTAACGGCGGACGGTCCGAAAGGGCCGTGGGAAGATTGCCGTGTGGCTCATATTGACGTTTCCGGCATCGACTACTTCCTCTCCGACGGCACCCAGCTGCTCAACGGGGTGACGTTCAAGGTCCCCGACGGCACCAAGACGGCGTTGATCGGGCCGAACGGAACTGGCAAGACGACGCTGTTCCGGATCATTTCCGGCGACCTCGTTCCGGACGAAGGCGTGATCGGCCGCTCCGGAAACATGGGCATCATGCGCCAGTTCGTCGGCCAGGTGCGGGACGACTCCACGGTCCGCGACCTGCTGGTCTCCGCCGCCCCGCCCGCACTCGCGGCCGCCGCGCGCGCCGTCGACGAGGCGGAACTGGCGATGATCGAGCACGACGACGAGCCCACCCAGATGAAATACGCGCAGGCGATCGTGGACTGGGGCGACGCCGGCGGTTACGACGTCGAGACCGTCTGGGACGAGGTTTGCATGGCCGCCCTCGGCCTGCCCTTCGACCGCGCGCAGCACCGGCCGGCGTCGAGCCTGTCCGGCGGCGAACAGAAGCGGCTGGTCCTGGAGGCGTTGTTTGCCGGACCCGACGAGCTGCTGCTGCTCGACGAGCCGGACAACTACCTTGACGTCCCGGGCAAGCGCTGGCTGGAAGCCAAGCTCAACGATTCCAAAAAGACCGTCTTCTTTATCAGCCACGACCGCGAGCTGCTGAACAACGCCGCGGGCCGCATCGTGACCCTGGAGCCCGGCATCAACGGCGCCGGCGCCTGGATCCACGGCGGCGGCTTCGGCTCCTACGTCGACGCCCGCGCTGACCGCAACGCCCGCTTCGAGGAGCTGCGTAAACGCTGGGACGAGGAGCACGTGAAGCTCAAGGAACTCGTCAACATGTACAAGAACAAGGCCGCGTTCCGCTCCGACATGGCCAACCGGTACCACGCCGCGCAGACCCGGCTGGCGAAGTTCCTCGAGGCCGGCCCGCCCGAGGCACTGCCGATCGAGCAGAACGTGCAGATGCGGCTCAAGGGCGGCCGCACGGCCAAGCGCGCCATCGTGGCCGAGAAGCTGGAGCTCACCGGGCTGATGAAGCCCTTCTCCACCGAGGTCTGGTTCGGCGACCGGGTCGGGGTGCTCGGCTCCAACGGTTCCGGCAAGAGCCACTTCCTGCGACTGCTCGCGACCGGCGGCACCGACCCGGAACGCGAGCACCTGCCCGTCTCCGATGTGGAAATCGCCGAGGTCCCGCACGAGGGCGCCGTGAAACTCGGCGCCCGGATCCGGCCCGGTTTCTTCGCCCAGACCCACGTCCGGCCCGACCTGCTCGGCAAGACCCTGCTGGAGATCCTGCACCGCGGCGACGAACACCGCTCCGGGCTGGGACGCGAGGCGGCGGCCGGGGCGCTGGACGGCTACGGCCTGGCGTCGCAGTCGGAGCAGAAGTACGAATCCCTGTCCGGCGGCCAGCAGGCCCGGTTCCAGATCCTGCTGCTGCAGCTCTCCGGCGCCACCCTGCTGCTCCTCGACGAGCCCACGGACAACCTGGACCTGCACTCGGCCGAGGCACTGGAACGCGCCATCGACCACTTCGAGGGCACGGTCCTGGCCGTCACGCACGACCGCTGGTTCGCCCGCACCTTCGACCGCTTCCTGGTTTTCGGCTCGGACGGCAAGGTCTACGAATCGGCCGAGCCGGTGTGGGACGAAAAACGCGTCGAGCGCGTCCGCTGAGGTAGAGCCAGCCGATGAAGTGATCATTTGATGATCAAATGATCACCGACTGGTATTATTTGCTCATGAACACGGATGAGCGGCATCGCTATATCGGCGAGCTCCTTCGCCACCGGGAACGCGTGAGCGTGGATGAGCTAATGGCCGCCTGCGCAGCCTCCGGCGCGACGATCCGGCGCGATCTGGACGTTCTGGCCGGTCACGGCGTCCTGCGCCGGGTCCACGGCGGGGCAGTCAGTCTGCTGCTGCAGGGCGAGAACCCCGGGTACGGGCAGCGCGAGCTGGAGGAGCACGCAGCCAAGGTGCGGATTGCCGCCGCGGTTGCGGCGATGCTCAAGGACCGTGGCCGTATCTGGCTCGACAGCGGCACGACGGCCACGGAGATCGCCCGACAGCTCCAGCAGCGCGACATGACGATCATGCCAATGTCGCTGAGGGCCGTCAGTGAACTGGCCGCAGACCAGGTCCCGGCCGGGCGCCGCCCTGAGCTCCTGTTGCCCGGCGGGAGCCTTGTTCCGGGCGAATTGTCCTTCCGCGGACCCCTGACGGAGGCAAATATCCGCTCACTGCGCTTCGACACAGCCGTGGTCACCCCCTGTTCGCTGGATCTCCGGGATGGACTGCTGGCCCATGATCTCGACGACGCCGCGGTGAAGCGCGCAGGGCTGGAATCGGCAGCCAGAGTGATCGTTGCCTGCTCCGGATCCAAATGGAACGCCAGTGGCATGGCCCTGGTGGCGCCGCTGGACGCTGTGGACGCCGTCGTCACCGACAAGGCTCTCAGCTCCGACGAACTCACCCTCCTTGCCCAACACTCAGTGGAAGCAGTGATCGTATGACCAGGACCTCAACCGCCCCGCAATTGAAGGCGGCGGCCGCAGCGACCTTCCTGATCTTCGGGATCAACGGCCTCGTATTCGCCAGCTGGGCCGCCCGCATCCCCGCGGTGACCGAGATCCTGCACATCTCCTCCGGACAGATGGGAAGCCTGCTGCTGTGCGYCGCGGTCGGCTCGCTGATCGCGCTGCCGACCGCCGGGCTCGTGGTAGGCCGGCTCGGAACCGCCAACACCGTGCGCGCAGGCGGTCTGCTGGCCGCCGTGGCGGGCGCAGGGGTGGCGCTCTCGCTTGGCGCCGCAGCCGTCCCCGGTACGGCCATCTCGCTCTTCTTCCTCGGCATCGGCATCGGACTCTGGGACGTGTCCCAGAACATCGAAGGGGCCGACGTCGAACACCGGCTGGGCCGGACCATCATGCCGCAGTTCCACGCCGCGTTCAGCGGCGGCGCGTTCGTGGGCGCGCTGGTCGGCGCCGGTCTGGCGACGCTCGGCGTCGGGCTGCCGGAACACCTGCTCGCCATCACCGCCGTGGTGACCGCCGCGACCCTGATCGCGCCGCGGTACTTCCTGCCGCACACACCGGAGCAGGCACCTGCTGCCGGCGAGGCCAGGCCGCCGCGGGCCGCTTCCGCCTGGCGGGACGGCCGCACCCTGCTGATCGGCGTCGTCGTCCTCGGCGCCACCCTGACCGAGGGCGCCGGCAACGACTGGATCGCCAAGGCCTCCGTGGACGGCCTGGGTGCCGAGCAGTCCACCGGAGCCCTGCTGTTCGCCGTCTTCGTGCTGGCGATGACGGCCATGCGTTTCTTTGGCGGCCGGGCGATCGACGTCTACGGACGGGTCGCGGTGCTGCGGGCCAGCATGGCAGCCGCCGCGGCCGGGCTGGCATTCTTCGTCTTCGCCGGCAATATCTGGCTCGCGACGGCCGGCGCGGCACTCTGGGGCGTGGGAGCGGCCCTCGCCTTTCCGATGGGCATGTCCGCCGCGGCCGACGACCCCCGGCACGCCGCGGCCCGGGTATCGGTCGTGTCCACCCTCGGCTACATCGCGTTCCTTGCCGGGCCCCCGCTGCTGGGCTACCTCGGCGACCTGACGGGGATCCGGCTGGCGTTGCTGGCTATCGGGGCGCCGATTCTGGTTGCTCTGCTGCTCGCCGGCGCCGCGAGGCCCTTGCGCGCCAGCTGAGCAGCGGCCCGGGATCCAGCACCCGGGTCAGCGCCTCATCCAGGGGGCCCGCAGTAAGGTGGGGAAATGCGAAGCATACTGGGGAAAACGCCGCACCGACTGGAGAAGCTGGACCGTCGACTGGTCCAGTCCCTCTCACGGGTTCCCGGCGGCGGCCACGACGACTTCTTCCGGCGGCTCTCCGCGGCCGCCAATAAGGGCAAGCTCTGGTTCGGGATTGCCGCGGTGATGGCGCTCTTCCCCGGCAAGACCCGGCGTGCTGCCCTGCACGGCGTGCTGGCGCAGGGTGTGGCCTCCGCGGTTACCAACCTTGTCTTCAAGACCCTGCTGCCCCGGGCCCGCCCGCTGCCAGAGCACCTTCCGGTCTTCCGCTTCGTTCATCCGCAACCGAGCAGTTCCTCCATGCCTTCCGGGCACTCCGCGTCGGCCGCCGCGTTCGCCCTCGGCGTGGGGCTGGTCCGGCCGGCGCTCGGCACCGCGCTGGCACCCGTCGCCGCCGGCGTCGCCTACTCCAGGGTGCACACGGGGGCGCACTGGCCCTCGGACGTCTTCTTCGGCTCCGCGATCGGGGCGGGTGCGGCCCTCGTGACGAGGAAGTGGTGGCCGGTCCGTCCCCCGTTCCCCGCGGTTCGGCGCACCCCGGTCGGAGCTGCCGCACTGCCCGACGGCGAGGGGCTGGGCATCGCGGTCAACACGCTCGGCGGCTCATACGCCGATGAGACGGCCGAGGCCCTGCAGAAAGTATTCCCTAAGGCGTATATAAAGGAAATTGCCCCCGACGAGGATGTGGCGGCCGGAATCGAGGCGGTGGCAACCCGTCCCGGCGTCGTTGCCCTCGGAGTCTGGGGCGGAGACGGGACGGTGGGCACCGCCGCGGCGGCCGCCGTCGAGCATTCCCTGCCGCTGCTGGTGCTGCCGGGCGGAACGCTCAACCATTTCGCCCGTGACGCGGGCACCGGCACCCTGAAGGCCGCCATCGAGGCCGCCGCCAAAGGGGAGGCGGCGCGAGCGGACATCGGGCACGTGTCGGTAGAACGGGGGCTGCCGGACAGTCCGGAGAAGCTGGAGCTGTCGATGCTGAACACTGCCAGCATCGGCCTGTACCCCAACCTGGTGCGCCGGCGCGAGCAGCTCCAGCCCGCGCTGGGAAAGCCGCTGGCCGGCGTCGTCGCCATGTTCCGGACCTTCGCCGCGGGCACCCCGAGCACCCTGGTCGTGGACGGGGTGCGGCACAAGCTCTGGATCCTTTACGTCGGCCGCGGGCGCTACTACCCCCGCGACCATGCCCCGCTGGTCCGGCCGGTGCTGGACGACGGCGTGCTGGACCTGCGCATGATCACGGCGGACGAATCCTTTGCCCGGCTGCGCCTGCTCTGGTCGGTGCTGACCGGAACCGTGGCGACCTCCCGGATCACCCACCTGCGCGAAGCCAGCCGGATCCGGGTGGAACCGGGCGACACGACCATGGTGCTGGCGGTGGACGGCGAAGTCATGCCGGGCGTCCGCGCCGTCGAGTTCTCGGTCAAGCACGGCGGGCTGGTGTACTACTCCCCGCAGCCGGAGGGCTGAGCGGCGGCCATGCAGCCATTGTCCGGATTACCCTGATTCAGCCCTGAATCAACCCTTAAAGCGGCGCATTCGCGCGGCGGCGTCGGTAGCGTGGTGGGTACACAACCACACGCGACGCAAAGGAACGCTTCCATGATCGAAGCACGAGGCCTGACCAAGGTATACGGCGAAAAAACCGCCGTCGCCGGAGTCAATTTCACCGTCGAGGCGGGCCGGGTTACCGGCTTCCTAGGACCCAACGGAGCGGGCAAGTCCACCACGATGCGCATGATCATGGGACTGGACCGGCCGACGTCGGGCTCCGTCACGGTCAACGGGGTGCCGTTCAACCGGCACCACGCGCCGCTGCGGGACGTCGGTGCCCTGCTGGACGCCAAAGCCGTCCACACCGGCCGCTCGGCCTACAACCACCTGCGGGCCATGGCCGCCACGCACAGCATCCCGAAAAAACGCGTGCACGACGTCATTGAAATGACGGGTCTGGCCGAGGTCGCCAGGAAGAAGGTGGGCGGCTTTTCCCTCGGCATGGGCCAGCGCCTCGGCATCGCCGCCGCCCTGCTCGGCGACCCGCAGACGATCATCCTGGACGAGCCGGTCAACGGACTGGACCCGGAAGGCGTCGTCTGGGTCCGCAACCTGGTCAAATACCTCGCCTCCGAGGGCCGCACCGTGTTCCTGTCCAGCCACCTGATGAGCGAAATGGCGGTCACCGCGGACCATTTGATCGTGATCGGACGCGGCCGGATCATCGCCGACGCGCCGATCCAGGAGATCATCACCGGCAAGGGCCAGGGGCGCACCCGCGTCCGCACCGACCAGCCGGACCAGCTGATGCGCCTGCTGGCAGGCACCGGCGTCACCGTGCAGGTGCAGGACAACGAACTCCTCGAGGTCACCGGGCTGGAGCCCCGGCAGATCGCCCGCACCGCCCTCGACAACCACGTCATGATCTACGAACTCACCCCGCTCCGGGCCAGCCTCGAGGAGGCCTATATGGAACTGACCAAGGATGAGGTCGAATACCACTCACTGATCACCACGGGCGGCCACGCCCCCGCCCAGGCCGGAGGCAACTAAGCCATGAGCTCGACCACCCTTGAACCCAATCCCTCGAGCCGCGGGCCGCGCTCCGGCGCTGCAAACAACCAGGCAGGCGACCGGGCTGGCGACAGCCTCAGCACCGGCCCGGGCCCCAGCTTCCTGCGCGTCCTGAACTCCGAGGTCATCAAGTTCCGCACGCTGCTGTCCACCCTGATCCTGCTCGGCGCCACCATCGCCGTCATCATCGGGGTGGGAGCCCTTGCCGCCTGGGGCATCGGCCAGGCACTGCAGGCCTCCAACTCCGATCCGCAGCGCTCAGCCGCGCTGGCCGCGCAGGGCGACATCGCCGCGTCGGCGCCCAGCGCCGGCATCTCCTTCGCGCAGCTGATCCTTGGCTCACTGGCCGTCCTGATCATCAGTTCCGAGTTCACCACGGGAATGGCGCGGTCCACGTTCACCGCCGTCCCGAAGCGGATTCCGGCCTTGGCGGCCAAGCTCCTTGTTGTTGTGGTCTCCGCGTTCCTGGTCACGGCACTTTCGCTCTACCTCGCCGGCCTGGTGGCGGTTCCGATCCTGGACCAGTACGGCCACACCCTGGACGTCTCCAGCGGGCACTACTTCCGGACGCTGCTGGTCAACAGCGCCTACGTTGCCGCCGTCGCTGCGATCGGGATGGCCCTCGGCGCCCTGATCCGGAACTCCGCCGGCGGCATCATGACGCTCGTGGGAATCTTCTTCGTGCTGCCGATCGCGCTGCAAATTATCCAGGGCGACTTCGTCACGGAACTGCGCAAATTCATCCCGTCGAACACGCTGGCACCGTTGACCGCCGCCGAACACGTCCCGGACACGCTGGAAAGCTGGCAGGCCGCCCTGGTCCTTGGCGCGTGGGTGGTCATTCCGATCGTGCTGGCCGGCATCCTGCTCAAGAAGCGGGACATCTAGTCCGAAGCAGTGGTTTCAGGCACATTTCGGAATTGCCTCCCAGGCAACATCCTTTGCCTGGGAGGCTCTATGGCTGGAGGTCCGTCCCATTTTGGGGGGCGTAATCTGTGTGACTGCACAGAACTAAGCCTCTCTGCGGCGGTCTAGGGTGAAACGACATTGTGGTCCGCCGCACATCCTTGCCTGGCATCGCCGGCACTGGGGCGCGGGCCGACACCACCCACGAAGGACGGCGCTTCATGCAGGCTGACCAGCAACTCTCCAAATCCCTGAAACCCCGGCATCTGTCCATGATCGCCATCGCCGGCGTCATCGGTGCCGGCCTCTTCGTCGGCTCCGGCGCCGCCATCCAGCAGGCCGGCCCCGGCATTCTGGTGGCCTACCTGGCGGCAGGGCTCGTGGTCATCCTGGTGATGCGCATGCTCGGCGAAATGGCCGCCGCCAACCCCGAAACCGGATCGTTTTCCACCTACGCGGACAAGGCGCTGGGCCGCTGGGCGGGCTTCAGTATCGGCTGGCTCTATGCCTGGTTCTGGATCATCGTGCTCGGCATCGAAGCCACGGCCGGCGCCGCGATCATGCACCGCTGGGTTCCCGGCATCGACCAGTGGATCTGGGCGCTGGTCCTTATGGTGCTCCTCACGCTGACCAACCTGGGTTCGGTGAAGTCGTACGGCGAGTTCGAGTTCTGGTTCGCCTCCATCAAGGTCGCCGCGATTGTGCTGTTCCTGCTCTTCGGCGTCGCCGCCATCCTGGGCCTCGTCCCCGGCGTCCCCGCTCCCGGCCTGGACAACCTGACCGGCAAGGGCGGCTTCATGCCCAACGGTCCCGGCGCGGTGCTGGCCGGCATCCTGGTGGTCGTGTTCTCCTTCTTCGGCGCCGAAATCGCGACCATCGCCGCCGGCGAATCCGAGAACCCGGTCGACGCCGTCAAAAAGGCCGTCAAATCGACCGTTTGGCGCATCCTGGTGTTCTACATCGGCTCCATCGCCATTGTCGTGACCCTGCTGCCCTGGAACTCCGCCTCCGTGGCGAAGAGCCCGTACGTCGCCGTGATTGAACTCTTCGGCATCCCCGGCGCCGGCACCATCATGGACATCGTCGTGCTGACCTCGGTGCTGTCCTGCCTCAACTCCGGCCTCTACACCGCCAGCCGTATGCTCTTCTCGCTCTCCCGCCGCGGCGACGCGCCCCGCACCTGGATGCGGATCTCCAAGCGCGGCGTCCCGGCCGCCGCGGTGCTGGCCTCGACCGTCGTCGGCTTCATCACCGTGGGCCTGAACTACATCGCCCCGGACACCGTCTTCCTGTTCCTGGTCAACACCTCCGGCGCCATCGCGCTGTTCGTCTGGCTCGTCATTTCGGTCTCGCAGCTGATCCTCCGCCGCCGGATGGGCACCGCCGCCCGGGATCTGGAGCTGAAGATGTGGCTGTTCCCGTACCTGACCTGGCTCGCGATCGTCAGCATCGTCGCGCTGCTGGTGGGCATGGTGGTGCTGGACACCACCCGTGAATCGCTGCTGCTTTCGCTGGCCCTGGCCGCCGTCGTCGTGGGAATCGGTCTCTGGCGCTACCGCAGGCACGGCGCCTCCCCGGTGGCCGCACCCCAGCCCGCAGGCCTCCCCGCCGACGCCGAAACCCGCAGCGAGGATGCCCCCGCCGGCGTCGGCCGGTCCAAGTAAGCAGGCGGCGCTAGACTCGGAGCCATGCCTTCCTCCGCCACTGCTGCAGACCACATCCAGGACCTCGGCGCGTACGTCAGCGCGTCGCCGTCGAGCTTCCACGCCGTCCACGAGGCCGCCCGGCGGCTGGACGAAGCGGGGTTCACCGGCCTCGACGAACTGCAGCAGTGGCAGGGGGCCGGCGACGCCGGGTCGGCGGGGAAGTTCTACGTGATCCGCGACGGTGCCCTCATCGCCTGGGTGGTGCCCGCCGGCGCCGGACCCACCACGGGGTTCAACATCCTCGGCGCGCACACCGATTCGCCGTCCTTCAAACTCAAGCCCAAGCCCACCACCGGCAAGTTCGGCTGGCTGCAGGCCGGCGTCGAGGTCTACGGCGGTCCGCTGCTGAACTCCTGGCTGGACCGCGAACTGCAGCTTGCCGGGCGTCTGGTGATGCTGGACGGCACCCAGCACCTCACGGCCACCGGGCCGCTGCTGCGCTTCCCGCAGCTCGCCATCCACCTGGACCGGGCCGTGAACGAGGGCCTGGCCCTGGACAAGCAGCAGCACATGAATCCGGTCTTCGGCCTCGGCGATCCGGCCGGCGAGGACCTGCTCGGGCTCCTCGCCGAGCGGGTCTCCGGTGCCACCGTGGATCCCGCGCAGATCGGCGGTTACGACGTTGTCATCGCGGACACGCAGGCCCCGGCGGTGTTCGGCGCCAAGGGTGAATTTTTCGCCTCCGGCCGGCTCGACAACCTCTCCGCCACGCACGCCGGCCTCACCGCGCTGATCGCGCACGCCGCCGGTGAGGTGCCGGCGGACGGGCCTATCGCCGTGCTGGCCGCCTTCGACCACGAGGAAATCGGCTCCGCCTCGCGCTCCGGTGCCTGCGGCCCGGTCCTCGAGGACATCCTGGTCCGCATCTCCGACGGGCTGGGCGCGACGGCGAGCCAGCGGCGGCAGGCGTTCGCGGCGTCGTTCTGTGTTTCCGCCGACGCCGGCCACGCCGTGCACCCCAACTATGCCGAACGCCACGACCCGGCCAACCGCCCGGCCCTGAACGGCGGACCGCTGTTGAAGATCAACGCCAACCAGCGCTACGCCACGGACGCCGCCGGGGCAGCGCTGTGGGCCAGGCTGTGCACCGATGCCGGGATCCCGTACCAGGAGTTCGTCTCCAATAACGTGATGCCCTGCGGTTCGACAATCGGCCCGCTGACGGCCACCCGGCTCGGGATCAGGACGGTCGACGTCGGCGTCCCGTTGCTGTCGATGCACTCGGCACGCGAGCTGTGCGGCGTCGAGGACCCGCACCGGCTGGCGACAGTCACGGAACTGTTCTTCCGCACCGCCTCCCAGGCGGCTGCCTAGGACCCGGCGAGGCCAATCACGAGGTTGACGGTGGCGGCAAGGATGACGGTGCCGAACAGGTAGGACAACAGGCTGTGTTTGAGCGCCTCGGCCCGGATTGCATGGTTTTCCAGGGCAGTGTCCGACACCTGGTAGGTCATCCCGAGGCTGGTGGCGAGGTACGCGAAGTCGGTGTACTGCGGCGGCTCGGCCTGGTTGAAGTTGATGCCGCCCACCGCTGCCCCGGCCCGAAGCTCGGTGCTGTAGTAGAGGCCGGCATAGCGGACCGTGAAGAGTGTCTGCACGAGCATCCACGACAGTGCAACGGAGGCCAGCGCCAGCAGGCCGCTGCCAAGCCGCGATCCGCCGTTGTTGCTGTGCGAGTCGAGGACGACGGCGGCCACAGCCGCCAGGCTGGCGACGTTGGCGGCGAGGATCATCAGATCCGTGACGCTCCGGGACGGATCCTCCAAGGTGGCGTGGGCACGTGTATCGGCGGCGTCCAGCGGACCGATCACAATCCAGACCCAGAGCACGTAGGTGAGGGCGGCACTGCTCCAGGCGATCGCCGGGGCTTCCACCCAGTGTCCGGAGAGCCCCGACGCTGTGGCGGCGAGCAGTCCTGCCAGCACCATCACAGCAAACCGCAGCCGGCTGCGGTGGACGGGGGATGCGAGGGAACGGGGGGCGGAACCGGTGCTCATTCCCCGATCATGGCACAAGCGCCCATGCGGTTATCCACAGCGCCGCCGGGGAGCTTCCACCGACGGCGCGAGGAGTCTAGGGTGGCGGGACAGGAAATCGCGGAAACTGCCCCGGATGCACTAAGCTATTGAAGTCTGTGCTGCGCCCTGCCTCCGTTCCGGGGGCGATGCGCCGCGCAAGCACCGCAAATGAACCTCCTGTTACGGAAATGCCGTAACCGCTTAGCCCAAAGGAGGTGGGTTCACATATGCGTCCTTACGAATTGATGGTAATCATCGACCCCGAGGTCGAAGAGCGTACCGTTGAGCCAACGCTTCAGAAGTTCCTGAACGTCATCACGACCGATGGTGGAACCATCGAAAAGGTTGACATCTGGGGCCGTCGTCGCCTGGCTTACGAAATCCAGAAGAAGTCCGAAGGTATCTACGCCGTGGTGAACTTCACCGCTGAGCCGGCTACCGCCAAGGAACTTGACCGCCAGCTGAGTCTCAATGAGACCATCATGCGCACCAAGATCACCCGCCCCGAAGAGCAGAAGGTTGTTGCTGAGTAATTCAGCTCCACCCTTCAATCTTTAACCCCGCAGGAACGAACAAGGAGGACGTAGATGGCAGGCGAAACCACTATTACGGTCATCGGTAATCTCACCAATGACCCCGAACTGAGGTTCACACCGTCAGGTTCGGCAGTAGCGAACTTCACCATCGCTTCTACGCCCCGCACTTTCGACCGCCAGTCCAATGAGTGGAAGGACGGGGAAACCCTGTTCCTCCGCGCATCGGTATGGCGCGAAGCAGCCGAGAACGTCGCCGAGTCCCTCACCAAGGGCATGCGCGTAATCGTTTCCGGCCGCCTGAAGAGCCGTTCCTACGAAACCAAGGAAGGCGAGAAGCGCACCGTTATCGAGCTTGAGGTCGACGAGATCGGCCCCAGCCTGCGCTACGCCAACGCCAAGGTCAACCGCACCCAGCGCTCCGGCGGACAGGGTGGTCAGGGTGGCTTCGGCGGCGGTAACAGCGGCGGTTTCGGTGGCAACTCTGGTGGAAACCAGGGCGGCAACTCCGGCGGAACCTGGGGCGGCAACCAGCCCGCAGCGCAGGACGACCCCTGGGCAACGCCCGGGGTCAGCAATGCAGGCGGCTGGGGCAACGGCCCGGATTCCGAACCTCCCTTCTAAACAACATCTAAGGTCCGACGTCGTGACCCGCGAGGCAGCCGCACGGCAGCCCCGCGATGACCGCCGCGGATCACCACCATCCCGTGGATCAATATCCACGGGCTCCATCGAATAGGAGCTCCACGATGGCTAAGGCTGAACTCCGTAAGCCCAAACCAAAGTCCAACCCCTTGAAGGCCGCTGACATCACTGTCATCGACTACAAGGACGTAGCATTGCTGCGCAAGTTCATCTCCGACCGCGGAAAGATCCGCGCCCGTCGCGTCACCGGCGTCACGGTGCAGGAACAGCGCAAGATCGCACAGGCAATCAAGAACGCCCGCGAAGTTGCTCTGCTGCCTTACTCCGGCGCTGGCCGCGGCTAAGGAAGGGATTAACTAACATGGCAAAGCTCATTCTGACCCACGAAGTAACCGGTCTCGGTGCTGCTGGCGACGTTGTCGAGGTCAAGGACGGTTACGCACGTAACTTCCTGCTGCCCCGCAACTTCGCCCTGACCTGGTCCAAGGGCGGCGAGAAGCAGGTTGAGTCCATCAAGGCTGCCCGCGCCGCTCGCGAGCACGCTTCCCTGGAAGACGCTCAGAAGCAGGCCGCAGCACTGCAGGCCAAGCCGGTCAAGCTCGTTGTCAAGGCTGGCGAGACCGGACGCCTGTTCGGCACCGTCAAGCAGGGCGACGTGGCGGACGCTGTTGAGGCCGCCGGCCTCGGCCGCATCGACAAGCGCAAGGTTGAACTGCCGGCTCACATCAAGTCGACCGGTTCCTACCAGGCCAACGTCCGTCTGCACGACGACGTTTCCGCTGTGATCGAACTCGACGTAGTTGCAGGCAAGTAGTCTTTTCGACTAACTGAACTGCCGGGAGGCCCCCGCGTCCGGATTCCTTTGGGAAGCCGGACGCGGGGGCCTTCTGCGTTGCCAGCCCGGCGGGGTGCCGGTGATAGCCTTCGGCAGTGACTCCGACTACCGCACCCCGTCTCCGCCCCTTCACCCAGGTGGACGTCTTCAGCGCCGAACCTTACCGCGGGAATCCGCTGGCCGTCGTCCTCGACGCCGGGGACCTCGACGCCGACGCCATGCAGAGGTTTGCCAACTGGACCAACCTCTCCGAGACCACGTTCCTGCTGCCGCCCACGCACCCCGACGCCGACTACCGGGTGCGGATCTTCACCGGCAGCGAAGAGTTTCCCTTCGCCGGCCATCCCACCCTCGGCTCGGCCCATGCCTGGCTCGAGGCGGCGGCGTCCCGCTGCACGACGGAATCCTGGTCCAGGAATGCGCGGCCGGGCTGGTCCGGGTCAAGCGCGACGGCGGCCGCCTGGCCTTTGCCGCCCCGCCGCTGACCCGCTCCGGACCGGTGGCCGAGACGGACCTCGCCCGCATCGCGGCCGGCTTGCAGATGCCCCGGGAGGCGCTCCTGGACTCGTCCTGGCTCGTCAACGGCCCGGAATGGATCGGAGTGCTGCTGGACTCCGCGGAGCAGGTGTTGGCCATCCGGCCCGACTTCGCCGCAATGGCCGGACTCAAGGTGGGCGTGATCGGCCCCCATCCCGCCGGATCCGAGGTCGGCTTTGAGGTACGCACCTTCATCCCGGGAGACGCGGCCGCGGAAGACCCGGTCACGGGCAGCTTCAACGCCGGTGCGGCCCAGTGGCTGATCGGAGCCGGCCGGGCGCCGGAGTCCTACCTTGCGGCCCAAGGGACCGTGCTGGGCCGCGCCGGCCGGGTCTACATCGAGACGACGGGGGACGACGTCTGGGTCGGCGGGAACTCGATGAGCTGCATCGAGGGATTTGTCCTGCTCTAAGTGGCGCGGGGAGCCGTCGTTGATCTGTCAGATATGGCTGCTATTCGGCGGTCAAAAGGACCCGAAGTGATAGAGCAGCGGGGGAGGGAATAAAGAGGGCCGGCCGACCCTTCTACAGGTAGATGCAAATGCATATAGTTACCGAAACCGTGGACCAGCTGCAGGAGCACACCGTGGAAAGCCGCCGCATTACCGTTATCTCCGCCGGACTTGGCGTCCCGTCGTCGAGCCGCCTGCTCGCAGACCAACTGGCGGCCTCCGCTGAACGCCAGCTCGCCGCGGCCGGCTACTCCGTGAGCGTCGACGTCGTGGAACTGCGCGACCTGGCCGTTGAGATCGCCAACAACTTCGTGACCGGCTACGCCGCGCCGCGCCTGGCGGAGGTGATCGCCGGGGTGGAGGCCTCGGACGGCATCATCGCGGTCAGCCCGGTCTTCAGTGCGTCGTACAGCGGGCTGTTCAAGTCGTTCATCGATGTGCTGGATCCCAAGGCGCTGGACGGCAAGGCCGTCCTGCTGGGCGCCACGGGCGGTACCGACCGGCACCAGATGGTGCTGGACTACGCCATGCGTCCGCTCTTCAGCTACCTCCGCACCCGGATCGCGGCCACCGGCGTCTTCGCAGGCCCGCAGGACTGGGGAACAAGCGGCGACGGCGGCTCACCGCTTTCCGCGAGGATTGAGCGGGCGGCAGGGGAGTTCACCGGCCTGCTCGAAGGAGCGCAGCCGCGCCCGCAGCAGGCGCCGCTGGAGTCGCTGCCGTTCGAGCAGCTGCTCGCCGGGATCTCCGGCCGCAACTGAACTTATTCGGCGCGCCGTTCGTTGTTCGGGACATGAAATGTCCTGTGGATTCCGTAGACCTGGTAATGAGCGAACGAAGCGGCGTGGAGATCGACTACTGCCCGCAGTGCCGCGGAGTGTGGCTGGACCGCGGCGAGCTCGACAAGATCATCGACCGTGCGGCGGAGGGCTTCGGCGCCTCCGCCCCGTCTCCTCCAGCCGCACCGCCGGCGGCGGCACCGACTCCCCCGGGACACATCCCGCCGCCGCTCTACGCCCCGGAACCGCGCCGGGACGACCGCCGACCGGATGACCGGCGCTTTGACGACCGCCGCCATGACGAACGCCGGGACCGGCCCCGCTACGAGCAGCCGCGCTACGACGACCGACGCCGGCCCAAGAAGAAGGAGGGCTGGCTGGGGGAGCTGTTCGACTTCTAGCGTCCGCCTCCGCCCCTCACTCCTCAAGCAGTGCGATGAACTCCTGGGCCTGCTTGAGGGAGATGTCCGAGTGCCGGGTCAGCGCGGCCGCTGCTGCCTCGGTGTCGCCGCTCTTGGCGAGGGTGCGGATCCGGCCGTAAATCTCGTCGTTGAGCATATTGCTACTGACCTCGCGGGTGACGTCGCCCTTGCTGGCGATCGCCCGGTAACGGTAGGGAAAGCGCTGCGGTGCGTCCTCGTCGTCGTCGTGGGCGGGCTGCTCGGGCGCCTGCCGGGGGCGGTAGGGCTGGGGGTGGGCCGCCAGGGCGCCCACCGCGTCCCGGGAAGCCCGGAGGCCCTCGCCGGTGGCTTCCAAGTACAGCTTGATGGCCGCCATCGCCTGACCCTGGGCAATCAGGGCGTATAGGCGCCGGTGCTGCTCCTGATCCAGCCGCGCGGCGGCAGTGCGGGCGAGCTCCGCTGAGTTGCGGACGGGCTGCGGCGGTGYGTCCTGCGGAGTTTGCGGCCGACGGCGCCCGATCGCACGTGCGGCAACTACGACGCCGAGGCCCACGAGAACGAGGATCAGGATGGGGACTAGCAGGGCTTCCATGGACTACAGCCGATCTACGTAATTCTTGGCGGTCAAAAGATCTGAGTGGGTGGCCTGCCTCAGCAGCTTGATGGCTTGGACCTTGTGGCCGGACCGGGCCAGGGCCTGGAGCTGCAGCGTGAACTGGGGATTCAGCTGGCCGCCGGGCAGGACCGCGCCGGGGTAGCCCGGCTGCGTCCTGTCGCTAAAGGGGCCCCGGCCGCCTTGCAGGGCCGCGCGGGCGTGCTCAGCCTGCTGCGACTGCTGCTGTTCGTTCTGGCTGGGGCGGGTCGCGGCATCCACCCGGGCGCGGGCCGCTGTGGCAGCCTTCACCTGGGCCTCGTAGTGGGCGCGGGAGCGCATGGCCAATTCCAGCTGGTAGCGCTCCGCGTCGGAGATACCGAAATTACGCGGCTTCAATGCCGCGGCGACTGCCCACAGCACGCCCGCGAGGATGAGGGCAGGCAGTATGACTATCAAGACATCGCCCATGGCCACAGCTTATGCCAGATAGCAGTTATCCACAGCATATTCGAGGTGTCGCATACAGGCCGTGCCCACGAGCGTCAATTTGCCGGCGTCCGGGTGACAAGCATCACAGAATTCGCATATTTGACCACTCCTGTGGCCCATGCGGCCAGCCGCTATCCCCAGCCGCCAGCCGCAAGCTGTGGATGAAGCTTGGCGAAAATAGTTTTTCATCCACAAGTAAAAACGGGTGTTTCCGCAGGTCAGGTAGCTATTACGGGTGAAAGAATTCTTCTATCCACAGGGGTTCCCACAGGCTGTGCACAAGCACGGGCCAGTAGTCCACAAGTTATCCACAGGAACGCCGGCTGGGCGGGTTGGTGCGGGCCCGATCGGGGGATAACGTAGCGGGAGACCAGGTTGTCGGCACCGAAATCCGGCCCCGGCCGCAGGCCACCGCCGCAAGCCGCATTCCGGCGGCGCAGCGGTAACCCCTGCGGCCGAACCGCGGCCGTCCGGCGTGGTGGACGAGGCGGGTTTTGGATGAGGCGGTTATGCATAAGGCGGTCAGCGGCCCCGCAAGCTACCGCCGGTGCCGCTCCGCAGGACTGCCGCAGCCCGGGTGCCAGACAAAGTGTCGGAGCCTGCTGCTAGTAATGAACCGGTGGAGGCCTGCCGGATCAACGCCACGGCACCACAACACGGCATCACAACACGCACTACAACAGATGGCCTAAGCGCCGCCGGCGAATAGCATTCCGCCGGCACACAATGAAGGACGGCAGTTTTGTCAGTTACGCATCTGGACTCGGTCGAGGGCACTCGGGGAGCCGAAGGCAGCCGCAAGCCGCCGCAGGACATCCCCGCGGAGCAGTCCGTGCTGGGCGGCATGATGCTGTCCAAGGATGCCATTGCGGACGTCGTGGAGATCCTCCGCGGCCAGGACTTTTACCGCCCGGCGCACGAAACCATCTACGAAGCGATCCTCGACCTGTACGGCCGCGGTGAACCCGCCGATGCCGTCACCGTCTCGGACGAGCTGACCAAGCGCGGCGAAATCAACCGGATCGGCGGCCCGGCCTACCTGCACGAGCTAATCCAGACCGTACCCACCGCCGCGAACGCCGGCTACTACGCCGAAATCGTGGCCGAACGGGCCGTCCTGCGCCGCCTGGTCAACGCCGGCACCAAGATCGTTCAGCTCGGCTACGGGCAGGACGGCGAGGTGGAGGACCTGGTCAACCAGGCCCAGGCCGAGGTCTACGCCGTGGCCGAACGACGTACCGCCGAGGACTACGTCGTCCTCAAGGACGTGATGGAATCCACCGTGGATGAAATCGAAGCGTCCGGGCACCGTGGCGAAGGCATGGTTGGTGTCCCCACCGGTTTCTACGAACTCGACGAGTTGACCCACGGCCTGCACCCCGGCCAGATGATCGTCATCGCCGCGCGCCCCGCCGTGGGTAAATCCACCTTCGCACTGGACTTCGCCCGTTCCGCGGCGATCAAGAACAACCTCGCCACCGTCATGTTCTCCCTGGAAATGGGGCGGAACGAGATCGCGATGCGTCTGCTGTCCGCGGAGGCCACGATCGGGCTGCAGGATCTGCGCAAGGGCACCATCAAGGACGAGCAGTGGTCCAAGATCGCCACCACCATGGGCCGGATGAACGACGCTCCGCTGTTCATCGACGACAGCCCCAACATGTCCCTGATGGAAATCCGCGCCAAGTGCCGCCGGCTGAAGCAGCAACACGACCTCAAGCTGGTCATCCTCGACTACCTGCAGCTCATGAGCTCGGGCAAGAAGGTCGAATCGCGCCAGCAGGAAGTCTCGGAGTTCTCCCGCGCCCTGAAGCTGCTGGCCAAGGAACTCCAGGTCCCGGTGATCGCGCTCTCGCAGCTGAACCGTGGCTCCGAGCAGCGCCAGGACAAGCGCCCCATGGTCTCCGACCTCCGAGAGTCCGGTTCCATCGAGCAGGACGCCGACATGGTCATCCTGCTGCACCGCGAAGACGTCTACGACAAGGAGTCTCCGCGCGCCGGCGAAGCCGACATCCTCATCGCCAAGCACCGTAACGGTCCCACCAAGGACATCGTGGTCGCATTCCAGGGCCACTACTCCCGCTTCGCCAACATGGCGGGCGACGCAGGCGGCGGGGGCTTCTAGGGCAGCGCCTTCGGGAGCAGGTGGTTGGGCAGTCGGTTTCCGGGTGCCCGGCCCCGGATCTCGAGCAGCGCCCGGGCATGGGCGTGCAGGCGCTTGTCCTCCTCGGACACCGGAACCCACTGCGGGATCGGGACCGAGGTTCCGCTCTCGTCGCGGGCCACCATGACGGTCAGGCAGTACGTGGTGAGGTTCAGTTCGTGCCCTTTGGGATCCCCGGAGCGGACATGGACGGCTATGTGCATGCCCTTTGTTCCCGTGTAGACCAGCCGGGCCTCCACCTCCACCAGGTGCCCGATCAGCAGCGGCCGGTAGAAGCGCACGCCGCCGGAGAAGACCGCCACTGTGTCCTTCCCGCAGTAGCGCGAGGCACAAACGTAGGCCGCCTCGTCGATCCACTTCATGACGATTCCGCCGTGGACCTTGCCGCCCCAATTCACATCCGTGGGGGCGGCCATGAACCGCAGCGTGACGCGTTCGGCGGTTCCGGCGTCGGTGTACTCCTGGCCGCTCATGGCTTCGACGATGTCCTCGCGGACCTTGATCCGGGCCAGCGCATGCTCGCGCTGCTCAATTTCCGCCGGCGTCGTCGGTTCGAACTGCGGCACCGGAATCGGCTTGCCGTCCTCGCCCACCGCTACGAAGATCACCATGCACTGGCTGCGCATCGTGGCCGGCCCGCCCTTGGGATCGCCGGAGGAGACCACGGTGCGGATGTGCATCGAGGACCGGCCGGTGTAGACGATGGTTGCGGTAACTTCGACCATGTCGCCGCTGTTGACAGGATCCGCGAAGTGGATATTTCCCACATAGGCGGTCACGCAGTAGGACTTCGCCCAGCCGACGGCGGCGGCATAGGCAGCCTTGTCCACCCACTCCAGGACCGTGCCCGCGTCCACCGAGCCGCTGTGGCCCACGTCCGTGGGGGCGGCCAGGAAGCGCAGGGTGACGGCGTTGGCGGAAATCTCGCTCATGGAAGCGAGTGTACTGACGGTCCGCCGAACCGTCGCCGGCGCCCGACACAAACCCGGCTCCGGCCGCCACAGACGCCGCCACGGACGCCGCCACGGGCGCCGCTGTGAGTACAGCGCCCGCGGCCGGGGACGACGGCGGGCGGCCACCAAGAAGTGACCGCCCGCCGTCGAACGCTGTTACTGCTGCCGCACCTAGGCCAAGGCGCTGAGCCTGGAGCCGGTGCGGCCGAAGACGGCCCCATCCACAGAGACCCTGCCAGCACCTACGAGCGCCACGGCCAGGGCCGCGGCGGCCAGGATCAGCACCAGCTCATAGCCACCCGCAGCTACAAATATTCCCGCCGAGGCATGAACCAGGAAGAGGGCGCCCAGCATATCGACCGCCAGCAGCAGGGCGAACACGCGGGTGAGCACGCCGAGGATCAACGCAATGCCGCCGGCCAGCTCCAGCGTGGCGACGGCCGGTGCGACAAGGTTGGCGGCCGGGACGCCCATCTGGGCAAACGCGGCTTGGGTTCCCGGGATGGTGAACTCGCTGAATTTCTGCCAGCCATGGGCGGCAAAGAGGAATCCGGTGACGACGCGCAGGATGATGCGGGCAGTGGTGGTGAGCGTGGGCTGGTTCATGGAAATACCGTTCTAACGTCTGGCAGGGGGCTGCAGGAGATGGCAGCCCGCACAGGTTTAGTTGAAGATTCAACTTCAAGTGTTCCGGCGCATAGTTGAAATGTCAACTAATGCGAAGCCGTGCGACGCCGCTAGGGTGGTTCCGTGCCCGCCTCCGCCCCGACTCCCGCAACACTTCCGCCGCCGGCAACCCGGCGTCGGGAAATCCTCCGCCTGGCCGTGCCGGCCTTCGGGGCGCTGATCGCCGAGCCGCTCTTCCTGCTCGCGGACTCCGCGATCGTGGGGCACCTGGGCGTGGCCCAACTTGCCGGCGTGGGACTGGCCTCGGCGGTGCTGCATACCGCGGTGGGGCTGATGGTGTTCCTCGCCTATTCCACAACCCCCGCCGTCGCGCGCGCGATCGGCAACGGCCAGCTGCCCAGGGCACTCGCGGCCGGGCGTGATGGAGTCTGGCTCGCGCTGCTGCTGGGCGTCGGACTCGCCGCGGCTGGGTTCTTCGCCGCCGAACCTCTTCTGGACCTGATGGGCGCCCGCGGCGAGGTGCGATCCTTTGCCGTGGATTACCTGCGCTGGTCCATGCCGGGCCTGGTGGCCATGCTGCTCATCTTCGCGGGTACCGGAGTGCTGCGGGGCCTGCAGGACACCCGGACTCCGCTGGTCGTGGCGGCCGCCGGCTTCACCGTAAACATCGTGCTGAACCTCTTCCTGGTCTATGGGCTGCAGCTCTCCGTCACCGGGTCTGCCCTGGGCACCAGCATTGCCCAGTGGGCCATGGCCCTGGTCTACGTCGTGATGGTGCAGCGCAATGCCCGCAACCACGGGGTGACTCTGATCCCCGACTGGCGCGGCATCCGGTCCCTGGCCAGGGTGGGGTCATGGCTGATGCTGCGGACGCTCAGCCTGCGCATCGCGATCCTCGCCACGGTGGTGGTCGCCACGGCCCAGGGGCCGGTGAACCTCGCCGCCCACCAGCTCGCGATGACCGTCTTCACCTTCCTGGCCTTTGCCCTAGACGCCCTCGCGATCGCCGCCCAGGCCCTGATCGGCAAGGAACTCGGCGCCTCCCGCCCGGCGGCGGTGCGCGAGCTCACTGGAACCATGGTCCGCTGGGGGCTCGGCTTCGGGGTGCTGACCGGACTCCTGCTGGCCGCCGCGGCGCCGTGGGCGGGGCAGCTGTTCACCCCCGACGCCGGGGTCCGGTCGGCCCTCACGCTCGCCCTTTGGGTGCTGGCCGCCGGGCAGCCGATCGCGGGCTATGTTTTTGTCCTTGACGGTGTGCTGATCGGCGCCGGGGACGCGCGGTACCTGGCGATTGCCGGCGTCGTGAATCTTGCCGTCTACCTGCCGCTGCTGCTGGCGGTCCGGCTGTCCGGGACCGCCGGCGGTGCGGCGCTGCTCTGGCTCTGGGCGGCCTTCTCGCTGGGCTACATGCTGGCCCGCGCCGTCACCCTCGGGCTGCGGGCGCGCACGGACCGGTGGATGCTGCTCGGCGCCCACGGAGGCACCCACTAAACTGGGCAGGTGACTTTCCCCGCAGACCCCCAAGCCTCGACTGCCCTGCCCGCCGCCCCGGACGTGTGGAAGCCCGTGCTGCTCCGGGCCGCCATCGCGCTGGCGTTCGGCGCCGTGACGGTTTTCTGGGCAGCGCCCCCTGTTGCCGGCATGGGCTGGGCCGGGGGCCTTTATCTGCTCGCCACCGGGCTGGTGCTGCTCTGGAGCGTCAAGAAAACCGGTTTGCAGCACGGAGGCCGGACTGCCAAGGTCCTGGCCGCCGCGGGGGCCGTCCTGACCGGAACCGGCGCAGCCGTGGCACTGCTCCCCGGCAACCTGGTGTTCGGCATCATCGGCGCCCTCGGCCTGGGTCTCGCTGGCGCCGCGGAGCTCTACCTGGGCATGGCCGAGCGCCGCCGCTCCGTCCTGGCACGGGACTGGACCGCCGCCGGAGTGATCGGGTTGGGCGCCGCCGTGGCGCTGCCGTTCTTCATTGACCTCGGCCCGCACGCGCTGCTCGGCGTGGCCGGCGGAGGCGCGATCATCAGCGGGGTGCTGTGGACCCTGGCCGGGCTGACCCTGCGCCATGATGCGCGGGACGTATCCGCCGAGGCCGTAAACTAGTAGGAACAGGTTCTACCTTGCGTAGAACAACCGCAGTATCACGACTGCCACGCCAAGCCGGCGTTGGCGGCAGGAGGAAAGCACCTTGGCAGAACAGAATTCAGGAGAACGCCGCAGCCTGCGGACTTCGGTCAAGGGTCCTCTTATGTTCTCCGCGTTCTGGGCAGTGCTGGCCTTCTTCGCCGTCCTGATCTTCGCCTCCGGGGGCAGCGCCAAGGTCCCCCGCTTCGATTTGGCCTTTACCGGCGCCGGCATCGCCTTCATCGTGACCCTCGTGATTGCGGCCATGCTCTCGATGAGCTACAAGGACAACGCCGAGCACCTCGGCAAGGGCTCCGGCGTCAACCTGAGCTCCAGGAAGCCGGCCTCGTCCTTCGGCGGACACGCCGCCGAGCCGTCCCCCGACGCCGATGAGCGCGGCGACATCCGCTAGGACGCCGCTTTCCGCGCCCGGTAGGCCGCGACGTGTGCGCGGTTGGCGCAGTTTCCGGTATCGCAGTAGCGCTTGGAACGGTTCCGGCTGAGGTCCAGCACGACGGCGTCGCAGTCGTCCGCGGCGCAGACCAGCATCCGGTCCATTTCCTTGCTGCGGATCACATCCACCAGCGCCATCGCGGCCTCGGTGCTCATCCTGTCGGCCAGCGGCGCCTCGGGTGTGGTCGCGTGCAGATGCCAGTCCCAGCCGTCGTGCTTCATCAGCTGCGGCAAAGCGTGGGCCTCGCGCAGCAGGCGGTTGACGGTGTCCACGGCGGTGCCCTCATCCGCCAGCCACAGCTCGGCGAGTTCGCCGCGCAGCCGGTGCACGCTGGCCAGCTCGGCGGCATCCTGGGTCCGGGAACCGCTGAAGCCCTCGGCGGTGAGGAAGCGGTCCAGGTCCGCGACGGTGGCCAGTCTTTCCTCCCCGTTCGCCGCCGTGTTGATCAGGCCGACCACCGAGCGCAGCGCAACCTCTGTGTCAGGTGCAAAAACCATCTTGACTCCTTACGTCGCCCGGGCGTACTGTCATGACCATAACCCAACTTTACTCCTGACAGGAGGCAGCCCGTGTCTGCCGCACGCCGCCCCGCCGGGGCTCCGGCCAAGAACCGCCCACAGCTCCGCCCCGCCGATAAGCCGACGCCGGACGCTCCGGGCTTCCTGGCCTCGGGCTTGGGGGTGGCCCTGTTTTCCTCGGCGGTGTTCGGTCTTTCCGGCTCCTTCGCTAAGGCGCTGTTGGAGACCGGCTGGACGCCGGGCGCCGCGGTCACCGCCCGGCTCACCGGAGCCGCGCTGGTCCTGGCCGTCCCGGCCGTTCTCGCCCTGCGCGGCCGCTGGCACCAGCTCCGCGACAACTGGCTCACCGTGCTGTTGTTTGGCCTGATCGGTGTCGCCGCCTGCCAGCTGTTCTACTTCAATGCCGTCGCCCGGCTTTCGGTGGGCGTCGCACTCCTGCTCGAGTACCTCGCCCCGGTGATCATTGTGCTGTGGCTCTGGGCGGCGAGCCGGAAACGGCCGCGGCCCCTCACTGTGGCAGGAACGTTGCTTTCCCTCGCCGGCCTGGTCCTGGTCCTCGATCTGACCGGGGCGGTAAAGATCGACGTGGTCGGCGTGTTGTGGGGCATCGCGGCCGCCGTCTGCCTGGCTATCTACTTCTTCATCACGGCCAAAGAGAATGACACGCTGCCGCCGATCGTGCTGGCCTCCGGCGGCCTGATGGTGGGTGCGCTGGTCATGTGGCTGGCGGCGGCCACGGGGCTGCTGCCGATGGTGGCCAGCACGGCCGACACCAGGCTCGGAGCCTGGGTCACGCCCTGGTGGGTGCCGCTGCTCGGGCTGGTGATTCTTGCCACCGTGCTCGCCTACGTCTCCGGCGTCGTGGCCGCACGGGCGCTCGGTTCGAAGGTGGCATCCTTCGTCTCGCTCACCGAGGTGCTGTTTGCCGTCATCTGGGCCTGGCTGCTCCTGGGCGAACTCCCGGGCCCCGTCCAGCTCCTGGGCGGCCTGCTGATTGTCGGCGGCGTGGTGCTGGTCCGGCTGGACGAACTGCGCGTCCCCGCCCGGCTGCCCGCCGAACTCGACCACGCCAACGACGTCGAGCCGGTTCCCTGAGGGACGGGTCCGGCTGCCAAGCGAACCGCTTTAAACGAACAGCCCGGACGCGGTTGCGTCCGGACTGGTCTGGAGAGGGTTCCGGCTAGCGCGAGGAGGCGCTTTCTTGCTCGGTGGCGTTGCGGTTGGCCTGCTGGCTGGCCTGCTGCAGCGCCTGGGACACCCGGGTGAGGGCGGCAACGTGCTCGCCGTTCCACTCGTTGCGGAACTTCTCCGCGTCCGGTCCCAGCCACTGGGTACCGGCCAGGACCTTAGTCAGCATCGACCTCTGGTTGTCGATCTCCTGAGAACCGGCCTGCAGCTTCGTCCCAAGAGTCTTGAGCTGAGCAACATCTGCACCCCAAATAGCCATTCGAAAAAACTCCTTAGTTCACCGGACCCGAAACTCTCGGCATC